>CADBDH010000004.1 GCA_902793405.1 uncultured Bacteroidales bacterium | reverse complement strand
AAAGAACGGCCGCGAGAGCGAAAGCAAACGCCTCGGCGTGAAGATTTTTGGTGGTCAGTTTGCCAAGGCCGGTAACATCATCCGCCGTCAGCGCGGTACCCAGCATCGTCCCGGTCAGAACGTTGGCATGGGCAAGGACCACACCCTCTATGCTCTGGTTGACGGCACTGTAGAGTTCCAGCACCGCGCTGGTCACATCTACATCAACGTGATCGAAGCTCCCAAGGAGGAACAGAACTAAACAAGGAACAAATCCCAACCCTAAGGGAATGAGGGTGAACGCCATCACGGCGCTCTCCCTCATTTTTTTGTACCCATAAACTTGCATGATTCTCCTGAAATACGTAACTTTGCCATAGATAATTCTCCATCACCAGGATGAAATCTGCAATTCGCAATCAATAAACTCTTAAAACTATCAGATGATGAAAGCAAAAACAATCAAGACATTACTGGTTGCCGCTATCACCGTGGCAGCAATGAGCGTTCCCGGAACAGCCAATGCCCAATTGGGCGGGCTGATCAATAAGGCCAAGAAGAAAGCTGAGCAAGTCGTGGACAAGAAAAAAGAGGATGTCAAGAAGGAGGCCAAGAAGGCAAAGGATGACGCCAAGATGAAGGCCCTTGAGACCCAGCGTCCTCCCCTGCCGTGGGTCATGGCCCCGGACGGCACGTACAACGGTGTCGGTATGGAGGAGTTTGTGGATCGCATGGTCGAGATGGACATCACCGAGGACGGACTGAAAGAACTCAAGAGCCAGTTGGATGCCCGTTTCAAGCACAACCATGTGCTCGACAAGATCAACTCCGGACCAGATTATGACGTAAAACTCTGGGAAAGCATCCAGAAAGAGAATGAACGCTATTGGCAATTCTATGACAAAATCAGTTCCTGGACCAACGTCTTGATCAACAGCACGAAAGTCACCGAAGATGCTAATGGTGCTGTGAGCGTTTCAACCAAAGGGAGCCTGATGACGGCGAACAAGTACCGTGCAAAAGGATCGGCTCAAGGCATCATCCTAGTGAGTCGTAATGGCAAATATGTCTTCGCCACCCTCGGCGGACAAGGTTCCTACCTGAACGATGCAGACCTGGAGGGTGCAAAAAAATGTGCCAAACAGATGCACCTGTTCCAGATTTTCACCAAGGACATCCATCTGCTGTGGGACGAAGTCGGCGAGAAGTACAGTAATAATCAAAAATACATGTACTACAACCAGAATGTATATGCCAATGCAGCAGATCAAGCCATCGCTCATAACAGTCCCGAGAACATCGAGTACAAGGCAATGCCCAAGACCGGTTCGATGCACGCCAAGTTCAAAGCCGAGGCACTTGCCATCGCCAAGGCCGATGACCCCAAAGTACTCGACGTAATCATCACCAGCAACGACTGGGATGTTGTGATGAAGGGTATTGTGCCCGAGCGACGCAATATCTATGGCTACTACATTACCCAGGACGAACTCGGCAAAAAGTGCTCAGAGCGCGTTTGGACCCAGAAGTATCAGGGCGACGGCAAGTACGGCAAGCTGAAAGCCGGCGGTGTGGGTGTGAGCGCCGACTTCTATGTGAAGTAACGGGGATAACGGATTTAACGGAGATAACAGAGGGCGAGCCTGCATTCAGGCTTGCCCTCTTGCTCATTCAATATTCCTCGGCCTCGACATCGATGATGCCCGGGTTGTTGGGATCAATATGCGGGATGACGAAGTCGGTTTCCTCGCCTTCCTCGGGCCCGAACCACTCGCGCAGGCGTTCACGGGCCTTGCGCTCAATCTCGGGGGTGATGTACTTCTTCATCGTGAACAGCGCCCAGGCCAGTGCTGCAAGGTCATCGGTAAAACCTAGACCCAGAATCACATCGGGAATGAAGTCCAGGGGCAAGATGAAGTAGCCCAATGCTCCCAGCACCTTGAGTTTAAGGCTGGTGGGCACTGCAGGATCACGTGAGACGTAATAGAGCACGAGGACGTAATAGACTGCCTTGCGGCCTGCCTTCTTCGCCACCTTTTTCAGCTTCTTCCACAACTTGCTGTCGTTGAAGTACTGGGCGTAGTCATCGAGGTTGATGTTGTTGATAGCCATCTTGAGTCATGATTAATGGTCAATACTGCAACCTCTTGCAGCAAAATGCGTGCCAAGTTAGTCAATATGGCCATCAATATGGCCATATTGAAGTTTAGAGTTTAGGGTTTAGAGTTTAGAGTTTAGGGAGCATCCGCTTTATGCTCGCTTTTACTCGCAGTTTAGAGTTTAGGGTTTAGAGTTTAGGGAGCATCCGCTTTTACTCGCCAAAGCTCGTGATTTAAGGGACTACTTGTTGCCGTGGAGGGTGACTTTGACCTTGGCGATGCGGTGCTTGATGACCTTCATCACGGTGAAGGTGAATCGGCCATATTTCACGACTTCCTTTTCCTGGAGGAATTCGCCCTTGAGGTCGAGCAGGTAACCGGCGATGGTTTCGGCTTCCTCGGCATGCTCACCCAGTTCTTCTTCCTCGATGTCGAGGACGCGTGCAAAGTCGCTCAAGAGGGTCTTGCCGTCAAACAGCCAGGTGTCCTTGCTGATGCGGTTATAGAATTTCTCCTCGGTGTCATACTCGTCGTTGATGTCGCCCACAATCTCCTCGAGCACGTCCTCGAGTGTTGCGATACCCTGGGTGCAGCCATACTCGTCGACGATGATGGCCATGTGCATCTTCTTCTGGCGGAAGTCTTCGAGCAGGTCGTCGAGCATGCGGGTCTCGGGGACGAAATAGGCGGGACGCATAAGCGTCTGCCACTTGAAGGTATTGTCGCGGGTGCCGATGTAGGGCAACAGGTCCTTGGCATAGAGGATGCCCTTGATGTTGTCGGGCGTTTCCTCATAGACCGGCATGCGCGAATAACCCGTGTCGATGACCTTGCGTACCACCTGGTCGAAGTCGTCGTCCTGGTCGATATCGACCACATCGACGCGCGGACGCATGATGTCGCTCACCGTCTTGTCGCCAAAGGACAAGATGCCCTCGAGCAGCTCCTTATCATCGGGATTCTTGACCTCGCTCACCTCGAGGGCTCGCGTGAGGTCATCGACCGAGAGCTCCTCGGTCTGTGCAGGAACGACCTTGTTGACCAGACTCGTGCTGCGCACCAGCAACGCGGTGAGCGGCGAGAACAGCTTGAGCGACGCCTTGAGGGGAGCCGAGGCTATTGCCGCAAACTTGGTATTGAAATTGGTGGCGTACAGCTTGGGAATCACCTCGCCAAAAAGCAGAATCAGGAAGGTGAGGATGACGGTCTGCACAATGAAATCCAGTACCGTGCTATTGAAATCGAACATCTGGTTCATCGCATAGTTGAGCACGATGGCAATCATGATGTTGACCAGATTGTTGCCCACCAGGATGGTTGCCAACAGCTTCTCGGGCATGGCCAGCAGCTCACGCACACGCTCGCGGCGGTGCGAATCCTCGATGCTGTCCACATCCTCGGGGCGCAACGAGAAATAGGCAATCTCGCTGCCCGAGTTAAATGCCGACAGGAAAAGTCCCAAAACGGCGACAATGATGGCGATGATGCTGCCCGACGTGGGCAAATTAAATGTTACAAGCGGATGGCCGCTCGCATTGCAGAGTACCGATAACAGGCACGATAACGGGTCAGGGTCCAAAATTAATGTTGTTTTGTTGAATAATGCGACAAAGATAGTGCAATTATATCATGTGCGCAACAAGTAACAGAAAAATAACTGGTTTACTTCATCGGCTCGACCGTGTAGCCCTCGTTGCGCAGCAGTTGCAGCAGTCCCTGGTCACCGGGCAGGTGGCCAGCACCCACACACACGAGGCAAGCGCGCTCGGGCATGATCTCCTTGAGCTTGGCCGCCCAACTACGGTTACGGCTATAGATGAGGGCCTCCATGGCCTCCTCGCTGTCGCCGCCCATGGTTGCATCGGTCATCACACTGAACAGTTTATCCAAATCCTGATGCAGATAGGCATCGGCAAGCGCTGCCGACTGGACCTGGAAGAATTCGTCCTGCTTGCAGGACTCGACCAGATTGCGGGCCTGTTCCTTCAAGGAACCATTGAAGAGCAGGTCGATCTGCTCATTGACACTCTCAAGTCCTGCCGAGGGGCGACCGGCCTCGTTGGCACGGTTCTGCACCATGACGTCAATCAGGCTGTTGGCATCAAAGTTGGGGAAATACTTGATGGCCTGCATGGCCTGCATCTGGGTGCTGATGGCATTGGGCTTGAGGTTGTTCACCTGCTTCAGCTTCATGCCCAGGGTGCTGAAGTATTTGTTGAAGACCTTCTCGACAATGCTGTATTCCGAGGGCGTGAGCAGCTTGTCGAGCGTGCTGTCGGTGGGCGCTACCATGGCCTGGGCCATGCGAGCCTGCACCTCGGGCGACATGAGGCTGTCTTTCTCGACCTCACCCACCACGATGTCACATCCCTCGATAGCGACATTCATACCTTTGATCTGGTCAATCATCGTCGAGGGTGCCATGTGGTGTGTGCCAAAGATGTAACTGGGCCTTCCCAGCCCGTTTCCCGTCACTTTCCACAACAGTTGTGCGTGGGCTGCGGCAGCCACGAGCACCAATGCAAGAATCAGGGTCAATCTCTTCATAGTTGTCATCGATTTTTTGTTTCTAATGTGTGAACAAAGTTAGCAATAATCCGTTTATCGGCCAAGTTTTTGCCCAAAATCCCCCATATTGATGATGAAAATGCGGAAATATGCCCGATTTTAGCGATTGTGGGACTACTGGAACGATACTAATTTTGCATCATGAAAAAGTGAATTAGTTATTAGTTGATGACACCATTTTAACTGATAAGAGTAAGTAAACAGATAAAAAACCGCACCGATGCGATATCGATGCGGCTTTTTTGTTAGTTGTTGAGGCTTAATTCTTGGCCTTGTCCTTGGGGTCCAACCATACGGGCTCCTCCACTTTCAGGCGGTCGCCGCCGTTGGGGCCCTTGATGAGCATGTTGTAGTACTCCTGGGTATAACCGGCAAAGGTGGGCGATGCCGGCGTGCCGTACTCATTGCGCTTGAACTTGCCGTTCTCCTCCTTCTTGATGTTACCGTCGAGGTACTTGACGAAGAGGTACTCGCCCAGCTTCTTGTAACGTGCCGTAGCATCCTGGCCGGCGTTGACCGAGTAGTTGGTCAGCAGACGGATGGCAGCAGCGCGGTCGGTGGTGAGCAGCGAGGTAGCCTCGGCCTCGATGACCGACTGCTGCTTGGCAAAGCCGTCCTCGATGGCGCCCTGTACCTTGCGGATGTCGCCAATCATCTGTGAGTAACGTGCATAGGCCTGGTTGGCCACCCAGTTGTTAACCCAGAAGGCGCAATCCCAATCCAGGTTATACATGTCGGCCTTGCCCTGACGGTAGCTCTCGGGCACCTGAGTGATGGAGCAGTACATGGGCACGAAGACTGACGTGTTGGCATCATCGACACCGAACCAGAAACAGCCACCCACCTCGTCGGGGAGCCATGAGCGCATCTGAGCGGCAAATACCCAACCGGTCTGCTGGGTAGCGATGGCACGCTCCTGGCTGTAGGTCACACCGTCGACCTCAAAGTCCATGGGACGCCAGCGGTAAGGCACACCATAGGCGGTCGTTGCACCGGGATCCACCGTCATGTCGAACGGAGTGCCCTCGAAGTGGTCACGCATCATATTCTGCATATCACGCACGCTGATCTTGCGGTCGGGCTTCACGTACAGAGGCATGACATCGGCATCCTCCCTGGTCTTGCCATAGATGAAGGGCAGATAGGCATCCATGCCCTTGTGGAAACGGTTGAAGTAGCTCCACACGCGAGCATCGCAGCCGCGCAGTGCACCAGCGTCAAACTTCTGGTAAACAGGAGCGAAGGCGAAGTCGGCATCCTTACCGCTGTAGAGGCCTTTCTTCTTGGCAAACGAGATGACATCCTTGCTGTACATCACGTTCTTCTTGTCCTTCATGTTGAACTTCCAGATGCGGGGATTGTTGGCATGGCCGGCGATGCAGTCGTCGGGAATGCGGATGGCTACCCAAACGGCACCGAGTTCATCGGGACCCTTGCCGATCATATCCATGATCCAGATCTCGTTGGGGTCGCCAATCGAGAAGGACTCACCCTCGCTGGCATAGCCATACTGTGCCACCAGCTCGGTCATCCACTTGATGGCCTCACGGGCGGTCTTGGAACGCTGCAGAGCGATATACATCAAACTGCCGTAGTCGATGATGGACTTGCCGTTGAGGTCCCAGAGCTCTTCACGTCCGCCCCAAGTGCTCTCGGCAATGGTCACCTGGTGCTCGTTCATGTTGCCCACGACGGCATAGGTGTGAGGCACCTCGGGGATGGCACCCATGCGCTTGCCGCTATCCCAGTCGATAATTTCGCGCATCGCTCCAGCGGGATGGTCGGCAGCAGGCAAGTACTGCAGGTCACCAAACAGCGTGTGGCTGTCGGCAGCATAGGTGATGATGGTCGAGCCATCGACACTGGCGTTCTTACCCACCAGCAGATTGGTGCACGCATCGGCGGCAGTCCAGCCTGCGAGAGCCAGCAGAGCAGCCGATAACAATTTAGTTGACAGATGTTTCATTTTTCTTTTGTTTGATTGATGTTTATGGTGAATGTTCAATGATTTTCGTCAATTGCCCACCGGGATATCATAACCCGTGAGGCGGAAGGCCACCTTGAACGGCGTGGCCTGCTTGCGCGGCTTGGGACCAGCATAGTAATAGAACAGGCGCTGCACATCAAAGGTCTTGACGCTGACCAACTTGGTCTCGCCAGGCTTGAGGCTCACCGACACGGTTACCGTGCGCTGCGTGAGCATCTCGCCATTCATCGTGGAATAACGCAGCAGCAGCCTGACCGCACTCATGCGGTGCTTGGTATTGTTGGTGATGAAGAACGACTCCTTGCTGTCACTGGCCCGCTTGCTGTAGCCCTTGAGCGTCACCGCATGAGGATCGATGTCGGCATCCAGGCTATCGGGGATCAGCCCATCGTCACTATCCATGACCGCGACGGGCACTTCGAGCGAGCGCAGGTTCTTGCGCGTGGTGCGGGTGCGTGCATCTAACGTGTTGATACACAACAGCAGCATCACCATTAGCAGGAGGGTCGGAAGAGTTAAAATATGTTTACCACTGTGTCTCATCACAGGTACCTAATGCGGTTGAACGGAGCGCCATTGCCGCCCTCGGGATAAATCTTGCGGAAACCCACAGGCAACCTCTCCCCCGTTCGTTCGGGGATGATGCTCACACCATTGAAGAGCGATGGCAGGAAACGCGCCAGGTTGACGCGCACCTTGACCTTCCAGCGCGGCGGATCGAAGGTTAACGTCGAGGCCGACTTGTCGAGTGTGGCGACACATTCCAGCGGTTTCTTCAATGTGACCTTGTCGCGCTGGCTGTAGAGCCACAGCTGGTACTTGTTGTCGACGGCACTGCTGGCGATGTAGCCGATGACCGTGCCAGGCAACACGTAGATGTTGGGCGAATCGAGCAGGATGATGCGGTAGCCGATGTTGTGCGGCCCCTTGTAGCGCTCGATGCCCAGGGTCATCTCCTCGTTGGGATAGTACCAGATGCCCTCCAGGGGCTGCATGTCGAGTTCGTCGAGCCGTGTGCGCATCGAGTCCACATCAAGCCCGCGCAACACGACCGACTGCTTGGGCACGCCATTGCCTGCCACAGCCACCATGGGCAGCAGTGCAAAAAGCAGCAGGGACATAAAAACGGCGCGTCTCATTGTCAATCAATCAGTTGACTGTTGCAAAGCGGTAAATGATACCCAGGCTGAGGATTTCCTTGAACTGCCAGTAGTTCCAATCGTCGTCATAGGGACGTGAGCGGTCAAAGCGCAGGTGGGTATAGAACTGGGTAGTCAGGTACTTGCCGATGGACAGGTCGAGCGTGTTCTCCCAGTCGCCCTGCACATACTCGTAGTTGGTGAACATGTAGAGCCTGGAAGTGAGCATCACGTTGGGCGTGAAGCGCCACAGCCACTTGGCCTCGAAGTTGCTACCGACGTTGCTCTTGCAGTGCTTGCCCGCATCGATGCCAAAGCGCGTGGGGTCGATGTCGGTGATGTTGCGGCAGTACTTCAGGTTATAGGAAATGGGCGCGATGGCCAGGGTGAACATGCGGTCGTCGGCCTTCTTGTAGTTGTAGGTCATACCAAGACCGATGTTCAACTCGGCGGGCGAGAGGAAGGCTGCGGTCATCGTCCTGGTGTTCACCTTGTAGTTGTTGAGGAACTGGGTGGTGAACTGCAACATGGCACTGTAGTACCAATGCTTGACGGCCTTGTAACCCAACTGTGAAGTAAACAGGAAATTGTCCTCGTTGATCATGTACTTGCGGATGCTGTCGCCGTGGGTGGTGGAAATACCCAACTTGTAGGACAAGGCGTTGTTGAACAACCAGTTGGGGTGCACATCGGTGTTGAGGTTGCAGTTCCAGTTGATGCTACCCAGCAAGGCCAGGTTGTTCTCACCGCCCTGGTACCAGTTGCCGCTGATGTAGGCCTGGGTGAACTGCAGCGAGGCATTGAACACATGCAGCCAGTTGTGGACGGGAAGCACGGGCGCCTCGGGCGGGGTGACTTCATCGACAACGGCTTGAGGGGCAATGGTGAGCATGCCCTGACGCGGGTCGGCGGGGATGACGCCCTCGGGGGGTGCCTGGGGCAAGCGGCCTGCATTATAGGCCACCAGCTGCGGGTTGTCGATCATGGCGCGGTGGCGGATGAGGCGTGTGCGCTCAGAGCCTGCCATGGCCTGCTGCAACCACTCGTCGCCGGCATCCAGGTTGTAGAGGCCGGCCTTGGTGCCGGGCAATACCTGCCCGTGAGCGGGCAGCGACGCATCGTTATCATAGACCAGAGGGGCGTAGAGCATGTCGGGCTCCACGACGGGGTCCTCGGCCTGTGCGGCTGCATTCATGGCCATCGCCATCATCACGGCAAGCGCCAAGCAGCCTTTCCATGTTGTCAATTTACTCATTTTCATCAGGTTTTATGTTGTTTGTCAGGTTAAACAGATGGATGTTTCCAGCCCATCAGGCATCATACAGCTTTTCCTTTTTGGCAGCGGGACGAGGCGTCTCCTGTTGCTGCGGTTGCTGCTTTTTAGCCTTGTGGCGGGGCTGCACCTTCTGGTGCTTGCGCTCACGGTTGGGCTGTTTTGTCTTGTTCTCGGCAAAACTCTTGATCATGTCCTCGACAATCTCGCGGTTGCCGTACAGGTAGTTGACCGTGACCTCTATGATGAGGTTCTGGTGCTTGGAAACGATATCGGCAATGATGGCTCGAGAGCCGTCGGGCATGGTGCCGTCGATGCTGTAGGTCTTCTTGAAGCCTTTCACCTTGAGTTTGCCGTCATGCAGGTCATACATGCTGTATCCCAGCGCCTTGCGGTGCAGATTCTCGGTGAGCATCTTCTTCTCGTCGCCCTGGTCCTTGCTATATAGCTGCACGGTCATCACCATGTCTTCCCACTGGATTTCGAACCTCGTGTGGCTGTTAAAGGTGACGAAACCATCTTCGGGGGTCTCAAACGAGAGGTCATAGCGGCTCCAGTTGTAGACTGTCGCGCTGGCATCGGCCGTTGCTGCGGCAATCAACAGCAACAGGGCAAGCAGTGATGCTATGGGTTTGAATCTATTTTTCATTGCGGAGACACATTATATATATTTATATATACCCGATATCTTAACGGTCGGGCTGTTTGACACTGTCCAGGTAGTCTTCCCACTCGCCACGGGTGCCGCGAAATACGTTCAAGTCCACGTCGCCCTTGACGCCACTCACGATGCCCTCGTGGCTGATCTGCTGGATGCAGTGGGGAAACGACGACAGCAGGTCGGGACTGGTGAACGAGCACAGCCACAGGTCGTGATCGCCCAGCATGTCCTTGTAGTACTTATTGTAGCCGTCCAAGTTGGTATAAATCATTACCTGATAGCCCTTGCCGTTGAGTATCTCGATCATGTCCATGACACGCTCGAGTGCATTCTGGCGGTTCACGGTGGCGCCGTTGCCCCAGTCGTCCTCGAGATCGATAACCAGCGGCAGGTCGAACTCCTTGCCCTTGATGGCCTGCAACAGGTTGTTAGCCTGCTCCTCGCCGGTGCGGTTCTTGCGGAAGAAATGGTAGGCACCCACTTTGAGGCCAGCATCGCGCGCGCCACGGTAGTTACGGTCGAAGGCGTCGTCCTTGTAAGTCTTGCCCTCGGTGGCCTTGATGAAAACGAACTGGTAGTCATCGTCGCGCACCTGCTTGAAGTCGATGTTGCCGTTGTGCTTCGACACGTCGATGCCGGCAATGGGGTACCGGTAACGGTTCACGTTGACCGAGTGAGGGAGGATATAACGCCAGCCCACATAGGCACCGATGAGTACAACAAGTGCAGCCGCCCCTGCCAGGAGCAGCCACTTGATGAAGTCGGGACGTGTAGGCACTTGGCGTCTACCCATAGGCAATCACGATTGGTTAGAACAAGGGGAAACTACTCGGTGAGTTCACCCACCTGCGCTCAAATTCATCTTGAGTCGAGGTGAAGAACAGCACGCCCTGAATGATCGAGACAATCTCGGTGACAACACCCAGAATGCCGCAAGTGAGCATGGTGGCTACCAGGAACAGGACACCTGCACTGGTCTTGCCGATGTAGAAGTAGTGCAGACCCACGCAGCCCAGGAACAGGGCCAACAGTCCGGCCACACCACGGCTCTTGCCCGACGGGCCGCTGCTGAAGACGTCATCAACGGTCGATGCAGCCTGATTACCGAACTGCTGCCACTGGGACTGCTGCTGGTCGGAATAGGACACGTTGGTCTCGGCACCGCAATAGGGGCACTTCACACGGTTCACTTTCTCTTGAGTGCTATACTGCTTCCCGCACTCGGGACACTGATGAATATACATAGTCTTTTCGTTTTTAGTTGTTAGTTCTTAGTTGTTAGTTGTTAGTTAGACGTTGGAAACGACTGAAAAGTTTCATCTTCGATAAAAATTCTTTGGCAAAATCATTAAATCCTCGACAGTATTGAGTTTGACAACGAATTAATCATTTTACTAACTTCAATTATCATGCCAAAAGCAACTTGAGTCTGTTCCCTATTGAGATAACCGACTTGTTCACAAATCTCTAACTGAGTCGATAGTTCCCATAAAGAACCTCGAGCCTGAGAGAGAAAACGGACGAAATCTTTTTCAGAATTACGTCCCTCACCTTCGGCGATATTAGAGGGAATAGAAACCACAGCTCTTCTCATTTGGCCTGATAAAGCATAGTTTTCCTCTCGTGGCAGGAACTTAACCAAAGAATATATTTCCTTGGTTAGCTCCATTGCTTTTTGCCAAACAATCAACTCTCTAAAATCGCTGGACTTCATTCTAGTAGCTTATTAGTGTAATCTCACTAAAAACTAACAACTAACAACTAAGAACTAAATCCTAGCGCTTGCGGCGCTGGGCATTGGCGCGTTGGCGTTGTTGCTGTTGCTGCATCTTTTGGGCTTGCTCCATGCGCTCGAGCCATTTGGATTTCTTCTTGGGCTTGGCGGCATTGGCGGCCATGGTGGCACGCACCTTGTCCTCGGTGATGAAGAGGCGGCAGCTGTAGGTCTGCAGGATGGTGATCAACAGCGAGATGAAGTAGTAGTAGCTCAGACCGGATGCGTAGTTGTTGAAGAATACAAGGAACATCAGCGGCATGAGGTACATCATCGCCTTCATGCCCGGCATGGACTGCGACTGGGCCTGAGACTTGGTGGTGATGTAGGTGTAGATGATGTTGGTCACGGTCATCAACAAGCAGAAGAGGCTGATGTGGTTGCCAAAGGTGTTGGAGATGAACGGGATATGGGTTGACCACTCGACAATCTTGTCGGGGGCGCTGAGGTCATTGGCCCACAGGAAGGACTGGCCTCTCAACTCGATACTCGAGGGGAAGAAGGTGAACATCGCGATGAGGATAGGCATCTGCAGCAACATGGGCAGACAGCCACCCATGGGGTTGGCACCGGCCAGGCGGTAGAGCTCCATGGTCTTTTGCTGCTTCTTGATGGCATCCTCCTGATTGGGATATTTCTCGTTGATCTTGGCGATGTCGGGGGCCAGGAAACGCATCTTGGCCTGCGAGATGTAGGTCTTGTAGGTCAAGGGCGAGAGCACGATCTTGAGGATGACAGTCAGCACCAGGATGATGAGACCGTAGTTGGTCATGAACTTGCCCAGCCAGTCGAAGACGGGGATGATGATACCCGTGTTGATCCAGCGGAAGAGCTTCCATCCCAGGGGAATGAGGTGAGTGAGCTTCAGGTCCTCCTTGGGGGAGTACTTGTCGTAGCTCGAGAGCATGTGGTAGCGGTTGGGACCCAGATAGAAGTAGAACGAGGCGGGCTCGGGCTGGTCGCTCGAGTAGGGAATCATGGTGTGGACGTTGATGTCCTTGAGGTATTCCTCGTAGTCGGGCGTGTCCTTGGTGTCGGCACTGGCCAGCTTGGCGGTACTCATGACGCTGTCGGCAATCAGTACGGTGGAGAAGAACTGGTTCTTGGCGCTGACCCATTTCAGCTTCTCCTTGATTTCCTTTTCGTCGGTGCCGTTCTCGCTGGTATTCTTCACGTCCCCATCCTTACCGGCAAACTTGTAGTAGATGCCGCTGTTGCGCTCCTCGAACTGCTTGCCGAACTCGTGACGCGAGATCTTCTGGTGCCAGTCCAGGTCGATGAGGTTGATGTTGAGCGGGATGATGCGCGACATGTGCTGCTGCACCACCTGCATGCGCACCATGTAGCTGCCGGGCACGAGGGTGTACTTCAGTCCCCACTGTGCACCGCCGTCGAGCTGCAGGTTCATCAGCACGGTGCTGTCGTTGAGCTTTTGTGGTGTGAAGTAGAAGTTCTTGGTCTCGAAACGCTGGGTGTTGTTGCTCAGGGTGAAGCTGTAGTCGTTGTCACCCTTGTCAAACAGGACGAGCTGGGGCGTTTTGTAGGTCTTGTAGCCCTTGAGCGTCGCGCTGGCGATGATGCCGCCCTTGGTGCTGAGTTCGATCTTGAGAGAGTCGTTCTCGAGGGTGACGAACTCCTCGTTACCCGTCAACGAAGCGGCGAAGGAGCCGTTCTTGGCATACACGTCGAGAGCGCGCTGCACGGCCTGCACGGCCAGGTTGTGGGCGGCGGGGTTCTTACTTGTTGATGAGATGACCTCGTCCCAGGTAACGGTGGTGTCGGCCACGGTGATGGTGCCGTCGATCTTGCCGTCCTTGAGCGAGAGCATGACGCCCTCGTTGTTGATGGTGGCGTGGTCGGCAGGCAGGTTCTTCAGCACGCTGGTGAGCAGGGTCTGCTCCTCGGTGCTGAGGGTATCGACATTGCCTGTGACGAGTGCTTTACGGTCGTTGGCGCGCTGCACGGCGGCGATGGAGTCCAATTGCCGCTGCCGCTCGGCCATTTCGGCCTCACTGGGCTGATTGAGCCACATGAATCCGAAGATCACGACACCCATCAGCAACATTCCAATCAAAGTGTTTTTGTCCATATATATAATAGTTTTTGAGTTTCTTAGATTCAATCCGTGCTACGCACGGAGAAATTAAACAAAATCAATTTTAAAATTCTTCAAAATTATTTATTCGGTTATTATGCCATGTGAGTTTGTCGATTGTTCCATCGTCTTTACGATGATACCATTCACTGAATAGGCTCTCATTGCCAAAATTCAGCAACAACCCAAAGGGCATGTGAGTCAGGTGCATGTAATTCCACAATTGTTTACGATGTTCATTGCTCACATACTTAACAGCTTTCAGTTCAATAATTGTATCACCATTGACTACCAGGTCCATGACATAGTGTTTTGACAATTTCTCATCTTTCCAGTACATGGGGAGATTCACTTGCTCCTCATTGCTTATACCATTGCGATTGAGCAGGAAAACCAATGCTGCCTCATATGCTGACTCCAACAGGCCGGGATGGTATTCAGCATGCACCTGCATCGCCAAGCCGGTGATTTTATAAAATAGGGCATATCGATTATTTAGCTCTACAGCAGTCATTGCAAACAATCAATGAGACTTCAAACCGTTGATAATCTGTCGATTTTATTTATTGTATTCCGTTTAATTTTATAATAATTTTTGTTTAATTTCTCGCCCGCCAGGGCGATTAAAAAACTGCGACTTAGCGTGAGGCGGGGTCGTCGGTGGGAGTGTCCGCAATAATTGTGTCGATGAAGGACATGAAGAGGGGGTGGGGATTGAGGACGGTGCTGGAGTACTCGGGGTGGTATTGGGTGCCGATGTACCAGCGGTGGCCAGTGAGCTCGATGACCTCGGCGAGGCCGCTTTCGGGGTTCTCACCGGCAATAGTCATGCCAGCCGCCTCGAACTGCTTGCGGTACTCGTCGTTGAACTCGAAGCGGTGGCGGTGACGCTCTTCGATGTCGGTCACGCCATAGGCCTGTGCAACTTTTGTGCCAGGCTTGACGCGGCAGGCATAGGCGCCCAGTCGCATGGTGCCGCCCAGGTTGGTGACGGTCTTCTGGTCCTCCATGAGGTCGATGACGTTGTGGGTGGTCTTGGCGTCCATCTCGGTGCTGTTGGCGTCGGTCATGCCCAGGACATTACGGGCGAACTCGATGACCATGCACTGCATGCCCAGGCAGATGCCGAAGGTGGGCACGTCGTGCTCACGACACCACTTGAGGGCGATGTACTTGCCCTCGATGCCTCGCTGCCCGAATCCGGGGGCGACGACGATGCCGTCATGTTCCTGGAGCAGCTTCTCGACGTTGCCGTCGTTGATGTGTTCGCTGTTGATGTAGTCGAGCTTGAGGCGGCGGTCATGGTAGGCGCAGGCGTGCAGCAGGCTCTCGTCGATGCTCTTGTAGGCATCCTGGAGCGAGACGTACTTGCCGACGAGGCCAATGCGCACCACCTCGCGGGCGCCCTTGAGCTTGGCGAGGAACTCGTTCCACTTTTCCAGGTCGGGCTCACCCTCGGCCTTAAGGCCAGTCTTCTCGAGGATGATGTTGTCGAGGCGCTGCTCGTGCATCTTGAGGGGTACCTCATAGATGGTGGGCACGTCGAGCGACTGCACCACGGCGTCGGAGCTGACGTTGCAGAACTGTGCCACCTTCTTGAGCATGGTGGGTGGCAGCTGGTGCTCGGTGCGCAGCACGAGCACGTCGGGCTGGATACCCTCTTGCTGCAACAGCTTGACGCTGTGCTGGGTGGGCTTGGTCTTGAGCTCCTTGGCAGCGCTAATGTAGGGGACGTAGGTGAGGTGCACGCAGATGCAGCGCTTGCCCAGCTCCCATCGCAGCTGGCGGATGGCCTCGATAAAGGGCAGTGCCTCGATGTCGCCCACGGTGCCGCCAATCTCGGTGATGACGAAGTCATATTTGCCGGTGGTGCCCAGCAGCTTGACGTCGCGCTTGATTTCGTCGGTGATGTGGGGGATGATCTGGACGGTCTTGCCCAGGTAGTCGCCGCGGCGCTCCTTGTCGATGACGCTCTGATAGACGCGGCCGGTGGTGACGTTGTTGGCGCGGGTGGTCTTGATGTTGGTGAAGCGCTCGTAGTGGCCCAGGTCCAGGTCGGCCTCGTGGCCATCGACGGTGACGTAGCACTCGCCGTGCTCATAGGGGTTCAACGTGCCAGGGTCGATGTTGATGTAGGGGTCGAACTTCTGGCAGGTGACACTGAAGCCGCGCGAGAGCAGCAGACGGGCAATGCTCGAGGCGATAATGCCTTTACCCAGCGACGAAACGACGCCGCCGGTGACGAAGATGTATCTTGTTTCCACTTCCTTTTTCATATTATAACCTGCAAAGGTAATGCTTTTTTTTGAGAAATCGAGTGGAAGAACGGTAAAACTGGAGGGGCTGGAGAAACTGACTTGCTGGACGGGCTGGATGGGCTGGACGAGCTGGAGGGGCTGGACTCGCTGGACGAGCTGGATGGACTGGAGTGCCGCCGAGGCGGCTTATACTGGATGGGACGGATGGGACGGACGATTGCCACAATAATCCAGCCGGTCCAGTGGAGCCGCGACAGCGGCGGTCCAGATTGTCCCGGGGAAATAAAAAAACAGGCGGCCCGAAGGGGTCGCCCGTTTTTTATTGATTGATAATCAAGTGTTGATTACTTGATAACCTTAACAGCGCTGGTGGTGCCGTCGGTGTAGGTGGTAACAACGATGGTTACACCGTTGGCCTCCTGCATCTCCTGACCAGCCATGTTGAAGTAGCGTACGCCAGCAACAGCCTTGCCGTTAACGAGCTCTACTACACCAGTAGCGGGAGTTACGTGTACGGGAACGCTAACTACCTCGCTGACGGGACGACCGTCGGCGGTAGCGCGAGCGTAGATCACGTAGTCACCATTCTCGGTGATGTTGAAGGGACCATTGTAGGTTGCCCAGTTCTCACCGTCATAGCTGTACTCGATAACAACATTCTCCTCGTCGTTGTTGGTGATGGTGATGGTTACATAGTGGCCATCATAGGTCAGGTTACCATCATCATCCCACTCAGACTTACCATCCTTCTGGGTGATGGTGGGAGCTACGGTCTGCTTGGGCAGAGCGGGGATGTCGATCAGGTCAGAAGTAGCACGACCGGGCATAACCTCGTCATAACCAGCGGGCAGCGGAGCGGTAGCTACAGCATTGATGATAGCGAAGTCATCCTCAGTGCCACGGGGGATAACAACGTTAACGCTGTTGTCGCCTTCGAAGGTCAGAGTCTCGGTACCCATGGTAACGGTAACAACGATGTGGCCTTCACCAGTTACGGGAACAGTTACGTTGTTGTCATTAACAACGGGCTCACCGATAACGGGATCGGGAGTGGTGTAAACCTTGGGCTCAGCGGGGATGTTGATCACGCAATCAGCTGACATCTCGCTGACGGTCTTACCCGGAGCGATAGCGGTAGCAGTCCAAGTGTGGTTGTAACCCTCATAGATGTCATAGGTGATGGGCATTTCGCCGGTGTACTCAACGCCGTCGCAGTACAGGGTGTAAACTGCATCGTCGTCAGAACCATAAGCCCAAACATTGAGCTCACCATTCTCGTAGCTGTAGGTTACGCTCGGGGTCTTGGTTACCTCGGGAGCGGGCTTAGCCTCGATGGTGAAGTCCTTCTCCTCCCAGTCAGAAGCCAGGCAGGTGGGACCCTCAAGGGTACGAGCCTTTACGTGTACGGTGTAGTCAGCATCGCCACGAGTGTAAACCAGGTCAGTTGCCTTAGCACCGGGAGCGGGGGTAGCTTCATACTCGAGCTCACCATCGGTAGCGGGATCGGGGTAGATGCTGATGGTAATGGTCTCGTCGGTCCTGTCAGTGATCATGATGCTGGGGCTGTCAACGGTAGCCTTCTGCATAGCCTCGATAACGATGTGGTTCTCACCAGTCTCGCTGGCCAACATGTTGGGAGCGGTAGCGGTAGCGGTCCAGGTAGCGTCATAACCTACATAGGGATCGTAGTTTACGGTAGTGGGATTAGCAACGGGGTTGCCCTCGGGATCGTAGAGAACTACGGTAGCACCCTCGGTATCGCAGGAAGCGCTGATGGTGATGCTGTTCTCGCCCATAGTGTAGGTTACATTGGGGGTAGCAACCTGCGGCAGCTTGGGAACAACGATGTCCTTGATCTCCTTCTCAGAAGCGTTGTACTCAGCACCCTCGTTGGTCCAAGCCTCAACGTGTACGGTTACGTCCTCAGCACCACGGTTGTAGTACAGATAAACGATACCATCGATGGTCTCGGTGCTAACGGGCTCTACGTCAACGGTGTACTGGAGTGCACCATCGGTAGCGGGATCCGGAGTGATCTGGATGTAGTAAGTACCATTCTCACCGGTTGCACCCATTACGCTGGGGCTCTCGCAATCCTTCAGAGTGGGGGTATCCTCAGGCAGTCTCTCGCCCCAAGGCAGGTTTGCACCACCCTCGGGAACGGCGCGGCCACCGTACTGATCAGCGCGGGGATCCTGACCGCAACCAGGCTCGGTGCGGATCATGAAGTCACCAGTGGGAACAGCGTTAACCTGAACGTAGAGAATAATCATCTCCTCATAAACACCGGGTAACCACTTAATAGCACCGTAGGGAGCCCAGGTGCCATCCTCCAGCTGGTAGTAACCAGTGGTGGTAGCGCTGGTGATACCAACGAAGTGCATGTTGTCGAGAGTGGTAACAGAAGCGTCAACAGTACGCGAAGCACCACGCTGGGTGTAGTACTGCATGCCAAGCATGTCCTCACCGGGCTCAAAGTCTACAACCTCAAGACCCTCGGGAGGAGTGATCCAGAGCTCGAAAGCACTTACCAACTCACGGAAGTCAGCGCCAACAGTCAGAGTGATCTCCTGGCCGACCATGTCTTCGGTAATTTCAACCTTGTCCATGAAGAAGTAGCTGTTTGCGAAAGCGCTACTTGCTACGAACAAGCTTGCAAGAGTAAATAAAAATTTCTTCATAATAGAAACAAATTTTAATTAATTAAGTTATTAAAAAAGAATAAACACGAATTCACACAGTAATTAGTTTTGCATTCAAGGTTCTATCATCCATTTTGATTATCAAAGAGTTTCGGAAAAACTAAACATGTTCACGGTAATAATTGAATAGTTCATAGTCAGGTAAAGTTTTCATCAATTGGTTTGATGTGATATTGTAATGCCACAAGGGGAGACCGTGGGGCCTCCTGAGCGGTTAAACATTGGCTATCATCAAGCTTCTTCATCATAGGTACCTCAGCAGTGCTAAGCATTGTTGGTCTATCTGGTTTTGCAAAGATAGTCACATTTTTTTAATTAGCAAAGAAAAAACGATTTTTTTTTAATTATTCAGTGATGGCAGGGATGGAGGGTTATTTCAAGAAACAGGCGGCCCCCGTGGTGGGAGCCGCCTGGATTGTTGATCCCCGGTGGGGAGATGGTGGGGTTTAGAACATCACCTTAGCCGTGGAGGTGGAGCCGTCGGTGTAACGCGTCACTACGATGTTGACGCCGTCATGCGGCTGGGCGCTCTCCACACCCATGATGTTGTAGTAGCTGACGCTCTTGACAGTGCGGTCACCAACAATGTCCTTGACAGCAGTCATACTGCCCTGAGCCGACAGGTCAAGGGGATAGATGACCAGTGTCGAGCTGGCGGCATCGTTGCTGGCGGCAGGTGCAGCAGCGCGGCCTGTGGTGGCAGGCTTTGCGACCACAGCGTGGAACAGATAAGCCTGATCCTTCACGAGGTCGGCAGCGACACCACCACCGCCATAATTGTATTCCCAACCGCCAACGTTGACAGCACCATGGATGCCGAAACGGTTGTAGAAGCCCTCGTTGTAAACGGCAAATCCACCATTGCCGTTCCAGACGCCCCAGATGCGTGCCACCTCTTGAGCCTTGGGATTCATGAAGTAGAGCGAAATCACTGCGTCATCGTTCTGGTTGTCAACATAGGTATTGCTGTTGATGGCGTCCACGCCGTTCCAGTTGCTCTCGTAGAAGTTGGCCGGGATGTATGAGTTGTAACCCAAATCATAAGGATTGATGTGCGTAGCCCCACTCTGCTGATAGCCGGGATACAGGGCTGCAGCGTCGGCGTCGGCGGTAGCGGTAACGGGATCAGTCAGGGTGATGGTGAAGTTCTTGCTATCGCTGTAGGTACCCTTGACGTCGGTCAGTTTCTTGCCCACACAAGCGGCGGCAGTGGTTTCGCCCCTCAAGCCGTTGAAGTCGAGAACAACCCAGTTGCTTTCGTCCCAGCTGCCGGTCTGCAGGTGATACACATTGCCATCCTGGTCATGCCAGATTTCCTGTTGCAAGTAATCCATCTGGTCGGTTGCAGCCATACGCTTGTCAATCGAGGCATTGCCTTGATCCTTAGCCCACAGCTTGTTCCCATAGGCCCAAGCGCCGATAAGTTCGTCGCTCACGGCCACCTTCTTGTTCAGCAGGTCGGTCGAGGCCTCGATCTGTGCCAGGGTAGTAGCTTCCTTCCTGCCGTGGACATAGACTTCTACGGTCTTGCCGCTGCTGGTGATGGTAACAGTCTCATTCTCGGTAACGGTGCTCTCGCCTACATAGGTCACAGTGACAACCTGTGAAACTGCACCGTTTTCAGGAACAATAGTGGTGGGATTGAGCACGAAATTGGGGTTATCTACTGTGAGGATAACATTCTCGGTCAGGTTAGAGCCCGTGACGGTGAAGGTCTGGGGCTCGCTCTCGTCGGCACCAGCAGGGGTCACCAGAGTGATGTGCTGTTTGTCGGCACTCAAGGAAGCATTCTGGGCAGTGCGCTGGTAGATATAGACGGGGCTTTGGCTAGCAGTTTCATAGCACGAGAAGAGGGTGCTTCCCTGATTATACTGCATCACATTATGCGAGTACTGACCCTGGAACACTATGCTGGCAATATTATCATCACCGATTGAGATGGCCACCTTAGAATCCGCGGTGGTATTATGGGTCTTCAGGTGATTGGCAGTATTGCTGGCCGCATAGAGATAACCATTGCCTACGTTGAAGTACCAACCCGGGTTATCACCCTCAGCTCGCTCAAGGGTAATGATCTGGGTCTCATCGGTTGCAGTTACCGCCAAGATCGAACGAACGGTCACATTAGTAGCAGGACGGTTATTGTTACCCTGGGTGGTGCTCAGGGCCTTGGCTTCGCCTGCAGTGCCGCTGTTCACAATGATGATCTCGTTGCCTTCGGCGAGTTGACTGTCGTCGGTTACGAGTACAAAGTCACCGGGGAGGGGAACCTCCTTGGTGATGTTGAAGGTATAGTTATTGGCATCGATGGTGATGGTGTAGGTGCCGCCCTCGGGGAATTTGATGGGACGATACTTGCTAGGATTCGACGGGTCGGTGTCGAGCAAGCCAGGCAGCGCGTTGACACCGTATACCCAATCTTGTCCATTGTCCATCACAGCTCCGATGAAGTATCGGTTGGTATCCCAGTTATAGGTTTCACCACTTTTCCTGGAGAACAGGATATAGCTGTTAGCGGGAATGTCCAGCGTAGCAGTATAGATGCCGTTGCCATCGTTGGTCATCGGAGTGGCAGCATCGGCCGAATAGTTCCAACCAGCATTGCCAAAATTGCCGACGATATAGAGGCTGGGCACATAGGTCGCCGTGAGTGTTTGGCTAGCACCTTCGGTAGCAACGGTGTAAGTGTCGGTTGCGGAGAGGGCACGGCCATTATAGGTCACAGTAACGGTGCCGTCTACCGATCTATAATTCCGATTGAAACCCTGAATGCCGTTCCAATTGGCGATACTGTTTGTGCTTGACGTGAGGTTGGTGTTGAAGACCCAATTATGAGTCACACTCACGTTACCATTATCATTTTCATGCAGGTTGCGGGCCGTTACCGTGAAGGAGTTGTTCGTACCGCTGTCGTCGATGGTCAGGGACGTGGGGTCAAGTGTAATCGTGGGGTCACCAGTAACAACCTCCTCGGCCGAGATAAGATACAACTCGGGTAATCCATTATAGTTCCAAACTACACCCACCACATTATAGGTTTTACCTACAGTCAAGGTAGGTGAAACATTAGTGAATTGCTTACGCAGACAATATCCAGTGGCATTATTGACATAATAGTTATCGCCATCAACACTAGTAACTGTCACGTTGCTCATTGAAACATACTTATTGACATCGCCAACAGTAAGTGCGTCCAAGGGTTCTGGAGCAACAGTTCCATCATTGCGCAAGTAAGTAACACCCGAGGGACTGCCAAATTCTGGCGTTTGCTGATGAGTCGTATTGCTAGCCTTCCAGCCTGGCTTAAGGATATCGCCATTATTAAAGGCACTGGTCTCTCCAGAATTACGGTAAATCAATCCGCTGCCACTATTATCACGAATCCATACGTTTCGTCCATTCTGATAGGTTACAACCGCTTCGCCAGCGAAGATAAACTGTCCACTTCCATAAGCTAATGCCGCAGCGATGGTGGGCACACCGGCAACCACATTGAAGGTAGCGGAGGTCACAGTGCTGCTCACGCCGTCTTTAACTGCGATGGCCTTTACTGTTGCGCCGCTGTTCAAAGTAAAGGGAGCCGTGTACAATGTCGAAGAGGTCGTGGGATTATTGCCATTAATGGTGTAATAGATGCTTGCACCATCCTCAGCACTCATGGATATTTGCTGAGAAGCCAAGATATCGCCACCATCAGGCGTGATCGTGGGAGCGGTGACGGTGGAGCCTTCAGCAGTGGTAACTACTATCTTAACTACACGGAACTGAGCTGAAGCTTTAATTGTAAAGCTAGCCGCATTTCCTGTCCAAGTAACAGTGACATCATTTTGTGTTACATATCCTGGATTGAATGTAGAAGAATATAATGCATTACTATAACTTCCTGTAGAACAAGTAAATACAACCGAAGTTATATTCCCAACAGTTGAAGATATAGTTGTGGTTCCACCACTGTAAAAACGATATGGAGAATAGCCCAAACCAGCTGTAGTGCTACTAATAGTAATACCATCTTTGGACATGCTATCAGCAGATTGATCCTGAGTGGAACCATGATCGTTACTCGAATTAAACGTTACTGTTGCGGCCCAGCCGACGGAGAATGTCAGCAGGGCTGTTAAGAAAAAGGTTAGAAATTTTTTCATTTTTTTGAGTTGATTAAATAGTAATTATATAAAGTTTGTTTGTTTACAGCTCCGGTCGAAATAAGCTTCGCCGGACAAAAGAGGAAAGATATAACAAAAAATGGCACCCAATGTCTCCGCGGCCGCTCGACAAACCACGCCAAGCGACTGATAGACAATGAATTCCATCATCGAAATCCGTTTGTTCATATCTCTGCACCACAGTAAGCCCGCAAAAGGGCTGCCTTAAATTAGATGGCAAAGTTATATAGTTTTTAGGAATCCCACAAAACATAAATGAATATTTCTTTCCCAACTACCGAAAATATTCATCATTCACTGGACGGGACTGGACAGCCGCTGAAACTTATATAGACACGAATGGCCAGCAATGAGCACGAATGGGCATGAATTATATGGACGACAGGTGTCTATTTAACACGAATGGCCAGAAATGACCACGAATGTGCATGAATTATATGGACGACAGGTGGCATCGAACATGAATGGCCAGTAATGACCACGAATGTGCATGAATTATATGGACGACAGGTGGCATCGAACATGAATGGCCAGTAATGACCACGAATGAACATGAATTATATGAACAACAGGCGACTTCTAACACGAATGGCCAGCAATGGCCACGAATGAGCACGAATAGGGATGAATGGATATGGATAGGGAGGG
Organism: uncultured Bacteroidales bacterium; assembly: GCA_902793405.1. Lineage (GTDB taxonomy): Bacteria > Bacteroidota > Bacteroidia > Bacteroidales > Muribaculaceae > Sodaliphilus. The sequence goes on along the minus strand of CADBDH010000004.1, from coordinate 95,807 downwards.
AATGGGATAAAAAAAAAAGCGACCTCGTGAGGAGGTCGCCTTTTTAATTAGTCCTTAAGGGGATGATTACTTGATCACCTTAACAGCGCTGGTGGTGCCGTCGGTGTAGGTGGTAACGACGATGGTGGTGCCGTTAGCCTCGTTCATCTCCTGGCCAGCCATGTTGAAGTAGCGAACGCCAGCAACGGTCTTGCCGTTAGCGAGCTCGTCAACACCGGTGAAGCCACCCTGTGCAGCGTATACGTAGAAGTCACCAGTCATGTCATCTACGAAGATACCGAGGGTGTAGCTGTAACCTACGGGTACGGTGTAGTAGTTCATACCCTCCTCCAGAGGATTGTCAAGAGCGGTACCCAGAACGGTAGCGGTCATGTCCTCAGGAGCACCATACTTCACGTCGTCAACGATGAAGTAGAAACCAACAACGGGACGCTCTGCGCCACCATAGAAGTCGAAGGTTCCAAATACATCATAGTCGAGAGATACGGTGGTAGAATAGTCGGTGTTCTCACCAGCATTGAGCTTATAAGGAATCTCGTTGCCGTCCTTGTCGATGAGGACGATCCAGTAACCCTCATAGGTGGGCTCAACGGGAGTGCCGGGGTTGTACTCAACAACGAAGGTCTCCTCCATGGGCTCATAGCCGGGAGCAGTTACGGTAACAACGATTACGTTCTCACCTTCCTCGAGCTCGATGTCGCCATCAACCTCAACGCCGTTAACAGTTACAACAACGGTTACGTCCTCGTCACCAGTGTAGGTAACGGTTACGATACCGTCCTCGGTGGGCTCGCTAAGAACGATGTCACCAGTCAGCTCCTTGGGCTCGGGAGGAGTTACCTCCTTGCCAGGAACGAAGATGGTAGCCAGTGCATACTCACTGATCTCCTTACCCTCTTCCTGAGCGGTAGCGCTGATGCCATACTCTTCACCCTCGGGATCGTCACCGTAAGGAATTACCCATTCTGCGGTGCCTTCGCCCTCAGCCTGGAGCATGTCGTCCCAGTACAGGCAGATGTGACCAGCACCGGTAGCGGTAACGGTTACAGTCTGAGCCTCGGGATCGTCAACGTAGGTGATGACGGGCTTCTCGGTTACCTCGGGAACAACGGGCAGACCAGGAACGTAGATGGTAGCCAGTGCATACTCGCTGACTTCCTTGCCTTCCTCCTGAGCGGTAGCGCTTACACCATACTCTTCCTCGAGCTCAGTGCTAGCGATGAAGTACTCAGCAACACCCTCACCCTCAGCAACGAGCACGTCCTCAACATAGAGGCAGATGTGGCCAGCACCGGTAGCGGTTACATTTACACCACCCTCAACTTCCTCGTAAGTGATGACGGGCTTCTCGGTTACCTCGGGAACGGGAGGAACAGCGCCTTCAACGGTGATGTTGTTAACGTAGGTCCAGTCCTCACCCTTGGGGCAAGTGTTGCCACGGGGATCCTCACCAGAAGCGGGCATAGTGCGAACACTTACCTCACCACCTGCGAAGTCTTCAGCTACCTCAACGTAGAGGATAAGCATCTCCTCGTAGTCGCCCGGTTCCCACTTGATAGCCAGGTAGGGAGCCCAGGTACCATCCTCGAGCTGATAGTAACCAACGGTGGTAGCGCTGGTGATAGCAACAAAGTGCATGTTGTCGAGAGTAGTGATCGAAGCATCGATAGAACCCTCACGACCGCGCTGGTTGTAGTACTTCATACCCTTCATGTCGGCACCAGCCTCGAAGTCAACGATCTCCATGCCCTCGGGAGGAGTGATCCAGAGCTCGAAAGCAGATACGCGGTTGTCGAAGTGAGCCTTAACGGGCACAGCGATCTCGGTACCGAGTTCAGCTTCTGCTACTTCAAAGTCTGCAATGTACAGATAGTTGTCGGCGAAGGCACTACCTGCCATCAACAGAGCAGCAAGAGTAAACAAAAATTTCTTCATAATAGAAACAAATTTTAAAAAAGTTAATAATAAAAAATTAAATAATAATCTCGTTATCAATATTTTGGCATAATTGGGTCGGTCTGTTTCAATCTCTCAAATCGTTTCGGATTAATCTTACTCTATTTCTCTATTTCTTCTCTAAATGTGCGATCTTCTTTAATTAGAACAGTCTCCTACACATATTTTATAAATGAGGACCCGGCGGCATGTGGCTATCATCAGCCTGACACGAAATCAAACTCCAAGCGATGGTCGCTAGAGCCTGTAGTCGGGAATTGCGTAAACAGTTCATCTCAAAGTACTTAATAATCGCTAGCCAATTATCTACTATATAGTTCGAAGGCAAAATTACAACAATTCTTGTAACCAGCAAAAAAAATTGATATTTTTTTGTAAAAAATACTAGTTTATTTCGATGGCGACAGGGACATCATTACCGTTTTTAATTGGTATTTATGCTGTTAGCATCGCAAGAGGCCGAGTTCTCACGCCAACTATGGGGCAAAAAAACGAGACGCAAGGGTTTGCGTCTCGTTGAATTCTCGTGTGAGGTAATGGTCCTTCGGGCCGATCACGTCATCAGAAGGGGCGTCGTCCGCCAGGGCCGCCACCCGGAGGGCCGAAGCGGCCAGGGCCACCCCATCGGTCGGCGTTGCGGTCCTTGGGCTGCTCACCCTTCTTGAAGGTGTTGAAGCGGTAGGTGAAGGTCACCATGCCATAGCGTCCCAGGGAGTTGTAGAAGACGTCCTCGATGTAGTCACCGGTGACGTTGCGGAAGATGTTCTTGCGCTGTCCCAGGATGTCATAGACCGAGAAGGTCACGGCGGCCTGTTTCTCTTTCAGGAACTGATAAGCGATGGAGCCGTTCCAGATCCACTGGTCGCTGTTGTAGCCGGCGCTGTAACCGCTAGTGGTGCTGTAGCGCAGGTCGGTGCTGATGACCAGGCCGAAGGGGGCCGAATAGGTGCCGTCGAAATTGCCGCCCCAGGTGTGGATGTTGCGGGTGTTGGACTTGAGGGCCGAGGTGGTGGTGTTCTGGAAGCTGTAACGGGGACGCAACTCGATGTCAAACACGCTGTTGCGGAAGGCCAGACCCGGCGAATAGTTGATCATCCAGGTGTTGCTACGGTTCTCGACACCGTCGGTGACACTCTTGGTGACCCCGTAACGGGTGAACATGTGGCTGGTGAAGTACCATACCTTGCTGGCCCCGAAGGGGAAGCTCAACATATTCATCGCCATGGCGCTCCACACGCCGCCCACATTGGTGTAGCTCGTGATGCGGCCACCAGTGACTTCGTCGGTGGTCACGGTCGAGACGATGCTGTTCTGGGCAAAGTCGACATTGGCCATCGCCATGATGCTGCGTTGGGCACCCTGGGCAAAGTCACCGAAGCGCAAGTTGATATTGTGGTTGAAGGTGGGCTTCAACTCGGGGTTACCGATGATGATGTTCAACGGGTTGCTCTCGTCGGCAACAGGCTGCAACTGGGTGATGCTGGGCTGGTTAGCGCGCATACGGTAGAAGAAATTGAGGTTGCGCGTATCGGTGAACTTGTAGCGGAAACGCGCATAGGGAGCCACCGACCAAGCCCAGCGCTCCTTGATGTTGCGTGCGCTGTTGATGAGGTCCTTGCTCTTGGACATGGCGCTGTTGACACTGAGGCCCACATTGAGGTTATAGGCCTTGCGCACCTGACGGAATCCCACACTGAACTCCTGGTTGAAGAACGTGTTGCGGAAACTGTTGGACAAGCCCTCGTTCCACACAGAATCGGTGATAGCACCACTAGGCCAAGCACCTGTGCGCTCGTTGTCATAGACCATCTTGTCGCTCGTGGTGTAGCGGTAGTTGCCGCGATAAGAGAATTCCAGGAAACGGGCGTTCTTGACGTCGCCGATGGGCTCGGTCCACGAGATGCGGCCCGTGAAGTTATGCGTCTTGCGGCGATTGTTGGCCGTCTGGTCAATGAGCTGGTTATTGCCGTCCAAGAGATAATAGGTGTTGTCGGTGTAGGTGTCAGCGTCCTCCCGCACATTGCTGTAGCCGTAGTTGAGCATCAAGCTCTGGCTGCGTCCCGGGTGGCTGGCCACCTTGTGGTTATAGATCAGGCGGGTTCCCCACTCATAGCTCTTGCCGTCGTTAAAGAAGTTGCTCAAGCTGCGGTTCACAGGCGTCAACACGGCATCGCCGGCACGGGTCATCGAGGAGTCGGCACGCGAGCTCTTGTTGAAATTGAACGAGAAGTTGGGCCTGATTTCCAGGGTATTGTTGCTGTCCACCTCCCACTTGAGACGGAAGTCACCGCGCAGGTTGTGTCCCTTGTCGCGAGCGGCGGTATTGGCATCGTAGTAGCTGACCGAGTCGGTCAACAGATTCTGCCGCGCCGTGCTGGTGCGGGTATCGCGGTCGCTGTGGCTGTACATGATGTCACCGCCCACGCGGAAGTGCTCGTCGTCCTTGCTGCCGACGTTGAAGTTGATGCCCGCATACTGGGACGTGGTCACGCCGCGGTCGCCGCCGAAGCGCTGGAAGCGTCCCGATGCGCCGTCACCGAAGCCCAGATTGTTGACGTTGTTGCCGCCTCCCAGGATGGTAAACTGGTTACCGTCGCGGAAGTGGTTGATCATCACGTTGCCGGCATAGCGGTCATCGGTTCCATAACCCGCGTTGACCGTGCCGAACCATCCGTTGTTCATGCCCTTCTTGACGGTGAGGTTGATGACGGTCTCATCCTCGCCGTCGTCCACACCCGTCAGGCGAGCCAGGTCGCTCTTGCGGTCGATAACCTGGAGTTTGTTGATCATCTCGGCGGGAATGTTCTTGCTGGCCACCGTGGGGTCGTCGCTGAAGAATTCCTTGCCGTCGATGAGGATTTTCTTCACCTCTTTGCCATTGGCGGTAATCTTGCCGTCGCTGCCCACTTCAACGCCCGGCAGGCGCTTGAGCAGGTCCTCGACCACGGCATTGGCCTGGGTCTTATAGGTGTCGGCATTGAACTCGATGGTATCCTCCTTGACCGTGATGGGGCTCTTGAGTCCCACAACCACAGCCTCCTTGAGCATAATCGTATTGGGGTCCATCTTAACCACACCGATGTTCACGTCGCGGCCGTCCTCGCCGACGGTCACGTGCTTGATGACATCGTTGTAGCCCAGATAGGAGAAGCGCAGCAGGTACTTGCCGGCCTTGACCCCCTTGATGTTGAACACTCCGTTCATGTCGGTCGTGGTGCCCTTGACCATGGTGCTGTCCTTATTGGCCATAAGCAGTTTGACGGTAGCTTCAATCAGCTCGGTCGTGTCCTGCGAGTCCACCAACACACCGTTGATGACTGCAGCCCGCGATGCAAGCGGCAATATACCACTCACAGCAATCAGGATGAATAAGATTCTTTTCATTATATTGTATAGTTTTCTAATGTGTGATTTGATGGTGCAAAGGTACTTGAAATGTCGCAAACGGGACAAATAAATTCGATAATCATACCTTTTTTATCGACCAACGGGAACTGATGAGGCCGCCTCAAGGGAATTTTTAGAGTGCATTATTTGTTTCGGTCAAGAAAAACGCTTATCTTTGCCCACAAATCTTAATATTACAACTGAATATGAGTAAAGTCATTATCATTGGTTGCGGTGGTGTCGGCACCGTGTGCGCCCACAAGTGCGCGCAAAACCCTGACGTGTTTAACGAGATCGTGATTGCCTCGCGCAACCGCGCCAAGTGTGACGCTGTGGCCAAAGCCATCGGCAAGGACAACATCACCACTGACCAGGTGGATGCCGACGACGTGGACCAGCTCGTGGCTCTGCTCAACCGCCACAAACCCGACATGGTCATCAACCTGGCCCTGCCCTATCAGGACCTGACCATCATGGAGGCCTGCCTGCGCTGCGGAGTCCACTACCTGGACACCGCCAACTATGAGCCGCGCGACGAGGCCCATTTCGAGTACAGCTGGCAATGGGCTTACCGTGAGCGCTTTGAGCAGGCCGGCCTGACGGCTATCCTGGGCTGCGGCTTTGACCCGGGCGTGAGCGGCGTCTATACGGCATACGCCGCCAAGCACCACTTCAGCGAGATGCACACGCTGGACATCGTGGACTGCAACGCCGGCAACCATGGCAAGGCTTTCGCCACCAACTTCAACCCCGAAATCAACATCCGCGAGATCACCCAAAAGGGCCGCTACTGGGAGAACGGCAAATGGGTAGAGACCGGCGCGCTGGAAATCCACAAGCCCCTCACCTACCCCATGATTGGCCCGCGTGAGAGCTACCTCATGTATCACGAGGAGCTGGAGTCGCTGGTAATCAACTTCCCGACCATCAGGCGCGCACGGTTCTGGATGACCTTCGGCGAAGAATACCTGACCCATCTGCGCGTGATTCAGGACATCGGCATGGCGAGCATCGAGCCTATCAACTACCAGGGCATGGAAATCGTGCCGCTGCAGTTCCTCAAAGCCGTGCTGCCCAACCCTCAGGACCTGGGCGAGAACTACACCGGCGAGACGAGCATCGGCTGCCGCATCGGCGGTCTGGACAAGGAAGGCAAGCCGTTGACCTACTACATCTACAACAACTGCGACCACCACAAGGCATTCGAGGAGACGGGAATGCAGGCCGTGAGCTACACCACGGGCGTGCCCGCCATGACGGGTGCGATGATGTTCCTCAAGGGACTGTGGCGCAAACCCGGTGTGCACAACGTCGAGGAGTTTGATCCCGACCCGTTCCTGGCAGTGCTCAACAAGCAGGGACTGCCCTGGCATGAGCAATTCAACATCGACCTGGAAGCGTGAGATAAATAAGGAGGCTCCTCAAATGAGTAGCCTCCTTATTTAGTTTAGAGTTTAGGGTTTAGAGTTTAGGGAGCATCCGCATTAATGCTCGCGGTGCTCGCAGTTTAGAGTTTAGGGTTTAGAGCTTAGAGAGGGCATCCGCATTAGTGCTCGCGGTGCTCGCAGTTTAGAGCTTAGGGCTTAGGGCTTAGAGTTTAGAGAGTATCCGCATTAGTGTTAGCGGTGCTCTCTAAATTGTTCTATCAGGCGGGCGTCGGCGGCGCACCAGGTGAGCGACGGCAGGTCGGCCCACGGCAGCCAGCAACTGGCGGCATGTTCCCGCATGACAAATGCCTTGTCATTGGCCGTGCAGCGATAGGCGGCCAGGGTAATGGTGAAATCGGGGTAGTCGTGAGTGACGGTGGCCAGTAACTCATGGACCGCCACGTCCATGTTCATTTCCTCGAGCAACTCACGGTGCAGGGCCTGTTGGGGAGTCTCTCCGGGCTCGATTTTGCCGCCTGGGAATTCCCACATGTGGCTGGTATAGGGATAACGCGTCACGCCGCGCTGCATGCACAGCACCTTGCCGTCTACCTCGATGACGGCAGCTACCACATGGTAATGCTTGCGGGTATCGGTCATTTCACCAGTTCTTTACCGGCATCCTGCCATGCCATGACGCCACCGACAAGGTTGGTCACTTGGCAACCCTGGTTGGTGAGCAGATTGGCGGCACGAGCGCTTCGACGGCCACTGCGGCAATAGACGGCGACCGGACGCTGCTTGTCGATGACGGCCATCGCCTGCTCGACAAAGGTGCTGTCGTTCACGTCGATGAGCGTGGCTCCAGCTATGTGTCCCTCGTCAAACTCATCACGCGTGCGCACATCGAGCAGTTGTACGACCGGGTTGGCGATGAAGGTTTGGAACTCGTCCACGCCCACATTGGAAAATGCAACAAGGGCCTTGGCGTTGCTGGCACCCTTGGAGAAGATTTTCGCACAGGATACGGCAATAATCGCCAGAATGGCCAGCATGAGCAATGACTTAATATTAATCATTAAGAGCGTCATAAATCTATCATTTTCATTTTGGGCACAAAAGTAGTTATTTTTTCGCAACAGGCACACTTTCAGTGTCCTGAATGACAAAAAACATGGTAGAATAGCTATTTGCTATCAAAAAAAATACTAATTTTGCACACTCAACAATTCAACTATCCATCCAATACAAGTGTATAAAATGATTGTAATAAAACGCATTATTCTATTTTTAATATTCTCTTTAACAATGGGTTATGCCGCAGCACAATACTATAGCGGCGATCACACCTTTGACGGGGAGAACAAGAACGAAGCCTCGGTCTCGCTGACGTCGGGCAAGAACATCATCGTCGGGCCATGCATCGGCAACACGCTGCACTACAAGCATTACTTCAACAACCACTGGAGTGTTGACGGTGGCGCAAACCTGCAGTACACCAAGCAACTGTACGGGTTCAAGGCCAAGGGCGAATATCACCTGAAAATCAAGTCATTCCACATGTTCGCTTCGGCAGAATACATGTTCAACAATTACCACCGGTTCAACACCACCGAGAATGTGGGCAACATGTCACTCAGGTTTGAACGCGGCTACTGGGACATCACCCTTGGCGGCTCGTTTATCAACTATAACATGATGGGCTCCCACTACACCGAACCGGTGACGTTGACCTTCGGCGCCCATGCTTCGCTGCGGCCTCGCACCAACCACTGGAATGTGGGTCTGCTGTTCCGCAATTATGATGACTTCTACTACGAGAACTGGAACATCAACTGGGGCGTGGACTTCTACTACAGGTTCAACCCCACATGGAAATTCTTTGGCGAGTTCAACGTGCGCCCCGCCGGCTCGATGAGCCAGCTGGCGAGCAAATATGAGACAACAGGAAAAGTAGGTATTATTTATCGATGGAAATAATTTAGTTTCTAGTCCCTAGTTTCTAGTTTCTAATTGGCAGACGGCGACTGAGAACTGTAGAGCGATAATTGAAAAACAAGATATAACAATGAAAAAGTCAAAATCATACATCTTTATGGCTGCCTTGGCACTGGTGGCAGCAAACATATCTTTCACCTCATGTGAAAAGGTGAGCCCGACAGGTGTGCTCATCGGCAACACCAGCGTTGACGATCGCGTGAAGCAATCAATGGTCAACATTTCCTTCTTTGAGATGGCTTGGGACAAAATGCTGCCCGATACCGTTCAGGAGTATTCGTTCCTGGTGGGCAGCGATAGCCACATCACAGCAGACCCGGGCCGACTTGAAGAAATGCTTGAAATCGGCATCGAATATGGCGACCTCTTCTATTGCCACTTGGGTGACCTTGCCGACACCAAGGCAGAATATTACAGTAACACCGAGAGAGCGATACAGGAAGCGACAGACAAATGGATGGAAAAATACCTTGTTCCTTATGTCAATGAAGATGGTGAGCCCATTGTCGATACAACATCATATATTGATCCACGAACCCAAAACATTTATACGTTAGATAAACCTTCCATCTTCCCAAGTGCCCTGCCGTTTTATCCAGTGGTTGGCAACCACGACATCACCCACAATGGATGGGCACTGTATTGCAGACTGTTCAAATCTTCATTCTACGAATTCACTGTAAGGGTAATCTGCGAAAACGACACGTCTTACGACCGATTCATCTTCCTGGACTCGGCCAATGGTACGCTTGGCAATTATCAGATTGATGAAATTGAGAATGGTTTCTTCCAACGCGACCAAAAGGAGATTCGCAACACATTCACCTTTACCCACACCAATATCTTCAGGCCTTCGTTGAACGAGTTCGCCTCGACCTATTGCCGCGAGGAATTGTATTACATCCTGGATAAACTGGCCGACTGGAACACTACCATCGCGTTTTGGGGCCATGTTCACGCGTGGGACGACCGCTGGTTTGGCGGTGTACACCACATCACCATGCCATCGATGAACTTTGTGGATCACCCCAACGGCGGCGATAACCTGCTCGTCAGGGTTACCGTAAAGAGAAACGGCGATGCCATCGTGGAGCCCGTAGGTCTCCACAGCAAGGAGCGCAGCAAGGAAGAACTTTCAGAAAACGGCTACCTCTTTTGATTAGAATAGAATAACGCTCCCAAACTTGGTATTTCAAGTAGGCGTAAAACCTAAAAATCGTTAAATCATATTGCGGGCCAATAAAAATGTTTACTTTTGCGGGTTAAATAGTCGAAACTAAGATTAAAAACGATATGCGCAAATTGTTTTTTATGCTGCTTATGGCAGCCGTTACTACTGTGAGCGTCCATGCTCTGACTGTCGTCAATACCGCTGGCGGCCTGTCGGAACGCGTGAGCGACACCCAGATCACTGAACTGACCGTTACGGGTACCATGGATGCCCGCGACTTCCTGTTCATCAGCGAGCAACTGACCGAGCTCACTGCCATCGACCTGAGCCAAGCCACCATTCTCCCCTACAACACCGGGAAGGCATTGTATGGCACGGTGACAGCCTATGGCGCCAACGAGGTGCCCCGCACCGCATTCTTTGGCAAAAAGCTGACCAGCGTATCGCTGCCTGCAGGGATTCAATCGATTGGCTATGCCGCATTCGCCGGTTGTGACCTTCTCCAGAGCGTGACCCTGCCGTCAACACTGGTATATCTTGGCGACTATGCCTTTGCCGGCAGTGGCTTGACCAGCATCGAGCTGTCATCGGCCATTATCGACATGGGCAAGGGCGTGTTCTCGCGCTGCGAGGCACTGACCAGCGCCACCATCAACTCCAGGGTTGTGGGAAGCTTCGCCTTCCTGGGCGCCAATACGTTGAGCGACGTCACTGTGGGCGCTGGCGTGGAATACATCTATGAGGGAGCCTTCAACGGCTGTAAAGCGTTGAAGGGCATCACCTTTGACCCCGCATGCCATCTGTACCGCATCGACCAGGAGGCCTTTATCAATTCGGGCCTCGAGAACATCGACATCAAGTCGCTGACCGTGGGCACCGTGGGCGACTGGGCATTTGCCCAGACCAGCCTGTCGAGCCTGGACTTGAGCGACGGCATGACTTACCTGGGCGAGGGTGCATTGGCCCACAACCCGCTGCTCACCACGGTGACACTGCCTGGCATTGGCCACGAGGGCAATGACAGTGGCCGTGCCGGTGAAGACGTGGGTGGCCGCCGCCGTGGCGCTCCCACTCCTGTCCACACACTGACCGACATCAAGGCCTATACCTTTGCCGGCGACGGCAATCTCAATGCCGGCGACCTGCTCAAGAAGGATGTTGTCACCATTGGCGACTATGCCTTCTATAATGTGACTGCCAACATCGACACCATGCGTCTGCCCGAGACCATCGAGTATCTGGGCGACTATGCTATGGCCGGCATGACGGGCATGAAGGTCCTCAAGACCGATGCCGAATCGGTACCCGAGCTGGGTATTAATGTATGGGCGGGCGTGAATCAGCCCAGCGTGCCCCTGATTGCTCCCAGCAGCGAGAGCACCGCGCTCTACCGCGTGGCTGACCAATGGATGAACTTCTTCTTCCAGGAAGAAGACGTCCTGCTTGGTGACGTCAATGGTGACGGCGCTGTAAACATCGCCGACGTGACCACCCTGATCGACTATCTGCTGGGCAGCGACATTCAAATCAACCTAAGGAATGCCGACTGCAATACCGATGGCAGCATCAACATTGCCGACGTCACCACCTTGATCGACAAACTGTTGTCGGGCAGCAAGAGCATGTTGCTGCATCGCATCGGTGCCTTGCTCGCCGCTCAGTTCCCGAGCACAAGCGACCACCTGACGATCAATGACTTGGCACTGCGTGCTGGTGAGACGCGCACGGTTGACGTAACCCTCAACAGCAGCGGAAACGACTACATTGCCATGCAGTGCGAACTCGTACTGCCGCAGGGCTTGAAACTCGTTGCTGCCGAAAGCGCCGATGGCAACAAGCACGAGAGCTACAGCATCCAGCACGATGTCGAGACCAACGTCTACACGCTCATCAACGTCTCGATGACGCTCGACAGGTATGTGAATGACGGCGGTGTTGTTCGCCTGACCGTCGCTGCCGACGAGACCTTCGACGGCATGAGCTCTGAGTTGAAGCTGGCTAACGTGATGCTCATCACGCCAGAGCACGCCATCCTCATCGCTGACGATGCAACTGCCACTGTCAACAACAGTTCGGCCATCAGCCAGATCACAGCCCAGAAGGAAGTTGCCAAGGTGCGCTACATCAATGTAGCCGGCCAGGAGAGCGATACTCCGTTCGAGGGTATCAACGTTGTGGTAACCACCTATACCGATGGTTCGACAACAACCAGCAAGGTCATCAAATGATGAATGACCTAGCCTGAATCGTTACTGCGATTCGTTAAAGATTTAGCGCTGCTACCTGACACGGTAGCGGCGCTTTTCTTTTATAAAAAATCCACGATTCACCCATTATCGCGCATTTTATGTTAAAACAAATGATGGATTCAAGAAAAAAGTTTATATTTGCACGTTTAAAGCCATTAAAAAACATGAGCAAAAGAATCATCATAGCGATAATTGCCATATTGGCCCTGCAGGCACACGCCCTGGACGTGAACAACACTGCAGGCACATTGGCCGACCGTGTCAGCGACCTGAATGTGACCTCACTGACGGTTACCGGCACGATGAATGCCGAGGACTTCTATTTCATTGCCGACCAGCTGCACAAGCTCACGACGGTCGACTTGACCAACGTTAACGTGGTGTCGTGCCGCACAGCCGACCGCCACTACTGGCAGCAGGATTTTGCTGCCGGCGAGCTGCCCGCAGGATCGTTTGGCGGCAAGACGGTGCAAAACGTCAAACTGCCGTCATCGCTCAAGTGGATCGGCAAGGCTGCTTTTGCCGGCTGCTCAGCGCTGGCAAAAGTGACGTTCCCCACCACGCTCGACAGCATCGGTGACTATGCCTTTGCCGCCTGCTCGGCATTGAAGACGGTCACTTTGCCCGCCAGCGTGAAGAAGGTGGGCCGCGGCGCGTTCATGCGCTGCACGGCACTCACCGCCCTGCAGGTGGCATCCTCGAGCCAGTTACAGCAGATTGACGCCACGGCGCTGATGGATTGCCCCGCATTGACGACCGTCAAGCTGGGTAATGCCCTGCAGAGCATGGGAGAGCGCTCGCTGGCTGGCACCGGTGTCACCGAATTGGACTTGTCGAGCAGTAACCGCCTTAACGAGCTGGGCGATTGGGCAGTGGTTCTCACTCCTGTAGTCCAGGCCAAGTTGCCGTCGAGCGTCAAGAACGTGGGCAAGGGCGCCTTCATGTATGACTCGGCACTCGACAGAATCACACTGGGCGGAAACGTTCCCGAACTCAGCGACTACCTCTTTGCCGGCACAGGCCTCAACGCGCTCGACATGACCGGTGTGAGGACACTGGGCGACTACGCATTATACAACATCGACCAGATGTCGGTGGTTGAGCTCCCCGCTACAGTAACATGGCTGGGCACACGCTCGATGGCGGGCATGATAGGCATGACGGCCATTACCAGCAATGCCACCGAGGTGCCCGCGCTGGGCGAGAACGTGTGGCAAGGCGTGGCACAAAACCGAGTGCCCCTGACGGTGCCCTCGAGTTCCTCGGCCCTCTATCAGGAGGCTGACCAATGGAAGGAGTTCCTGTTTGACGCCGGCTGGCTCAAGGGTGACGTGAACCTCGACGGCGAGGTGAACATTGCCGACGTGAACGTGATTGTAAGGATTATCCAGGGTACCGAATATGATGAGGGCACCTTGATGCGTGCCGACGTGAATGAGGACGGCGAGATCAATATCGCCGACATCAATGCCATCATCAAGATCATCATGACCGGTGGCGCCAATGCACCTGCCCACATCAACGTCAACGACCGCCTGCACCTCGACGACGTGGACATGCGTCCCGGCGAAGTGCGCACGCTGGCCGTTACCCTCGACAACGCCGCCAACTATAGCGCCCTGCAGTGTGACATCACCCTGCCCGACGGCCTGACGCTGGTCGAGAGCAAGGCTGACCGCAACCACACGGGCGAAACCAACGATGTGGACGAGGTTACCTCGCGCACCGTGCTCTACTCGGCCAAGAGCCTGAGCTTTGACAGCGAGGCTGCCGTGTTCACCATCACCGTGCGTGCCGACAATGCCCTGGCCAACGAGAGCCAAATCGTGCTGTCCAACATCGTGCTCGCCGATGACGACGATGCGGCATGGTATGCCGACATCTGCACCGCCCAGGTGCGTAACAGCACGGGCATCGAGGACCTGAGCGCCATGGCCGACCGCGTGTGGGTCGAGGGACACACCCTGTGCATCGACACTCGTCACGAGGGCACCGCCCAAGTGAGCGCCATGAACGGCATTACCCGCTCGATCGAACTCACTACGGGCATTAACCGCCAAGAACTGGAGGCTGGATTCTATGTGGTCGTGCTCAACGGCAAGAGCCACAAGATCGCCATCAAATAAAACCGAGACAAGAATGGGAAAGAACAAACTCAAGAAATTTGCCGACATGGAGCGCATGCAGTGTGTGTTCCAGTTCCCCTTTGCGGTAGTAACGCAGCAGGGCGGCTGTCCCATGCGCGGCAAGTGGAATGAGGAGTATTTCAAGAACGATAACCCCATCGTGCTGGAACTGGGTTGCGGCAAGGGGGAATATGCCGTGGGGCTGGCACAGCGCTTCCCCGGCAAGAACTACATCGGTGTGGACATCAAGGGCGCCCGCATGTGGACCGGTGCCAAACTGGCTACCGAGCTCGGGTTGCCCAACGTGGCCTTCCTGCGCACAAGCATCGAGCTGATTGACCGCATGTTTGCCCCCAACGAGGTGTCCGAAATATGGATTACCTTCCCCGACCCGCAGATGAAGAAGGTGAACAAGCGCCTGACCTCGACCCGCTTCCTGGACAATTACCGCAACATCCTGTGTGACGGCGGCCTTGTCCACCTGAAGACCGACAGCCCGTTCCTCTACACCTACACCCACGCCCTGGTCGAGGAGAACCACCTGCCTGTCGAGGCCGACACCGATGACCTGTATGCCAGCGGCCTGGCCAACGACATCCTCGACATCAAGACGCACTACGAGATGCAGTGGCTGCAACGCGGACTGACCATCAAATACATCCGCTTTGCCCTGCCCCATGGCGTGGAACTCATCGAACCCGACATCGACATCGAGCCCGACACCTATCGCAGCTACAACCGCGGTTACATCCAGATGCCGCAGCTCATGCCGAAAGACGAGGAAGAACAAAACTGAACTAAAAATTAAAGACTAACAACTAAAAACTAACAACTAAGAACCAGATATGACTATCTATCCTAATCTGATACTGGATGCCCTGCGCACCGTGCGTTATCCCGGCACGGGAAAAGACATTGTGGACATGGGCATGGTGAATGACGACATCCGCATCGACGGCAACCGCGTGAGCTTCTCCTTAACGTTTGAGAAACCCACCGACCCTTTCATCAAGAGCGTGGTCAAGGCCGCCGAGGCCGCCATCCTGGCCCACGTGGGCAGCGAGGTGGACATCAAGGGCAACATCGGCGTGAAAACCGCCCAGGACAACCCTGTGCGCAAGATAGAGAAGCCGCTGCCCGGCGTGAAGAACATCATTGCCGTGAGCTCGGGCAAGGGCGGCGTGGGCAAATCGACCATCGCCTGCAACCTGGCTGTGGCTCTGGCCCTGCAAGGCTACCGTGTGGGCCTGCTGGACGCTGACATCTTCGGTCCCTCGATGCCCAAGATGTTCGGAGCCGAGGACGAGCAGCTCTACATGCATGAGGTGGACGGCAAGAACCTGATTATCCCTCTGGAGAAATATGGCGTGAAGATGCTTTCGCTGGGTTTCCTGGTGGACAAGGAGAAGGCCATCCTGTGGCGTGGCGCCATGGCCAGCAATGCCCTGCGCCAGCTCATCAACGAGGCCGACTGGGGCGAGCTGGACTACTTTGTCATCGACCTGCCCCCCGGCACCAGCGACATCCACTTGACGCTGGTCCAGACACTTGCCATCACTGGCGCCATCGTGGTCACCACCCCGCAACAGGTGGCACTGGCCGACGCCCGCAAGGGCATCAGCATGTTCATGGGTGAGCATGTGAACGTGCCCGTGCTGGGTATTGTTGAGAACATGTCATGGTTCACTCCCGCCAGCCATCCCGACGAGAAGTACTACATCTTCGGGCATGACGGCGGCAAGCAACTGGCCGAGACCCTGGGTGTGGAACTGCTGGGCCAGATTCCCCTGGTGGCAGGCATCTGCAAGGGCAGCGACGACGGCATGCCCGTGGTGCGCGCCAACGACGTGAGCGGCGTTGCCTTCAAGCAGCTCGCTACCCGCGTGATTGACGCCATCGACCGCCGCAACGAGACCTTGCCTCCCACCGAAGTCGTGCAAACCCATTAAACGTTATATACTAACCAAAATTTATCGACTATGAAAAAGATTATCGCTATGCTGGCTGTTGCCGCAATGCTGCTCACCAGCTGCGGATCCGTTCCCATCACGGGCCGCAAACAGTTGAATCTTGTCAGTGATCAGGAGGTGCTGGCTGCTAGTCTGCAGCAGTATGCCAGCTTCATGCAGACGGCTCCCATTTCCACCAACAAGACCCAGAGTGCCCAAGTCACCCGTGTTGGCCAGCGCATCGCCGCCGCTACCGAGGCCTACCTCAGGTATGCCGGCCTCGAGAGCGAGCTCCAGAACTTCGCTTGGGAGTTCAATCTGGTCAGGAGTAACGATGTCAACGCTTGGTGTATGCCTGGCGGAAAAATCGTTGTGTATGAGGGCATTATGAACCTTGTCAGCAGCGACGACGAATTGGCAGTTGTCATCGGTCACGAGGTGGCTCACGCCGTTGCCAAGCACAGCAACGAGCGCATGAGTCAACAGGTGCTGGCCCAGTATGGTGCCAATGCCATCGGCATCCTCACCAGCGGCAAGAGCGCTGCCACGCAGCAGATCGCACAGCAGGTCTATGGCCTGGGTGCCCAATATGGCGTGATGCAGCCCTTCTCGCGCAAGCATGAGAGCGAGGCCGACAAGATGGGCCTGGTGCTGATGACCATCGCCGGATACAATCCTGATGTAGCTATCACCTTCTGGCAGAAGATGTCGGCCACCTCGGGCCAAGAGCCGCCCGAATTCATGAGCTCGCACCCGAGCCATGCCACGCGCATCGCCGACATCCAGAAATGGCTGCCCGAGGTTAAAAAGCAGTACGGAGGCGCCAAATAAATGAAACGCTTTTATAGCATCCTCGTCCTGTCGTTGGCGTTGCTGCCATTGACAGGAACGGCACGCACCATCGCCGACTTTTTTGCGAGTGAGCCTGGGAACATCTTTCCCTTGCTCACCCGCACTAATCGGCTGGACATGGTGGACTACTACAACAGCGGCCAAACGTTCGCCATGGCCAACAACCTGACCGGCGAGAGCAGCCTGCTGGAGCTGGACAGCACCTACCTCAAGGTGCAGACCAGCCACGCCAAGGTGGTGGAGATGGTCATGAGAAAGGTGGGCAAGGATACCGTCATCACCGTTATCGAGACAGTCATGACCCCCACTCCCGACAGCCGCCTCACCCAGTGGAACGTCCACTGGCAGCGATACATCAGCGACCGCCTGTTCACGATGCCGGCCATCGACGATTTCTTTGTCAAGAAGATGCCCAGGGAACTGCGTGCCGACTTGCAGGATGCGATGATTTTCCCGCTCATCCGGCTCACCTTCAAGGGCGAGAAACGCGACCTCATCGAGGCCACTCACGGCCTGGAGCAGTTTCTTGCGCCCAGCGAGTACAAGCGCTATGCCGGCTACCTCAAGCCATCGCTCAACTACCGTTTTAACGGCCTGAAAATCAAGCCCGTCAAGTGAACAGCACCACATCCAATAACGAGCAGCCCAAGGGCATGACCTTGAGCGCCTTTAATGCGCGCATCGAGCGGCTCATCGCCGGCGAACCCATCCTGCAGAACCAGTGGGTCATCGCCGAGACCAGTGACCTGCGCCTGAACCGCAGCGGCCACTGCTACCTGGAACTTATCGAGAAAGATGGCCAGGGAACGACCATAGCACGCGTGGGCGCCGCCATCTGGGCGAACAAGTACAGGACGCTCTATTACGACTTCCAGCAGACGACGGGTCAGACCCTTGCCAGCGGCATGAAGGTGCTGGTCAATGTGACTGCCAACTTCCACCGCCAGTTCGGCTTGAAGGTCGTCATCAACGACATCGACCCCAGCTACACTCTGGGCGACATGGCGCGCCAGCGGCAGGAAATCATCAACCGCCTCAAGGCCGAGGGCATCCTGGACATGAACAAGGAACTGCCCTGGCCCGACGTGCCGCAGCGCATCGCCATCATCAGCGCCGAGGGCGCTGCAGGCTACGGTGATTTCATGAATCAGCTGCAGGGCAACCCCTACGGCCTGCAGTTCTACCCTTGTCTGTTCCATGCCGTCATGCAGGGCGACAAGACGGTACCCACTGTGCTGGCAGCGCTCGACCGCATCAACCGGCACATCGACCTGTTTGATTGCGTGGTCATCATCCGTGGCGGAGGCTCGACCAGCGACCTCAATTCATTTGACAACTACGACCTGGCTTCGACCGTCGCCCAGTTCCCTATCCCCATTATTGTGGGAATTGGCCATGAGCGCGACGTCACTGTGCTCGACGATGTTGCCTCGATACGCGTCAAGACGCCCACTGCCGCCGCCGAGTGGCTCATCCAGTGCGGCACGGCAGCCCTGTCGCGGCTCAACGAACTGCAGGAGGCCGTCGTGACATCGGTGCGCGACACGGTGAGCCAGGCCAGGGAACAGTTGGCCTATTACACCAGCATGATCCCCGCCACAGCGCAACGCATCATCGATACCAACCGCATACGCCTCGACAACCATGCCCGCAGCATTCCCGTTGCCGCCACCAACCTGATTGCCAGCCAACGCACCCGCCTGGAACGCGCCATCGAGCGCATCGGCGACACCATCACACGCGCCATGCAGCGCGAGCAGCAACGCCTGCAGGCCCTGGACGACAAGGCGACCCTACTGTCACCCGCGGGCACCCTGCGCCGCGGCTACGCCCTTGTCAGGGTGGGTGACAAATGTGTGACCAATGCCACGCAGCTGCACCCCGGTGACCAAGTCACGATGCAGTTCGCCGAGGGCGCAGCCGATGCCACCGTGAATTAATAAAATGTATGCGGATGCCAACTAAAAACTAACAACTAAAAACTAACAACTTTAATATATGGAAGAAAACAACGAAATGACTTATACCCAGGCAGTTACCGAACTGGAACAACTGGTACAGAAGATGCAAGACCCGCAGTGCAGCATCGACAACCTGAGCGCCTACACCAAGCGCAGCAAGGAACTGCTCGGCATCTGCCGCAAAAAGCTCACCGCAGCCGACGAGCAACTCAAACAAATCCTTGCCGACATCCAGTCAAATAACTCCTAACAGCCATCCAGCGCAGAAAAAACAACTGCCCGAGGCAAACTATTCAAGGTTAACTGACAACAGTTAACCAAAAAAACACTACCTTTGCACCCGCAAAAGATGGTGCAAGCCGAACGGAGAACAAAATCACTTTTGATTATCCTGAGGCGCAACCCATCTTCGCTGAGAGCAACCACGCGCCTGTGGCGAAATTGGTAGACGCGCCAGACTTAGGATCTGGTAACTCCGGTTGTGTAGGTTCGAGTCCTATCAGGCGCACAGAAAAGCCAAAACCCGCTGAACTCCAGCGGGTTTTGGCTTTTTGGTGTGACTTTGATTCAAGCTATTCGATATCATTCAAAGTAAGCCTCAAGTTCTTTGAGCTCTTTCTCAAGAACTTTGTCCATTTCAGTTTCAATAAATTGTTTTTTTACTCTCGTTATAAATCGAACATCGGTGAAGAGTCGATATAATGATACAAGAATACCACCTACATCAAGCTTCCTCCAATCTTCCGTCCCTATTGCATAAGCAATATTACCTGCTGATGCCAGTGCATTTGAAATACACAGAATTTCCCTGGTTCTTACCTCGTACAACTTTTTGTCATCACCATCTTTTTGTGGATCATACAGAAAACCGTGAATAGCTCCGATAATCATATTGATCAATATGCTCCATGCGGCTTGATTTCCTATGATTGCAACATCCCTCAATAAGCAAAGGGAATCATACTGGCTCCGATATAAATCTCCGGCAAATGACTCTGAAAAAGTTTGGATAACTGGCACAGGAAGCCCGAGTTTTGTAAAAACATCAGATTTAAGATGAACTAATTCAGCAAATAGACCAGCAAGCAATCTTAATGGATCTTCTTTGACACTATCAAATACCTCATAGAAGATTGTGCCAAGGTCTGTTGGCTCAGAAAAATGAGGTGTACCAATCCTTGATATTCTATAAGAACTAAAGTCTGAAAGTGTACAAGTATCCGTTATGAAATTTGCGGTTCCAAATATCCAACCAAGCATTGGATCGTGTCCTAAGGTTTTATATCTGTGATATCGCCCTTCAAGATTAACACCAAAATCAGCTGAATTTACCGCTGTGTCAAAAGGCGCACTGCTGAAAATGATTTGCTCCCAAGATTTATAGTTCTTGAAACTTTCTCTATGGCCATGGCTTTCAAAGCGCTTTTGAAAAGACTTATTTGATTTATTAATTTTGTCTTTTATGCTCTGGTCGTTATGGTCAAGTCGAGAACTACTGTCAGCCTTTTGCCCCAAGTCTCCGCAAATCTCCTGGATGATTAGCCATCTTGCTGTTTGCAATGCGGTTGCAACCACTAAGAAGGCCATATCTTTCTTGTTAAGGATACCGGTTTTTTGAGAAAACTCATCATTAATTCGCTGCACCTCGTCAATACAGAATTGAAATTCTTCTTTTGAAAGAAGGTCTTCAAATTCTACATCTTGTGGGACAGTAGCATGGGCCTTAGTAGCTATATCATCCCAAGAAGGAATATCTTCTTCACGAATCTTGATTTTCGTATCTTCAATTGGTGCCTCTTGTTTCTCAGGAGGAGTTATACCCCGTCTTTTTAGTAAGGCTTCTGCTCGTTGACGCAATTCTGCAAGGTCATCAGCATCTTTATCTGCATCAGAAGATGCTTCTTGAATACCCCTTTCAAGATCTTTAAGCTGATTCTCTTGCATTTTCAGAACTTTAAGAGTCTCCTTTTCAGACTCTGAATATTGATATCGTCCCATCGTTATGCGGCTCTAAGTTGTGCTTCAGTACTTTCAAGCATTTTAAGTATTTCTTTTAGATGCTCTATTTCTTTTCGATTATCGGCATTCTGTTTACGAAGCCGCGCCTGTTCGTCTTCAAGTCTCTTAATTACGGCTTGCTGCTTTCGAATGACCTCTCGTAGCATACGCTCTTTCTCTTCTTCATGCTTTTTTTTGTTAAAAAGCTTTTTAGCAACCCATGCCGCCATTAGAACAGGGCTTATAGGAGCAAGAAGCACTCCACCCAAATAGTCAAGACCAATAGTCATTGCAATGTCTTTAACAGATTTGCTAGGATCATCTAATACTCCATCAGCTAAATCACATACTCTTTTTACTTCATCTTGTAAACTTGCCATAATTATTGTTTCAAGGTTTATTGCCACTGACTCCCTATGGCGTCTGAGTAACACAAAAGTCTTTTAACATAAATAAGCGTGGAGCCAGTACTTATCTATCGTAGTCAAGTAAACGCTTTTCTTTATGTTGTTTGTTCGCTGCTATGCACATGACACTACATCAGATGACGGACATAACCAAAGAACAACTGCAAATATACACATTATTTCGTGGTTCTTCTATATTTTGTTACTTTTTCGCCCCAAAAAGCTATTTTTCTGAATATAGGTAAACTATTAATTGTGCCCTCATAGAACAAAAATGTGAATTGTTACAAATATATTCCATAGGAGAATGTTGAATGTAACATTGGGGGTGCGTGCGCTCCCCCTTTTTGCGTCGTTCAATGCCTTGACACGCCTTTTACGTCTGTCTTTGGTGGTCTTGCATGTTGTTCTCTGTAAAGCCATGCCTTCGACCCGCCTCTCATTCTAGATAATATCGCCTGATAGCCAGATAATTCCATGTATCCATCTGCTGATTCAGCCAATGGGTTAAATATAGGGTTTTTCCATTAGAGTTGGTCATTCAAGTCAGGCATCTTTGCTGAACAGGTATTTTAGTTTGTAAGATTTCCTTGTGCGTGAACGAACAATAAGTCCTTCCTCTTCGTGTTGGATCCACTTATGATTGCATTTCGTACATTTGAAATGGAGTTTATTACGATTAATATCATCATATACTTTAGTGACTACGTCGACTAATTTAGAAGCAAGGTATTTTCCTAAGAAACCTCCGATGGTTCGTCCTACGCTACCGAACTCTGAGCCCATAAACTTACCTAACGTGTTACCTGCAAATTTCACGCCCCAAACAAAGGTTTCATCTATAGTCTTGGATGCACCCCATACCATTTCCCTCCTACAATGAGGACATGTCATGCTTCTGCCTTTGTAATGAATGGGTCTGATGAGGTCGTAAATGATTTGATACATACGAATGATTAAAATGGGTATCGTTATTATTCCGAACATAATCATGATCCATTTCATGCTGGAATAAAGAAAGTATAGCCAATCTTTGATTGAACTCAGGCCCAGACATAGCCACTCGACTGCAGTGGACCAAGTGGATATGAAAAAGAAATAACCGACTGCAGTCAGAACTATCAATAATGCTGAAATGATATTCTTTTTAATGATGGAATTAATACCTAAGATGCAATAGAGTAGATAGATGTATCCGACGGTTGGCTGCTGATCCAGTAATGGGCTCTTGTAATTGATGAATAGAAGACTAAACACCATGATGGCGGCAGCTAGTACAGAATGACTAATTATGGCTGGGCTTGCATCGGTTTCATAATCACCGAATTCTTCTCGGGGATCATATTTATACTTGATTTCATCGCTGATGTAGTGGCAAGCGTTTGAAAAAAGCAGAAAAAGGACTGTCAATATAAAGAAAACGATTAGGCCTGCTATCTCATACCAATTGTGGAAATCAATATATGGCCAAACCATAAAAAGCCCCATCACACCAAAAATGTCGGCGAACGTATAGCGTTTTAAGCCCAATTCTATAATATACAATAATGCTAGAACAAAGATGATGATACTTGCTGCAGGAGCGTGTATCAGCACTTTAATGCTCATGGAAATCATGCCAAGAAGTGCAAAGTTCCCCAGATATAATATGTTCGTCGGGGTCAATATATCGATGAAAACGGCAAAAAGGTCTATCAATAACAAGCATCCTGTAGCAAAAAACCACACCCAGTTCCACCAGCTGCTACCAAGCAAGTTTGAAGCATAACAGAATATATAGATATAAGTTAGAAAAACGTAGATATGCGTGACAATTCTCGCAATGATATTCAAATGTGTTATGACTATAGTTCCCATTTTGAATTCTCATATAAATTAGGTGGTTAGGGTGGATTAAAACTACTGTTAGATGGCAAATACCTCGGTGAACACTGCAAATATACGAAAAGTTTTGATCATAGTTGCTAGTAAGTGTAGTGAATTGATATTATAATAAAGGTCTTCTATTGCATTTCATGGGGGAGCGTACGCTCCCCCTTTTTGCGCCGTTCAACGCCTTTAGACGCCTTTTAACGCCTTATTGGCGTTTTGCAAAAGCCTGTCAATCAGGCGTTGGGAGGTTTTTTAAGGTTTTTGGAGGGTGCATCGTGCAGTCCTATCAGGCGCACAGGAAAAATGAAAACCCGCTAAACTCCAGCGGGTTTTGTGCGTTAGTTGGCTCCTATTATCAAACTGATCTATGTATAGAATCTCTCAGATCAATAGAACCTTCGATGTATGTCAGCCCAAAGAAATAACTCAGCTGGTAGTCGTCCAATATTTCCCATCCTAAAGGGATAGAAAGATTAATTGTCGGTTTGTCTTTTTGCATTATAAAAGCGGTTATCGTACTGCGAAGGTACGGTAACCGCCTTTATACGTATAAGACAAGCTTAGAACTGTAGTACTGTACTATGACTTTGGATTAATTCTTCTTTAATTAAAGATAAACTTTGAACCTTTGAATCCTGTATTATAATGTCATAAGTTCTTCGGCTCAATCCATATTCTGATAGGAAAAGGCAGAATGATATAAAATTATGATCTTTATTTGATACTGCCTTTATTGAACAATCTGGCAACTTAGCCCTATTAAAATAACGTTCTTTTAAATAACGAAGACTTTTCATGAATGAAGAATTGTTGCGTTTTAAAGGTTGATCATATAACTGCGGATATTCTTCTTTTAGTGAAATAGCATCATTTATATTGAGTACAAATGAGCCATATTCAAAGCCTGAAGAGAACCTGGGCACAAGATAATGCGTATGTCTCAACAACAAAGCCTGCCATGCCCCAACTAAAGAGTTTTCAACTATTAATTTCGAGAAAATGTTATCTTCGACACGACCATCTGGAAGTGATAAAAATAATTTACAGGTATCCTCCCAAGATTGGTATAAAGAAACATGCATATCATTCACGATAGATGGGATATGATTTGCGTTTTTTCTCATATCACCATCTCTAACTCCTAGTGAAACCCCTTCAGGTAAACTAACCTTATCTAAAATAGACAAAATTGAGTTATAGGATTTTTCTTCAATAATATCCTTATACCTATGTCCAATCTTACATAAGATTTTAGCAGTTCTATGCAACTGGCTGTCTTCTCTCAATAGTTTATGATAGTTGTCTAATAACGCAACGTTTTTTCGCTCTTCCTCTTTATGACATGCAACCTCATACTCATAGTAATTTTTAAAGCCATGTTCGACTGCAATCCTATGAAGATCTTCTATTTGTTTTTCAATATCTTTTTCTTTATCGTTCATGTCGCAAAGATACATCAAAACTTTCAGAACCAGTAGTCAATTGCTCTCTTTTGTTCTCGAACACGATGGCTCGAAGAGTTTGTAGGTGTTTGAGTTGCGGAAATGCAGTAGCAGGAGCGACTGTAGGTTTAGAAAATACTGGAGTCTATTCTGTTGTCTAATAGACAAAGAATTGTCTATGTTAATTATTAGTGTTTGAGCCAATACTTCAACTCATCATTGACAAAGTCTTCAAGCGCAGAATACCTCTGATATCCAATTGAGCCATCTAACAAATCCCCATCAATGATAATGTCCTCATCAAAGAATTCTCCACACTCATCATTTAGATAATGACTATATGGACGCTGTAAGTGTTCTTTATCTTTCTTTTCCTCAATACTATAGAATAGGATAAATCGTCTTCCTCCATGGCGTTTAACAATAAAGTCATATAGCTCTTCCCAATATGGAAAAATAATCATTGCGATATTCTCATAAATAATGGTATCAGATGGAATAATACAATTTTCATGACCAAATATTTTCAATTGATTCTCTATTTCAGAAACGGAAATCCGTTTTCGATATATGAATCCTTTTGATTTATTTGTGTAGAACTCAGCTTGAGAGTATCCATATAACCTGCAATAATCAATATAACTTGATAGTTTATGCCTATAAAATAGCTTCTGAATTTGGAGATAAAATATCCAAAGCACAATTATAGAAAGCAGCAGTATGAGAGACCTGAGCATAGGATTACAATGATATAATTAACCGCAAAGATACAGTTTTTTGGGGAATATGTTTGGCTGCTACAAGAATACTTCAAAATCATATTGCTGAAACTGCGACAAATTCTAGCCTGCCAGATCTGGCCGCTGTTCAACAACTTGAACTGCTGGAACCTTGATAGAAGTTGTATTGAAGGTGAACGTAGATGCGCCAGCACTGGAATTCCCTTGATTTCGTCCGTAGCTTAATGTTCACGTGATCGCCCGTCAGGAGCATCTTTCTCAGGATTCTGATGTGGATAGACTGTACCATGGCTTTACTAGGATAGGGGGGTGAAGGGGAAAAAGAGACGACCCTGTTAACTTTGGAAATAAAATGTTTTGTGGGGCGTGCGCTCCCCCTTTTTGCGCCGTTCAACGCCTTTCCGCGCCCTTAAACGTCTCATCGGCTTGCTGGAAAAGGCTGTCTATCAGGCGCCGGGCGGGATTTTAGGGGTTTGGGTAGGTGTGAGCCTTGGTTATATTGGGTGCCTAGGGAAATGAAAACCCGCTGGGATGCAGCGGGTTTTCGTTGTTAGGTCCTGATATGAAAAATGGACCTGGCTTATTTATCAAAAAACATTAATTCGATGTGTGTTTCACGCTGCAAGACAAAAGCCGATTAACGGAGGAGACGGTAGAATTGCCATGCGTAGATGAGTTCGATGATGACAATGATAGCATCCATGAACAGGTCGTCAAGGCCGATTCCCAGCAAATACCATGCTATGGGAAGGAGGAAGACGACGAGGATGCGTACTATCATCCAGATGCCTACTTGCTGCAAACGCCCGCGGTACCAGATAATAATCAGTGCCCCCAGCGGCAGGTAGGCCAATGGCAGGGCACAGGCTATGATAAAACTGACCTCGGGCAAGGCAGCCTCAAAGAGGATGGAGACAAAACTGACGATGTTGAGCACCAGGACAATGATCCACAATGCCGTGAGCGGGTGATACAGGCGTTTCATGCCACGCATCGCGGCGTAATACATGGCCACCATACCCACCGTGTTGATGAGCGCAATGCCTAGTGAGGCGTGCTCTTTCATCCAGTGGTCAATCTGGGTGACGGTGCATACTGCAGCCACCACCATGATGACGAAGGCTGCTGTAATGACCCATTTGGGCAAGCCGGAGTCCAGATGGCTAATGTTACGGAGAGCGGATTGGGTATAATCCAGATTGTCGTTTTTAGTTTGGCTCATTTGGGAATTGTCAATGTTCTTTTTGAAAGTTACAAAGATAATCATTCTCTTTCTAAAACAAGGCTAAATGGATGAACCGAAAAGCCGTTTTTGACACAAAATGGGCGATTTGGGCGTTTTGTTGGCGATTTGGTTGGTGCAGAATTAAGGTTTTTATCCTTTTGCTGGAGTCCTGTCCAAAATAATAGTAATTTTGTGGTCGAATCACGAAATACGGTTGATTAATATGCAAGATGCTCTTATCCTGAAACTCATCATCGTTGCCCTGGCAGCTACGTTTGTTGCGGTCATCTTCGCGCTGGTGCTATCATTTAATGTGGTCCAGAAGCTGATGAAGCACAATACCAATCTGCTGAGTGAGGTGCGCAAGAGAGATGAGCAACAGGCCTCGACCAAAGAAGCATTCTATCAGACCGAACATGAACTGCACAAAGCCGAGGAGGAGCTCAAGAAAGCCCAGGACAAGATCAATGACATGATGCGTCAAGCCAATCAGGCCGACAGTGCGGACACGTTGTTACAGCAGGAAATCAATGATGTGACCCATGTTGCCGACATGACCGACGAGCAGCTCATGAGCTGGATTGACGGGCAGATGGACAGCTTGGGGCTGCACCGGAACCCTAATGCGACGCTCAAAGAGATAGCCCAGACGCTCGGGTTGACGCAGCGACGTGTCACCCAGGCCATTAAAACCCGCCAAGATGACAACACGCTGGCCGAGTACTTGACCACCAAGCGTCTGCTGGATGGTTGCCGCCTGCTGGTGGAGCAGCCCAACTGGACTGTCGACGCTGTGGCCCACGAGGCGGGCTTCGGCGGCACGACCACCTTCCGCACCATATTCCGAAACCGTTTCGGCATGTCGCCGAAGCAGTACCGCGAGAAAAAACGCCTGATGGGCTGACCTGAGGTCACAGATGTTGCCATCGGCCGAGAAGATAAGTCCATTCAAGTAAGAAAATAAATAAAGTAAGAAAATAAATAAAGTAAAAACATATTAAAACCAATTGACAAAACAATGAGAACCAGATTATTGATTGCAATAGTGATGGCACTTGCCGCCATTATGCCTGTCCAGGCACAGTTCACCGAGGCCGAGCGCATCACTCATGGTGTGCTGAGCGGCCTTAGCTCGGTGCTGCAGTCTGAGGAGCGCAAGCAGAAGGCCGAACTCTTTTCTCGCGAAAAGGCCCAGTTCCAGTCCGCCTTCAACGACGCTATGGCCGAGGCACGCGAGTTGGAGGAAGACGGAAAATATGCCGAAGCCCTTGCCAAGTATGAGGAAGCTGCTACATTGAACTGGAAATATGAATACAGTGACCAGCGCACCCTTACGCGCAAAATCACCAGCCTGTATGTTCCTGCCGGTCGCACCGAAGACGGTCCCAGTATCCTCAACAACGACAAAGTGACACTGGCTGACTACTCGGGCTACCGCTTCATGAGAGAGAACCCGATCTGCAAGGCTGGCAAGGATGCTATACGCGTTCAGATCTTGCGCGTGTGCTGCTCCGACACCGAAACACGCATCGAGATGGAGTGCGAGAGCGCGGATATGAATTCTTTTCTCATGCTTAACCCCGATGCCTACATCAAGGGCAAAAAGAGTGGCAAGCTGGGAATCGTGCAGACACAAAACGTCACCGTCAAACCCGCTAAAACCAGGATAGAACAGCCTTACCAGAAACTGCGTTTTGCTCTCATCTTCCCGCCCCTGTCGCCTGAAGAGACAGAGTTTGAACTCAAGGAGAGCAAATACTGGCATTTCAAGAAAATCCCTTGCAAGTAAATCAGTCCCGATAACGTCAAGCGTGATAGCCCGACTCATGATTGTGCCCCCTATAGCGGCATCAATATCGACGACGGCAAGAAGAACGCTAAACGACAAACCACTTAATTGACAATTCAGTTTTTATTAATCATATTATTAATCAAATTATTAAACACTAAATCAAAATCAAAAAATCATGAAGAAGTTTTTTTACATGAGTGTGATGGTCCTGATGGCCACCCTCACCCTGACAAGCTGTGGCAGTGACGACAAGAAAGACGAACCCGATCCCACTCCCTCGTCCAAAACGGCAGTCTATGAATTCACCGCTCATTTTACCCAGGACATGGTTGACGTCTGCGACATTACCATGGTCTACAAGGATGGCGATGGCAAAACCGTTCGCGAAGCCGCCAAGTCCACCACTTTCAACAAGAAGGTGACTGTCACCAAGTTCCCCGCAGTTGTCGGTGCAAAGTGCGAATTTAAGCTGAAAGACGGAATCCAGCTGACGAAGGACAAATATGACGTCATCTCTACCTACGACCACAAAATCGCCGTTACCGGCAGGACTCCTTACGGAACCGATGGCAACACCTTCATTCAAGGCCAAGGCGTGAACAAAGACAAGCTTGCTGAACTGCTGTCAAGGCGCAGTGGTCAAGAAATGCACGGCTTCACCATCGATGCTGACGGTGTCACCAACACTACTCATAACATCGCCTTCTAAACGGCAGTATTGACGATACAATACTTAGGAGGGAAGAGGGTGTGCCGGAATTGGCACACCCTCTTTTTTGTGTCTGTTGGGGGTGGGCATGGGATTTTTCGGACTTACTGTTTTCGGTAGTTTTTGATGGTTTTCAAGTAATTATTGGTAAATTTCAATTTTTTATGTATATTTGCGACGCGAAGATGTTTTCATGGTGTTCGTGTGGGAAATAGGGCCGTTCCACTGGACGCAGAAGTTAATTTGGTCCTACTCTAAAACTTAACCACAATTATTATGAAAAGATTACTATTGATGAGCCTGGCTCTGGTGACGGGCCTGTGCATGAGCGCCCAGTTGGTGGGCAGTCCCTCGGTGGACTACACTGTGGATGAGGTCGGCACCGATTTCATCACCATCACTTTCACGCCGAATGCCGATGCGGCCGGTTATGCCATCTGCCTGTTCGAGGCCGGGACGGCCGAGCAGCAGTTTGCCATGTTTGGCCCGTGGATGGGCTTCCAGACGATGGGCGACATGATCAAGGCTTGGGGAATTACCAAGACCGAAACCTATCAGTACACCTGGACCAGTCAGAGCCCCGGAACCGATTACGAGATTTATGTCCAGTGCTGGGACGTCAACAATGTTGATGCCGACATGATCATCATCCCCGTTACGACCCTGAAGATGGGTGGCGAAGGTGTGGCCGAGATGACCATCGAGATTGGCGAGTTTGGCGGTGACGAGGAGAATGGCTACTACCAGTGGGTGACCTATATCCCCAACGAGAATGTGAGCCTGCACCGCGACATCATCATTGAGCTGCAAGCCTACGAGAGCGAGGAATGGGGCGAGGAGAACCTCATCAACTACCTGAAACAGGACAATCCTTGGGATCCCTATTGGGACCAGTACGGCATCGATGAGGCCCAATGGACCGCTCAACCCGACACATGGTACATTGCCTTCTCTATCGCCAAGAATGCCAACGACGAGTGGGGACCCCTTACAGGCGTTGAGTTCAAGACTCCGGGCACGTCGACGGGCGTCAACGAGCTGGCTGGCGGCAAGGCACAAATCACCATCGGGGCCGATGCTGTTACCGCCACGGGCAACAAGGCCGGCAGCGAGGTGAGGGTATATGACATGAATGGCCGCATGGTGGCCAGTGCACGTGCCGATGCCAACGGTGAGGCCGTAATTCCCACGGGCAGCCTGAGCAAGGGCGTCTATGTTGTGGTGAATGGCCATAGCGCTCAGAAGTTTATGAAGTAAGCCGACGCACTAACAACTTAACAGGGAAGGTACTGGAGCCGATTGGGGGGCCAGTACCTTTCGCTTTGCATTGGTGTTTCGGGCCAGGAATGTCTGGCCGGTTTGGGCAAAAATGGCGGATATTTGGGTCATGTGGAGCGTTTGTTATACCTTTGTCAGGCAATAAATGACAAGAGAGATGAAACGATATGTATTAATAGCAGTGTTAACAGTGCTGGGAGCGGTGTCGCTCGCGGCGCAGACGCACAAGACGTTGCGGGAATGGGGATTCCCGACGGGGATTTTTAACACCGGGACTTACAACGCGATTACCGACGTGCCTGGCGTGACGGTGGGACATGTGACGCTCGTCGAGGGCGACAGCGTGCGCACGGGCGTGACGGCCATCGTGCCGCATCAGGGCAACATCTTCGCCCAAAAGGTGCCCGCGGCCATCTACGTGGGCAACGGTTTCGGCAAGTTGGCCGGTGTGACACAGGTGCGCGAACTGGGCAACATCGAGACGCCGATTATCCTGACCAACACGCTGAGTGTGGCTGCAGGCATCGAGGGAGTCATCCGCTACACCCTCATGCAGCCCGGCAACGAGGACGTGCGCTCGGTCAACGCGGTCGTGGGTGAGACCAACGACGGGCGGCTGAACGACATCGGCGGCATGCACGTCACGCCGCAAATGGTCATCGAAGCCATCAACAAGGCCCACAGCGGCCCTGTGGAGCAGGGCAATGTGGGTGCCGGAACGGGCACCATCTGCTTTGGCTTCAAGGGCGGTATCGGCACCGCATCGCGCGTGCTGCCCGAGTCGCTGGGCGGTTACACCGTGGGCGTGCTGGTGCAGACCAACTACGGCGGCATCCTCGAGATCGACGGCGTGCAGGTGGGGCAACGGCTCCACAAGCATGACTTCATCAACCACGTCAAGAAAAGCGAGAACACCGACGGCTCCTGCATGATGGTCGTCATCACCGACGCCCCGCTGGACTCGCGCAACCTGGAACGCGTGGCCAAGCGCGCCATGATGGGTATGGCCAAGACCGGCGGCATCGCCTCGAACGGCAGCGGCGATTATGTCATCGCACTGTCGGTCGCACCCGGCAACCTGATTGACAGCCGCGCCAAAACGGTCACCACTACCTTGCTGGCCAACAGCGAGATGTCACCCATCTTTGCCGCTACCATCGAGGCCACTGCCGAGGCCTTGTGGAACTCCCTGTTCATGGCCGAGCCGATGACAGGCCGCAACGGCTATCACGTTGACGCCCTGCCTGTTGAGCAAGTGCTGGACATGTTGCGCAACCGATGACACAACAATTTTTAACACGCAAATTCATAGAGAATAAGTGAAACGGCACTAAATTTGCATATTTTAAAGTACTGTTCCAAGAAAAGGATATCAAGACTAGAGAAACGAGAACTGAATGACATACATGAAACGATTACCTATGCTGCTGATGGGCTGCCTGTTGATGGTGGCTCTGATGAGTTGTGGAGGGCACGGCAGACTGGACAAGGCCGTGCGTGGTGTATTGGTGAGCGGCGACACG
Source organism: uncultured Bacteroidales bacterium (assembly GCA_902793405.1). Lineage (GTDB taxonomy): Bacteria > Bacteroidota > Bacteroidia > Bacteroidales > Muribaculaceae > Sodaliphilus. Next base: position 63,805 of record CADBDH010000004.1, on the reverse strand, counting down.
ACACGTGCCGCCTATGACTCGTTGTGCACACTCATTACCGAGAATCCCGGCAAATACGGAGACATGCTGACCCCCGAAGGCCGTGTGGACCACAAGAAACTGGCCGAATTCATCGAGGAAATCGGGTCACAGCTGCGTCCCCCGATGCACTGGGACACACGCCCCTATGGCGGCGTGGACAACCTGTCGCTGACCATCTACTTTGAGCGCAGCGGCTCGATGGTCCCCTATGACCAGCGCGGTGGCGGCGGCCAGCTGAAGAAGGCCGTGAACGACCTGATCAACCACTTCCCCGCCGGCAGCAAGGTCGATATCAACATCGTGAACGACGGCATCTATCCCTACCAGCACACGGTGGACGAGTTCCTGAAGGACCGCGACATCTACCAGAGCACGGCAGGTGTGGGCGATGCCAGCTATACCGACTTCCAGCTGATTTTCAACAAAATTCTGGAAGCCCAGCGTCCCGGCAACGTGAGTGTGCTGGTGAGCGACCTCATCTACTCGCCCAAGGACACCCACGGCGTGAGCCTGGACAAGATTTTCAACGAGGAGAACAGCCTTGCGACCCACGCATTCGCCCGTTACAAGGGCAAGAGCGTGGTGGTGCAGCAGTTCATGGGCGACTACAGCGGCAAGTACTATCCTTACAACGGTGTCCCCTTTGAATACAGCGGCAAGCGCCCGTTCTATCTGGTCATCATCGCCGATAGCGACGTGATGGACCAGCTGGCCCAAGACAAGCGCTACAGCGGCGTGCTCGACGCTGCAGGCTTGCGCAACAGCTACCGCTTTAACCAAGCCACTGCCGAGCTGCCCTGCCGCGTCCTGCCCGAGTGGAAGGACAATGCCGGACGTTTCCGCGTGAAGCATGGCGACGGCATCGTGCTGGCCAAGTGCGACGGTGACCGCCAGACGGGCAAACTGTGTTTCTCGCTGGCCGCCGACCTGAGCGGACTGATGCAGAACGACGCCATGTTGACCAATCCCGACAACTACGAGGTGAGCAGCATCGACGGCTACAAGCTGACGGTGCAACCCATCGTCCCCGGTATGTTGACGGCCAACAACAAGGAATACCTCGAGGGCATGACCCACGTGTTGACGCTCGTGGGCGACCTGAAGAGCCCCCGCGACGAGGTGCACATCGCGTTGCGCAACGAACTGCCCGCTTGGGTGCGCCAGTCGTCAACCGAGAGCGACACCAGCACCGGCGGCTCATTTGCCTCGACAACGCTGGGCCTGGAATACCTGATGCGCGGCATGTTTGACGCGATGAAGGGTGGCAGCAGCTATTTTGATGTCACCGTGCAACTTCAACGGTAACTCACAACGTCTAACAACTGTAAACTGACAACTAAAGACTGAAATAATGAAACATTTAGGGTATCTGATTGCCGGAATCGTAATCACTGTACTGTTCTTCATCCTGAGCTGCAGTGACGGCTTCAACATCTGGGAACAGATGTTCTTCAACCAGGGATACAACGACAAGATGTACAACCTGAACATGTATCCCGTGATCGCCGCCATCACCATCCTCATGGCTTGGGGTGGCGCCGCCATTTACTACTACGCCATCAACTCGGTGAAATTCGACCGCTGGTATCACTGGCTGGCCATCATGGGCGTGGTGATTGTGCTGGCTCCCGTGGTGTGCTACATCTACAATGACACGGTGTTTGCCAACAACGGCCTGCTGTACGTGGGCGAGTCCATCCAGTTCGAGATGCAGACGGTGCTGTTTGCCGCCTTGCTCTATATCGTGGCATCCTACTCGATGCGCTGGTGGAGCAGCAACTGCCGCCACACGCCGCTGCCACAGTAACGCAACAGGCATTATTAACCATACTAAAAACTGACAACTAAAAACTAAAAACTCAATAGATGAGACTATTCCTTTTTGCTATCGGAGGTACCGGGTCGAGGGTATTGAAGTCGCTGCTGATGCTGTCGGCAGCCGGCGTGCGTCCCCTTGACGAGAACGGCAAACCCGTGAAGGACCTGGAGATTGTGCCCGTCATCATCGACCCGCACAAGGCCAACGAGGACCTGAAGCGCACCGAGGCGATGCTCAACGACTACCGCGACATCCGCCGCAAGCTCTACGGCAACGAGCCCAATGCCGACGGCTTCTTTGCCAACCGCATCGTCACCCTGCGCGAAATCATGAGCAATACCAGCGTGACGCTGAACGACACGTTCATCTTCAACCTGGGCGCTGTCGAGAACAGCAAGTTCCGCGAGTTCATCGGCTATGACACAATGAACGAGGCCAACCAGGCACTGACGTCGCTGCTGTTTGCCAACTACCAGTTGGAGAACAAGATGAACATCGGCTTTGTGGGCAGTCCCAACATCGGCAGCGTGGCGCTGAACGAGATCAAGGACAGCAACGAGTTCAAGGCCTTCAGCAACATCTTCCGCCAGGGCGACCGAATTTTCTTCATCAGCTCCATCTTTGGCGGCACGGGAGCCTCGGGCTTCCCCATCATGGTCAAGAACATCCGCCAGGCAGCCAATCTGGAGGGTATCGAGAACCGCGACGCCTTGAGCCGTGCGCCCATCGGTGGCCTTACCGTGCTCCCCTACTTCACCCTGGAGGGTAACAAGCAGGACCAGCGCATCGCCACCAGCGACTTCATCGTCAAGACCCAGAGCGCACTCTACTACTACAAGAACACGCTCACCGGCGCCAACGACAGCAACGTGAACAGCATTTATTACCTGGGCGACCAGGTGAGGAGCAAGCCCTACCTGTATGACCCGGGCGAGCACGGACAGCGCAACAATGCCCATTTCATCGAACTGATTGGCGCACTGGCACCGCTCGACTTTGCCGGCGTTCCCGAGAACAAACTGACCGACCCCGACGGCTATCCCTTGCCCACCACGGCCTATGAGTATGCCCTGGCCAAGGACGACCTGAGCCTCAACTTCCTGTCGCTGGGCCGCCGCACGCGTCAGCTCATCTACGAGCCCATGAGCAAGTTCCACCTGCTGTTCCTGTTCCTGACCACAGGTTTCAAGGACATCATCGGGCAGGGATTCACCGAGGACGTGCCCAAGATCAAGAGCGACTTCCTGGCCTCGCAGTTCTACCGCACGCTGGTGGACCAGTTCCTGCTGGCCTATGCCCAGTGGCTCACCGAGATGAACGACAACATGCGCAGCGTGGCCTTCTTCAAGCCCGGCGAAATCGACATGTCACATGCTATCGAGGGCGTGAGTGTGCGCAAGGCCCTGTTCGGCCACAAAAACGTGGACAACAACGTGTTCAAGGCCGAGATGAACAAACTGAGCAAGGACAACCCCAGCTACAGCGACCGCACCGTGGAATTCAAGCTGCTGGACCTGTTCAACAAGGCAGCCCACAAGATATTCACCGAGCGCTACGAGAATATTAATTAAACGACTCTTCGGAGAACCCCACGCTAAGACGCAAAGGCGCTAAGATTAATAAATAATAACAATCATGACAGAACAAAAAATATGGGGAAACGATGGGACTAAACCTATTTTAGATAGCATTTTTGAAGTCTATCAACATTTAGGTCCGGGCCTATTAGAGTCTGTCTATGAAGAGGCGCTGATGATCGAATTGGCCTCACGAGGCATTCATGCTCGACGGCAAGTCCCCGTTCGTGCAACATATAAAGGTAAAGACTTAGGGATGGATTTTGTTATCGATATCCTTGTAGAGGAGAGTATTGTCCTTGAACTGAAATCTGTTGAACAATTGCATCCCGTCCACTATAAACAGTTATTAACTTACTTAAAACTGGCGGACAAACGACTTGGTTTTCTTGTCAATTTTAATGAACACATACTTAAAAATGGCATTAAACGTGTCGTCCATAACTATGTTGAACCGACAAATAATAATAAACTTAGCGCCTTTGCGCCTTCGCGTGAGACCGTTGAGACTAAGGTAAACTAGAAACGTGAAATGAGCGAGATATTATCCTATAGCAACAATACGAGCAAGAGCGGCGAAGAGGACTGGATCGGGCATGCCCCGTACAGCGACGACGACATCGCGCGCATCAAGGACCCCGACGGCGGACTGAGCGAGAATCCGCGCACCGCCATCCCCAGCCCGCTGGCCCAGCTCGACCTGGTGAAGAACGCCTTCAAGCAGCTGGCCAACGAGCGGCTGCGCGGCGCCCGCATGAACGAGCGTCTGGTGTCCAACGCGCTGGACGTGGCACAGCTGTTCTTTGACTACGAGAACCACAAGGACTACCTGCGCATCATCCGCTGGAACCGCGAGGAGTGCCTGGAACAACTCAAGGCCAATCCGCAACACCGGCTCTACGGTGAGACGCTCGACCTGTTCCTGCGCAGCGACAAGGTGTATAACTTCGACCTGCTCAAGGACTGGTACATCCTGATGTGGGACCGACAGGTGCTGGGCGGCACATCGCCCGCATCGGTGGTCATGGCGGCACCCGCCCTGGGCACCATCGACGCCATCAAGGTGGAACAGGGCGTGAGCCTCTTTGGCGAGGTGCGTCACCTGTGGGAGCGTGACGAGGACTTCGTCTTCTACATGTACCTGCTGATGAATGCCTACACCACCCTGCGTCTGCATTGCGGTGAGGTGTATGCCTACATGCAGAAGAACCTGGAGCCCCTGCGCGCCAACCGTCCCGACCTGTATCGCCGCATCGCCACGGTCATCCCCAACCTGGATGCCCTGGACGAGAGCCGCGCCAGCACGGTGCTGGAGCAACTGGAGCACAACTATGACCCCTTTGGCGGCGGTATCGACGTGAGCGTACTGGGAGCCCGTTTCTACCACAAGCGCGTGCTGGATATCCGCACTGCAGCCAGCGAGAGCGACTTTGTCATCACCCCCACCATGCCTCAGGGCAAGAACGAATTGCCCCTGGTGCTGGTCAACGGCTTTAACGGCAGCGTTGAGCACTTCCGCTACATCGACAAGGAATGGGACAGCGCCACACAGGTGTATGCCGGAGGCCTCCCCTTGAACGACCGCAAGTTGCCCGACACATCAATCCAATATCCGTTTGTGACGACCGACGACTTCCTGACCGACACGCTCGTGCGTCTGGACAGCGGTTGCGTGATCGACACCGACCACTTCTTTGACGGCAACCTCAAGCCCCGCACACCGCATCCCACTTGCGGTTACCTGCTGCCCTTGAAACCGTTGCTGTTCACCTACTTTGACACCGAGTACATCAAGGGCACCATCGCCGGGCGCCACGTGGTGGATATCGAGGAATTTGCCGACGGTAGCGTGATGGTCACCCTGCGCATCCGCGTCAAGAAGGGCGAGAACCGCTATATTGAACTGTCGCGCAAGTATTTCCCCATCAACGACCACACCTGGACCTTTGACGAGCGACGCGGCACAGGCCGCATCGTGGGCGCTACCCTGTCCACGTCGATTTTCCCGTTTGTCAAGACCGATGCCAACGATGACTACACCGTCGAGCTCTTCACCATGATCGAGAGCGGCGGTGCGACGCTGCGCTTCTATAAGAACGGCATCAAGACCGATGGACTGAACGTGCGCGACGCCATCCGCTCGCACTCGGGCTACAGCACCGTCTATTATGACGTTGACGGCTCGTTTGACTATATGGAAGTGAGCGTACAGAACCACCTGGGACGCTCGGGCGGCGTGATTATCCCGCAGTGGAAGCCCTACACCCCCAGCGCCAAGGAACTTATCTTTGCCGTGGACTTCGGCACCACCAACACCCATGTCGAGTGGGCCGAACGCGGACAGCCCTCGCAGCCGTTCACCTTTGAGTACGGCTCGCAACAGGTGCTTGTCGCCTCGCTGCACAAGCCCCACTCGCTGGAATATGCCGAACAGGTGCAGCGTGTCGAGTTCGTGCCGCGCGAGATTGACAGCGTGTACGGTTTCCCGCTGCGTTCCACCCTGGCCCGCAACGAGAACAGCGGCATGGGCAGCAACCTGTTCAGCGACGTGAACATCCCGTTCCTGTATGAGCGCCGCTACTTCCACGGCTATGAAGTCACGACCAACCTCAAGTGGAAAGGCGACACCGAACTGGCCAAATCGTTCTTGCGCGAGCTCACCCTGCTCATCAAGGCCAAGGCCCTGCTCGAGAACGCCGACCTGCGCCGCACCGAGATTGTCTACTTCTACCCCGTGAGCATGGGCGGTGCCGACCGTGACATGCTCGAGCGCGCATGGAGCGAACTGTTCAACACCTACATCGGCGCCGACAGCGACCGCCTGCGTTCCTATCCCGAGAGCCTTGCACCCGCCTACTACTATAGCGGTGCCGAGGTGGCCGGCAGCAGCTATGTGTCGATCGACATTGGCGGTGGCACGTGCGACACGGTCATCTATCAGCCCACGAGCGACCGCATGAGCAGCGAACCTGTCGCCATCTCATCGTTCCGCTTTGCCGGCAACGCCATCTTTGGCGACGGCTTTACCGACAAGGATGCCGACAACAACCCGCTCTTGCAGCACTATACCCGCTACTTCAGGCAGCTCATCGAGAACGACAAGGGCAACAACATTTCCTACCTGAGCAGCATTCTGGCCGACATCATGGCGCAGAAGCGCAGCGAGGACATCAACGCGTTCCTGTTCTCGATCGAGAATGTCGAGGAACTGCGCACCCTGCGCGAGATTGACCGCAACCTGTACAGCTACAACGCGCTGCTGCGCAACGACAGCCAGCGACGCCTCATCTTCATGTACTTCTACTCGGCCATCATCTACTACATCGCTCAGGCCATGAAGCTGCGCAGTTATGAGATGCCCAAGCAGATTTACTTCTCGGGTACGGGCAGCAAGATTCTGAACATCCTGGGGTCGCACAGCCGCATCAATATGCTCACCCAGACGATTATCGAGCGTGTTTACGGCCGCCAGTACAACGAGTTGTTCGAAATCAAGCAGGAGATCCAGTGTCCCAAGCAGATTACCTGCCGCGGCGGCATCAAGCTCGAGAACAAGCGCCTGGAAGGCCAAGCCGACGTGGCACGCTACAATGCCACGAGCGTCAAGCGCATGCGCTACTGCTGCTCGATGCTGGGCGACGATGACCTGACCATGGAACAGGTCGAGTCGATCGAGGTGCGTGAACGTCTGGTGGAGAAAGTCAAGGAATTCAACAACTTCTTTGTTGAGCTGTGCGACGCGACCATCAAGGACGAGTTTGGCATCGAGAACAACGTGCTGCGCCTGTTCGAGAGCGTGCTGAGCGATAACCTGGCCAACTACCTGACGGCAGGCATCAACACCTTCCTGAAAGGGCGCTACAATGCCACCGATGTGGTCGAGGACGTTCCGTTCTTCTATCCCATCATCGGCGTCATCCGCCACAATCTGCTCAAGAACCTGCGCAACGATGTAATCAGCAAGTTTAACCAACAATAATCATAATATCTCTTAAAAGTTATGAAACGCTTTACTTTACTCATGGCAGCCATCATCTGCCTCGCCACCTCGGCACTGGCGCAAGTATCCGAGAATCAGACGCTGTCGAACACCCTGTGGAAACAGGGCATCGCCCGCTGTGCCCACTATACGGCCTATGCCAAGGGCTTTGCCAAGCGCTCTGATGAGATGGTAGCCCGTTTCCCGCAGGGCTATACCCTGGATGACCTGAACGACGTCTATGGCAACCAGGGCCAGAAGTGGGAAAAGATCTACAACGAGTTCAAGAAGGAAGAGGACAAAGCCGGCAGCATCGCCGACCTCAAGGACCTGGTAAGCGCTCAGATCTGGAAACTGGTTGAGCCCGACTTCAATGCCTTTATCACCGATCACCCTGACATGATGAAGGACGTGCCCGCGCAACCCGAAGAGAAGCAGGCCGAAGGCGAGAACGCTAACGAGGAGCAGCAAACCGCCCAAGAGGAGGGTGCTCCCACTGCTACCGACGGTGCCAAGACCAGTCTGCCCTCATGCCCCGTTAACCTGCCCCTGTGGCTGAGTATCCTCGGTGCTTTGCTGGGCCTGTGGGCACTGCTCACCGCCCTGAGCAACCGTGGCAAGATCAAGGAGATGCGTCGCAACTTTGCCCGCGAAATTGACCGCACCAACGCCAACCTGCAGGAATTCTCGACCGATGCCGCCGAGCAGATGAAGGCCCTGTCGATTCGCTTGACCGGTAAGGCCATCCGCAACAACGAGCCCATCGATGAGGCCGCTCCCATCGAGGACGAGCCTGCACAGATCGTCGAAGAGCAGATTGACGAGGAGCCGCAAGCCATCGTGGAGGAAGAAGAAGGCGAAGTAATGAACCTGTTCATGAGCAAGCCCGACGAGAATGACGATTTCACCCGCGTGAGCGACACCTTCGAACCGGGCAACTCGGTCTATGTACTCACCACCTTCGACGGCCAGCACGGTACCTTCGAGGTCATCGACAAGCCCGAAGTGCACCGCTTTGCCCTGATGATGCCTGCCGAGAATCTGATTCGTGCCTGCTCGGGCAACGCCATCCAGATTCCCAGCGGTACCCGCATCATCACCGACCGTGCCGGTGAGGCTGAATTCATCGACGGCAAGTGGCACGTCGTTGTCAAGGCCATCATCCACTACGAGGGTTGATCATTTATCAATTAAGGTATAAGGCTTTAGGCGTTAGGTTACCCAACAAGAACCTGACGCCTAAAACCTAGAACCTATAAGCCTAAAAAAATGCGCTGGACTTGTCCCAAATGCGGTAAAAAACTGGAGGTCAGCAACGAGCAGCTCATCGCCAACGACGGCGTGATAGTCTGCCCGCAATGCCTGTTGCAGGCCCACCAGCCCATACCCAAGGCCCGCGTCACCGCACGCGAGAACCAGGAGAGGCCCCGCACGACGGCACCCAGCAGACGCAAGCCGCAGCAAAACATCAGCTTCGACAACAACACACCGCCCGAATACAAGCCCTCTACCCCACCTCCCCACCACACCCGCATGAAACAGGCTTCCACATCCTACCGCTATACCGGCATTAACGGCAGCAACGATAACGGCACTAAACGGCCAACCGCTCCCAAAAGGCCATCGACCGGCAAAAAGAAATCCAAGAAGAAAAAAGACAGCGGCATGAGCGCCTGGGGTTGCCTGGGCCGCACCATTGTGTTCACCCTCATCCTGTTTGCCGCCTACGTCTTCTTTGGCCTACTGCTCGAAACCCTGCAGTAAGTCCATACACCTATTTATATAATGTAACGACAAAGCGGGTCCCCGGTTTTATGCCGCGGACCTATCTCATTTTTGTCATGCCTAGACGAAAAGTTGCTTGAGGATGTCGGGGGAGCGGAGGGTGCCAATGGCGGCGTTGTGGAGGCGGTAGTAGCTGATGATGACGTCGAGCACGCGGTTGCGCTCGTCGCGGTTGAAGCGAAAGACGCCCATGTTGCTGAAGGTCATGCGGGACAACAGATGGATAACCTGGGCCTCGCTGGGCTGCAGGTGCATGTGACCGCGCACAGCGCCAGAGACAAAGACGCCATCGGTCATGTCGAACCAGTAGCCGCTGCGGTAGCTCTCCACATTGGGCTGGATGCCCAGGTGAGCACCCAAGTGATAGAGGAAACAGATATGGAAATTGGCGTAATGGTCGGGCATCTGTTCCAACAGCTGCACGGCCTGCTCGATGTAACGGAACAACGGGTCATTGCCCTCGGGTTCCTGAATGACATGGGCAAGCAACTCGCTGATGAACAATGCAATGGCATTCTTGATGGGGTCGCTGTAGATGGTAGCCAGCGGGTAGTTGCGACGCAACTCACGCATCATGGCCAAATCGCGGCCGCTGCGCACACTGGCCTCAAGGTCCACGAGCGACAAAGGCATGAGCATGGCATTGCGCATGCGTGCCGCCTGGGTCTTGCCCTGCGGTACGGCAAATGACATCAGTCCGCGCCCGTCGGTATAGACATGCACGATGTTGTGCTTATCGCTGTAGCGGATGGTGTTGAGCACAATGCCCTTGAGCTTCTCATACATGGCGCTAATATACTCATTATTCGGCAGTCACGAGTCATAAAAAGGCAAAAAACGCAACTTTTTTCCCTTTTAACGAGGTTAAATTTTGTCAATTCAAAAAATAGTGCTAATTTTGCAGTCGCTTTTGCGGAAAAATCCCGCAAACTGGCCCATTCGTCTATCGGCTAGGACGCAAGATTTTCATTCTTGAAAGAGCAGTTCGATTCTGCTATGGGCTACACTAACAACTAAATATCAACGTTTTATATTATATTATGGCAAACCATAAATCAGCTATTAAGAGAATCCGTCAGAGCGAGACCCGCCGTCTTCGCAACCGTTATTACAGCAAGACCATGCGCAATGCCGTGCGCAACATCCGCAAGATGACCGACGCCAAAGAAGCCGCCGAGGCTATGCCCAAGGTGTCCGCTATGCTTGACAAGCTTGCTGGCAAGAACGTGATCAGCAAGAACAAGGCTGCAAACCTGAAGTCGAAGCTCGCTCAGCACATCAACAAGCTGAACAAAGCCTAAGCAATTAGGCGTGGCGCCTCGTGTGCCATGTTCAGCTAAGGTCTGGCCCATTCGTCTATCGGCTAGGACGCAAGATTTTCATTCTTGAAAGAGCAGTTCGATTCTGCTATGGGCTACCGCAGCAAAGCGTTAACGTCTGTTTAACGCTTTGCCTTGTGTTTTCCACAAGCCAAGAATCAAGACACACCCAACCACTAAGAAAAAAGGAGATGAACGTCGACGTTCATCTCCCTTTTTTGTGGTTGCCTTGCCCGGACTCGAACCAGGAAATGCGGCACCAAAAACCGTTGTGTTACCATTACACTACAAGGCAATCCTGTATCATCTGAACAGTTACCTGCTTCAAATGCGGTGCAAAATTACTGCTTTTTTTTGAATTGCAATGCTTTTGCCCGATTTTTTTCGATATTGCGTGTCGAATCACTTCACAATGAGCAAGTAGTAATTCTTCTTGCCCTTCTGCGCCAGGATATATTTGTCATTGAGCAGCAGGTCGGCACTGGCAGGCATGTTGGGGTCGGCCAGTTTCTCCTTGTTGATGCTCACGCCACCACCCTGGGTGAGCTTGCGCATCTCACCCTTGCTGGGGAAGACAGCAGCCACATCGGTCAACAGCGAGATCATCGGGGTACCCTCGTCGATGGCGCTGCGGGGCACCTCAAAGGTGGGCACGCCCTCAAACACGCTCAGCAACGTGTCCTCGTCAATCTTGTGCAAGGTGTCCTTGGCCTTGTTCGAGAAGAGGATCTGCGAAGCCTCGACAGCATTCTCATATTCCTCGGCCGAGTGAACCATGGTGGTAATCTCCTTGGCCAGACGCTTCTGCAAGGGACGCAGGCCGGGATCCTTCTCCTGCTCGGCAACGAGCTCGGCGATTTCTTCCTTGGTCAAGTCGGTAAAGATCTTGATGTACTTCTCGGCATCGGCATCGCTCACGTTGATCCAGAACTGGTAGAACTTATAAGGTGAGGTGCGCTTGGGGTCGAGCCACACGTTGCCGCTCTCGGTCTTGCCGAACTTGCCACCGTCGGCCTTGGTAATCAAGGGGCAGGTGATGGCAAAAGCCTCACCACCGTTCATGCGGCGGATGAGCTCGGTGCCCGTGGTGATGTTGCCCCACTGGTCGCTGCCACCCATCTGCAAGCGGCAGTTCTCGTGCTCATAGAGGTACAGGAAGTCGTAGCCCTGCAGCAACTGGTAGGAGAACTCGGTGAACGACATGCCATGGTCGGCATTGGCTGCCAGACGCTTCTTGACGCTGTCCTTGGCCATCATGTAATTGACGGTGATGTGCTTGCCAATGTCACGGATAAAGCTCAGGAAGGAGAAGTCCTTCATCCAGTCATAGTTGTTCACCACGATGGCGTGGTTGGGAGCATCGCTGTCAAAGTCCAAGAACTTGGCCAGCTGCTGACGGATGCACTCCTGGTTGTGACGCAGGGTCTCCTCGTCGATGAGCTTGCGCTCCTGCGACTTCATCGACGGGTCGCCAATCATACCCGTTGCACCGCCAATCAGGGCGATGGGACGGTGGCCTGCGCGCTGCAGGTGCTTGAGCATCATGATGCCCACCAGGTGTCCGATGTGCAGGGAGTCGGCTGTCGGGTCAATGCCCACATATCCGCTGGTCATTTCCTTGTTGAGTTGCTCCTCGGCGCCAGGCATGATATCGTTGATCATGCCACGCCATTTCAGTTCTTCTACAAAATTCATCGTTAGTGTAAATTATATTGTTTTTAGTGATTATTCCTTATTTGAACGGCAAAGGTAATAAAAAGATTCTTAGTTTCTAGTTTCTGGTCCCTAGTTTCTCGTTCTTGGTCCTTAGTTTCTAGTCCTTAGCCCCTAGTTTTTATATACCTGTGCGGTCGTTTTCTGTCTCCTGTTGGGAGTGGAGGATGGTGGCAAGGCGGCGGGCGGTGCGGGCGGTGGCGGGGCCGGTTTCGATGTCGGTGGAGTCAAATTGCAGCTGTGCCTGGCTGTAATAGGGGGTGCGGGCCTCCAGCTCCCGTGTGACAATAGGCAGGAAGGCATCATCGGGCAGGTTGGCAAACTTGGGGCGCTTGACCCGCTGTTCGGGCAAGAGCAGGCGCGCAGTGATGCGCTCGGGGCTGGTGGTGAGCCACACGGTGATGCCCGCCTGGTTCATCAACGCCATGTTATCGCCATGGCAGGGCGTGCCGCCGCCACAACTGACGATGACATCGCTCATCGCTGCCACCTCGCACAAGGCTGCCGTTTCCAACTCGCGGAAACGGTTTTCGCCCATTTCATCGAAGATTTCCAGGATTGTGACACCTTGCCTTTGCTCGATATACTCATCCAGGTCGATAAACGTCAAGCGCATCTGCCGGGCAAGCACCTCGCCCAGCGTAGTCTTGCCGCAGCCCATGTAACCGATGAGAAAAACAGGTTTCATCACAGCCAGCCCGCTTCACGATACCAGGCGATGGCCTCGCGGATGCCCTCGCGCAGCGGATACTTGGGATTGAAATTGAAGTCACGCCGCGCGTCGCTGATGTCGCACTGCCAGTTGCGTTGCTTGAGTATCTTGAACTTGTCGCGGTTCAGTGTACTGGCCTTGAGAGTTACCTTGCCCACCCACTCGGCCACGTTGCACACGATTTTGACCAGCCACAATGGACAGGTCACGGGAATCACGAACTTCTTGCCCAGTTCCTCGCACACGATTTTGCGGAATTCCTGCTGGGTATAGGCCTTGTCCTCGCTGATGAAGTAGGCCTTGCGCAGCGGTCCGCGTTCCAGCGCATCCATCACTGCAACCACCAGGTCCTTGACATAGATAAAGGTGAGCATCTGCTTGTTGAAGCCCACGCTGAAGTCAAAGCCCCGCTTGATGCTCTTGATCATCAGGTAATAATCGCGCTCGTGCGGGCCATAGACTCCTGTGCAGCGGAATATCGTATAGGGGAAACCCTCGACCGACTGCAGATAGGTCTCGGCCTTGAGTTTGGACACGCCGTAATAGGTGTTGGGCAGCGGGATATCGGTCGATGAAATGGGCTTATAGGTCTTTTCGTCACCAGGGCCCATAACACTCAGGCTGCTCATCATCAGGAACACGTCAGGCGTCATATTGGTCACCTGCAAGGCATCAACAAGCGCGCGCAGATAGCCGTGGTTGACACGCTCAAAGTCCAGGTAGTTGGTGCTCTTGGTCACACCCAGGTTGTGGACGATGTAGTCCCAACGGCCCCACTCGCCCATGTGGTCGCGCAGGGTCTCCTCCAGCTTGTCCTGGTCGTCATAGTCCAATTCGATAAAATGAATGCGCTTGTCCTGCAGGAATTCGCGACTCGTGGTCGAACGCACGGCAGCCCATGTGTCATAGCCCCGTTTCAGGGCCTCTTCGATCAGAAAACCGCCGATGAATCCGCCTGCTCCGGTAATGAGAATGCTTTTCATTGATTTTTGTCCTGTGCTTCTTGTTTCGCCTTGCGAGCCATGGCCAACCGGGTGCCCTTGGTCTTGCTTTGGGCATTATACTCGACGGCCTGGATCACATGCTCGACGATGTATTCGGGCGGGATGTTCTTCAGGCAACGGTAGTCGCCATACTTGCACGCCTTGTCACCATTGATTGAACACGGGCGGCAATCCATGTCGAGCTGAATGTCGTCCTCGATAATCTGGTTATAGCCCAGATAGCCGCAGGCGGGGCTCGTGGGTCCCCACATGGTCATTGCCTGCAGGTCGACCAATGACGCCAGGTGCATGTTGGCCGACTCCATGGTGAGCATCAGGTCACACTTGCTCAGCAAGGCATATTCGTCAATAAACTTGTGTTTCACCTCAGCCATCGAGATGACACGCTTATATTTGCGGGCGATGGGCCGCAAAGCGATTTTCTCGGCTTTGCCGCCGCCCATGAGGAATATCCAGTAGTTCTCACGCTTGCTCAACTCGGCAATCACCTTCTCCATCTGCTCCAGCGGATAAGCCTTATGCCTGTGAGATGAGAACGGCGAGATGGCAATCCAGCGTTGCCCCTCCAATTTGTCGGGAACAATGGGGCTAGTGGGCCAGTCACGACCGTCATACAGGTGAGTGAAAGTGTCGGGAGCCTCTAAGCCCAGCTGCTCAAAGACGTTGCGGTAACGCTCATGAACGGGCGTCAATGGCTCATGGGTCTTGTGGGAGACCAGTGCGCGGCGTTTGGGCTTTTCCCTGTCAAAACGCGCTATGCGGGCGCCCTTGAACTTCATATAGGCATCAATGATCCACGTGCCGCTCACGTTGTGCAGGTCGGCAACGGCATCAACATCATAGAGCTTGTGCAACTGCGATGCCAATTTCAACAGCCCGAACAAGCCTTTGTGCTTCTCCTTCACGTCAAAGTCCACTACCTTGAGGTTGGCAGGACGGTCATGGAACATCGATGCCGGCCACATCTTGGTGAGCATGATAAACCGTGTGTCAGGGTTCGCCTTACACAAGGGGTACAGCACGGGTATGGTCATTGCCACATTGCCAAGCACCGACAGGCGCATGACGAGCACATTTCGCAGTGGTTTATTGTTCTTTGCCATAGATAGAGCACAGGATTAGTTATAATCGTTGTGCAAAAGTAAACAAAAACAGCGAAATAGACAACAATTTAAACATTATTTCCCCTCGATGGTTGCAATTACTCGTTTAACAACCTCGTCGGGGGGTATGTTTTTGAGACAACGGTAGTCGCCATAACGGCATTCACGCTCGCCATAGATGGAGCATGGCCTGCACGCCATGTCAAGCTGAATGTCATCGCCGGCATCCTGTCCATAGCCCAAGAATCCGCAGGCCGGTGCCGTGGCGCCCCAGATGGTGACCGTCTTGAGCCCCATGAGCGATGCCAGGTGCATATTGGCCGAGTCCATCGTGACCATGAGGTCACACTTTCCCAGCAGGGCATACTCATCGATGAAACCGTGCTTGACCTCGGCCATCGAGATGACGCGTTTTCTTTTGCCGGCTATCTTGCGCAAGGCGATTTTCTCGTCTTTGCCGCCGCCCATCAGGAAAATCCAGTAGTTCTCGCGCTGGTTCAACTGCTCGACCACCTGGGCCATCTGCTCCATGGGATAGACCTTGCCCTCGTGGGCCGAGAACGGTGAGATGGCCACCCATCGCTGTCCGGGCTCCTTGTCAAGCACGATGGAGCTCACGGGCAAGGGTTTGCCATCATACAGGCGGGTAAAATCGTCAGGTGCATTGAGCCCCAACTTCAGGAACACCTCGCGGTAACGCTCGACAGTGGGTGTGACCGGTTCCTCACTCTTGTGGTTGACAAGGGCTCGGCGCTGTGCCCGCTGCTTGTCGAGATGCACGACAGGGATGCCACGCAGCCGCAAAAACAGGCTCATGATTCTGGCCCTGAGCACATTGTGAAGGTCGGCAACGGCATCGATGTGATACTCGCGCCGCAGCTGCGAGGCCAGCCTCATCAACCCCACGACTCCCTTGTACTCGGTCTTGACGTCAATGCCCACCACCATCAGGTTTTCAGGACGGTCATGGAACATCGATGCCGGCCATTTCTTGGTCAGCATGACGAAGCGCGTGTCGGGATTTGCCCGACAAACGGGGTACAGCACCGGGATGGTCATCGCCACGTCGCCCAGCGCCGAGAGCCGTATCACGAGCACATTGCGGGAGCAATGGTCACTTTTTGCCATACAGAATGGGATTGGTGTCGGGGTCGTTATACATCTTCATCTGGCGGTACACCTTCATGAACTTGCGTCCGGCAGCGATGTCATCCAGCAACTGGTCGATGGCGGTGGTCAAGTCAACGCGTTGCTCGAGCAGCACGTCAAGTTTGGCCTGGCATTTGGCAATGTGGGCTGCATCGGCGTCTTGGCGCTCGGTCTGCTCACGCATGTGCCAAATCTTGAGAGCGAGAATCGACAGGCGGTCGATGGCCCAAGCGGGGCTCTCGGTGTTGATGGTGGCATCGTCCTTGACCGTCACACCGGCATACTGCTGGCGAAAATAGGAGTCAATCTCCTCCACAAGGTCAGTGCGATCCTGGTTGCTGCGGTCGATGCGACGCTTAAGGGCGAGGGCGGCAACGGGGTCGATGGCCTCGTCGCGGATGATGTCCTCGAGATGCCACTGCACGGCATCGATCCAGTTCTTGCGGGCAAGGCTGTTCTCTATGGTTCCCTCGGCATAGGGGTTGTTGAAAACGGCGTCAACATCATCGGTGACGTGGTAGAGCTTGACCGTCTGGTCAAATATCTCGTTACAATTTTGTGCAAAAGTCATATCGTGGTTTTTAGTTGTTAGTTTCTAGTCCTTAGTCCTTGGTCCTTAGTTGTTAGTTAGTCGATTACGACGCGTTGGCCCTTGAGGGTGGCGCTGGATGCGCTCAACACGCGGCACATCACCTTGTCGCCGGGTTTCTCGCCATGGGCGGGGAAGACGATGACCTTGTTCTGCTGGGTGCGGCCGAACATGTCGTCGCGGCTGCGCTTGCTGTAGCCCTCGACCAGCACTTCGTAGATATTGCCCACGTCCTTGCGGTTGCTACACAACGACAGTTCGTTCTGCAGGGCAATCATGCGGTTCAAGCGGTCGATTTTCACGTCCTCGGGGACATTGTCGGGCAGATTCTTGGCAGCAAAGGTGCCAGGACGTTCGCTGTACTTGAACATGAACGATGAGTCAAAGCCCACCTCGCGCATCAGCGATAGCGTCTCCTGGAAATCCTCCTCGGTCTCGTCGTGGAAGCCGGTAAACATGTCGGTCGAGATGCCGCAGTCGGGCATCGCGGCACGGATGCGGGCAATGCGGTCCAGATACCACTCGCGGGTGTACTTGCGGTTCATCAGTTTCAACACCTTGTTGCTGCCGCTCTGCACGGGCAGGTGGATATGGTTGCAGATGTTGTCGTGGCTGGCCATCGTGTCGATGATGGCATCGCTCAGGTCCTCGGGATTGCTCGTGGTGAAACGCACGCGCATCTCGGGAGCGGCCTCGGCAACCATCGCCAACAGGCGCGCCAGGTCAACGGGCTCGCTGCCGTCCTCGGGTTTGTACAGGTAGGAATTGACGTTCTGGCCCAGCAGTGTCACCTCCATGAAACCGCGTTCGCGCAGGTCGGCCAATTCGTTGAGGATGCTCTGCGGCTCGCGGCTGCGCTCGCGGCCACGGGTATAGGGCACGATGCAGTAGGTGCAGAAGTTGTTGCAGCCCCTCATGATGCTGATGAAGCCGCTCACCTTGCTGCCGCCCACGCGCGACGGGATGATGTCGCGGTAGGTCTCGGTAGTTGACAGGTCGGTGTTGATGGCCTTCTCGCCGCGCTCGGCCAGGCCGATGAGTGCAGGCAGTTCCAGATAGGCGTCGGGGCCAGCCACCACATCCACGTCATACTCATTGATGAGCACCTCCTTCATGCGCTCGGCCATGCAGCCGATGATGCCGATGATCAGGCGGCGCTGCCGCTTGTGGCGGTAGGCGTTCAACTGGTTGAGGCGCGAGAAAATCTTCTGCTCGGCATTATCGCGCACCGAGCACGTGTTGATGAATATCGCGTCGGCATCGTCGATGGCCTCGCAGGTCTCATAACCCGCCATCTTCATCACCGTGGCGACCACCTCGCTGTCGGCCACATTCATCTGGCAGCCGTAGGTCTCCAGCAGCAAACGCTTGCTGCCGTCGCCCTGGGCATCATATTTCAATTCCATTGCCATGTTCGTTGTTTCTTGTATTAAGACTGCAAAGATACAATAATTCTCTCTTTATTCCTTTGTTTATGCCTTGATTCCTTTCATCTGACAGAATAAAAGGGATAATCAGTCTCGCATGTACAAAGAAATGCTACATTTTTTCCAAGAAATTATAACATTTCGGGTAGTGTTTTTGCATTATACTGGAAATATCCTTACCTTTGTGTTTTGTTTCTAAGGTAAAAAAGATGAAGACTGATTTGAAGACCAACATCAAATTTTTTCAGGTATCCAACCGATATTATCGACCTGAAAATGAGATAGAACTCGCATCGCTCACACGATATGAGAAGGTTCCCACAACGGTTGTCGAGAGTGCTGATCAGGGCGCCCATGAAGCGGCCCTTGACGTGGCCGGCATCATCAACGAGTGTGTCGAGGCCAAGGGGCAGTGCGTCATCGGCTTGGGTGCGGGACGGTATTCCCTCAAAGTCTATGACGAATTGGTCAAACTCTATTTTGCCGACAAGGTCAGCTTTGCTCATGTCATCGCCTTTAACCTGAGCGAACTGGTGACAGACGGCAACGGCGCGCTCAGCATTGACAGCCGCATACACGACCACCTGTATGCCAAGGTCGATATTGAACCCGCCAACATCCACACCTTCCACCATCTTACCGCCATCGAGAACGTGCACAACCTGTGCAAGGCCTATGAGCGGGACATCATCGATGCGGGTGGACTGGATGTGGTGCTGTGCGACCTGAACAGTGACGGCTCCATCGCCTTCAACGAACCCGGCTCGGCACGCACCAGTTCGTGCCGCCTGATGCTGCTCGGCCATGAATCGCGCACCCGCGTTGCTGACGCGTTCCAGAACGATGACGCCCCCAAAACCGCCATCACCTTGGGCATCGGCAACATCCTGAGTGCCGATAAAATCATCTGTGTGGCATGGGAGGAAGATTCGGCCGAGGCACTATACAACACCATCGAGGGCAAAATGACCGACCTGGTGCCCGCGTCGTTCCTGCAAGTACACGACGACGTGAAAATCTATGCCGACCTGGACGCGGCATCGCGCCTGACGCGCATCAGTTACCCGTGGAAGGTGACGTCCTGTGAGTGGAACGACCACCTGATTCGCCGCGCCATCGTGTGGCTGTGCGGACAAACCGGCAAGCCCATCCTTAAACTCACCAACGAGGACTACAATGACTATGGTCTGAACGAACTGGTGGCGCTCTATGGCTCGGCCTACAACGTCAACATCAAGATTTTCAACGATCTGCAGCACACCATCACCGGATGGCCCGGCGGCAAGCCCAATGCCGACGACACCTACCGTCCCGAGCGTGAGAAGCCCTATCCCAAGCGGGTGCTCATCTTCAGTCCCCACCCCGACGACGTCGTGGTCTCGATGGGTGGCACCGTGCAGCGCCTTATCCAGCAGGGCCACGAGGTGAGCATCGCCATCCAAACCGACGGCGACGTGGCAGTGAGCGATGAAGACCTGTTGCGCAGCCTGCTGCTGGCCGAACGGTTGACCAAACGCTTCGAGGGCGTGAACTTCAAGTTCATCGAGGAGACCTTACACAAACTCCTCTATGGTGCTCCTACGCCCGACGACACGGACGATTTGCGTTACTTCAAGGGCTCTATCATACTGAGCGAAGCGATGATAGCCTGCCGACAGATGGGCGTTCCCAGGAAGAACCTGTATGACCTGCGCATGCCGTTCTATGTCAACGACAAGCACGGCCAAGGAAAAGTCACTGATGCCGACGTGGCCGTAATTCAGGACCTGATAGCCAAAATCAAGCCACACCAGATATTCTTTGACAACGACCTGGTGGATCCCAACGGCACCCACGTGCGCGCCACTACTGCTGTGATGCACGCTCTGGACAACCTTAAAGACGAAGATTTCATGCGCGACTGCCGTGCCTGGATGTATCGTGGACAATGGGGGCAATGGGATGTTGACCATGTGGAGATGGCCGTGCCGATGAGCCCCGAGGAATTCAGCGGCAAGCGCGACGCCATCCTCAAGTTCCATTCCCAGATTCATGATGCGCCCTTCCGTTCCAACGCCGATGGCAAACTGCCGTGGCAGCGCTCCATCGAGCGCAACCGCGACCTGGCCGAGCGCTACCAGCAACTGGGCCTGGCCACCTACGAGGCCATCGAGGCCTTTGTGCAATACAGGTTCGTTTAATTAAAAGTCCTGAAGCCGATAACTAATAGTCCTGAAGCCGATAACGGCATCAGGACTATTAAGTTTAGAGTTTAGTGTTTAAAGTTTAGGGGGTCATGAGGTGACGGCGCGGGGCAGTTCCAGGTATTCTGGGGCCAAACCGATGCTGTAGGGCTCGCCTTTCTTGCCCGTGATGATGTACATTTTGACAAGTTCTTTGTCGGTGATGACGTCCTTGATGCGACGGTTGACCTTGGAAATCGTCTGGTTGAGCGATTCACTCAACGGATTACACAGATTATCAACGGTATGGGCTACCCGTTTCCTATTGGCTCCGGGCTTGACCATGCTGTAGATATTGAGAATCTCGTCGCGGTGCTCATCCATGTTCTTGAGGACGATGCCACCGCCCTGCAAGCGACGTTTCATGAACAGGATGTACAGCGTGCGGCACATGGCGGGCATCTCGATTTCCATCTCGTCATAGTCAGGCAAGATAATCTTCATGTCACCATTGACCAGGATGCGGCCTGGGCGACCCACCACGACCTTGCCACGCAACAGTTCGGCCATCAGTTCCTTGGGGTCGTCATGATAATGGGCAATATAGTTGACAATGTCGCGCCTGATGCGTTCCAGCGCCTGCCGGCGCTCTTGCTCAAGCCTCTCGAGCTCAACGTCTTCCTCGACCTGCAGTTCGTCAATCTTCGGTTCGGGCGCTGGCTTGCAACTGGCGTCTTCATAGCCAAAAACCACGCTATCTTCGACAAAGTCCTGAACCTTATTCCTCAGCTTTTTCCAGAGGCCGCCCTTAGGCAAGTGGACGCGGGTGTTGTCTTGAGGGCAGGCTTCAGGCATAGAACACTCGCGAAATTCCATGTAATGCGAGAAGTCGTCCCGCACATGAACCACGGCATCGCCTTCCTCGCTACTGCCCACATCCAGCAACACATGGGCAAACTTCTCGACATTGGCACCCAGGTTTAGGCCAAAGGATGAATGCCCATCCTCAATCTCGAGTCTAACGGTGGCATACCGGCCGATATTGCCCACGTTGAAACGGCGGGCAGCAATAATCATCTTCTTGGAATCAGGATTGTTTACCCACCGGATTTCCATGGGATAAACCAGTTTTTGCAGGAGTTCCCTTGCCTGTTGCAAGGGAGCCGATGACACAGAGTCACTCTCAATGTAAATAATACCGTAATCGAGGTGCTGAAGGTTGATTGCTGCCATAATGCCTAGGATTTAAAAATAATAAAATAGATTCCGCAAGAATCATGCCAACAAGGGGCATGACATGAAAAGAGGACCATGCCAGGGGTTGATTCCTGGCATGGCACCCGTTAAACCAGAGAGTAGTTTTTGATGCGCCTCAGCACGCTGATGCGCTTGGCATGGGGATATTTCCTTCTTGCCATGAAGTGCGCATAGGTCCTGCTTGCACACGTACTCTCGATCTGGACGATTTTGCCATCCACTTCCACCTCATAGGTATAAATCGTGGGCAGCGGCATGCGGGTGGTCGTGTTTCGTCCCCACCATTCCAGCAACAATTCTTTGATTGTCTCTATCATAGCTCAATTCTGATGATTGGATAATTATTTATTAATCAATGAAATAGTCTTCATCGTTGACCTCTTTAATACGCAGTCTGCGCTCGGCCTCGCTGGGAAAGTCGTTAGACATCAAGAAGGACATCTTGCCCAGCCATGAACTGCGCGACTTGCGCTCCTTGGCAAACATGGCCTGAGTGCCGGCTTCGGTCTTGTCAAACGCCATGTGGTGGTCGATGGCCAGCGAGAAGGCTACCTTCTCCACGTCATGGTCGGCACCGATGTAGGTAAACTGCCAGCCCTGCTCCTTGTAACTCTCGATGAGCGAACGGATGGCAGCGTGGCTAAACTCGTGCGAGGCATTCTCATAGCCGTCGGTAATGATGGTCACGATGGCCAGGGAATTCTCCTCGCGGCTCTTGAGGGCATGCACGCGGGTGATGGTCGTTCCCACCGCGTCATACAACGGTGTCATGCAGCAGGGGCGGTAGTCCTTATCGGTAAGGGGATTGACCTGAGCCACGGGTTCGTTGTCATAGATGGTCTTCATTTCGCAGCCGCAAAAGGCTACCAACGTCACGATGTGTTCCTGGTCGGGGTTCTTTTCCTGGGCACTCTTGATGGAACCGATGGTCTCGTTCACGCCATCGACTGCTTGACGGGCGATACTACTCATCGAACCGCTCTTGTCAAGAATAATCACGTTAAAAACTTTGGTCTTCATAATGCTTTACAAATTAAAAAATGAATAATGTTAGTTGACTGCTCATGGGGATAATTCCCGCTGACATTGCAAAATTACACCCGATTCCCGGGCACCCTCATTTCCTGCAAGGTTGCCGTTTCTAATCTGTGACAAAAACCGCTGGCAAGCCACAAAAAACGGCAATAATCCGTGCAAATCGCAAAAAACCGGGAATCAAAAACCGAAAACCCAAAACTTTATACTATCTTTGTAGGTTAATACATTTGTGACAGCTCAGATGAAAGTAAAAATCCATCACGAGGGCGAGAACATCCTGTTGATGTTGTTCTTGATTATAGTGGCAAGCGGAGCGCTGGCCTACAGATTCTTTGACTACAAACCTGTGGCTTGGGTGCTGATTGGGTTGATGGCCATCCTGTTCCTGCTGGTGCTCAACTTCTTCAGGTTGCCGCGCCGACACTTCAACGGCGACAACAGCGACGGCACTGCCGTGGTGTCGAGCGTTGACGGCACCGTCGTTGCACTCGAGGAGGTCTATGAGGACGAATACCTGCACCGCAACTGCATCCAGTTGTCGGTGTTCATGACCGTCTTCAACGTGCATGCCAACTGGGTGCCTGTCAAGGGTACCGTCACCTACTACAAGCACCACTCGGGACGTTTCCTTGCTGCCAACCTGCCCAAGTCGAGCAGCGACAATGAGCGCTCGACCATCGTCATCCGCACCGAAACGGGCGAAGAAATCCTTGTCCGCCAGATTGCCGGTGCCGTGGCACGGCGCATCGTGACCTATGTGGAGCAGGGCGAGACGGTAGACATCAACGACTTTATCGGCTTCATCAAGTTTGGCTCCAGGGTGGACATCTTCCTGCCACTCGATACCCAAATCATGGTCAAGCTGGGCGACCGCACCTGGGGCGGCGAAACCCTCGTGGCTCGTCTGAACAACAAAAAGGAGGATAACCAATGAACGCAATACGCAACAATATCCCCAACGCCATCACCTCGCTGAACCTGCTGTGCGGCTGCATAGCCTGCATCATGGCCTTCAGTTGCTTTGACCCCGTCTGTGGCGGGCTCAAAGGCTATCAGTGTGCCTTTATCATGATTGCCTTGTCGGCAGTGGCCGACTTCCTGGATGGCCTTGTGGCACGCCTGTTGCATGCCGTCAGCGCCATCGGTGCAGAACTGGACTCGCTGGCCGACCTCGTGAGTTTCGGGCTCGCCCCGGCGCTCATCCTGTACAACATGATGTTAGGCCAGGGGGCTGGCCACTGGGCGCTGTTTGCCCTGATGATTCCGGTGTTTGGCGCCCTGCGACTGGCACGTTTCAACGTTGACACCAACCAGACTACCACATTCACCGGACTGCCCATTCCCGCCAACGCCATCTTCTGGATCGGCTACACGGCATTGTATGCTGCCCATCCCGTCAGCTTGTGGATTGTGCTGATAATTATCGTTATCTTGTCGCTGCTGATGGTGTGCAACCTGCGCATGTTCTCGTTGAAGATGCACAACCTGTCGTCGCTGCAAGAGAATTGGGCACAATATTTGCAGGTAGTAGCTACAGTGGTATTTGTCGTGCTGCTGGGCCTGCCCGGCCTTGCCGCCGCCATCGCCCTGTATGTGTTGCTTTCGAGCTATAAAAATACTATCATTAAAAGAGAAAAATAACGAGTAACAACCCGAAACATGAGTTTCCTGCTCTTCATATTATTTATCCTGTTACTGCTTGTGGGTCTGCCCCTGTTGCGCGGTTGGCTTTACATGCAGAACCTGCGCCGCCGCGTCAATGAGTCCTTCCGTGGTCGCCAGCAGCACGAGCGCCCCAGCCGCGAACGCTATGAAGAGGAAGAGTACACCGAGACCGGCGAACGCAAGAAATACACCAGCAACGAGGGCGAGTATGCCGACTTTGAGGAAGTGAGCGGTACCGTTATCGAGGAAACCACCTCGACGGGCGACACCCGCACCATCATCGAGGAACAAGTCACCGACGCCGAATACGAGGAAATCCCCTAACCGACTGGACAGACGAGCCGATGGCTCGCAATATACAATAACAACACCCGCCCATGCCATCGAGCACGGGCGGGTGTTTTATTTGATAGATTTACAGTTTCAGGTCTTCCTCGTTTTTGGGTTGAGGGGGATAGTCGATGGTGTAGTGCAGGCCACGTGACTCCTTGCGGTCCTTGGCCTGACGGGTAATGAGGTAAGCCACGTTGATGATGTTGCGCAACTCGCAGATGCGGCGCGACACGTTACTGGTCTTGAACAGTCTCTCGGTCTCCTCATAGAGGATATCCAGGCGGTTCCAGGCGCGGTCGAGACGCAGGTTGCTGCGCACGATGCCAACGTAGGTGGCCATAATCTCGCCCACCTCTTTTTCGCTCTGGCTGATGAGCACCATCTCCTCGGGGTGCGTGGTGCCGGCGTCATCCCATGCGGGAATGTCCTCACGGTAGGAGTACTCGTTGAGGTGCTCGATGGCATGCTTGGCGGCAGCGTCGGCATACACAACGGCCTCGATGAGCGAATTGCTGGCCAAGCGGTTTCCGCCATGCAGACCCGTGCAGGAGCACTCGCCCACGGCATACAGGCGCTTGATGCTCGAGCAGGCATTCAGGTCCACCTTAATACCGCCACACATGTAGTGGGCAGCAGGTACTACGGGGATATAATCCTTAGTGATGTCAATGCCTAAATCCAGACAGTGCTTGTAGATATTGGGGAAGTGATGCTTGGTCTCCTCGGGATCCTTGTGCGTCACGTCGAGGAAGACGTGGTCTTCGCCTCGCTGCTTCATCTCGTTATCGATAGCGCGGGCCACCACGTCGCGCGGTGCCAATGACAGGCGCGGGTCATACTTCTGCATGAATTCCTCGCCGCCCAGGTTGCGCAATACGCCGCCGTAGCCGCGCATGGCCTCGGTGATGAGGAAAGCGGGACGGTCGCCGGGATGATACAAAGCAGTGGGATGGAACTGAACAAATTCCATGTCTTGAACCGTACCCTTGGCACGATAGACCATGGCGATGCCGTCACCAGTTGCCACCAGCGGGTTGGTCGTGGTGTGATAGACACAGCCCACGCCACCCGTTGCCATCAACGTCACGCGTGACAGGAAGGTATCGACCTCACCTGTCTCCTGGTTGAGGACGTAGGCACCATAGCACTCGATGCCCGGCGTGCGGCGCGTCACGATTTTGCCCAGGTGGTGCTGTGTGAGGATTTCGACTGCGAAGTGGTCTTCGTAGATGTCGATCTTGGGGTTGGCCTTAACGGCCTCGATGAGCGACACCTGGATTTCATGGCCCGTGTTGTCGGCGTGGTGCAGGATGCGGAACTCGCTGTGGCCGCCCTCGCGGTGCAGGTCAAACTCGCCCTTCTCGTTCTTGTCAAAGTCCACGCCCCACCCCAGCAGTTCCTGGATTTGAGCAGGAGCCTCGGTGACCACCTTTTTCACGGCTTCGGGGTCGCTGAGCCAGTCGCCAGCCACCATCGTGTCGTGGATGTGTTTGTCAAAGTTATCCACCTCCAGGTTGGTCACTGTGGCCACGCCACCCTGTGCCAGGTCGGTGTTGGCCTCTTCCATCTTGGACTTGCACACCAGTGCAACGGTTCCCGTTTTTGCCACCTTAAGGGCAAAACTCATACCGGCCACACCCGAGCCGATAATGAGGTAATCATATTTGCGTACCATATTTTAATTCTTTTTGACTTTATTATTCTGATTCAAACAGCATTTGCCAATGCTAACAAGTTTATTATCACTCTCCCTCCAATAGTTTATCTAACTGAGCTTGAAGTTCTTCCCGTTTAGGCAAATACAATTGATACCGAGCGGCAAAGAGTTGGTTAGTAATGCCCTGTAGAGCATATTCCATTAGCAGTTCATCCTTCTTAGCTCCGAGAACAATTCCTACCGGAGGATTGTCGTCAGGTTGGCAAACCTCTGTTTTGAAATAGTTCAAATAAAGGTTCATCTGTCCGATATCGCTATGTTTTATCTCGGCGCGTTTCAAGTCAATCAGCACATAACATTTCAAGATGCAATGATAGAAAACCATATCCACCTTGAAACGGCGACTGCCTATTGGAATAATATATTGTCGCCCGATAAAGGCAAATCCGCGGCCTAATTCCAACAAGAATTGCTCCATGTTGGATTTCAACGCTTTCTCCAAATCGCTCTCTTTGTACCTCTTCTTTTGCGGGAGACCGGTAAATTCCAACACAAACGGGTCATGAATGATATCATCGGAAGTCATTACTTGATGTCCTCCTCTAGCTAGCATAAGAACACCGTCTTTGTCGGTACTAAGCGCCAACCGTTGAAATAGAGAACTCTTGATCTGACGTTTCAATTCACGGACTTTCCATCCTTCCTTGAGCGACTCGTTGTAATAGAACTGCAATTCCAATGGATCGTCACATTTCAATAGTTCAAAGTAGTGGCTCCATGTCAATTTGTGAGACAGTGTCTCACGTTTTGGAAATGCCAAATACAATTTGCGCATATACGTCAGATTAGATCGACTAAACCCTTTCCCGCGTTTTAGCGTCAAATCTTTCGACAAATTGACCAACAGCTGTTTTCCGTACTTCGCTCTTGCATTTCCGCCTTGCTCAAATTCAACGATATACTGCCCCGTCAGCCAGTTAGCATCCAGCAACTCTGTATTAATGGCTTGATAGGCTCGGCCTCTAGCCTGATCCCAAAGTTGTGAAATCCTTTCTACCAGTTGTTGGTATTCAGGCTCATCTACTCTGATTATAGCTTTATCCATTGTATTACAACTTTACAATATCGACTCTTTGATACAAGCGTTATACCCTCAAAAGGGCATCGGGCAAAGTTCATTCAGGTTACTCTTTCTCGCCGTAGAGGAGGTCGCCGCAGTCGCCCAGTCCCGGCACGATGTAGCTGTGCTCGTTGAGTTCGTCATCGATGTCACAGGTCCACAAGGTGGTCTTCTCGTTGGGCAGGTGCTGGCGAACGACTTCAATGGCCTTGGGCGTTGCCACCACGCTTGCCACGTGGATGTGGGCGGGATGGCCCTTGGTCACGAGCGCCTGATAGGCCAGTTCCATCGATGAGCCGGTGGCGAGCATCGGGTCAACGATGACCAGCGTCTTGTCATCGAGGCGGGGGCTGGCGATATACTCGATGTGAACGACAAAGTCGTCGGTCTTGGGGAAATACTTCCTGTAGGCTGACACAAAGGCGTTTTCGGCGCCGTCAAAGAAATTCAAGAAGCCCTCGTGGAACGGCAGACCAGCACGCAACAACGTGGCAAGCACCACATGGTCATCCAACACATTACACTGTTTCACTCCCAGCGGCGTGGTCACTCCAACGGTTTGATACTGCAGTTTCTTGGAAATTTCAAAGGCCATGATTTGGCCCAGACGTTGGATGTTGGTGCGGAAACGCAAACGTTCCTGCTGCAAACTCTTGTCGCGGATTTCGCTCATGAACTGTCCCACCAGCGAATTGTTTTCACACAAGTTGATTACTTCCATATCTTTATTGATTAGTAGTTAAATAGTCGTTAAGAAGGCGTTTGGCATTGTCGCGGTCAAGGGTCAGTTGATGCTTGAGTTCCTCAAGGCCACACATCTTGAATTCCAATCGCAGGAAACTGATGAACTCCAATGCAATGTCCTCGCCGTAGATGTCGTCGTCAAAATCAAACAGGTTGACCTCGATGCTAAGCTGAGTGCCGTTATTGAGTGTAGGACGGCGGCCAATATTCGTCATGCCTTGCAGACAGCGGCCACCCACATGAGCCAGCACGGCATAAGCGCCATTGTGCGGCAACAACAGGCCGGGGTCTATCTCACCCACATTGGCGGTGGGGAAACCCAGTCCCCTGCCGTTGTGGAAACCATGCACCACCTTGCCCTTGAGGGTAAACGGGCGGCCCATGCAGTGCATCGCATCCACCACCCTGCCGGCAGCGATGAGCCCACGGATGATGGTAGAGCTCACCGGAGCATATTTACCCAAATACTCGGGTGCCTTGACCACCTTGACGCCCAACTGCTCGCCGTGACGGCAATAGTCCTCAAAGGTCTCTCCCTTGTTATGTCCAAAACGGTGATTGTAGCCTGTCACCAGCACGCTCACACCATAACGGTCGCGCAACAGCTCGATAAACTGCGATGAATCCAGCCGCGACAACTCGGGAGTGAACTCCAGCGGCAGCAGCATATCGGGATTCAATGCTTCAATCTGGGCCAATCGGTCCTCATGCGGCATGATGAGCCCGAAAGCCTCATCGGGGTGCAGGACCTGACGCGGATGGTGCAGGAAGGTGATAACCAGCGAATGTTTGCCTTGCAGAGCCGCTTGCTGTTTAAGAAAATCGACAAGCGTGACGTGTCCCAAATGGACACCGTCAAACATGCCTATCGTGGCGACTGTGCTGCCCTGAGGCAGGCGGTCGTTCTCGCCCAAAATTCTCATGCCCTGAAAATGTGCTATAAAAAAGTGGATTTAATACAAAATCCACTCGTTTTCAATTACTTATCCAAATGCTCCTTCAAGATGCGCATTGTGTCGTTGCACACGCGGATGAACATCTCGCGGTTCTTGAGCATTGTCGATGTCTTGACCTGCTTGTCGGCACCCGAGAACAGGTAACCGGTCTCCTTGCTCTCCAGCGCGCGCATAGTGGGCACCACGCCGGCCTCGGGGCTGGGGATATTGCGGCTCAGGTAATCGGGCACACGGTCCATCCAGCGCGACATGGCCAGGGCACCGCTCTTGAGCAGACCGGGATTGACGCAGTTGACCGACACGCGGCGGGTCTTCATCACGCTCGACATGTAAATCGAGAACAGCGTGAGCGCCAACTTACTCTGTGCATAGGCTCCCCAAGGAGTGAAATGGGACACTGCCGGAAACTCATAAGGCAATGTCACAAAACGGCGCGACACCGAGGTGGACAAAACGATGTGGCCTTCCTCCTGAATGAGGGGATAAACCTGCATCGAGAGGAGCACGGTGCTCAGGTAATTGACCTGTACCGAGTGCTCAAAACCGTCCTCAGATATTTCGCTGCGACGAGGCAGAATGCCGGCATTATTGATGAGTGCGGCAACGGGGCGGTTCAGGGCCCGCAGACGCTTTACAAAGTCATTGACCAGTTCAAACGAGTTGAGGTCGAGTTGCAGACAGGTGATATCCTTGTTGCGGGTCACCGAGCGCAACTGGGCGGCATAGTTCTCGGCCTTCTTGATATCGCGGCTTGCCAGCAGCACAGCCTTGCCTTGCTCAGCCAGCTTGCGGGTAATCACACTGCCCATGCTGTCGGTCGAGCCAGTAACGATGTACAAAGGCTTTACCTCGGCTTCCAATACTTGGTCTTTATCGGTCATCATATCGTTTTAGTTTTATGGTTCATTTCTTTCTAACCTGCAAAGGTACAAAAGTTCGCAAATAACTCCTAATTCCAAGGCAAAAAAGACACAAAACATCAAAAAAACGAAAAAATCTGTCCTGGGAAACAGCCAGCAATTTTTATCTTTGCAGGGAATAATGATAAAACTATGGCAAAGAGAACAAGAAGAAAAATCTTTTGGATTATCGGAGTTGTATGGCTCCTTGTGGCAGGCATGTTGTTCTGGTGTATGCGTCCGGCCAAGAATGCAATTCCCACGGTAACCATCGGGTCACTGGAATGGTTCCCGCAGTTCACTTCCCAGTACATCCAGTCCCGCGACGTGGTCGTCTGGTTGCCAGCGGGTTACCAGACGGGAGATTCGTGCGATGTGCTGTACATGCACGACGGCAATATGCTCTTTGATGCCACCACGACATGGAACGGCCAGGAATGGCGGGTCGATGAGATCATGGACAGCCTGATGCAAGCAGGAAAAATCAGATCCTGCATCGTTGTGGGCATCTACAATACCGATGAACGACTCGCAGAATACCTCCCCGCCAAAACGTCGCAATATGTTGCCGAAGCCGACCGCAAAGATGTGGACATGAAGAGGCTGACTGCCGATGCCTACCTGCAATTCATCGTCAAGGAACTGAAACCCTTTATTGACAAGCGGTACAAGCCCCTCACGGGCCGTGAACACACGTTCATGATGGGTTCAAGCATGGGCGGATTGATTTCGCTCTATGCCCTGTGCGAGTATCCGCAGGTGTTCGGCGGAGTGGGCTGCCTCTCGTCCCACCTGTCAATGGCCCACCTGTCGCGCAGCATGGACAGTGAGTTGTGGGCTACCGGTTTCAGGAATTATGTGACTCAGCACATGCCCGAAACCAACGGCAGCCTGATCTACATGGACCATGGCACCGAGGATTTTGACAAGGACTATGGCAAATATCAGGAACTGCTCGACGCGGTCTTTCGTTCCAACGGATGGGACGAGTAGCACTACAAGAGCCTCGTTTTTCAAGGACAAGGACACAACGAGACCGCCTGGGCCGAACGTCTCGACCAGCCGTTACTCTTCTTGTTGGGGAAATGATCTCATCTTCTTGCCCGTGCAGGTGAGTTGATGTAACTTTGCACGTAGAAATGAAATTTGTCACAAGATGAACGAATACATTACTGTTATCGGAGGGGTAAACATGGACATCTCGGCGGCGTTGACGGCGCCGTTTGTTCCGGCCGATTCGGTGCCGGGGCAGGTAACCCTGGGCTGCGGCGGCGTGGCGCGCAACATCGCCCACAACCTGCGGCTGATGGGACATGAGGTGAAGTTTGTGAGCACCTTTGGCGGCGAGACCTTCGGTGAGATGTGCTGGCGCGAGTGCCAGGCCATCGGGCTGGACCTGTCGCTGAGCAAGCGCTGCGAGGGCATGCGCAACGGTTTGTACCTGTGCGTGAACGACCAGACGGGCGACATGATTGCCGCCGTGGCCGACACCGATATCGTTGCCTGCATCACACCCGAATTCCTTGAGGCACGCATCGATGCCATCAACCACTCGGCCCTTGTCCTGGCCGACACCAACATCTCCACCGAGGCCCTGCAATACCTCATCGACCACTGTACCGCCCCGCTCATGGCCGATACCGTGAGCACCGCCAAGGCGCCCCGCATCATCAAGGCATTGCAGCAAAGCCAAAGCCATCGCCTCCAGACGCTCAAACTCAACCTCCAGGAAGCCCAAGCCGTTACAGGTTGCAACACCGCCCAGGATGCCGCCAAAGCCCTCACAACCATGGGCGTACACGAGGTTTATATCACCCTGGGCAGCGAGGGCGTGTATTGCTGCGACGGCACATGCCACGAGCAGTTCAAGGCCATCCCTTCTCGCGTCATCAACACCACTGGGGCTGGCGATGCCTTTATTGCCGGTGTGGCCCATGCCCAGATGACGAGCATCCCGTTTCCCGAGTGCGCCATGACTGGCCTCAAGGCGGCTCATGCCACCCTGCTCTCGCCACAAACCGTCAACCCCGACATCAAAAACTACTTGACATAAACACCTAAACTACGAATTACACGAATTTATCTGATTATATCATGCCAAAAAGAAGCCATCAGTATAATTAGCGTAATCTGTAGTTCAACAACTAAAAACCAAGGACTAACAACTAATAACTAAAATAATGAACTCATATCTTTCCATCTCACCCGAAGTGCAGCAGGCACTCGACGAGGGCCGTCCCGTGGTAGCCCTCGAATCCACCATCATCTCGCACGGTATGCCTTATCCGCAGAACGTGGAAACGGCCTTGAAAGTCGAGCAGACCATCCGTGACAACGGTGCCGTGCCCGCCACCATCGCCATCATCGGCGGCAAACTCAAGGCTGGCTGCACGCCCGACGAGATCGAGTACCTGGGCCGCAAAGGACAGGCCGTGACCAAGGCCTCGCGCCGTGACCTGCCCGTGCTCATCGCCCGCGGCGAGGACGGAGCCACCACCGTGACCACGACGATGATCATCGCTGCCATGGCCGGCATCAAGGTGTTTGCCACCGGTGGCATTGGCGGCGTGCACCGCGGTGCCGAGACCACGATGGACATCAGCGCCGACCTCGAGGAGCTGGCCATGACCCCTGTGATGGTCATCTGCGCCGGCGCCAAGTCGATTCTCGACCTGGGGCTCACGCTCGAGTACCTGGAGACCAAAGGTGTGCCCGTCATCGGCTACGGCACCGAGGAACTGCCCGCCTTCTATACCCGCCACAGCGGCTTTAAGGTAGACTACCGCATCGATACCCCCGAGGAACTCGCTGACGCATTCCGCGCCAAACTCGACATGGGCCTGCAGGGCGGCATGCTCGTCACCAACCCCATCCCCGAGGAGTACTCCATGCCAGCCGATGTCATCAATAAGGCCATCGACGAGGCTATCGACGAGGCCAACCGCCTGGGCATCCGCGGCAAGGAGACGACCCCCTTCCTGCTCGCCAAGGTCAAGGACCTCACCGGCGGCGACAGCCTGGCCAGCAACATCCAGCTGGTACTCAACAATGCCCGCCTGGCCGCCAAAACCGCCGCGGCCCTCGCCCGCTAAACGCCCGCCCGTTATTTCAGACAACTGGAACAACTGTTTTTTATTCTGGCAATTTCACCGATGGCATTCGGTGCTCCTCTTTGGGGCTTATCAAATTCGTCAAATTTGTGTAATTAGCATTGAAAAACAATTCAGTGCCTGACTGCTATATTCCTGCTTTTGCATTTTTTTGGGCAAAATAAACCTTTGTTTTGTCTAAAGTTGTACCT
The DNA here is from genome assembly GCA_902793405.1 of uncultured Bacteroidales bacterium. Classification (GTDB taxonomy): domain Bacteria; phylum Bacteroidota; class Bacteroidia; order Bacteroidales; family Muribaculaceae; genus Sodaliphilus. The sequence goes on along the minus strand of CADBDH010000004.1, from coordinate 30,476 downwards.
TTGTAGTTTGAAATTAAACGAAGTTTAACCAAACAATATACGAATCAAAGATGATCAGATGCCAACATTGCGGACACGAGGTGCCCGAGGGTTCAGTTTTTTGCAACCATTGCGGCTACCGCATGAGTAATGAGGTAACGTGCAGTTACTGCCACGAGCCCATGCCTTCAACATCAGTATTTTGCCCCCATTGCGGCAAGGCTGTGGACAATGCCATGAATGTGGCTTCACGCCAGGCCAACAGGAATCAGGGCAGTCCCCGCCCCACGACCTACAACGAGCAGCGCCAAGCCGCCCAACGGCAGGCCCAGCGCCAGGCCAATGCCTGGAAACAGCCCGAAGTAGAGCCCGAGGACGATGATGACAACAACGAGGGTGGAGGCGGCCGTTCACACTATGACCGCAACCTCATCATCGGCATCGTGCTGGCCGTGCTGGCCATCGCCCTGCTGTCGCTGCTCAAGCACTGCAACAGCCAGGAGAATGACCGTCTGGAGGCCCGTGCCGACAGCGCCGCCCTTATCGCCGAGGGCAGCCAGGATCCCCTGGCTGTGCTCAACGCCGAATTGAGCCGCAACGCCTTTACCGACGACAAGGCCTATACCGGCTGTGCCGTGCGCTTTGCCAGCACTGACCCCGACACGCCCGAGCGCATCGTGGGTGTGACCTACAAGGACGACACCGACCGCCCCTTTGTCAAGGTTTATCAGCTCACGCGCGACGGTGCACAATGGAAGACCGAACTGGGCCAGACCAAGTACTATGACGGCCGCAGCATCATCATGGACAACTCGTCGCTCATCGCCGACGGCATGAACGTGCCCCGCGCGGTGACCGTCGATGGCAAACCCTGTCTGTACTTTGCCTTCCTTAACCACCTGAAGGGTGCCGGTGAGGGCAACAACGGCCGCGTGACGCTGGCCCTGTATGACTTGGATGCCAAGAAGTTGACGACCTTGACCTATGACGGCCAGATACGCTCCCGCACCGACGGCCGCCAGTACGTCTATAGCCACGGACCGCTCGAGAACACCAACAGCAGCGAGCGCACCTTCCTGCGCCAGGAGGCCGCCAGCATCGGTGCCATCAAGGTAGCTACCCAGGACGAAATTGACGCTGAGGAAGAGGCCAAGGCCAAAGAGGAAGAAGAAAAAGCCCTTGCTGGCGAGGAGAATGCCGACAAGAAGTGGGAACACGACAATGCCGAAAACATGGACAAGCTCAAAGAGGGCGAGGAAGTGAAGATGAAGCCCACCCAGTATGATAAGCCCATCATCAACATGAAGGAGATCAAGGACAAGCTTGAGAATGACCGCTATCTCGTCTTCCTCGACACCAAGGGTTCGGTAGTGGGATTCAACAAGAGCAGCCGCAAGTACTTCACCATCTATGGCGGCAAGAACGGCGCTGCCACGGGCATCAGCTTCAGTGGCGACAACAACGTGCTCATCAAGACGGGTGGCGGCAACATCACCTATGACCTGGTGCATGACAAGGCCAAGAATGCCAATTAACAACGACAACCATGACTCCTGAGCGACGTTATTACTTTTGGTTCTTTTTCAAGTTGAACATCATCCTGGTAGGGCTGCTTGCCCTGCTGTGGTGGTTGAACAACGTCGTGTATGCGGGATGAGAGGCTTTAGGTAGAACAACTAAACATTGAAAAAATGGCTGTAGAAATAAGAGAAATCCAACCCACCAAGCGCAACCTGCTCAAGTTTGTGCACTTCCCCATCGACACGCTGTACCGTGACAGCAAGTACTATGTGCCGCCACTGGTAACCGATGAGATCAATACCCTGCGCCCTGACAAGAACCCGGCATTTGACTTCTGCGAGTCTGCCTATTTCCTGGCCTACCGCGACGGTGAGATCGTGGGCCGCATCGCCCCGTGACCCGTTGGGGCAAATCCAAAGGCATGGAGCACCTGACAGGCCCCTTAGGCTTCACCGACATGGATCCCGAGGGCATGCTCGTCGAGGGTTTTGACCGTATTGGAACCACAGGAGCAGTCTATAGCCACCCCTATTATCCCAAGCACATGGAGCGGCTGGGATTTGTCAAGGATGTGGACTGGCTGGAGTTCCTGATCACCATCCCCAAAGAGGTCCCCGAGAAGATGCACCGCGTCGCAACCCTCATGGGTGAGCGTCTGGGCCTGACAACCATCAAATATACCAATCGCAAAAAGCTCGTCGAGGATTATGGTGACGCCATCTTCAAACTGATCAATGAGGCCTACGACGAACTGTTCGGATACTCACCACTCTCCGATAAGCAGATCAGGCACTACATCAAGATGTACCTGCCCTACCTGCCGCTCGATGACCTCTCGATGGTCATCAACAAGTCCACTCGTGAACTCATTGGAGTTGGCATCACCAATATCTGCTCGATGCCTTTAAGCACAACAATGTGGTGGACCTCATGCTCATCGCCGTCAAGCCCGAGTATCAGAACAAGGGCGTGAACTCACTCATCTTTGACGACCTCATTCCCGTGTTCAACAAGCATGGTTACACCCATGCCGAGAGCAACCATGAACTGGAACTCAACTCCAAGGTCTTGAAGCAATGGGAATACTTTGAGTACGACCAGCACAAGCGCCGCCGCGCCTTCACCAAGGAGATTTGAGTTGCGTCGCGACTCAAATTAGTCTAGGGTCTAGAGTTTAGAGTTTAGGGATTAGAGAATAACAAAACAACATAACAGATAACCAAGCATTATGAACAATTCAATTCAAGTTATCAGCAAATACGCCCTTGAGGGCATGAACGCACAGTCACTGAACGATGCCGCTCTCGCTGCCAAGCAGACGCTGGAAAGCGGCAGTGGCCTGGGCAACGACTTCCTGGGCTGGCTCCACCTGCCCAGCAGCATCGACGAGCAACAGTTGCAGGCACTGGAGCAGACCGCAGCCGTCCTGCGCCAGGAGTGCGAGTATGTCATCACCATCGGTATCGGTGGCAGTTACCTGGGAGCCAAGGCCATTATCGAGGCCCTGAGCGACCACTTCGCCGCCTACAAGAGCGGCAACGGCCCCAAGGTGCTGTTTGCCGGCAACAACATCGGCGAGGACTACCTCTATGACCTGATGGACCTGGTGCGCGGACACAAGTTCGGCATCATCGTCATCTCTAAGTCGGGCACCACGACCGAGCCCGCCATCGCTTTTCGCCTGTTCAAGGAGATGCTCGAGAAGCAGGAAGGCAAGGAGTTTGCCCAGCGCAACATCGTTGCCGTGACCGACGCCCGCCGCGGTGCCCTGCGCAACCTGGCCACCCAGGAGGGTTATGCCACCTACGTCATCCCCGATAACGTGGGCGGCCGCTTCTCGGTGCTCACTCCCGTGGGCCTGCTGCCCATCGCTGTGGCCGGATTTGACATCCGCGCCCTGGTGGCCGGTGCCGTCGAGATGGAGAAGGACGGTGACGAGCAGGTGCTCAACTATGCCATTGCGCGCAACGCCCTCTACAATAATGGCAAGAAGATTGAGATTCTGGCCAACTTCACCCCGCGCCTGCACTTCCTGGCCGAGTGGTGGAAGCAGCTCTACGGCGAGAGCGAAGGCAAGGGCCACAAGGGCATCTTCCCCGCCAGCGTCGATTTCACTACCGACCTGCACAGCATGGGTCAGATGATTCAGGACGGCGAGCGCACCATCTTTGAGACGGTGCTCAGCGTGGGCGACCAGCAGCACGAGGTCATCATCCCCACCGACGAGGCCGACCTGGACGGACTCAACTACATTGCCGGAAAGAACGTGGACTACGTCAACAAGATGGCCGAGCTGGGAACCCGTCTGGCACACGTCGATGGCGGTGTACCCAACCTGCTCATCACGATGCCTGCCGTCAACGAGCGCTACCTGGGCCAGTTGATTTACTTCTTCGAGAAGGCTTGTGGCGTGAGCGGTTACATGCTGGGCGTCAACCCGTTTGACCAGCCTGGCGTCGAGGCCTACAAGAAGAACATGTTCGCCCTGCTCGAGAAGCCGGGCCACGAAGAGGCCACCGCAGCCATCAAGGCTAGGCTCTAGGCATTAGGCTCTAGGTTTTAGGCTCTAGGCTCTAGGCGGATGCCGACTAAGGACTAAGGACTAAGGACTAACAACTAAAAACTAAAAACTAAGGACTAACAACTAAAAACTAAAAACTATTTATAAGTAACACATAAACATGATTTATCCGATTCTTACGGCCGAGGAAGCCGCCGAATTTGTACAAAATGGCTTCACAGTGGGTGTTTCGGGCTTTACTTCGCCCGGTTGTCCTCAAGCAGTGCCCGTTGCCATTGCCGAGCGCGCCAAGCGTGAGCATGAGGCAGGACGCGAGTTCAAGATCAACCTGTTTAGCGGTGCATCAACCAGCGACCACATCGATGGTGAGCTGACCCGCGCCGACGCACTGAACTTCCGCACCCCTTACCAGTCGCATCCCGACATGCGCAAGGCCATCAATGCTAATGCCATCCACTACAACGACCGCCACTTGAGCGAGCTGGCTCAGGAGTTCCGCTATGGTTTCTACGGCAAGATGGACATCGCCATCGTCGAGGCCCAGAGCATTACCGACGAAGGTGACATCGTGCTTGGCACCTCGATGGGCAACACCGCCACCTGGCTTCAGACAGCCGACAAGGTGATTGTCGAGGTTAACGACCAGATTCCCGAGAGCATTCGTGGCATGCACGACGTTTATATGCCTCTTGACCCGCCTTACCGTCGCGAGATTCCCATCTACACGCCTCACGATCGCGTAGGTACTCCCACTGCCCATGTTGACCCCAAGAAGGTGCTGGGCGTTGTCAAGACTTCGCTGCCCATCAGCAAGGAAGGTGCCTTTACCCCTGTTGACGACGTGACCGCTGCCATCGGCCGCAACGTGTGCGCATTCCTGGTGGCAGAGCTTAAGGCCGGCCGCATTCCCAAGGAGTTCCTGCCCCTGCAGAGCGGTGTGGGCAACATTGCCAACGCCGTGCTCGATGCCCTGGACAAGAGCAGCGACATTCCTGCATTTGAGATGTACACCGAGGTTATCCAAGACAGCGTGCTCGAGTTGCTCGAGAGCGGCAAGTGTAAATTTGCCAGCACTTGCTCGATGACCTTCTCGAGCGGTGCCATGACCGAGTTCTTTGAGAAGGGCGAGGCCCTGCACGGCAAGGTGCTCATGCGTCCCAGCGAAATCAGCAACAACCCCGAGGTTGTTCGCCGTCTGGGCGTCATCACGATGAACACCGCCATCGAGGCCGACATCTATGGCCACATCAACTCGACTCACGTTAGCGGCACCCGCCTGATGAACGGCGTGGGCGGCTCGGGCGACTTCACCCGCAACGCCTACATCAGCATCTTCCTGTGCCCGTCGATCAAGAAGGACGACTGCATCAGCACCATCGTTCCCATGGTTTCCTATCCCGACCACAACCCGCACTCGGTAGATATCATCATCACCGACCAGGGTATCGCCGACCTGCGCGGCAAGGATCCCTTGCAGAGCGCCCACGAAATCATCGAGCACGCCGCTCATCCCGTCTATCGTCCCCTGCTGCGCGAGTACCTGAACCTCGCCAAGAAGGGCCACGTGATGATGCACCCCGACATCGCCCTGTCGTTCCACAGCACCCTGCTGCACGAGGGCGACATGCGCAAGACCGATTACTCCAAGTTCATGAAGTAATCCTGTCGATGCCTCAACTATAATGACTGCTGGCAGGCATCCCGCTTGCCAGCAGTTATCATTTAACAATCTGGTCAATTCACACGATAATGAAGCAGAACGAGAACATGAAGGCGCATGGGGCCATGCTGCTGGCGATGGTGCTGTTCGGGCTGATGGCTACCTTTTCCAAGGATGTCCTCGCCAACGGGGGCATCACGGGTCCTCAGCTGGTCGCCTTCAGGATTTGCGGTGCGGCAATCCTCTTCTGGATGGGGTCGCTGATTGTGCCGCAGCAGCACGTCGAGCGCCGTGACCTGTTGAAGATTGTGGGCGCCAGCTTCTTTGGCTTTGTCATGGCCCAGGGCGGCTATATCGTGGGCTTGAGCCTCACCTCGCCCATCAACGCCACCATCGAGTTGACCACCATGCCCATCTTCACGCTCATCCTCTCGTCCCTCATCCTCAACGAGCGCATCACCCCACGGCGGGCTCTGGGTATCGTCATGGGCTTCACGGGAGCCGTGCTGCTCATCACCCGCACCACATCGGGAGCCAGTGGCCATCCCACCGACTTTCGCGGCGACATCCTTATCCTGATTTCACAAGTGGGATATGCCTTTTATCTGACCTATTTCTCGGGGGTTATCCGCAAGTATGACGCCTTCACGTTCAACAAGTGGACGTTCACCTTTGCCAGCATCATGATCATGCCCTTTGTGGCGCCACACATCGCCCAAATCGACTGGGCAGCGATGAGCGCCAGGACAGCAACCGAAATCATCTATATCGTGGCAGCCGCCACTTTCTTCACCTTCCTGCTCGTGGTGTGGGCCCAGCGGCGCCTCATGCCCACCACCGTGAGTTCCTACAACTATGTGCAGCCCTTTGTGGCCGTGGTGGCCAGTGTGGCTATGGGACTCGCCGTGTTCCAGTGGATGCACGCCGTCGCAGCCGCCCTCATCTTCACGGGCGTCTGGCTGGTAACCCGCTCCCATGCCAAGTCTTGACCTGGGGGAGCACTCATCTGACTGTTGCTTACTTCTTGAAATATTCCTTCATCAACTTCTTGACCCTGGGGCTCAAGACGATGATGGTGAACATGGTGCACAGGGCCATCAAGGCAAAGGCGAGGTCCATGATGCTGACCATGACCTTGAGCGGTATCATGGCGGCCACGACAATCATCGCCAGGTAGTAGTAATTGTACCACTTGACGTTGTGGGCACCGAAGAGGTAGTTGGTGCACTTTTGGCCATAATAGCTATAGGAGAACATGGTCGAGAAGGCAAAGAAGAAGACGATGGTCATCAGCAGCAAGTGGCCGATGCCGGGCAGCAGCTGTCCCCATGCGCCCAGGGCGACGTAGAGGCCCTTGGGGTCGGTCAGGCCCACGTAGTTGCCGGCAATGATGATGGGGATAGAGGTGAGGGTGCACACCAGACCCGAGTCGATGGCGGGACCGAGCATGGCGATGAGGCCCTCGCGGATGGGGTCGGTGTTCTTGCTGGCACCGTGCATCATCGAGGCGGTACCCACACCTGCCTCGTTGACAAAGGCGGCACGACGTGCACCTGTCAAGGCAACGTAAGCAAAGGCACCGAAACCAGCCTTCATGCTGAAGGCTCCTTCAAAAATCTGGCCGAACACACCGGGAATCTCCTTAAAGTTCATCGCCATGATGACGAGAACCATGATGAGGTAAAGGACCACCATCACGGGCACGATGCGCGAGGCAAACAGGGCAATGCGCTTAATGCCGCCCAAAATGACGGCACCCACGATGGCCACCATAATCACACCCATGATGAAACGCAGCATCAAGGTGTTCTCAATGCCCATGGGCGTGGTGAACACCGTAGTCACCGACTCGACCAGCTGGTTAGCTTGCATGAAGCACAGCGTGCCCACGAGGCCGAAGATGGAAAAGGCCACGGCCAGGGGTTTCCACTTCTCGCCCAGGCCCTTGGTGATGATGTACATGGGACCGCCCTGCACCTCGCCGGCGCTGTCCTTGCCCTTGTACATGATAGACAAGGTGCCCTCAAAGAACTTTGTGCTCATGCCCACCAGGGCACTCACCCACATCCAGAAGACCGTGCCGGGTCCGCCTATCGACAGCGCGATGGCCACACCTGCAATGTTGCCCATACCCACCGTGGCAGCGATGGCGCTGAGTAGCGCCTGAACCGAACTGATTTGGCCCGACTGTTTACCGCTGTCGCTGGCCTGCTTGTCGCGCAAGGCACGCACGGCCCACGGCAAGCGCCTGATAGACACCGCTCCCGAGAAAAGGAACAGGAACAATCCGCCGCCAATCAGCAGAAAAAACTCAGGGTAGCCGCACACAGCGTCGCTGGCGGCCACAATCCAGTCACTCAATGCAGTGAGCATGTTTTCCATACACTATCGATATCTATTGTTAATGATTGCCCACAAAGGTAGTGCATTTTTCTGATTCATCCCCAACACCCTGCCCAAAACTATCCAGTCCAGCCTGTGAATCCGACTGTGAATCAGTACAAGCCGCCATATAAAAACCAAAAACGAGGCTGCTCACGCAGTCTCGCCTTTGGCGCTTCTTCTTGGACTTGAACCAAGGACCCCCTGATTAACAGTCAGATGCTCTAACCAACTGAGCTAAAGAAGCAATCCTCTCTTAAATATCTATCTATTATGATGCGCTTCTTCTTGGACTTGAACCAAGGACCCCCTGATTAACAGTCAGATGCTCTAACCAACTGAGCTAAAGAAGCGTTTTCAGCACCTTTGCGGCATACCCTGCCGAAAAATGCGGTGCAAAGATAGTACCAATAATTGAACTGTGCAATAAAAAAATGAAAAAACTTGATTTTTTTCGGTTAATCATGGTTTTTTAGGTGCCTAAAACGGCTGTTATTCGTGGAATAGTAGTATTTTCGCAGTCTAAATGCATCCGTTCAAGTTCAAGACCTGAACTTGAATTTTAAAGTTTAGTGAACTATGCAGTTTACATGCTGAACTGTTGAAACCAGAATATATTAATGAAAAAGACGTTCAAATATCTGGCGTGGGCCTGCATGGTGGCAGCCCTTGCCGCCCCGGTAGCCCTTGCCGACGAAGACAAGGTGGTGAACGATGATGCCGCTGTTGCCCGCAGTCTGGACATCTTCAACTCGCTGTACAAGGAGCTGAACACGTTCTATGTGGACACCATCGATGCCCAAAAGAGTATCGAGAACGCCATCAATGCGATGCTTGACGAGATCGATCCCTATACCGAGTATATTCCCGCCAAGGAGACCGATGAGTTCATGACCATCAGCACAGGTGAGTATGGCGGCATCGGCAGTTATCTGATGGAACGCACCGTGGACGGCAAGAAGGGCGTTTACATCAGCGGCCCTTACGAGGGCAGTCCCGCCGCACGCGCCGGCCTGCGCTCGGGTGACCGCATCATCATGATTGACGGCGACAGCACAGCCGGTTGGACCAGCGACCAGGTGAGCAAGCGCCTGAAGGGACAGGCCAACACCCACCTGACGGTGACCGTTGTGCGCCCCTGGGACGAGGACAGCATCAAGACGTTCTCATTTAACCGCGAGACCATCAGCGTCAATCCGGTGCCCTACTATGGCGTGACACGCGACAACATCGGCTACATCGACCTGACGACCTTTAACGACAAGTCGGCACAGCAGGTGCGTGACGCCCTGCTCGAACTCAAGAAGGACCCGCGCGTCAAGAACATCGTGCTGGACCTGCGCAGCAACGGCGGCGGCATTGTCGAGGGTGCTATCCAGATTGTGGGCTACTTTGTGCCCAAGGGCACCCAGGTGCTCGTGATGCGCGGACGCGAGAAGTCGAGCGAGCGTACCTACAAAACCACCGTTGACCCCATCGACACCGACATTCCCCTGGCAGTACTCATCGACGGTGGCTCGGCCAGCGCCAGCGAAATCACCGCAGGTGCCTTGCAGGACCTGGACCGTGCCGTTATCATCGGCTCGCGCTCCTTTGGCAAGGGACTGGTGCAGTCCACCCGCCAGTTGCCCTATGACGGCATGCTCAAAGTGACCATCGCCAAGTACTACATCCCCAGCGGACGCCTCATCCAAGAGGTGGACTACGGCAACCGCAACGACGATGGCACCTATAAGAAAACCACTACCGACAGCACGGCACGCGTGTTCCACACCGCCCACGGGCGCGAGGTGCGCGAGGGCGGCGGCATCATGCCCGACATCAAGGTCGAGCCCCGCGAGCTGAAGCGTGTCGTCTATAACATCATGCGCGACCGTTGGGACTTTGACTTCGCCACCAAGTATGTCGCCGAGCATGGCCAGGACATCCCCAATCCCGACGACTTTAAGGTGACCGACGAAATATTCAACGAGTTCAAGGCATTTATCAAGCCTGACAAGTTCGAGTATGACAAGGTGTGTGAGCAACAGCTGGCCACGTTGCGCAAAACCGCAACCGCCGAGGGCTACATGAACGACTCGACAACGGCCCTGTTCGACCGCTTGGAGTCCCTGCTTAAGCATGACCTGAACCATGACCTGGACCTGCACCGCCGCGACATTTCCTACCTCCTGGGTCAGGAAATCATGGACCGCCTCTACTATCAGCGCGGCCAAGTGCAGAACTCCATCAAGGACGATGAATTCATCGACGCCGCCAAGAAAATGTTCGACAACCCCGGCGAATACCAGCGCATTCTCAACATTCCCGTCAAGAAAGGGAAACCCAACAAGAAGAAAAAGTAACCAGTGGAGATACGGGAGCTGTGTACATTATTTAATGGGAAGGGCAGGACGGCAGCGGTAAAGAAGCTGCTGGCCGGTGCCGGTAATGCCGTGATTGACGGTCTGGCAGGGTCCAGTGCGGCATTGCTGTTCTCGCAGCTGCCCCAACGTGCTTGCCCCTACCTGATTGTCGTCAATGACCTGGACGATGCGGGCTATATGTACAATGACCTGTGCCAACTGGTGGGAGACAAGCAGGTGCTCATCTTCCCGTCGGGCTACAAACGAGATATCAAATACGGTCAGATTGACGCTCCCAACGAAATCCTGCGCACCGAGGTGCTGAACCGCTGGTATGACGACGCCGAAGTGCGCTGGGTAGTCACCTACCCCGAGGCACTGGCCGAGCGTGTGCGCCGCCGCGAGGACGTGGAGGCCAGCACGGTGCAACTGCGCGCCGGCGGCACGGCCGACCTGACCAAAGTGGCCGAACGGCTGCGCGAACTGGGCTTCACGGCGACCGACTACGTCTATGAGCCGGGACAATACAGCGTGCGCGGCTCGATTCTTGACGTGTTCTCCTACAGCAACGAGTTGCCCTACCGCATCGACTTTTGGGGCGACGACATCGACTCGATACGCACCTTCAACGTCGAGACCCAGCTGAGCGAGGAGCGCCTGGACCAGGTGAGCATCCTCAACAACCATTCATCGGGCGGCGGCCGTGAGGACAACGTGTCGCTGCTGGATTATGTAGGCGACGACACCATCGTGCTGTGCCGCAGCGAGCACTGGCTCACGGCGCGCATCCGCGAGATTGCCCAGGAGGGCATGTCGGTCAGCGCCATCATCGCCGACGAGGGCGACACCCAGGCCACCAACAAGGTCGTGGATGCCGACCTGTTCGTCAAGCGGCTACATGAACTGCGACGCATCGCCTTTGTCAACGGCGAGGCTGCTCCCGAGCGCGGTGTCAAGCGCCTGTCGCTGCACTGCAAGCCGCAGGGGATCTACCACAAGAACTTTGACCTCATCGGGCAGTCGTTTACCGATTTCCTGTCCAAGGGCTACAAACTGGTCATCCTGAGCGACAGCGCCAAGCAGATCGAGCGCCTGCACAACATCTTTGAGGACCGCGGCGACGCCATCACCTTCGAGCCTGTGCTGCGGACACTGCACGAGGGCTTTGTTGACGATGACCTGAAGCTGTGCGTCTTTACCGACCACCAGATATTTGACCGTTTCCACAAGTATAACCTCAAGAGCGACCGTGCGCGCTCGGGCAAACTTGCCCTGTCGCTCAAGGAACTGAACCAGATAGAAAAGGGCGACTATATCGTGCACGAGGACCTGGGTGTGGGCAAGTTCGGCGGTTTGATTCGCACGTCGATGAACGGCACGCCCCAGGAGATGATCAAACTCACCTACCTGAACGGTGACGAAGCCTACGTGTCCATCCACTCGCTGCACAAACTGTCGAAATACCGCAGCAAGGAGGGCGAGGCACCGCGCCTGAACCGCTTGGGCAGCAATGCCTGGGCCAAAATCAAGTCGCGCACCAAGAGCCGCCTGAAGGACATCGCGCGCGAACTCATCCGCCTGTATGCCGCCCGCCGCGAGCAGCAGGGCTTTGCCTACACGCCCGACGGCTACCTGCAGCAGGAACTGGAGGCCTCGTTCATCTATGAGGACACGCCCGACCAGCTCACCGCCACACAGGCCGTCAAGGCCGATATGGAGAGCACCAAGCCTATGGACCGCCTCATCTGCGGCGATGTGGGCTTCGGCAAGACCGAGATTGCCGTGCGCGCCGCCTTCAAGGCCGCTACCGACGGCAAACAGACCGCCGTGCTCGTGCCGACGACGGTGCTGGCGTTCCAGCACTGGCGCACCTTCAGCGACCGCTTGAAGGATTTCCCCGTGCGAGTGGATTACCTGAGCCGTGCCCGCAAGCCCAAAGAGGTAAAACAACTGCTGGCCGACCTCAAAGAAGGCAAAATCGACATCCTCATCGGCACCCACAAACTCATCGGCAAGACCGTTCAGTTCCATGACTTGGGACTGCTGGTGGTGGACGAGGAGCAGAAGTTCGGCGTCGCCGTCAAGGACAAACTCAAGCAGATGAAACTCAACGTGGACACCTTGACGATGAGCGCTACGCCCATCCCGCGCACGCTGCAGTTCTCGCTGATGGGTGCCCGCGACCTCAGCACGCTCACTACCCCACCCGCCAACCGCTACCCCATCCTCACCACCGTGGGAACGCTGAACGACGACATCGTTGCCGAAGCCATCAACTTCGAGCTCTCGCGCAACGGCCAGGTCTTCTTCGTCAACCACCGCATCGAGCAGCTGGAACAGCTGGAGAACATGATTCACCGTGTCGTGCCCGATGCACGCGTGGCCGTGGGACACGGCCAGATGCCGCCCGAGAAGCTGGAGCAGACCATCATCGACTTTGGTAACCACGACTATGACGTGCTGCTCTCGACCACGATCATCGAGAACGGCATCGACATGCCCAACGTGAACACCATCATCATCAACAATGCCGACCGTTATGGCCTGAGCGACCTGCACCAGTTGCGCGGCCGTGTGGGACGCAGCAGCCGCAAAGCCTTCTGTTACCTGCTCGTGCCGCCCGGCAAGCCACTGGCTACCGATGCGCGCCGCCGCCTGCAGGCCATCGAGAGCTTCAGTGACCTGGGTGCCGGCATCCAGATTGCCATGCAGGATTTGGACATTCGCGGCGCGGGCAACCTACTGGGAGCCGAACAGAGCGGTTTCATCGCCGATTTGGGCTATGAAACCTACCAGCGTGTGCTCAAAGAGGCCGTGACCGAGCTGCGCACCGAGGAATTTGCGTCAACGTTCGCCACAACGGGGGACGGAGAAAACGGAGATGACGGATTAGACGGAAACACCGAGTTTGTCACCGATTGCGTGGTGGATACCGACCTGGAACTGATGTTCCCCGCCAGCTATGTGCCCCAGGAGAACGAGCGCATCACGCTGTACCGCGAGCTGGACAACATGGAAACCGACGACCAGGTGGAGGCCTTTGAGGAGAGGATGGAGGACCGTTTCGGCAAAATTCCCGATATGGCGCGCGAACTCATCCGTATCGTGCCGCTCAGACGCACGGCACGCCGCCTGGGCATCGAGAAACTGGTCATCCGCCAGACGCGCATGCACCTGTTCATGGTGGGCGAGGAGAATGTCGCCTATTACCAGTCACCCGCCTTCGGCCGGCTGCTCAATTACGTGCAGCAGAATCCCAAGCGCTGCAACCTGAGCCAGAAGAACGGCCGCCGCAGCATCATTATCTCTAGCATCACGAGCGTGAGCAGCGCTTTAACGGTATTGCGCACCATCAGCCATCTGGACAGCATCTAGTCTATCCTTATTATATATAGAAGACAAAAACAAGCCGCAGGGTGGTTGACCCTGCGGCTTGTCATATTATAGGGAATGTGTCTATCGGCTTAGTCGCTGCACTTGGCGCACAGGAACTCGCGGTTCAGGCGGGCGATGTTGCTCAGCTTGATGTTCTTGGGGCACTCGGCGGCACAGGCACCGGTGTTGGTGCAGTTACCGAAGCCCAGCTCGTCCATCTTGGCCAGCATGGCTTTCACGCGGCGCTTGGCCTCGGCACGTCCCTGGGGCAGCAGTGCAAACTGGCTCACCTTGGCGCTGAGGAACAGCATGGCAGAGCCGTTCTTGCAAGCAGCAACACAGGCACCGCAACCGATGCAGGTAGCGCTGTCCATGGCCTCGTCGGCAGCATCCTTGCTGATGGGGATGGCGTTAGCATCCTGGGCACCGCCCGTCTGGAAGCTCACGTAACCGCCAGCCTGCTGAATCTGGTCGAAGGCGTTGCGGTTTACCATCAAGTCCTTGATTACAGGGAAGGCAGCCGAGCGCCAGGGCTCAACGGTGATGGTGTCACCATCCTTGAAGCGGCGCATGTAGAGCTGGCAAGTGGTAGCACCCGTGGCGGGGCCGTGGGGGTGACCGTTCACATAAAGCGAGCACATGCCGCAGATACCCTCGCGGCAGTCGTGGTCGAAGGTCACGGGCTCCTCACCCTTCTCGATGAGTTGCTCGTTGAGAATATCCATCATCTCGAGGAACGAGGTGTCGGTGGGGATATCGCGCATCTCGTAGGTCTCAAAGCGGCCCTCGGCATGAGCGTTGGCCTGACGCCAAACCTTAAGTTTGAAGCTTATACTTGTATCCATTGTATTCGATGAATTTTAATGTGGTTGATTATGACTTATAGTTACGCGTCTGGACCTTGATGGCCTCGTAGTGGAGCGGCTCCTTGATGAGCGTGGGAGCGGTCTCATCGTCACCGTTGTACTTCCAGCAAGCGACATAGAAGAAGTTCTCGTCGTCGCGCTTGGCCTCGCCTTCCTCGGTCTGATGCTCCTCGCGGAAGTGGCCACCGCAGCTCTCGTGGCGGTTCAAAGCGTCATAGGCGATCAACTCACCCATGGTGATGAAGTCACGCAGGCGGAATGCCTTGTCCAACTCGACATTCATGCCCTCTTGGGTGCCGGGGATGAACAGGTTGGTCTCGAACTCCTTGCGCAGCTCTTTGAGCTTCTTGAGCGCAGTCTCGAGGCTCTCCTTGGTGCGGGCCATGCCCACATAGTCCCACATCACGTTACCCAGCTCCTTGTGGATGCTGTCCACCGAGCGCTTGCCGTGGATGCTCATCAGGTGGTCGAGATTGGCCTGTACCTTCTTCTCGGCAGCGTCAAACTCGGGGCTGTCGGTCGTGAAGTGAGGCACGGTAATCTGGTCGCTCAGGTAGTTCTGGATGGTGTAAGGCAATACAAAGTAACCGTCGGCCAGACCCTGCATCAGCGCCGAAGCACCGAGGCGGTTAGCGCCATGGTCACTGAAGTTGCACTCACCGATGGCGAACAGACCCTTGATGCTGGTCTGCAACTCATAGTCAACCCAGATGCCGCCCATGGTGTAGTGGATGGCGGGATAAATCATCATGGGATTGTAGTACTTAACGCCGTTGATCTCGTTGGCGAGCTCGCCGGGATTCACATCGGTGATTTCCTCATACATGTCGAAGAGGTTGCCGTAGCGCTGACGAATCACGTCGATGCCCAGGCGGTTGATGGCCTCGCTGAAGTCGAGGAATACGGCCTTGCCGGTGTTGTTCACACCGAAGCCCTTGTCGCAGCGCTCCTTGGCGGCGCGGCTGGCCACGTCACGGGGCACGAGGTTACCGAAGGCCGGATAGCGGCGCTCCAGATAGTAGTCGCGCTCCTCCTCGGGGATGTCGCTGCCCTTGATTTGTCCTGCCTGCAGCTTCTTGGCGTCCTCGATGCTCTTGGGCACCCAGATGCGGCCGTCGTTACGCAACGACTCACTCATCAGCGTCAGCTTGGACTGCTTGTCACCGTGCACGGGGATGCAGGTGGGGTGAATCTGCACGTAAGCGGGGTTGGCGAAGTAAGCGCCGTGGCGATAGCAAGCCATAGCAGCCGAGCAGTTACAACCCATAGCGTTGGTGCTCAGGAAGTAGGTGTTGCCATAACCACCGGTGGCGATAACCACAGCGTGGGCAGCAAAGCGCTCGAGCTTGCCAGTCACCAGGTTCTTGGCGATGATACCGCGGGCACGGCCGTCGATGATGACCACGTCGTGCATCTCATAGCGGTTGTAGCTCTTTACCTTGCCGGCATGGATCATGCGGTTCAGGCTCGAGTAGGCACCGAGCAGCAGCTGCTGGCCGGTCTGACCCTTGGCGTAGAACGTGCGGCTCACCTGAGCGCCACCGAATGAACGGTTGGCCAGCAGGCCGCCATACTCGCGGGCGAAGGGAACACCCTGTGCCACACACTGGTCAATGATATTGTTCGACACCTCGGCCAGGCGGTAAACGTTGGCCTCGCGGGCACGGTAGTCACCACCCTTGACGGTGTCATAGAACAAGCGGTAAACCGAGTCACCGTCGTTCTGGTAGTTCTTGGCTGCGTTGATACCACCCTGTGCAGCAATCGAGTGAGCACGGCGGGGTGAATCCTGGATGCAGAAGTTCAATACGTTGAATCCCATCTCGCCCAGCGTGGCTGCTGCCGACGCACCTGCCAGACCGGTACCCACGACGATGATGTCGAGGCGGCGCTTGTTGGCGGGGTTGACGAGTTTCTGGTGAGCCTTATAGTTTGTCCACTTCTCAGCGATGGGTCCCTCGGGAATCTTGGAATCGATGGGCTGAGCGTTGATCTTGGTTTCTTCCATTTGTGTTACAAATTTAATAGGTTAATACTCAGCGATTAGCAATTGATAACGCCGGTGAAGTGAAGCGTGAAATAGATAGCCTCTACAGCAAAGAGGATAAACACGATGCTTGCCCACCACTTGGAAATGCACTGCCAGCGGGGAATCCACTTGTCATTGGCGGTACCCAGGGTCTGGAAAGCGCTCCAGAAACCGTGGCTGATGTGGAACCACAGAGCGGCAAAACCGATGAGGTAAACGGGAAGTACCCACCACTGGCTGAAGGTAGCCTGCAGGTAATCCTGGCCCCTCATGATGTGTTCACCCATGAGTTCGGGCAGCTGCATCTTGGCCCAGAACTGCACGAGGTGCAGAATCAGGAAGCAGCAAACGATGATACCGAGGACGAGCATGTTTTGTGATGCCCACTCGACATCCTTGGGCTTGGTGGTCACAGCATAGCGGTTGTTACCGCGAGCCTTACGGTTCTGCAGAGTGAGCCAGAAGGCATAGATGATGTGAATCGCAAAGCCACCAGCGAGCACGAGCGTGCCCAGCACAGCATACCAATTGGCGCCAAGGAACTCGCAAATGGCATCATAAGCCTCAAGGGAAATGATTGCCACTGCATTCATCAGCGCATGTAGGACAAGGAAGAGGCCGGTTACCGACATCACCACCTTGCGTCCTACAGATGAATTAGTTAACCACATAAAATTGTTGATTTTTTAGTTATTAATTGATTGTTATTTTATAGATATCACAATTATCCCGCAAAGATACGAAAAAAATTTCAGTATTTTATGAGTTTTCCCGCTAAATCATGCCTACAATCAAAAAAACAGGTCACAAAATGCCGAGAACGGCACTTTGTGACCTGTGTGGTCAGTGAGCACTGTTTGTTGTGGTAATCTTCTTAGTCGTTGAGGATGAGCATGGCGTCGCCGTAGGCACCGAAGCGGTATTTCTCCTCGATGGCCACCTGGTAGGCGTTCATCGTCTGCTCGTAGCCGCCAAAGGCTGCCTGGGCCATCAGCATGATGGAATAAGGCATGTGGAAGTTGGTCACCAGGGCGTCGCAGGTGGTGCACTCATAGGGCGGGAACAAGAACTTGTTGCTCCAGCCGCCGTAGGGCTTGATGTGGCCGTTCATGCCCACACAAGTCTCGAAGGCACGCAGTACCGACGTGCCGATGGCACACACCTTGTTGCCGTTGTCACGCAGGGTGTTGACCTTCTCGGCCAACTCGACGCTGACGTCCATCTCCTCGCTGTCCATGCGATGCTTGGACAGGTCCTCGACATCGATGTCGCGGTAGCTGCCCAGGCTGATGTGCATCGTGATGAAGTCGCGGTCGATGTCGCGAATCTCCATGCGGCGCATCAGCTCGCGCGAGAAGTGCAAACCGGCAGCGGGAGCCACTACAGCACCCTCCTTAGCCGAGAATATGGTCTGATAACGCTCGGCATCCTCGGGTTCGGCATCACGCTGGATGTAATAGGGCAGCGGGGTGTTGCCCAGGTTGTACAGGTCCTTCTTGAACTGGTCATGGTCGCCGTCATAGAGGAAACGCAGCGTGCGTCCACGCGAGGTGGTGTTGTCGATGACCTCGGCCACCATCGAGTCGTCCAGGCCAAAGTAGAGCTTGTTACCGATACGGATCTTGCGGGCGGGTTCGACAAGCACGTCCCACAACTTGTTATTGGGGTTCAATTCACGCAGCAGGAACACTTCGATGCGGGCACCGGTTTTCTCCTTGTTGCCGAAGAGCTTGGCGGGAAACACCTGGGTGTCGTTGAAGACGAACAAGTCGTGCGGATTAAAGTATTCAAGGATTTCCTTGAATATCTTGTGCTCGATCTGGTTGCTGCGCTTGTGCAGAACCATCAATCGGGACTCGTCACGCACGGGCACGGGATAGGAGGCAATGAGCTCCTCGGGCATCTTGGTGTTAAATTCTGAGAGTTTCATATAATTTTGTTTTTAGTTCTTAGTCTTTAGTTGTTAGTCTTTAATTACTAAGCACTTGGTTGTTTACTTGATTTGTGATGTGCGTTTGGGGGGCGCTGAGCATTTTTGAGTCTGTTGCTTGCGGGCCTGGCGCTCGGCCTTCTGGCGGGCGGCACGCTCACGGTTCTCGATGCGTTCACGCTCCAGGCGCTCGGCGGCAGCCTGTTCGGGCGAGACGTAGGTCTCGTTGTCGAGTTTCTCGACCAGCTGCTCCAGGGTGAGGCACCTGTCGACGGTGACATCCCCCACGCGGGTGCGGCGCAATGCCGTCAAGTGGGCACCACTGTCCAACGCCACGCCGATGTCGCGTGCCAGGGCGCGGATATAGGTCCCCTTGCTGCACACCACGCGAATCTGGAGCGTGGGCTCCTGGGGCAGGCCGCATTGCAGCACCTCGATCTCGTCGATGACAAGGGTCTTGGGACGGATTTCCACGTCCTGCCCCTTGCGCGCCAGCTTGTAGGCGGGCTTGCCGTCAATCTTGCAGGCCGAGAACGAAGGCGGCACCTGCTCGATGCTACCCGTGAACTGTTCCTGCAGCACGCGGTCGATGAGGGCGCGGTCGATGTGCTGCCACTCGTAGGTAGCATCCACCTCGGTCTCCAGGTCATAGCTAGGAGTGGTAGCCCCTAACCTGAGGTCGGCGATATACTCCTTGACGCCTGCCTGCAGCTCATCGATGCGCTTGGTGGCGTGACCGGTGCACAGCAGCAGTACACCAGTGGCCAGCGGGTCGAGGGTGCCGGCATGGCCCACCTTGACCTGTCGGGTCTTCAAGTGGGTGCGCAGCACGGCGCGCACTTTTTTGACTGCGGCAAAGGAGGTCATCCTCAGCGGCTTGTCGATGCAGAATATTTCGCCTTCTATCGGGTTTAGCATATCAGACAATCGGTTTGAAAGGATTGTAGCTCGTGAATGGTTCTTTCTAGTCCACCATCTGCAGCGATTGACCGCTCAGCAGCAAGGCCAGAATGATGACACCCACAACGATGCGGTACCAACCAAAGGCCTTAAAGCCGTACTTGGTCAGGAAATTCACAAACCACTTCATGGCCAACAGCGCCACGATAAATGCGACAACACAGCCCACAATCAAGACGATGATGTTGTGGGAAGTCGCCCATTCGGCATTGTCCTTGAACAAGTCCACGAGGTCCAGCAGGGTGGCGCCAGCCATGGTGGGCACAGCCAGGAAGAACGAGAATTCGGCGGCCTTGCGGCGGCTGAGTTTCTGAGACATACCGCCCACGATGGTCGCCATGCTGCGGCTCACGCCCGGAATCACCGAGATACACTGGAACAGACCTATCTTGAAGGCCTTGCGCTCGTCCAGTTCAACGGCTTCACTGCCCTTATTGAAGATGCGGTCGCAAAACAGCATGAACACACCTCCCGCCACCAGCATGATGGCCACCACCATGACACTGTCGAGCAGCCAGTCGAGCAGACCCGACTTCTTAGCGGCCAGACCGATGATGACTGCCGGCAGCACACCCACCAGCAAGAGCCAGTAGAAATACCACTTGTGTTTAAACTTCTGCCATGACGAGGCCCCAAGAGGTGCCGGCGTGCGGTCGAGACGGAAAAAGCGTTTCCAGTATAACACCACTACCGACAGGATTGCTCCAAACTGGATGATGAAAGTGAACGCATGAACGAAAGGGTCACCCTGAGCAACACCCAGCAGATTCTGGGCGATAATCATGTGGCCTGTTGATGAAACGGGAAGGAACTCGGTGAGTCCTTCCACAATGGCAATGATGATTGCTTGCAGCAGATCCATGCTGATAAGGGCTTATTCTTTTACGTCAATAGTATCGTCGTCTTGAGCCGACTTGTCCTTCTTGCGGTAGATGATGGCAAAGGCCATGAGCACAAAGCCCAAGAAAGCGATAATGGGGCCCGTAGAGACACGACTGCTCTCAAAAATGTTCTTATTGAACGTCTCTCCCACGTTGGCATCACCCGTCATCAGCCAGAAGCCAATGATAATCAGCAACAGGCAGATACCCATGAGAATGAAGTTGATTTTGGTCAGCGGATAGCTGATTTTGCCGTTAGTCTTGTTCTCGACGGCTTGAGTTTTCTTTTCTTCTTTTGCCATATTTCAAATTTAGTTTCTAGTCTCCAAATTGCAGTATGCACAAGCGCATATCTTTGCAATTTGGTGCAAAAATACAACATCAAGAGGCCTTTGTCAATAGTTTTAACCCATTTTTTGATTTTAGAGCCATTACCTGGCCAAACAAAATTATTCAAATTAAATAATTTGATTTGCATAATTCAAATTGAATAATTATCTTTGCGGCTAAAAATAAGGACATTATTATGGAAAATCCGTTTATCGTTACAGGCAAGATCAAGCCTGAATACTTTTGTGACCGCGTTGACGAGGCTCAGCGTCTCACTCGCTGCATCCTGTCGGGTGGAGAGAATATGGTTGTCATTTCTCCGCGCCGTTTGGGAAAAACAGGGTTGATTTATCATTGTTTTGACAAGCCCAAGGTCCAAGAGCAAGTCACTACCCTATTCATTGATATCCTACACACCACCAGTCTGCAAGAGTTTACCTATCTGCTGGGGCGCGCAGTATTCAAAACATTGGGAAGTCGCAGCCAACAGATGATGAAAAACATCATCGATACACTGCGTTCGCTGCGTGGCAGTTTCGGGTACGATCCGATACAGGGAACTCCGACTTTTGATATTAAGCTGGGTGAAATCACCAATCCTTCTTATACGTTGGAAGAAATTTTCGCTTGCCTCGAGAAGGCAGAACAGCGCTGTATAGTCGCCATTGACGAGTTCCAGCAAATTGTCAACTATCCCGACAAAAATGTGGAAGCACTCCTTCGAACCCACATCCAGCAGTCAGCCAACGCTAATTACATCTTTGCTGGCAGTGAGCGTCATATCATGGGTGAAATGTTTCTTGATCATGCGCGCCCGTTCTACCAAAGTGCGTCTATTATGTCCCTGTCTCCCATCAGCTTCGATAAATACAGCGAGTTTATCCAACACCATTTCAAGGCGAACCATCTCACTGCTACTCCCGAAGCCATCAACAAAGTATATCAGCAATTCCAGGGCAACACTTATTATATACAAAAGACTTTCCGCGAGGCCTTCTCATCCTCTGTCGAGACTGGCAAAACGTGCGACGTCGCCATGGTGGATAACATCATCGATGACATGATGAGAGAAAGCGGACACAAATACAGCGAAACATTGTCGCGTCTCACCCTGCCACAGAAGGAATTGCTCTATGCCATTGCCGACGAGGGACACGCACAACGGATTACCTCAGGGCAGTTCATCAAACGTCACTACCTACAGTCAGCCAGCAGTGTACAATCCGCCATACGCAAGCTCATGGAGTATGGACTTGTAACCGCCAGTGACGGAAGCTATTATATTGAGGATCAACTATTTAACTACTGGCTACTAAATAATTGACATCAAGACTGCTCGAAAGCTTGGGCAACGAGTTTGAGGTTGTCGATGATGTCGATGTGCTGGGGGCATTGGGCCTCGCACTGGGCGCACTCGATGCACTCATTGGCAAGACCGTGGCTCTTGGCGATCAGGTCATGATAGAGCTTGCTGTTATTCTTCAGTTCAGGGAACTGCTGCATGGTGTTGTACAGACTGAAGTATTCGGGAATGGCTATGTGCTGTGGGCAGCCGTCGGTGCAGTAATGGCAAGCTGTGCACGGGATGGCGATAGCATCGCGGATGACCTCGGTCGCCTGGGTGATGATGCCCTGCTCCTCGTCGTTGAGGGGCTGGAAATCCTGCATGTAAGACGTATTGTCCTCCAGTTGCTCCATGTTGCTCATGCCGCTCAATACCATCATCACGTTAGGCAACGAGGCGCAGTAGCGGATTGCCCACGAGGCAGGGCTGGCGTCGGGGTTGTAGCCCTTGAACAACTTGTCAATGGCCTCGGGGACACGAGCCAGCGAGCCGCCCTTAACGGGCTCCATCACAATCACGGGCTTGCCGTGCTTGACACACAGGTCATAGCAGGTCTTGCTCTCGATGGCGGGGCTGTCCCAATCCAGATAGTTGATTTGCAGCTGGACAAACTCGACCTCGGGGTGCTTCTCCAGGATTTCGGCCAGCAATACCGAGTCATCATGGAACGAGAACCCGATGTGACGAATCTTGCCCTCGGCCTTCTTGCGGGCGATGAATCCCCAGCCGTCCATGCGTTCCATCACCTCGACGCGCTCGCGGTTGAGGGCATGCAGCCAGTAGTAGTCGAAGTAGTCCACACCGCATTTCTCAAGCTGCTCGTTGAAGATGCGCTCCAGGTCACCTTCCTCCTTGATGGCCCAAACGGGCATTTTGCTGGTCACAGTGAACGCCTCACGCGGGTAGCGCTTAACGACGACCTCGCGCAGGGCTATCTCGCTCTTGCCGCCGTGATAGGGATAGGCGGTGTCGAAGTAGGTAAAACCTCGCTTGATGAACCTGTCGGCCATCTCCTTGAATTTCTCGATGTCGATACTCGTTTGGTCATCGGGGTTGACCAACGGCAGACGCATGAGTCCAAAACCAAGCTTTTTCATACTATTCAGTTTTTAGTTGTTAGTCCTTAGTTATTAGTTGTTAGTTTATTTTCAGGTCGGTGAACAACTTCACGCCGCGCAGGTAGTGGCCGGTGATGATGTTGACACGCTCCTCGGGCAACTGCTTGAGCAGATTGACAGTGGGCTGTGAAGTATAGTTTCCCCGCATTTTGCGGAAATCGCGGTGGGCACGGATGATGGCCTTCGCGTCGCCAAAGTGACCTTTGGCGATAGCCATGCCAAATGCCAGCGTGTCCATCAGCCGCCGCGTTAACAACAGGCGTTTCCCGTCGCCATGGGGCAGGTTCTTGTGCAACAGCAACAGGTTGTTGCGGAAGTTGAGGTAAGTCTTGCGAGGATTGCCCTGAGGCAGACTGCCGCCACCCAAGTGGTAGACATGGCTCGACGGCACCATCAGCAGTTCATTTCCCGCGAGACGGATGCGCCAGCACAGGTCAATCTCCTCCATGTGGGCAAAAAAGTCCTTGTCCAGTCCACCCACATCCTTATAAAGCTGGCTGCGCACCATCAGGCATGCTCCTGTCGCCCAAAAGACGCTTTTGGGGCCGTCGTCATACTGGCCATGGTCATCCTCGACATACTCAAAGATGCGGCCACGGCAATAGGGATAGCCGTGACAATCGATGTAACCGCCCGCCGCACCGGCATACTCAAACATCTGCTTGCCATCGTCACGGTCATGCAGCAGTTTGGGCATCACGGCACCCACCTGCAGATCCCTCTCCATGCAGTCCAGCAGCGGGTTGAGCCATCCGCGCGGGGTGCGCACATCACTGTTGAGCAGCACCGTGTAGGGGTACATCGTCTGCTCAATAGCCAAGTTGTAGCCTTCGGCAAAACCATAGTTCTTGTCAAATTTCAATACTTTCACCTCGGGGAACTCCTGCTGGAGCACCTGCAGACTGTCGTCGGTGCTGCCGTTGTCGGCAACGATGACGTCGGCAAGCGCAGCATCGGTCCCCTCAAGGACCGTAGGGAGATAACGTTGCAGCAACTTTGCACCGTTCCAGTTCAATATGATGACAGCGACTCGTTTCATCTTATATCATGTCATGACTTGGGCATCGACACTCAGGTCATCGTTAAGGGTCAATAATTTCACGTTTACAATCTGGTTGGCGAGGCTCATGTCGGGCTCGACGTTGACACGGATGTAGTTATCGGTAAAACCGTGCATCTTGCCCTTGCCGCGTCCATGTTCGAGCAGTACTGGGCGCACGGTGCTCAGGTAGCGGCGGGTGAAGTCGGCCTGCTTCTCGTCGCTCAGGGCAATCATGCGGGCAGCACGCTGCTGCTTGTCCTGCTGGGTGACGATGTAGGGGATGCGCAGGGCCATCGTGCCGGGCCGCTCGCTGTAGGGGAACACGTGCAGGTGCTGCACGTCCAGCGACTTGATAAAATTGTAGCTGTCCTCGAACAGCTCGGGCGTCTCGCCACGGGTACCCACCATCACATCCACACCGATGAAGCAGTCGGGCATCAGCTCACGGCAACGTGCCACCTTGTCGGCAAAAAGCTGTCGCTCATAGTGGCGGCGCATCAGTTTCAGGATGGGGTCGCTACCACTCTGCAACGGGATATGGAAATGAGGCATGAAAGCCCTTGAGCCGGCGCACCAGTCAATGATGTCGTCGGTCAACAGGTCGGGCTCGATCGACGAGATGCGGTAACGCTCAATGCCCTCGATATCATCGAGTGATTTGAGCAAATCCAAAAATTGCTCGCCGGTGTTCTTGCCAAAGTCACCGATGTTCACACCCGTGATGACGATTTCCTTGCCACCCTCGGCAGCCACCTCGCGCGCCTGGGCGGTGAGTTGGGCAATGGTGCCGCTGCGGCTGCGTCCTCGTGCGGCAGGAATGGTGCAATAGCTGCACCAGTAGTCACATCCGTCCTGCACCTTGAGCCAGTAGCGGGTACGGTCCCCACGGTCACACGAGGGCGAAAACGTGCGTATATCGGTCGACGGCGTCACCGCCAGCTGTTGCTGCCGGTCCTCGAACCACCGTTTCACATACTGGGCGATTTCGGCCTTGTGCTCACTGCCCAGCACGATATCCACGCCAGGAATCTCGGCAATTTCCTTGCCCTTGAGCTGGGCATAGCAGCCCGTGACCACCATCAAAGCATCGGGGTACTGGCGGATGAGGTGACGGATGTGCTGGCGGCACTTGCTGTCGGCCAGGGCCGTCACGCTGCACGTGTTCACGATGCAAACGTCGGGCACCTCGCCTTTGGCAACAGGCGTGAAGCCATGCTCGGCAAGGAGTGACTGCATGGTGGCGGTCTCCGAGAAGTTGAGTTTGCAACCCAATGTCTCGAGTTTTACCCTATGTTGCGGGGCTGGGGTCATTATCTCTATTTAGACGGATTTAACGGATGGAACGGATTTAACGGGTTAGACGGATGTATCTAAAACAACATTTATCTCTTGCGGCCACGGGGTTTGCCCGAGCGACCGGATTTGCGTCCGGGCCTGCCGACTTTGTTGTCATGAACTTCACGAGCCTGGCGGCGGGTGCTATTGCCACGCTGACCGCGCTGCTGGCGACGTGATGCGCTACCGCCCTCATACTGCATGCGCTGGCGCTCGCCACGCGAGAGGCGGCCAGATGTGCTGCGGCTATTCTGCTCGGTGATAGGTTCACGGTCGATGCGGTGGGTGTTGGCGGGATTTTCCTTGTCAACGAGGACGAAGTCGAGCTGTTTCTTGATGAGGTCGGCACGGGCCACTTGAATCGTGATGGGATCACCCAAACGATAGACCTTGCCACGGCGGCGACCGCGAATGCAGTAATTCTTCTCATCGAACTCGTAGAAGTCGTCATCCAGGCCACGGATGCCCACCAGGCCCTCGCAATGGGTCTCGTCGATTTCCACATACAAGCCCCACTCGGTCACGCCCGAGATGTGTCCGTTGAACACGCCACCCAAGCGTTGCCCCATAAACTCGACCTCCTTGTACTTGATGGAGGCACGCTCGGCGTTGGCAGCCAGCTGTTCCTGGGCGCTCATGTGCTTGCACTGGTCCTCGAGTTTGACGGGATCCACACTCTTGCCGCCAGCGGCATACAGGTCGAGCAGGCGGTGTACCGTCAAGTCGGGATAACGGCGAATGGGTGAGGTGAAGTGGGTATAGTAGTCAAATGCCAAGCCATAGTGCCCGATGTTTGTCGCGCTATAGATAGCCTTGGCCATCGAGCGGATGGCAAGGATGGAGAGCATCTCCTCCTCGGGTTTGCCCTTTGCTTCCTCCAGCATCTTGTTGATGGACTTGTTGATGTCGCGTCCAGAACCCTTGGTGCGCACCTTGTAGCCGAAGTGTGCGGCAATGTCGGCAAAGTTCTGCAGCTTGTCGAGGTCGGGCTGGTCATGCACACGATAGACAAATGCCTTGGCAGTCCTGTTCTTGGCCACCTTACCGATGTGCTCAGCCACCTTGCAGTTGGCCAGCAGCATGAATTCCTCGATGAGCTTGTTGGCTTCCTTCGACTCGTGTACATGGACACCGATGGGCTTACCGTTCTCATCGATGTCAAACTTGATTTCCTCACGGTTGAACGACACCGAACCGCCTTCCTCAAAGCGGCGTTTCCTCAACTGCTTGGCCATCTCGTTGAGCACGGCAAGTTCTTCGGCGAGATCGCCTTTACCGGTCTCCAGGATCTGTTGCGCCTCTTCATAGGAGAAACGCCTGTTGCTGCGGGTTACCGTATGGCAGATCTTGTATTTCTTCACCTTGGCCTCGGCGTCCATTTCCAGGATGACCGAGTGAGTGAGCTTATCCTCGTCGGGACGCAACGAACAGATGAAATTACACAGTTTCTCGGGCAGCATGGGCACCGTGCGGTCCACCAGATAAACCGATGTGGCACGCTCATAGGCCTCCTTGTCGATGATGGAACCAGGGGTGACATAATGGCTCACATCGGCGATGTGTACACCGATTTCCCAGTTGCCGTTCTTGAGTTTCTCGATAGACAGGGCATCGTCAAAGTCCTTGGCATCGGCGGGGTCGATGGTAAAAGTGGTCACATCGCGCATGTCACGGCGCTTGGCTATCTCCTCGGGGGTGATGCCGGGCTCCAAGGCCTCGGCTGCCTCGGTCACGTTCTCGGGGTACTTGTAGGGCAAGCCGAACTCGGCCAGGATGGCATGAATCTCGGCATTGTTCTCGCCGGCCATACCCAGCACGTCGACTACCTCGCCGATGGGTGTGTTGGCCTCCTCGGGCCAATCCACAATCTTTGCCACCACCTTGTCACCCGTCCTGCCGCCGGCCAGCTTGTCGAGCGGGATAAAGATGTCCGTTGCCAGGAACTTGCTGTCGATAGCCAGCTGGGCGAAGTATTTCATTACCTGCAGGGTGCCCACAAACACCTGCTCCTTGCGCTCGAGAATCTTGATGACCTCGGCTTCGGGCTCCATGCCGTGACGTGCCGCACTGATGTGCACCAGCACGCGGTCGCCGTTCAGGGCGTGCATCGAGTTGCGCTCGGCCACCATGATGGGCAGTCCGTCGTCGCTGGCGGTATCCACGCTGTTCTTGCCGTTGCCGCGACGGATAAAGATGCCCTCGGCCACCGAAGAGCGGTTCACCGCCTTGTAGCTGCCGGGACCCACCTGTGTCAGGAAGCCGTCAACGGCCAGCTGGTCAAGGATCTCGACAATGAGCATACGGCGCTTGGGCGTGTTGGCTCCCACGGCCGCCGACACCTGCTTGTAGTTGAACGGGGCCTCGCCCTGCTCATTAAAGAAGTTGATCACCCTGTCGTGGTATTCACGACGTTCCTGCTTCAACGTTTGCAATCCGCTTTTTTTTGCCATATCTAGTCCTGTATTTAGCTATTGAAAAATGTTTAACCTACAAAGATAATAAAAAATGGCAACAGACACAGTACAACAGCCCGAAACTATCGATAAATTCCACAAATTTAACAAAACCATCCGTCGCCGCCATGTTCGACACAGGACATTTAGTGTTATTTTGGGTAACATGAGATATGGCATCACAGGGGCACTAGTAGTGTATCCGGGCAATAATTGCGCCCGCCACTACGTTAATAAAGATGAATAATAGCTTTTCAACTGGCCCTTGAGACATGTTATCCATATCATCTGTTTGGCAGTGCTCCTGACCCTGGTCACGGGCTGCGGTGGTGCGCACCGCTATGACGAGCGGCTTGTGCAGGCCGACAGCCTGATGCAGCCCGCTCCAGACAGTGCCCTGGCCATCGTCACCGCCATCGACAGCCTCACGGGCGTGAGCAATCTTGCCTACCGCGACCTGTTGTTGACCCAGGCGCGCTACAAGTGCTATGCCGACATCACCAATTGACCCGCGCCTACCTCTACAAGGGCGCCGTCATGGAAGAACTGGGCCACATCGACAGCGCCATGTTCTACTACAAGACCGCCGAAGCCAACGCCGGCCCCAAGGACTACCCCAACCTGGGTCAAATTAACACTAGAATAGCTAACTTGTACCGGCATACCTATGGTGATGTTCAAACCTGTTATGAGAAGTACCGTCTTGCCTATAGATACCACAGACTATCGGGTAACAAAAAAATGCAGCTTAATAATCTTTGCTGCATGTTCATAATGAATGGCATTACACGGCTCAACGAACAAGATACACTTTTCAAAAGAGCAATTAAACTCTCACATGAGCTTAAGGATAATAAGAAATTATGCTTTTTGTATGAGTTAAGGTGCAATCAATTGTCACGTGAAGATTCAACAAGGTTTAAAGCCAAACAAATGGCCTTTCATTTGCTCAATAATTACAGTGAATTCATTAATAATGATTTACTATTGGACCTGGCTTATCTGTACGCTAAAGAGAATAAGCCAGATTCAGCCAGGTTTTTCTTGGCCAACGTTGACGAGAGGAGAGAGCCAGATGATAAGGTGCGTATAATCATCAGGAAAAACGAGGTTCTATCGATTATTGCCCTGTGTGAAGGAAATCCATCGATCAGCCATCTGTATACGGCAGCATCCAGCCGCCTGAACGACTCTATCGACAACAATAGAGAGAAATATGTTATTGAGAGCATAGAGAACGAGTTTAATCATCAACAACACAACAGCATAATTTCTCGTAACGACCGTCTGCATTGGAGCATTATTATTTTAGTTGCCATTGCTGCCGTTGTTATTGCTTTGCTTTTAACAGCCTATCTGCGACGCCTGCACCGATACGATAAAATTATAGAAAACATCCAGTTGCAGTCAGCCGACCAATTAAGCAATCTGTCCCTATTGAAACAAAATATTGAGAAACTCAAGATCCAGGATCATCAGCTCAAGAGTTTCATTTCTTCGCATCTAAACCTCATGAGTGAGATGATTGAAGCCTGCTACTACAGCCCGAAAAGCAAGTTAACCGAACAGGTAAAAAGAATCGTCCAGTTCCAGCACGATAACCACCAGCAATGGACACAACTATACCATTACATCGATGCTGAGTACAATGGCATTATATCCAAGACACACAATGCCTATCCCCAGTTAAATGATAAGGACTTACTGCTCATCGCTTTGACAGCGACTGGTTTTTCTTATATCCAAATCGCCATCATTATGGGCTATGCCAACGCGACCAGTGTGGGCACCATCAAACAACGCCTTGCCAAGAAAATGCACCTCGACGGTTCATTGAACGACTACATCAATAGCATGGTGCGGTCTTGACATCTTCCTTATCAAATCCCCCATTTTTTTGCTGCCTGAACACTCGTTTCACGGAGTGTATTATTTCCAAAATTTTATCTTGCTGAAAATCAGCGAAATAAAATCGCCTTGTATTACGAATAAAT
The DNA here is from genome assembly GCA_902793405.1 of uncultured Bacteroidales bacterium. Taxonomy (GTDB): domain Bacteria; phylum Bacteroidota; class Bacteroidia; order Bacteroidales; family Muribaculaceae; genus Sodaliphilus. The sequence continues at coordinate 410 of CADBDH010000004.1, read as the reverse complement.
TTGGATTGAAGTATTCTTTATATGTATCTTTGTAGAAAAGAATCACCAATATTTAATTCAATTGATCATAAAAAAAGTCTTTCTTGTTATGTTGCTTCGTCAACTACGGGAAACATCTTCGAGGGAACGTTCTGAAAACGACTTTTTTTTCCCATTTCATCGAGAATTTTTGAAAAACAACAAATACAACTATAACAATTAATACACATCATTAACAATCAAAAATATAAACGAAACATGAAGAAATTATTAGTTATTTCATCCCTGCCGCCAGCGGCATTTGCGTGCTGTCGACGCTACCCACCCGACGGGTGGCCTTTGAGTAACCCCGTGTACCGCCAGAGCGGCCCAGCATTGCTGGACGCGCAGGCGACACTCGGGGAACAAGAACACTCCACCCACAGTCGCCA
>CADBDH010000003.1:30524-192459 GCA_902793405.1 uncultured Bacteroidales bacterium | reverse complement strand
ACGCGGATTTTCAGTCCACTGCTCTACCACTGAGCTAAGGTACCTTTCAAAAGCGAGTGCAAAGATACGGCGACTTTTTGACGTGACCAAATTTTTTGGCCGAAAAAATTGAAATTTCTTTTTCGTGGCCTCCACAGCAGGGCATCAACACGCTGTCAATCAGCCTTATACAAGGCAAACCATTGATTTTGCCAAACGATGCGGTAATTGCGGGCCGTTATCCAGCGGTTGAGGATATCGACCTTTTCCTGCAAGAGGAATTTGCCGTCCTGCATGGGATAGGCATTGAGGTAATCGTCCGAGGGCTCGCTCCAGTAATGGCCCAGGTTGTTGAACTTTTGCCGCAGGATAGCCGGACAAGCGCCGCCCAGAGCCTTGAGGCGGGCGTCGAGCGCATCGGCACTGAGCAGTTCGGGCCACGAACAGCCCATAGCGGGCACCGTGCGCGTCAAGTGGTTCATCATGGGAATGCTGCCATAGCACAGCAGGGTATCGCCCGCAGTGACATGCTGCGAGAGCCCAGAGAGCGCCTCGTTGATGATGAGGGCGCGCTCGGGGGTGGTGCGTACCAGGGCCGCGCGGCTATCGTTGACCGTTGCCGTCTTGTGCCACAAGGCACCGCCGTCAAAATAGGCGCCCAGCGCTACAGTCTGAATGAAGCCGACAGCGATGAAGGCCAGCGGCATGATGACGATTTCGCGTCGCTGCCACAGCAATGCAGCCACAGGGGCCGCCATCCAGGCGATGATGCCGCCGTTGTTGGTCGCGCCGTCGCTGCCCAGGGGGAACACCAGCAGCATGAACAGGCCCAGCCATGCCGCCACAGCACGACTGCCGCCCTTACAGATGGCCCACACGAGCCCCGCCACACACATCACCCACAGGGGGTGCATGATGTGGGACTGGTGCCACATGAAATAGAGTGCTGCCACCGCCACTGCAAGCCAGACAGCCCAGCGCAGCCACCTGTTGCCAACGTAGCGCCATGCCGCCCAGACGGGCAGCCACAGCACAGCCATCTTGAGGCCCACCAGCAGACATTGTCTATAGAAGGCCAGCATCACGGCTACCAGGCCACCGGCATTGTGCGTCGCCGTTCCACTACGTCCTGTTGCGACACCCAACAGGTCGGTCATATTTTGCACGAAAATATCCCAATGTCCTAGAGCCATCATCATGCCGATGACAGCAAGAGCCCCGGCTATAGCACCCAGCAGGAATGTGCCGCATTGGCGCCAGCACTCACGCCACGGGCGCTTGATGTGAATCCTCGCAACAAACGGCATCACCGCCAAGCCGACGGCCAGCACGTTGGGGATGCGGGTAAAGGTATTCACACCCACCAGCAAGCCCGCCAGCAGCAAGGGGAGCCAACGGTCACGCGTGAGTCCCCGATAGGTCAATGCCAGAGCAACGACCCACAGCAGGGCGCTCATCAGGTCGTTATTGAAAGTGAACGGGAACTGCACCAGCGAGGCGACCACCATCAGGAAACCCAGGATTACCGCCGTGGCGGGAATCACGCGCCTCAGGGCACAGGCAAGAATCGCCATGGCGCCCACATTGCACAGCACGCCCGCAACTCGCATCGCCATCCACTTGCCGTCCTCGGGCAGCACGGCATTGAGCGCACCGCCGGCAATACCGCTCAGGTAGTACATGAAATTGTACTCTACGGCTTCGGGGGCCTTGAAGATGTTTTCAAAGAAAAGGAGGTAATAGCCCGAGTCGCACAGATCCACGCCGAAGACGGCAATCACCAGCTGCCACAGCGTGAGCAGGGCTATCGCCCACCCCACCGAGGTGCCGTAATGGCCATCGACCCACTGCCTGATATGTTGCAATTGTCGCATCACGATGTGACAAAGGTAGCAAAAAATCACCGCATTCTTGTCCTCGGCATGAAAAAAAGCAGTAAATTCGCTCGTTGATTAGAAGTTAACAGTTAAGAGTTAAGAGTTTGGAGTTAGGAGTTAGCATTCACACTAACAACTAAAAACTAACAACTAAAAACTAACAACTAACAACTAACAACTTAAGACGCATGGAAGGACTGCTGCAATACATATGGCAACACAAGCTGTGGCTCAGCGAGGACATGGTGACCAACGATGGCCGCAAGGTGCGCGTCATCGACCCCGGTCTGCTGAACACCGACGCGGGTCCCGACTTCTTCAATGCCAAGGTCGAGATCGACGGCCGCCTGTGGGTGGGCAACGTCGAGATCCATGTGCGCGCCAGCGACTGGAAACGTCACCACCACGACGAGGACCCGGCCTATGACAGCGTCATCCTGCACGTCGTCGAGAAAGACGATGCCCCCGTCGCCCGCATCAACGGCGAAATCATCCCTCAGGTCGAACTCAAGGTGTCGCCGCGCTTCAACGAGTCCTATGACCGTCTGGTGAATGCCAAGGTCGAACTGCCCTGTGCCGCGCGACTAGGCGAGGTGCCGCCGCTCACCGTGACCGAGTGGATCGAGGCGCTGGCCTTTGAGCGCCTGCACGGCAAGGTGGACCGCGTGCGCGAACTCTATGACCGCTACAACGGCAGTTGGGAAGACATCTGCTATGTGATGCTGGCCCGCACGCTAGGCTTCGGCATCAACAACGACGCCTTCGAGCGGCTGGCACGCGTCACGCCCCTGCGCCTGCTGCACAAGCACAGCGACTCCATCCTGCAGGTCGAGGCACTGCTCTTCGGGCAGGCCGGGCTGCTCGGCGGCGCCCACGCCGATGATGCCTACTACCAGCAACTGATGCGCGAATATGCCTTCCTGGCCAACAAATTCTCGCTGCGCCCCATCGAGGGCACCGCATGGCGCCTGTTCCGCAGCCGTCCGCAGAATTTCCCATACCGCCGCATTGCCCTGCTGGCGCAGTTCGTCCTGGGCGGGTTCAACCTGATGAACGACATCCTCCACGCCAGCGACACCAAGGCCTTGCGCCAGCTGTTCGACATCGAGTTGAGCGGCTACTGGACAACGCACTACTCCTTCGGCAAACCGTCGCCCAGCGCGGGACGTGCCCTGTCGGGCAGCAGCATCGACATCGTGCTCATCAACACTGTTGCCCCACTCTACTATGCCCGCGGCGAGATGACCGACGACTACACGATGACCGACCGCGCGGTCGCCCTGCTCGAGGACATCCGCCCCGAGCAGAACAGCATCGTTACCCTGTTCAGGAATGCCGGTATCAAGTGCGACGACGCCCTGACGAGCCAGGCGCTCATCCAACTGCGCCGCAACTACTGCGAGGCCCGCAAGTGCATCTACTGCCGCCTGGGCCACCGCCTGCTCGCCACCGACGCCCGCACCCCGTAACACAAGAGAGTATTAACCGAGATGCGGGCGGGGTAATTGCAGATGGAGCTTCGCACGAAAAAATAAATAATATTTCTCGGCCGCCAAGCTGATTAAAACACAACGAAAAAATTATGACACAGCCCCGGACAATGCCACAGTGAACGGCAAAGCCGACTGGGGCTTAATCGCCGTTGCTGAGCAGGTCGATGAGCTCGGTAAGATCGTTGATGTTCACCGAGCCGTCGCCGTCCATGTCACAATAGGCGGGCAACTGTTCACCGTTCAGGAACATGTCGATCAGGGCCGTCACGTCACCTATGTTCAACTGGCCGTCGCCGTCCATGTCGCCAGGGCCGGCACCGATAAAGGGCACGATGCGCGTGAAGCGGCCCCACTCGTCATGGGTACGGTAAGCCTCCAGTGACTCATAGGGGACATAGAGTTTTACCCTGTCATAGAGTTTATAGAACGCATCTTCGGAAGCATAGATAGGCACGCTTGAATAGCAAGTCACACTGGCCAAGCCTTTATAACCTGCAAATGCATAGCGGTCGATAAAGAGGTTAGTCTCGCTCTCAAACACCAGGTCTTTGACCTCCTCTCCATTCAAAATCAAGTGATCGGCATAAAGCAACGGATTGCTCAAGGAGTCGATGAACACCATTTCGCACCATGAGTCAAGACTCTCAATCTCTACCCTGTCAAGCCTCGTGCAACCCACAAAGGCGTGCTCATTGATCGAGGTAACCGAAGCAGGGATGAAGACACTTATCAAATCCGGGCAATTCTCGAAGGTGTAATCCAGAATGCACTCTACATAATCGGGAATGACCACATCACCCGAGTAGCAGGGCGGGTGAGCGCTGGGCATCCAGTACTTGTTGCAGATGTAGTTGTACAAGGGCACAATGGGAGTTTCGGGAGTAATGTCATAGACCATTTCATAGGGATGATAAACTCCTTCTTCATATAAGCCATAACGGAAAATACTGTTTCCGGCCAGACGCATGCTCAAATCATGAAGAATGCCCATGTTACTGCTCAAGTAACCATTATCCATAAAACCATCATCCATCACCTCGATATGGACACCCCCGTAGAGGCTCTGTGGAGCCTGCCACACTTTGAACGGCTGACTGAATTGCAGCCACTCGGAGCTGGAGCTCCAGTTCCTATACCGTGTACCATATTCAAATGACATCCAATAAGACTCGGTTTCGGCTTCATAGTTCAAGGAATACCGCGGGATAGCGGACACAACAAACTGTTCATCTGTCTTATTTATAGGCCCCCCTCCGTTTGGCACATAGGCTGAAAAGCAATACATCACTTCGTTCTCGTACCATGTATCGTCATGCCAGTCGGGGTAGTCTTGAGGGATATAGCACGGATTAGGCACCTCAATGCCGTTCAAATAGAGATGTATATCTCCCTCGCCCGTGGCCGTGACCTTGTAATCAAAAACACATATCTCCTGATAATAGTTTCCAGGAGTGAACACATTGTGGTTGCCCACCAGTTCAATCGTGATAACAGGCGCCGGCGCAATGTCGGCAAGCGCCATCGCCCATGGCAGTAAAGCAGCTGCAAAGATTAATACTGTCTTTTTCATCTTCTTATATCCATTTGAGTTAAACATTATTTTATCAATTGCCATTCATGAGCAGGTCGATGAGGATGGCCACGTCATTGACATTCACCTCACCGTTGCCATCCACGTCGTAGTAGGCCGGCAACTCTTCACCGCCCAGCAGCATGTCAACCAGGTCGGTCACGTCCTTCACGTTGATTGCCCCATTGCCGTCCATGTCGCCAGGACCGGCACCGATAAAGGGCACGATGCGCGTGAAGCGGCCCCACTCCTCGTGGGCACGGTAAGCCTGCAGTGACTCATTGGGCACAAACAGCGTTGCCTGCTCATAAACCTGAGTTCCACCATGATCATCGGCAACCACAAGATTGGATGCATCGGGCGGCGTCATGGCCCGGCATACCACAGTTGTCAATTTACTGTTGTAGCCAAATCCGGCCTCGCCAATGGTCATCAGTGATTCAGGCAGGTCAACACTCTCCAGGTTCTCGCACAATGAAAAAGCATATCTCCCTATCGATGTAACAGAATTGGGTATCAGGACCTTCTTCATGTTGCACTCCCTGAAAGCGAAATCACAAATCGTTGTCACAGTAGCGGGCAGCGTATAGACCTCGGGCAAACGTACGCCAAAAGAGCCAAGATCACCGCCGAAGGCATATTCACCAATGGTTGTAACCGAGGCGGGAATTACCGTGTTTTTGCAAGCCTGGACAAGCGTATTGGTAGCCGTCTCGATAATCGCATTGCAGTCCTCACGGGAATCATAAACGGGATTGCCCTCATCCACATGAATCCGCTCCAGATAAGGCGTCCCTGTGAATGCCCATCGACCGATACTTGTCACAGCAGCAGGGATATCAATCGAAGTCAATGCTGAGTTTTCAAAAGCGGCATCTCCAATGCTGGTAATCGTGCCGGGCAGTGACACCTCACCCGCCCTGCAGCCGGCAAATGCCAACGGGCCAACGGCAGTCACCGTGTAGATTTTCCTATTATGTCTTACTGTTTCGGGTATCGCCACATCTTCTTGATACCAATCATTCTCGCCCACATTGCCCGTAAAGAAGATATCATCCCTAGGCGGGCAAACCATCACCGTCGAGGCTCCCGTAAAAACATAACAAATCATATCCTCGTAGAAATTGAAACACCACCCGTCATAAATACTTGTAATCACCATATTTTGACAAACTACCTCACTGGGCAGTTTCCCCTCAACTTGGGCATAGGCTTGGATGAAGTATTCGCCTGGTTCCATAAACACTATCGGCTCTCCATCGCTCACCATCCAACAATCGCCTCCGTCAAAACTATAGTATATCATCGCATCTTCTTCATCTTTGTTCACGAAAGAGACTGCTTCACCAAAGGCAAAATGGTCATAGCCGTATCTATCATCATACTGAAAATACTCATTATCGCCCTGATAGAACCTCGTGATCCAAATTTCAGGTGTGGCTGTTTGAACAGGCTCATCTTGAGCCTGCATAGCCGCGGTGCTCGCGGCCAGCATCAGTAGGGTTAAAAGTAATTTTTTCATCATCGTTTTTAGTTTTATGTTAATAATTGTTTGATTTCTGTTTACATTAAACAGAGCATTGCCGGGGCTCCTGCCATGAGATGACCAGCAATGCTCTTTTAGTGTGTGTTCCTAGCAAGACAGCTTCATCAGCTGATTACCGACTGAGCGGTAGTGATACGGTACATTAGAAAAAACTTTAGCACTTTTTTGAATAACCATATTTATTAACCTAATTCGTCTTTTATGAAAAAATCTACAATAATCTTTTTGCGCTATCAAAGTTACAGCCATCCCAAAGGATTTGTCAAGCATTTTCTTGCCAAAAACGCAAAGTGTCTATTTTTTTTACACTATAGTGTCTAATTTTTTTACGTTTCCCCTAAAATCAGTGGTTTGCCGAAAGGAGCATTGCCAGGAACCGGGTTAAGGAATGAACGTTGCCATCCATAAAAATCATACCGATATCATCTATTACCTGTCTTGGTTCCTGGCTTTGCTCCATATCAACAACCACACGATTATGAAAAAATCATTCATCATTTATTGCACATCAATCACAAGCGCCGGTCCCCACGTCTTTTACATGAGGAAGCGCATTAAGGCATATCGGTTACAGCACTCATGGAGGCTGATGCCGCCACCGGCATGACAGGGATTAAACGGTATTATTGTTGTTTTCATCGTTATGTCTGTTTTATTGCTCATTAATTCTTGTCGGTTGCAACCATTGGAGCATCGCCAGGGACTTGGGCTTTACCTTTTTGTTCCTTAATTCATCATACATCCTAATTGCCAATACTTTTTTCCTTACTCACTCCATAGACCAGATCATTCAGTCCCTGGCTCAGCTCGTCTTGGTTTCTGAAGCAAATTTACTATACAATGGCACCCCGGCGCAAGTTTTTCTCTTTAAAAAACGCCGATTGTCTATTTTTTTTACACTAATGTGTCTAAATCTTTTACACTTTACCCACAGTTGTCCTGCCCAACATGCCATCGGTGATGCTGGGAGATGAGAAAGAGTCAGGAAAGAAGCGGTGTTATACCGAGTCGGGGACGGCAGGATCCTCTACCTTGAGTTTCTCGTCGGGGTTGATGTCGTCGGTGAGGGGAACGAAGAGTGAATCCTCGTCAAACTCCAGCATGGTCGAGTCAAACTCCTCGACCTGTCCTAATGCCGAACAGCCCGAATACAAGGCGGGGTCGATGGGTTCCTTGGACGGCTGGAAGCGCTGGTGGTACTGCTTGAACTGCGGGTCACTTAACACGAGCTGCAGGAAGCGGCCACAGATGGGCAACGCCGTGCGGCTGCCCTGTCCCAATGCGCCCCAGCGGAAGTGAATCTGGCGGTACTCACCGCCCACCCACGAGCCGCACACCAGGCCTGGCGATACGGCGACGAACCAGGCATCGGCATGACGGTTGCTGGTACCCGTCTTGCCACCCAGGTCCACGTCATACAGGGGACGCGTGATATAGCCGTTCAGCGCCATTGCGGTGCCGCCGGCATCGGTGCGGCAGGCCAGCAGCATCTGCTGCATGAGCCAAGCCGAGCGATAGGTCAGGGCACGCTCCTGGTGGGACGGGGCACGGTAAATCTCCTTGCCGTCACGGTCCACGATGCGGGTGACGATGACTGGATCGTTGCGCACGCCGTCGTTGACCACGGTGCAATAGCTGTTGACCAGTTCCATCAGATCGACGTCGCTAGCACCCAGCGAGAGTGCCGGCTTGGGGTCGAGCGGGGAATTGATGCCCATGTCACGGGCCAGCTGGGCAATCTCGGCAAAGCCTACCTCACCGCCCACACGCACGGTGACGCTGTTGATACTCTGGGCAAAAGCGGCACGCAACGTCATGTCGGCGCCGGTGAAGGTGCCGTTGGCATTGGTGGGACGCCAGTGCTCGAGTTCATGTTTCTCCTCGTTATAGACCAGGGTGTCGATATACTCGTCGAGGCGGCGGTCACAGGGCACAAGACCACGCTCCATCGCCATGGCATAGACAAAGAGCTTGAAGGTGGAACCCGGCTGATGCTTGGCCCTAACCTTGTCATATTTCCAGGTATCAAAGTCCACGTCGCCCACCCATGCCTTGACATGGCCGTTGCTGGGTTCCATCGCGATGAAACCGCAGTGCATGAAGTGGAGCATGTAGCGCACCGAGTCCATCGAGCTCATCTCCATATAGAGCGAGTCGTTCTCATAGTCAAACAGGTGCACCATGTGTGGCTGGTTCATGTAGTAGTTGACCGAGTCCAGGTCGTTGGGATAGCGGGCCAGCAGCTCATGGTAGATGGGCGTGTTGCGGGCCTTGTCCTCGACAAAGTTGGCGATAGGCTGGTTGTTCTCGTCGAGCCAGCAGTCGTTGTCGCCCCAGTGGCTCTTGAAGTTCTGCTGCACGACCTTCATCTTCTCGCTCACGGCCTGCTCGGCATACTCCTGCATCTTGGAATCGAGCGTGGTATAAATCTTGAGGCCGTCACGTTCCAAGTCCAGTTTCAGTCTCTGGGCCTCGGCAATGCCTTCAATCTCGCGCGCCACGGCTTCGCGGAAGTAGGGAGCCACGCCGTCGTAGTTGGCCTCGAGGGTATATTTCAAGTCGATGGGCAGTGACGATACCGAGTCATACTGGGCCTCGGTCAAGTCGCCACGCGATACCATGTTCTTCAACACCTGGTTGCGGCGACGCAGGCTGTTCTTGGGGTTGATGCGCGGGTTATAGGTACTGGTGGCCTTGAGCAGGCCAACGAGCACGGCGCTCTCCTCCAGCTTGAGGTTGCGGGGAGTGGTCTTAAAATAGGTGTTGGCGGCCGTCTTGATGCCATAGGCATTGCTGCCAAAGTCCACCGTGTTGGCATACATCTCCAGGATTTCCTTCTTGCTGTAGAAGATTTCCAGCTTGGTAGCGATAATCCATTCCTTGCTCTTCATGATGAGCATCTTCACGCCCGGAATATAGCCCAGCAAGCCTGTCGAGTAGTCGCTGCGCGTGCGGAACATGTTCTTCACCAGCTGCTGGGTGATGGTGCTCGCACCGCGGGGGCGGCCATGCAGCACCATATCCTTGAGGGCGGCGCCCAGGCCGCCAAAGTCAATGCCGTGATGCTTATAGAAGCGTTCGTCCTCGGTGTCGATGAGCACCTGGAAGAACTGCGGGTTAATCGAGTCATAGGTCACAGGCGTGCGGTTCTCATCATAGTACTTGCCGATGGTCTTGCCGTCGGCACTGTATAGGTAGCTCGCCTCGGGGTTGCGGGGATGCATGATGCTGTAGGTGCTGGGCGACTTGCCAAAGAGCCACAGCAGGTTGATGTCCACAGCCACCAGATACAACAGGAAGAGGACCAGGAATGTCCCCAATGCGGCCAAGGTCTTGACCCACCATGGTCTGCCACGATACAATCCCTTGTACCACACCTTGAAACGGCGCCAGTAGCGTGTAATGATATTGCCTGATTGTTGTTTGTCCATAGTGCTAATGATTAGAGGTTAGTTTTATTAGACCGGTGCCGGTCATTGGCGGTTGGCGGCACCGCTCAAGCGGCGTTTCACATACCGCGGGATGAAACTCAAGTGGCTGAGTATAGCCTTGACAGTGCCGTAATGACGACACATGATGCGATAGCGCTCCCGCAGCGAGGCGCGGTGATGACGTGTTGTCATGCCGTCGGCCAGATAGCTGATGATCGGAGCCTCGCCAGCATAAGCGTTACGCGGCGACTTGCGCAATATCTTGATGCACCAGTCATAGTCGGCACTCAGTTTGTACTGCAAGTCATATTGCGGAACCAGGTCGCGACGGGCAAAGAAAGCCTGGTGGCACACCACCATACCGCGAAGGAAACTGGCGGCGGTCAAGCGCTTGGGCGCGGTCAGGTGTCGTGAGCCCACCACATTGCGGCTACTGTCCACCAGCTGCGTCTGTCCATAAATCACACCTGGATTGTCGGCGACCAGGCGCGCCAGGCGTGCCAGCACGGCATCGTCGGCAAAGGCGTCGCCTGCATTCAGGAACACGATGTAACGGCCACGCGCACGGGCAATGCCCTTGTTCATCGCGTCATATAATCCCTTGTCCGGCTCACTGAACACGCGCAACGAGGCAATGGATGCCTGACGGACGATGGCCAGTGTGTCGTCGGTCGACGCGCCATCGATAATCAGCATCTCATAGTCACTGCTCGTCTGCCGCTGCACGCTCTCAAGAGTGGGCGTGATGACGTCGGCGGCATTCCACGTGACAGTAATGATTGAGAACAACGGATCCATAATAGGTAATGTTAGGTGGACGCAAAATTATAATATTTTCTCACAAGTGCTACAATCTGATGACCATTTTTTGCGTTTAATAGTCATAATAAACGCTAGCGAAATGAAAAAGACCAAGTTTTATACCTCCCTCATGGCAGGGATACTGCTGGCCCTGTGCGGCAGTTGTGACCATATCGACAACAAGGCCGTACCGAGCATGCTGGTACATATCGACCTGGGTAACTATGCCATGTGGAACGCCTACGGCGTGAGCGGCATGGGCGAATACCGCATCTTTGACCGCGACAACCACCTGCCCGCCAACTTCCCCTTCACCATCAACACCTATACCGGTTATGGCGGCGTGTTGCTGATGATGGGCATGGATGCGCCAATGGCCTATGACATGTCTTGCCCCGTCGAGGCGAGTCCCACCATCAGGCTGTCGATCAACCCCGATAACTTTGAGGCGGTGTGCTCCAGATGCGGCTCGCGCTATAATCCGCTCACCGGATTGGGCGGTCCCGTGGCAGGCGTTGCCATCAACAACAAAGTGGGCATGAGACAATACCACGTCTACCCCAGCAATGGCGGCTATGTGATTGCCAACTGACCTGACTCTTAATAACAAATACCTGTTTCCTGCTGTGCTTGCAGCAGGAAATTTGTTTTTTTGTGGCAACAAAAAGTCACAAAACGTAATATTATTTATTGTTTTTCGCTATCTTTGCAAATCGATTCAGGTTTTGCATCCTTTATCTGCATTGTTTGTACATTAATCATTTAAAAATCGCATTAACATTATGAAAAAAACCGTACTACTTCTTCTGTTGCTTGTAACGGTGATAGCGGCCCAGGCGGCAACCGATTACAACTTCTATGTGGGTGGCGTGAGGGTCACCAGTGACAACTGCAGCAACATCACGGGCAGCAATATCACCAGCGGCACCGCGGTGTTTACACCGAGCAACAACACGTTGACACTGACCAACGTCACCATCACGCGCACAGGCACCGACAACCGTGCCGTCCAGAGCGACCGCTCGGGCCTGATTATCAAGCTCGTAGGCACCAACACCCTGAGCGCCTCGTCGGCGTCGGTCATCCGCTTCAACCAGCCGGGTTCAATTGTCGTGTCCAGCGGCACGACCACCGTCACCGGCGGCACCGAGGGTGGCGTGTACAGCAACAACGTGGCAGTTACCGTCTCCGGCCCCGGCAAACTGATCGTTACGTCTACCAACGACAAGTATGGCTTTGAGGGCAAGGGTACAAGCAGCTCGAGCACATTGACCTTTACCAACGTCAATGTTGATGCATCGGGCAAGAAGGGCGCCCTGTATGACTGGGCACGCGTGACCGTGAATGCGGGCAGCCACATCGTCCTCAAGGCAACGAGTAACAGCAGCTACCCTGTCGCTTCAAATCTGGCCGCCATGACCCTCAATGGCAACGAGGCAGTCGCATCGCCATCGGATGCCTACTACAGTAATTCCTACCAAGGCATTATCAAGGACGGCAGCCTGATTTATGATAAAACCATCCACATTACTGACAATTATGCGGTACTGATCAATAGCAACACTTTTCCCGACGCCAACTTCCGTTCCTACATGCTCTTGAACTATCCCTTGGGCTACATGACCACAAGTGAAGTCAACAATTGCACGGGGGTCTACGTAAACGGCCGCAACATCTCCAACCTCAAGGGTATCGAACTACTTACCGGAGTGGAGGCGCTGAATTGCTCGGACAACAATCTCACCACGCTCAACGTGTCGGCATGCACCAAGCTGCTGTCGCTATATTGCAGAAACAACGCCTTCACGTCACTCGATATCTCCAACTTGCCGCTTATGACCACCCTGGATGTAAAAAACAACGCATCGCTGACCAAACTCCTGTGTAACAACAATAGTCTGACATCCCTCTACCTGGATGGCTGCAATCAGCTACAGGAACTGGACTGCAGCTATAATTATTTGGGAAGACTCAATCTAACCGACTGCAAACAGCTAAAGAAATTTACCAGCTATGATAACAACCTGGCAGAGCTTGACCTCGACGGATGCCACCAGATTGAAGAGATCTACTGCACTGGCAGCCAGATGACAGTCTTTTCGATAACAGGCAAAGAGAAACTCAAGACCCTGTATCTCAATGACAACTATTCCCTGAAGTGGCTCTACTGCAACAGCAATGCGTTGACTCAATTCAGCGTGGGGGGATGCAGTTCGCTACAGGGCCTCGATTGCCGTTCCAACTCGCTGAGAACGCTCTACCTGCGGGATTGTGTGCAGTTGCAAAGCGTGTATTGCCAGAACAATGCCCTCATCTCGCTCACTCCGCCAGACAACCTGCGGGTCCTGGAGTGCAGCAACAATAAATTCGCCACTCTCACGCTGTACGGCCTGTCAAGGTTGACGTCATTGAACGTGTCGGATAACGCCCTCTTGACGACGCTCCTGTGTTCAGAAAATGCACTGACCGTACTTAACCTCACGGGTTGCACAAGTCTGCAAAAACTCTACTGCTACTCTAACCACTTGGCATCGCTTGACATCTCGTCATGCACACAGTTGCAGCAACTGTACTGCTACCGCAACTATTTCACCCAGGAAGGCATGACAGCACTCGTCAACAGTCTTCCCGACCGCAGCACGACTACAGCAGGAAACCTGCGCGTGCTTTACGACAGCGGGGAGCTGAATGTCTTCAACGCCTCCCACGTCACCGTCGCCAATGACAAGAACTGGACGCCCTATCAGTACAATGGCTCAAGCTGGGACGAGATAGCAGTTACAAGCCTCATCGGCGATGTGAATGGCGACGGCAGCGTCAACATCAGTGACGTGACCGACCTGGTCGACCTGCTGCTCGGTAGCGGCACGGCTACCGCAGGTGCCGATGTGAATGCTGACGGCAGTGTCAACATCAGCGACGTGACCGTCCTGATCGACCTGCTGCTTGGCGGCCATTAACCACCCTGATTGCGCTCTCGCAATTCTCACGATTGTTCCACGGCAAATCGATGCGATTTACCCGCCCCAACGGGGGCAAAAATCACTTTTTTCATAAAAACGGCCTTGCCGATTGCATTTTGCAATTCGGCGAGGCTGTTTACTTCACTCGAGAACCGGTTTTGGTAGCAAAAATTCAAAAAATAAATCTTATAGGATGCCATTTAATGTTAAAAAGTGTAAACTTTTTCATTTTTTATTTCCAATCTTTAAACAATGCGACACGCCGCGAGCCACTATTATAAGGGATTTTGCGTGGAACAATCAATCCAAAACGGCGTTTTTCCAAAATGTTTACAAGTGTTTACAAAGCTTGGCCGCGTTACGGGATTGCCCTACCTTTGCACCAGCAAACCAGGGCGCACGGCGTTGAAATCGTTCTCGACGGCCCTTAAAGAAGTGCCGGCAGCATGCCAATCTTCCAGCCCATTAAAACAGTTATTATGAGTTTTATTAAAAGTAAAATAAGTTTATCTACATTATTTGTAATCTTTGCAATTTCCCTTTCATGCTTCACTGCTCAATCACAGCAGCTGAGTAATCGCAAACAAGGCACCGTTCTGGAACAGTTAGAGCAGAACAGCCGCAACAGCATCGTTGACCAAGTCATCAATTACGCATACCGTTTCCGTGGCACTCCTTACCGCTATGGCGCCATGTCGCCCCGTGGTTTTGACTGCTCGGGTTTCACCAGCTATGTATTCAAGCGCTTCGGCATCGAGCTCGACCGCTCGTCAAGAGGCCAGATTTTTGACGGTGTACGCGTCAAGCAAAAAGACCTGCAGCCTGGTGACCTCGTGTTCTTCCAGGGCCGTTCGGGCCGCGGTGGCGTGGGCCACGTGGGCATCGTCACCAAGGTGAACGACGACAACACGTTCCACTTCATCCACTCGGCTTGCAGCAGCGGTGTGACCGAGAGCAAGAACACCGAGTCCTACTACAGCCGCCGCTACGTGGGCGCCTGCCGAGTCCTGTAAAACAAGCCAAAACACAAAACGCATCATAAAGTGTGCGCCTCGATTGACGGGGCGCACACTTCATTTATGTCCCTATAATATTTGCGGCATTGCGGCAATTTGTGTAAGTTTGCGCCAATCAAACCAACTTTGCAGCCAATATGAATTCTAGACGGTTTTTCTTCTTGACGATAGGACTGGCCATAGCGCTCCGTGTTGTGGCTGGCCACACGATGATCGATGGCGTGCTCGACAAGTCGGAGTACTACGAGGGTACAACGCACACCTTCCGGGTTTATGTGCCCGACCAGTACGACGGCAAGCGGCCGGCGGCCCTCTATGTGGGGCTCGATGGCGTATTGTGCAACGCTCCCCAGGTCATGGACTCGCTCATTGCCGCGGGCAAGATGCCAGTGACCATCGGCGTTTTCCTGCAGCCGGGCATTATCCGCGCTGCCGACGGCACCGTGCTGCGCTATAACCGCTGCTACGAGTTTGACTCGACGACCGACCATTTCGCGGGCTTTCTCGAGGAAGAGGTGCTTCCCGCCGTCGAGCAGATGAAGACACAAAAGGGCAAACCCATCCGCCTGTCGCGACGCCCCGGGGACAGGATGATTTTCGGCCTGAGCAGCGGTGGCATCGCGGCCTTTAATGCGGCATGGCACCGTCCCGACCTGTTCGGCAAGGTGTTCACGGGCGTGGGCACGTTTGTGGCGATGCGCGGCGGCAACGACCTGCAGGCCCTGGTCAGGAAGACCGAGCCGCTGCCCCTGCGCGTGTTTATCCAGGACGGTAGCAACGACGTGTGGAATCCGTTGTTCGGCCACTGGTACGAGGGCAACCAAATGCTGGCCAGCGCCCTGCAGTTTGCGGGCTATGACGTGCAGTGTGACTGGAGCGATGGCGGCCACAACGTGAAACGCTCTACCGAGATATTCCCGCAAGTGATGGAGTGGATGTGGCGCGACTGGCCCGCACAACCCACCCTGGGCCAGACCCAGAACGATTTCCTGCAGGCCCTGCTAGCTGAGGACGATAACGGCTGGAGCAAAATCAGCGGCGGCGTGGACAAGGAACCCCTCAAGCGCGTCATCTATCCCGACCTGACCACCGTGGCATGGATCCAAGACGAGGCCGAGAACTGCGTGTGGCAGTTCATCCTGCAAGACAGCAAACTGAGCTACGGCGAGCCCTTCTACTGGCTGCACAACGACGACCCCAGCGAGCCGCTGCAGGTGAGGAGCCTCACCTTTGACGGAAACGGCAACCTGTGGGTCGCCACCAGAATGGGCATTCAGATTTGCGACCAGAACGGCCGCGTGCGCGCCATCCTGCGCCTGCCGCAAGGCTGCTCTCCTGTCAACGAAATCATCATCGGCAACGGCACAGTCACCCTGAGCACCGTTGAGGCCACATGGCAACGACGCTTCAACGTCACAGCGCCCATGCCCGGAGTGCGTCCGCCCAGCCAAGGCCAAGGCTAAACGCAAAAATGTAAAACCCGAAGCCATCCGTTCAAAAAAATCGGCAAACGGGAACCAGCAACTGAAAACTTATTCATACCTTTGTAGTTTGAATAAAACGCTTGAGACTCATGATGCAGAACAACAACATATCTCCCGATACCGAGGACCAGATGATTGAACAGGCTTATCAGAACCTGTTAAACGGCTATTTGTCAAGCAATCACCGCAAAAAGGTGGAGGTCATTGAAAAGGCATTCAAGTTTGCGCGCGACGCCCATCACGGCATCCGTCGCCGCTCGGGTGAGCCCTATATCATGCACCCCATTGCGGTAGCGACCATCGTGAGCCAGGAAATCGGTCTGGGCTCTACAAGCATCAGTGCGGCCCTGCTGCACGACGTGGTCGAGGACACCGACTACACCGTCGAGGACATCGAGGCCCAGTT
Source organism: uncultured Bacteroidales bacterium (assembly GCA_902793405.1). Lineage (GTDB taxonomy): Bacteria > Bacteroidota > Bacteroidia > Bacteroidales > Muribaculaceae > Sodaliphilus. The sequence goes on along the minus strand of CADBDH010000003.1, from coordinate 175,893 downwards.
CGGTGCTAAAATCGCCCGCATCGTGGACGGACTGACCAAAATCTCGGGCGGCATCTTCGGTGACAAGGCCTCGCTGCAGGCCGAGAACTTCCGCAAACTGCTGCTTACCATGAGCGAGGACATCCGCGTGGTGCTCATCAAGATGGCCGACCGCCTGCACAACATGCGCACCCTCTCGTCGATGCCCGCCAACAAGCAATACAAGATTGCCGGCGAGACGCTCTACATCTATGCCCCGCTGGCCCATCGCCTGGGCCTGTATGCCATCAAGACCGAGCTCGAGGACCTGAGTTTCAAGTACAACCACCCCGCCGAGCACCAACGCATCAGCGAACAGATTGCTGCCAGCGAGGAGAGCCGCAACGAGCTGTTCGCCCGTTTCTCGGCCCCCATCCGCGAGCGCCTCGACAACATGGGGCTCAAGTATGAGTTCAACACGCGCGTCAAGTCCTGTTACTCGATATGGAACAAGATGCAGACCAAGCACATCCCCTTCGAGGAGGTGTATGACCTGTATGCGGCGCGCATCGTGTTCGAGTGCGACGACGAGAGCGCCGAGAAGCGCATCTGCTGGAACATCTACAACGAGATCACCGAGGTCTATGCCAAGCATCCCGACCGCGTGCGCGACTGGCTCACCACCCCCAAGGTGAACAAGTACCGGGCCCTGCACGTCACCGTCATGGGTCCCGACGGCAACTGGGTGGAGGTGCAGATACGCAGCCGCAAGATGGACGACATTGCCGAGCGCGGCTTTGCTGCCCACTGGAAATACAAGATAGGCGAGGGAGAGGAAGAGAACGAACTGGCGGCATGGCTCAGCACCATCACCGACATCCTCAAGGACCCCGAGCCCAACGCCATCGACTTCCTCGACACCATCAAGCTCAACCTGTTTGCCAGCGAAATCGTCGTCTTCACCCCCAAGGGCGAGGCCATGACGCTGCCCAAGGGAGCCACGGTGCTCGATGTGGCCTTCATCCTGCACACCGACCTGGGCACACACTGCATCGCCGGCAAGGTGAACCACAAACTGGTGCCCCTGTCCTACAAGCTATCAGGCGGAGACCAGGTCGAGATCCTCACCAGCCAGTCCAACACGCCCAAGGCCGAGTGGGAGAAATACCTCGTGACCGCCAAGGGCAAGACCCGCCTGCGCTCAGCGCTCAGGCATGAGCGTCGCCGCATCATCGAGGAGGGCGAGAAGCGCTTCATGGACTTCCTGAAGCAGCACAACATCGAGTTCAGCAACGAGGTATTGTCCCAGGCCATCACTCGCCAGCGCATCGCCAACAAGGAAGAACTCTTCTTTCTCATCGGCAACGGCGAGATTGCCCTCAACGAGGACCTCGTGAGCAAGAAGGAGCATGGCACACGCATCAACTGGTGGCGCCGCAACCCCTTCAAGGGAAAGGAAGAGCCCAAGAAGACTACCGACGAGGCCGCCAAGGCCATCGACACCAAGGCCATCTACCCCCTGACCACGCGCAACGGCGTGAGCAACTACCAGATTGCCGACTGCTGCCACCCCATTCCCGGCGACGATGCCGTGGGCTTCCTCAACGATGCCGGCAAGGTGATTGTCCACAAGATGGACTGCCCCACCCTGGCGCGACTCAAAGCCAGCTACGGCTCAAGGCTGATACAGACCCGCTGGGAAGACCACAGCGACCGTTTCCAGGCCACCATCCACATCGAGGGCATCGACCAGAAAGGCATCCTGCAATCCATCGTGAACATCATCTCGACCAACATGTCCATCAACATGAAGCGCATGAATGTCACCGCCGACCAGGGCGTGTTCAACTGTGACCTGATTGTGCTCATCAGGGATGCCAATGTGGTCACCAGCCTGTGCCGCGAAATCAAGAAAATCAAGGGTGTCAACAAGGCTTCACGCATGAGCTGAATGACAACCGATAACCTGCAACCAACCACTAACAACTCGATATCACATGTCACGAAAGAATAAAAACCTCATCATCATCGCCCTGGTGCTGCTGTCTATTGCACTCATCGCCACGGCGCTGTTCTTTAGCCGAGAGACCGACCGCGTGGAAAGCTTTGAGGTGGGGAAACCCTGGCTGCACTCGCGACTGGAAGCCGCTTTCCAGTATGATATTGAGCTCGACGAGGCCATACGCAAGCACATCACCGACAGCGTGAACCAGAACTTTGCCAAGATCTACACCCTCGACCGCAAGAAGGGCGAACAGCAGATGGCCCTGCTCACCCGAGCGCTCAACGGGCGCAGCGGCAGCTCCACACTGCTGCAGGCCGTCGCCAAACTCTACAACGACGGCATCGTGGACAACGATGCGGCCAACGACATCAGGGCAGGCAAGCAACTGCGCTTCATGGTGGGCAACAACGAGCTGCAGGTGGTCGATGCGACCAACATGAAGACCGTGCGCCAGGCCTATGCATGGCTCACCGACACGCTGCGCCCCAACGCCGCCGTCCAGGAAGCCCTCAAGGCGGTGGACGTGAGCAATTACCTCGTGCCCAACATGATGGTCGACGAGGCCGAGAACGAGAAATGGATGGGCGAGGACCTGCGCAACGCCCTGCGCTCGCCGGGCACCATCCAGCAGGGCGAGGCCATCATCTCTCGCGGCGAGATTGTCACCCCCAAGAAGGCCGCCGCCATCGAGAGCTACCAGAACGAGATCCTGCGTCGCAACCAGCAACGCAACACCGACGAGGGCCTCAACCTGCTGGGCCAGCTGCTCATCGTGTCGATCCTCATGTTTGCGTTCTACTTCTTCATCCGCCTGCTGCGCAAACAGGTGTTCGACAGCCTGCGGCGCATGGTGTTCCTCATCACGTTCATCACCGTGTTTGTCATCGCCGTATTCCTGATTGTATACTACAAGTACAGCCTGCTGTATGTCATCCCCTTCGGCCTCGTGCCCATCATCGTGTCGTCGTTCTTTGACGACCACACGTCATTCTTTGTGCACATCGTCACCGTGCTCATCTGCTCGCTGGTTGCCAGCAGCCATCAGGCCGAGTTCATCATCATGCAGTTCCTGGCGGGCATCATCGCCATTATCTCGGTCAAGGAGCTGACCAAGCGCAACCAGCTCGTGCGCTGCGCAGCGTTCATCTTCCTGGCCTACTGTGTCACCTATATCGCGATGACGCTCATCAACGAGGGCGACTTCGGCAAACTCGACAAATTCTACTTTGCCTACTTCCTCATCAACTGCGTCATCCTGTCGTTCGCATTCCTGATCATCCCCATTGTGGAAAAAGCCTTCGGCTTCACCTCGTCGATGACCCTGCTCGAGCTCGCCGACATCAACAACCCGCTGATGCGCCAGCTCTCCACCAACTGTCCGGGCACCTTCCAGCACTCGCTGCAGGTGGCCAACCTGGCGGGCGAGGCTGCCCTCAAGATCGGCGCCAACATGCAGCTCGTGCGCGCCGGTGCGCTCTACCACGACATCGGCAAGACCAAGAACCCCGCATTCTTTACCGAGAACCAGATTGGCGAGAACCCGCATGACCACCTCGTGCGGCCCGAGGACAGCGCCAAGATTGTCATCGACCACGTGAACAACGGCCTCAAGATTGCCGAGGACGCTGACCTGCCCAAGGTCATCAAGGACCTCATCGCCCAGCACCACGGCAAGGGCGTGACGCGATACTTCTACTATAAGGCCCGCGAGGCGCGTCCCGACCAGGAGGTGGACAAGACGCCGTTTACCTATCCGGGTCCCAACCCGCAGACCAAGGAGGCCGCCATACTGATGATGGCCGATGCCTGTGAGGCCGCCACCAAGAGCCTCAACGACCACAGCGAGGAGGCCATTACCGCCATGGTCAACAAAATCATCGACGGTCAGGTCACCGAGGGGCTGCTGCGCGAAGCACCCATCAGTTTCCGCGACGTGGAGACCGTCAAGAGCCTGTTCATCGAGCGGCTGCGCACCGCCTATCATGCCCGCGTCTCCTATCCCAGCGAAGTCAAGCCCGAAGCCGCAGCCAGCGACGAAGCAGGCAGCACGCCCCCACCCCACAGCGGCACCACCGCTGCCGACGACAAGAAATAATCACACCCGTCGGGCAATATCTCGCCCGTCATCGTGTTATAATAATATAGAACAAACAGTAAAACAGACTGACGACCGCACATGGTGTTACAGACCATATTACTCATCGCTGGAGCAGCCTGCCTCGTGGTAGCGCTGCTGCTTGTGCTGCGTCCCCGATGGGTCGCCGCGGTTCCCGCCTTTGCAGGACTCGCGCTCATGCACTGGAGCTATACCATCGATGTAAAGACGATGACCTTCATCTTTTGGGGCATCGCCACACTCATCACCGTGGGGCTCTTCTACCTCTTGCCCAAGGGCGAACCCGACGGCCACCAATCCAGCAACCTGTATGTGGGATTCACGGCCATGGCCGGCGGCATGCTGGGCATACTGCTCGCGCCGCGCGTCATGGTGCTGGGCGTGATCCTGGGAGCCGCCATGGGCCAGCTGGCCTATAGCCGCACGCCCGCAGGCAACTGGATGCTGTTCCCATCGACCCAGTTCTGGCGCTATTTTGCCGCCAAGTGCCTGCCCGCCATCGTCGCCATATCGATCGTGTGCATCGCCGTCATGGGAGTCGTCATTGACTGAAAAACCGATAACCGCTAACAATGAAATATCTCAAACATATCCTCACCATCGTCGTGTTGCTTGCAACGGCAACACTGGCAGTGGCACAAAACCGCCAAGAGGTGCCCGAGCGCAACCCGCAGAGCAAATTCGCCATCAAGAAGGTGGATTTTGACCATGTGCACGACGTCATCACCAACCCCAAGAACGCCTATTACTACCCCAAACTGATGAAGGCCTACACCAGCTACAACGACACCACAATGTCGATCGAGGCCTGGCGCAACTTCTACTACGGCTACACCTTCCAGGAGGACTATGACCCCTTCCGCGAGAGCGTTTACAGCAACAAGGTCGAGGAACTCTACTACAAGCAGCCCCACTCCCGTGCCGAGTGCGACACCATCGAGCACTATGCCGAACTGTCGCTCAACGACAACATGTTCGACATGAACCAGATGAACTTCTACATCTACGTCCTCAAGGAGAAAAAGAAACACGCGCGTGCCGCCATGTGGCAGTACCGCCTCGACCGCCTCATCGCCGCCATCATGTCCAGCGGCAGGGGCACCAAGGAAGAGCCCTGGGTGGTCATCACGCCCGAGCATGAATACAACATCATCAACTTCCTGGGCTTTGTCGCCACCGGCCACGAGACCCTCGACGGCGGCATCGACTACATCCAGGTGCAGCCCGTCGCCGGCAAGAGCGCCGAAGGCTTCTACTTCGACATCTCACGCATGATGCAGATCGCCGCCCTCAAGTTCCCCGACATCTAAAAGTCAGTCAATACGACGCTTCAATAAAACGAAAACAAGAAATACAACAAATACAACCCATTGAGAAATCAGGGTTTTGTATTTGTTGTATTTCTAGTTTTCACTATATAATGGTTGTTTGTGATTTTGCTTCGCCGTAGCAACTCGCCTTAAAAAGTCTTACATACGCCTCCAGGTTGTTGGGATAACCCAACAGTTGCGACACGCGGCGCCTCTTGTTGTACACCGAGTGCGCATCTTTGTACCCAAGGCACGCCATGATAACCGTTGTGGGCAAGTCGCAGCAGTATAGCGCCAGGTAGTTGAGGTCGGTATCAATCAGTTCGGGATTCACAGCCACCGACTCATCGATGATATTGTTGTATTGGCTGTTGGCATAGGTGCGCAGGGCAGCCCAGAACGTGCCGTCAGGGCCGCTATTGCGGTAAAACTGTGCGAATGCCTTGCTGAACTTTGTTGGTGAGTTCGCCAATTGCACAGCATGCTTCTCCACCAGTTGGGCGAAAATCTCGATCTGGTGGCGGATGGCCTGCTTCAACTCGTCGCTCATCGCTTGATGCGCATTCAGCTGCGACGACAGCAAGGCACTGTCGCTGCGTAGCCGTTCGATGATTTCCTCACTCTCCTGCACCAGTCGCTGACGCTTCCTTAGCCGCCTCCGTTGGGTCGCAATCACCACCAACAGGGTTCCGGCAATCAGCAAACCCGCCAGCACCGACACCATCCAGTTGTGGCGGTACCTTAACGACTTGTTGCTCAGGATTTCGTTGTCATATTTCGACTCCACATCACGCAACCGGCGCTGCATATCGTTATCACACAACGAGTCGCCAATAATGTCAGCCTTTTCATAATAAAACTGAAATTGCTCCACATCACCCTTACGTCGCGCTAGCTCGGCATGGCAGTCATTATAAAGCACCTTTAATCCGTCCGTCAGATTGTCCTCTTCAACCTGTCTCAGGTAATAATTAGCCGAATCCGCCTTGTTGAGCTTTGCCAGAGTATAAGCGGCAATCAGCAGCAGGTGATTTTGCTCGCTTGTTTCTTTGCCACATAGCGAAACAGCGATATCCTTGGCCTCCATGATATCGTCAATATCGTGGCTGAACATCTTTAGATCTGCAAGATAACGTGCGTTTTGAATACTCATTGATGTCAGGCTCAAAGCCCTGATTAAAGAATCAGCCTGTTCCAGGTAAACGAGAGCACTGTCATTCCTGCTGATTGCGGCATAAGAATTGCCTATCGTTGACAGGCACTGGGCTATGTAAAAGCTGTCAGGCACTTGCTCAAAATGATACAGCGCTTGTTTCAGTTGGGTGATGTCTGCGCTGTCCATCACCAGATGGTCACGGTACAGGCAACCGATTCTCATCTTGGCATAGCCTAGATTATAATGGTCGCTCGAGGCAGCGATATCAACGGCATGCTTATAACAGGCCATTGCATTCTCGGGGTCGCCCATTACTTCGGTGACAGCACCTTTATAGATATAGGAGCGGGTCAACTTCTCCCGCTCACCCTCATGATGCTTGTAGTAGTCAAGTGCCACATTGATGGTGCTGTCGCTCGTGATGTCCACATAGCAGCGGTATTGCGCTTGCGTCAGCAGCAGCGCATAATAGGCCCGGTCGCCAGCACTGGTCAGTTTAGCGCCGTCGATGGCGTCAAGCATGCGCAACGCACTGTCAGGGTCATTGTTGCACAAAATGCTGTCGGCTGCAACCAGCCGGGCATCATGACCAGGTAATCTACCATGGCAACACACCAGGACAAACGTCAGCGCAATGGCAAAAGCCGGATACAGAAAATACAGGTTCTTGTTCATGATAGCAAAATTACACTTTTTGAGCCAAATCTTCCCTCATAATTGCTCAAAAAACTAGTTCAAAAACACACATTACATCCACATTACATTTTATTTTACCAAATAACTGATATTCAATCTATTACAAAAGCTCACATTACATCCAAAAATTTGGTTACTCTTATCGTTAAGAGTAACTTTGCAGTGAATATTTTTAAATTATTACATATGAAACGTGCTGCTATTTTTTTATCTCTTTTAATATCGGTGGCAATGCCTCTTTTTGCTGAACACCATCAGCAACCGGTTCACCTTGAACACAAGGGCGGCCCGCGTAATGGTGTTCAGATGTACGAAGACATGCCACAGGCCTATTATGAGTATGACGTTAAGACTCAAGAGATTATCATTGACGGCGACGGGGTGGTAAGCTACTATGATGTGGAAATTTCCTCGCCAGTGACCAACACTGTCGAGATCAGTACGCAGGTTAACGGCACCTACGACACGTTCAGCATCTCGTCATTGCCAGCAGGCCCCCACGTCATCACCATCACTTCTCCCTCGGGCAATGTCTTCGAGGGAACATTCACCATCAGCTAGGTCTCATTTTTATGCAAGAATGACCCTTGAAATTCCCGATGAAATGGACGCTTTAGATTTTATTTATTAATCATTTTTAATATTAAATTTCCATTATGAAGAAAATCTTATTACTGGCAGTAATCTGCCTGCTGGCAAGCGCCAGCCCAGTGAGCGCTCAGCTCATCATCCGCAACAGTGGCCACGCCGAAATTGGCACTAACCCCAATGTGAGCGACATCGACACTGTCACTACATTGAAAATCTTTGGTGACAGCATCCTGGGTTCTGCCGGGCGTATCACCTTTGGTGACAGCGCTTATGTCTCCATCGGCGAGAAAGGGACGACGAACACAAACAAGCTGTGGTTGTACGGCAAGAACGGCGTTTACTTAAACGCCCATCTCAACAACCTTCCCGAGACGATTGCCTATTTTGATAGTGAAACAGACAACAACTTCCACTTCAACTATGATGTGATATCCAGTGGCGTGTTCATCCAGTCTGACGAACGATACAAGGAGAACATCGAACCTGTGGGAGAAGTGCTGAACTCCCTAAGAGATTTGGAGCCTGTCACTTATAACCTGAAGGGCAGGGCAGCCGCTGTAGGCCCCCAACGAAGCGCCCAAAAAGATAGCGAGCGCTATGGTTTCGTGGCACAAAACGTGCAGGAGATCTTCCCCGAACTGGTGCATACCGACAACAACGGCTATATGTCGGTAGACTACATCGGCCTGATTCCCATCCTAGTCCAGTCCATCAAAGAACTGCGCGCCGAGCTTGCCGAACTCAAGGGTGAGAGGCAGGAAGATGGTGCCGACTTGCTGGCAACACAGCAGACCGCCCAAAGCGAGCTGGAGGCCAGCCTGGGCGACGCCAAGCTCTATCAGAACGCCCCCAACCCCTGGAGCAGCGAGACCGTGATTCGCTACAGCCTGCCCCCAACAATTGCCAAGGCCGACATCTACATCTATGACATGCAGGGAGCCCAGCTCAAGTGCATCCCCGCCCAAGGGCGCGGCGAGAGCCAGGTGGCCCTCACAGCGCGTGACCTCAAGGCCGGCATGTACCTCTATGCCCTCGTTGCCGACGGTGCCCTGGTTGACAGCAAGCAGATGATACTCACCAAGTAAAAACACACGGCCATGAAAAAGAAATGCATCTTTCCCGTGGCGCTGGCCGCAGCCATGCTGGTGCCGCTGCTCACCTCGGCGGCCGGAGTCCTCAACCGGATTACCTATACGGCCAGCTATAACAATAACGTCCTGACAATCGGCACCGATACCTTGGGAGGTGTGACCTATGCCACAGTCAGCTACGAGGGGTTGTACAATGGCGGGGAGCCAGGTATGCCATCGCTGCCCATCGACTACATCAAGTTTTCGGTGCCCTACAACGCTACCAACTTCACCGTAACCGCCACCACCCGCTGGGCAAGCCAAAATTTGAATTACCTGGTGTATCCGTGCCAAAGTCCCTGGATGATCGGCTCTCCTGTTCCGTCCATCATGCTGCCCGACACTTCGGCCTATTATTCTGGCACTGCCTATCCGTCACAGATGGCATGGATTGCCGACGAGGGCTTCCTTGCAGGTGAGAACCACATCGTCACCGTGGCGGTAATGCCTTTCCGTTACACGCATTCCACCAACGCCGACGTGCTTTCCAGGGCTAAGAATTGCTACGTGACACTGCGCTATGACCTCAGTGACTCGCTGGCGATGAGTCCTATCGTGCGTAACGACAGCCTGCTGAGGGAAGAAGGTTACTTGCTCACCCAGAGCATGGTCGTCAACCCTGGTCAGGTGAAGAACTTTGCACCGACACAGACGATCAATCCCGGCATCGACTCGATCGGCCTTATCCAAGGCGGCATCGGCGGGGACGTAATCAATGGAGGTGGCTATGCTGGTGGCGATGGCCCTGGACCGATTGACCCTCCAATTGGCCCTCCTGGAGTTGACACGACAGGAATTGGCACAGGTCAGCTATTAGTAGATGTCAATTATCCTTATCTGATTGTAACGACTCCAGAGTTGAAACATGCTGTAAGGAGAATTGCCGCCCTTAAGCAACAGAAAGGTTATAACGTCAAGGTTGTGACAATGGATGACGTGATGCATAGTTCATTTGCTTATCATGGTGATAGTGTAAATGGACATATCTATTATAATGACAGTGCTGGTGTTCTCCGGCAGTTTATCCGTTGTTATCATAGTTTAGTGGGAACAGAATATGTATTGTTGGCTGGAAAAACAGTTCCTTATAGGTATAGGCAATTTATAACCGCAACTGTGCCTACTGATTTATATTTTAGTGAACTTAATGCAGATTGGTCAAAGCCTGAAATAGAGAAATATCCAGAACTATATGTAGGAAGAATCACTGCCTTGAATGAACAGCAAATATCAAACTATACTGACAAATTATTAAGGTATGAGTTGAATCCTGGAAGAGGAGATTGTAGTTATCTTAAAAGTGCTTTATATACCGAAGGCCATGACATGCATAAAGAACATGAGGTAAAAAATCTTACAAGAATTTCAAATAATATTTACACCGATTCTTGTGTAATGGTCGAAGACACTTCGGGTGTTAGATATCCTTCTGGAGTGGACATAGTCAATGAAATAAATGATCACAAATATGGTTTCTTAAGTCTTCATAATCACGGTGATCCTTCAGGATTAATTACTTATGGATTTAGAAAAGACAATACTTGTCCCAATGATATTTACTTTAGATACTTATGGGCAATTGATACAATTAGGAAAATCAATACAGGAGAGAATTATGCTCTCGATCTTCCTTCTGGAAATGGTCTCAATAATCTTTCGAACAAATGGTATCCAAGTATATGCTACTCAATAGCTTGTAATACTATGCCGTTTGACACAATTACTAACTTCGGAAATATACTTATGAATTTTGGGGAATCTTTTATTTTTGGCAAGGATTATGGTGGTCCAGCATTTTTGGGAAATACTCGTAGTGGATTTATAAAGAAGTCATCGCAACTAGAAGAATCTTTTTTCAATGAAATCATTCATATGTATTACAATATTGGGAAAGCCGAAGCCCTTTCAAAATTTCATTTCAATGCTAAATATGATGTTGTAAATCACCCTAATGGCAAAGACTATAAGTATTTTAGTTGTGTTCATAATTTATTGGGTGATCCTGAATTTGAAATCTGGACTGATGAGCCGCTACTATTTTCAAATATTAATGTTGAGAGAAAAAATGATACAATAAACATATCTGGAATCTCAGAAGCCATCAAAGTAGGCTATAGAACTAATAATAATCTCTATAAGACAAAAATAATAACATCAACATCAACACCAATTACACTTGATGATGCATCTCCCAATAGCACCATTATGTTATATAAACACAATTATCTTCCTTATATTGCTCCGTTACATTTGCAAAACGAAATAATTAAGGACTCTCAATATATAATTGCCAATGATGTGATTGCGGGAAAAACTGTTGATGCCAATCGCACATACGGTGATGTTATAATAAAGAATGGTGTTGAATATGAGATAGAGGCATCTGGAACTGTAACTCTTGAAGATGGTTTTAATGTTGAGAAAGGAGCGACTTTTGCAGTCTATCCTGCATGTTTTTAATGGAATCACTTGTTGATATCACCTATGTTTCATATCTTTGCTGAGATTATTAACTTAAGAACTGATAAGAAAATGAAAAAGATAATTATTTTAAAGATGTTAGCACTTCTTGTTAGCTTACAAGTGGCAGCACAGGAATACGAGTACGTCCCATTTGTGCGCGAGGGTGTCAAGTGGGTGTGTTACTATAATAATGCATACCCAGGCGAAGATCCCGAATTGCCACTCGGAACTCACTATTTGACTCTGGAATTCAAAGGAGATACTGTAATTGACGGCAAATCTTATAAAGCGATGCACAAGTATAGTGGTAACGCCATCAATGTTGAGAAAGATACAATACCCATATACATGCGAGAACAAGACAAAGTCGTCTATGCCATTGTACCTGACGGCAAATTCTATCCAGATTGTCCCATTGGCAATTGTGATGGAACCGAAGAAGACTATGATGCAATGCTGGAAGGCAGGGAATTTATTCTTTATGATTTCAGTGACCCTATTGCCTACTGGAATAGGGTTTTAAATGATGGTGATGAGATCTATTATAACTTGTATAACCATTTATATACTGATACAATTCAAATCGGCAATCACCTTGCTAAAAGATACGTCGGAGAGTATGGGGCAAACTTTAAACTTATTGAAGGCATCGGCATAGACGGTTTTACGTGTTACACTTTGTGTTTCTTTATACCTGTGTTAGCAAGGACAGGTTTTCCTCTTTTTTTCTTTAGTCATGTCATTGAGAATGGGAGTATTATATACAAAGGTGAATACTATTTCCCCAACACCATAACGGGCATTGACGAAGTGGTGGCCGAGCCACGGCCACGTCAGTATGACGACAACTACTACAACCTGATGGGCCAGCCCATGGGCAAGGACATCCCCTCCACCCCCGGCATCTACATCCACCACGGTAAGAAGGTCGTCATTCGATAGGCGGGCTGGCACTAGCAAGCTAGAGGTATTGTGATTAGAGAAAAGCAGGCGCGTGCGCCTGCTTTTTGTCATTGACAACAGTTCCCTCATCACCTATCTTTGCCAACAAAAAACGAAAGGAGACAAAGCCATGAACACACAAAAACACACAAAAAAAATACAATATACTCAAAACCAATGCATTACATGAAAATATTAACATTTTTTATCAATCCCGCACCACCATAATTTTAAAGTATTCAGCCGTTTGACCCCACGCTAAAGTCAAAAGGACGCGGATGCCAATCCTTTTAATCCTTATAATCAGCCGACAAGAAAAAGAACGCGGATGCAATTAGTTTCATTCGCTTAATTCGTAGGCTTAAAAAACTTCGCGGCTTAGCGTGAGGCCCAAGTGCTGATTTTAAAAAAAGTTGTTTGAAGTTGTACAAGTTGTTGTTCAAATATAAGACAACCAAAACGGCGCTGCCCTAAATAGAAACACGAAACACAAACTGCCGACAATCAACAATTTGTATCTATTGTATTTATTGTTGTTGATATATAATAGTTGTTGATTGAGTCGTTTTTTGGGGTGGTGGCATGGTGGGTATGGAATTATTTGATTATCTTTGCACTCACATAAAAAGACCTTAGCATTATGATGAAGGAAAACCTGATCAAGATTTATGAGCGCAGTTTCATCGACAACTGGGAACTGCCTGCATTAACCGACTACAATACCGGTGAACGACTGACCTACGGCGACTTTGCACGCAATATTGCCAAGCTGCACATGCTGTTCAGGAACAGCGGCGTGAAACAGGGCGACCGCATTGCCCTCATCGGCAAGAACATCCCCAACTGGGTAACCGTCTTCATGGGCACCATCACCTATGGCGCCGTCATCGTTCCCATCCTGCAGGAATTCAACCCCGCCGATGCCCAGCACATCATCAACCACAGCGAGGCCACGATGCTGTTCATCAGCAAGAGCATCTGGGAGAACATGGAGTTTGACAAGATGCCGCGTGTGCGTGCCGTCATCCAGCTCGAGGACATGAAACTCGTTGCCGAGAAAGAAGGTGATGACACTGTCTCCAAAGCCAGAGAGGGACTGAACGACGCCTTCAACGCCGAATATGGCGAGGGGTTCTACCGCAACCACATCCACTATGCCGACGTGCCTAACGATGCCCTGGTCGAGATCAACTACACGTCGGGCACGACAGGCTTCAGCAAGGGCGTGATGCTCACTGCCAACAACCTTGCCGGTAACATCGTCTACGGCATCAATTCGCAACTGCACTTCAAGGGGTCGCGCGACCTGGCCTTCCTGCCGCTGGCACACGCCTTCGGGTGCGCCTTCGACATGTTGACGCCGCTGGCCGTGGGTGGCCACATTACCCTGCTGGGCCGCATCCCGTCGCCCAAGATCCTGGTCAAGGCCATGGCCGAGGTCAAGCCCAACGTGGTGTTCACCGTGCCCCTGGTGCTGGAAAAAATCTACAGCAAGATGATTGTACCCATGATCAGCAAGGGCGCGCTGCGATGGGCGCTGGCCGTTCCCTATCTGGACAAGCGCATCTACAGCCAGATACGCAACAAGCTCATCGAAGCCTTTGGCGGCGCATTTGAAGAGGTCATTGTGGGCGGTGCCCCGTTCAATGCCGAGGTCGAGGACTTCCTTTATAAGATCAAGTTCCCGTTCACCGTGGGCTATGGCATGACCGAGTGCGGACCGCTGGTGAGCCACACGCCGTGGCGCGAGTTCGTGCCCCACAGCGCCGGCCGCATCCTGCCGGGCATCATGGAGTGCAAGATCCTGAGCGACGACCCCGAGAACATCCCCGGCGAAATCTGCGTGCGCGGTGAGAACGTCATGCAGGGCTACTTCCATAACACCGAGGCCACCGACAAGGTGCTGCACGAGGACGGCTGGCTGCACACCGGCGACATGGGTACCCTGAATGCCGACGGCACATTATTTATAAGGGGCCGACTGAAGACCATGCTGCTGAGCTCGAGCGGACAGAACATCTACCCCGAGGAAATCGAGGCCAAGCTGAACAATATGCTCTATGTGAGCGAGAGCCTCGTCGTGATGCGTGAGGGCAAACTGGTGGCCCTCGTCTATCCCGACTATGACGCGATGGACCAGCTGGGCGTCACTCGCGACAAGCTGCCCGGCCTCATGGAAGACATCCGCACCGAGCTCAACCAGCTCGTGGCCCCCTATGAGAGAATCGCCAAGATTCAGTTGATGGCTACCGAGTTTGACAAAACGCCCAAACGGAGCATCAAACGCTACCTGTACAGCAACTGATTTCGGTGGTCAAAAAAGCGCGATTTCAAGCGCACCCACCTAGGCTTAACAAAATTTAACAGGCGCCACATCCAGGGCGCCTGCTTTTGTTTAATATTGAATATCAGTTAGTTATGCCGAAAAATAATCGGATTTGCGGATTGGGTTTTGAAAGGGGGAGTAAAAAAAATCAGAAAAAAGTTTGCACGTGAAAAATTTGTTATAATTTTGCACCCGATTTTAACAACCGAATATTATTTGTTTTATTATTTAAATTACACAAGAAAAATGAAGAAGTTAGTTTTAGCTCTTGCTGTTATCGCTAGCGTTAGCATGATTTCATGCACCAACACCAACACCGAGGCCACCGCTGAGGAGGCTGTTGACACCACCGCCGTTGTAGAAGAGGCTCCCGTTGACACCACCGTTGTTGCTGACAGCGCTGCTGCCGTTGTTGATAGCGCCGCTACCGAGGCTGCTCCTGAGGCTGCTCCCGCCGAGTAAGCAAGAGGACTTACAACAAGAAAAGTTTGAAGCTGTTCCCGCCGTTAGGCTCGAGCAGCTTTTTCTTTTGTTTATATCCCCCAAGATAGCGATTCACCCTACAGACGCCACGGCATCTGTAGGGTGAATCAGTTTATCGGGTGGAACCTGTGCGGTTTACAGGTTGTCCTTCTCGATGTCCTTGAAGTAGCGGTAGGTGCTCACCTTGAGTTCATCGACGGCGGCCTCGTCGGCGATGATGATGGCATGGGGGTGCATCTGCAGAGCACTCAGGGTACACATGTGAGACACGCCACCCTCGACAGCCTGCTGCAGGGCGCGGGCCTTGCCATGGCCGTTGACAATGATCATCACCTCGCGAGCATCCATCACGGTGCCGACGCCCACGGTGAGGGCGGTCTTGGGCACCTTGTTCAGGTCGCCGTCAAAGAAGCGGCTGTTGGCGATGATGGTGTCCTGGGTGAGGGTCTTTTGACGCGTGCGCGATGTGAGCGACGAGCCCGGCTCGTTGAAGGCGATATGGCCATCGGGGCCCACGCCGCCCATAAACAGGTCGATGCCGCCAGCAGCCTCGATGCGCTTCTCATATTCCTCACACTCCTTGACCAGGTCGGGAGCATTACCGTTGAGGATATTCACATTCTCGGGTTTGATATCGATGTGCGAGAAGAAGTTGTTCCACATGAACGAGTGGTAGCTCTCGGGGTGTTCCTCGGGCAGATTGCAGTACTCGTCCATGTTAAAGGTGATGACATTCTGGAACGATACCTTTCCGGCCTTGTTCATCGCGATGAGCTCGCGGTACATGCCCAAGGGCGAACTTCCCGTGGGGCAACCCAGCTTGAAAGGTTTCTCGGGAGTGGGATTGACCTCGTTGATGCGTTTAGCCACATAATTGGCAGCCCACTTTGACACATTCTCATAATCAGGTTCGATAATCAGTCTCATAATTCTTGATTTGGTTTGATATAGATTTATCTTTATATAGGGGCAAAGTTAATCCAAATCTTACAATTCTCCACAAAAATTTGTAACTTTGCGGCCAAATTCATTAAAACAAGCCAAATGGACAGCAACAAACCCCTCATCCTCGTCAGCAACGATGACGGCTATGATTACAACGGCATCAAATCGCTCATCAAGGTGGCTCGAACACTGGGTGACGTGTTTGTTGTCGCTCCCGCCGTGCATCAAAGCGGCATGTCGAGCGCCATCACGTTTGTACACCCGGTGCGAACGACTTGCATTGCCCAGGAAGAGGGCTACACTGCCTATCTGGCTACCGGAACGCCGGCCGACTGCGTGAAGCTGGCCCTGAGCCAACTCATGGCCGACCGGATGCCCGATGTGGTGCTCGCAGGCATCAACCACGGCTACAACAGCGGCCTGAACACGCTCTACAGCGGCACAATGGCGTGCGCCTTTGAGGGCATCCTGCACGGTGTGCCCAGCGTGGCGTTCTCCTTTGGCAACTACAGCGCCGATGCCGACACCAGCGCGTGTGAGCCCATCGTCAAGCATGTGACCGAGCGGGTGCTCAAGAGCGGACTGCCCAAGGATGTGTGCCTGAACGTGAACATACCTGACATCGACGGTCAATTCAGGGGCATGAAAGTGACCACCGGCGACATGGGGCGCTGGATCAACGAGTGGGAACACCGCGTGGACCCCACGGGGCGCAACTACTACTGGCTGACCGGCGAATTTGAAATCGCCGACAAGAACGAAGGCTTGACCGACTACTACTGGCTGCAGCGCGGCTATGTGACCGTCACCCCCACCCATGTCGACCAGACCGACTACGCATCGATGGATGCCATCAAGGACTTGCTCCTGTAAACGAGAGAACAAACAACACATTATATAATAATAAAGAAAATAAGACAAATGGAACGACGAGTAAGAGTGCGCTTTGCGCCATCTCCCACGGGCCCGCTGCACATTGGTGGCGTGCGCACGGCACTGTATAACTACCTGTTTGCCCGCCAGCACGGCGGCGACATGATTCTGCGCATCGAGGACACCGACAGCACCCGCTTTGTGCCTGGTGCCGAGGAATACATCAACGAGGCCCTGCAATGGCTGGGCATCGGCATCGACGAGGGCGTGCGCGAGGGTGGCAACTACGGCCCCTACAAGCAGAGCGAGCGCCGCGACCTGTACCGCAAGTACACGCAGCAGCTGGTGGATGCCGGCAAGGCCTACTATGCCTTTGATACGCCCGAGGAACTCGAGGCCAAGCGTCAGGAAATCAAGAATTTCCAGTATGACGCACGCACGCGCGGCATGATGCGCAACTCGCTGTCACTGCCTGCCGACGAGGTCAAGGCCCTGATGGAAAGCGGTGCCAAGTGGGTGGTGCGCTTCCGCATCGAGCCCGACCAGGACGTAGTAGTCCACGACCTGCTGCGCGGCGATGTGACCATCAACTCGTCGATTCTCGACGACAAGGTGCTCTACAAGAGCGCCGACGACCTGCCCACCTATCACCTGGCCAACATCGTCGACGACCACCTGATGGAGGTGTCACATGTCATCCGTGGTGAGGAATGGCTGCCCAGTGCACCGCTGCACGTGCTGCTGTACCAAGCCTTCGGCTGGGAGGACACGATGCCCGAATTCGTTCACCTGCCCCTGCTGCTCAAGCCCGACGGAAAGGGCAAACTGAGCAAGCGTGACGGTGACCGCCTGGGCTTCCCCGTGTTCCCTCTCGACTGGAACGACCCCAAGAGCGGCGAACGCTCCAGCGGCTATCGCGAGGCAGGCTATCTGCCCCAGGCCGTGGTCAACTTCCTGGCCCTGCTGGGCTGGAACCCCGGCGACGACCGCGAGATCTTCTCGATGGACGAGCTCATCAAGGAATTCTCCATCAACCACTGCTCCCGCAAGGGTGCCAAGTTCGACTTTGAGAAGGGCAAGTGGTTCAACCACGAGTACATCATGAACATGGACGACAACGAACTGGCACAGCTGTTCAAGCCCGTGCTCACCCAGCATGGCGTGAACGTGGACGGCTTCAGCGACGCTTATATCGCTCACGTCGTAGCTCTGGTCAAGAGCCGTGCCAACTTTGTGGGCGACCTGTGGGACCAGGGCGGCTTCTTCTTTGTCCGCCCCACCAGCTATAGCGAAAAGGACATCCGCAAGCGCTGGAAGGAAGAGACGCCCGAGCTGATGCGCCAGCTGGCCGCACTGCTCGAGACTGTCGACCTGAACGACCCCATGGCCAGCGAGGCCGCCGTCATGGACTGGATCGACAGGAACGGCTACCACAAGGGCAACGTGATGAATGCCTTCCGCTTGACCGTGGTGGGCGAATGCCGTGGTCCGCACATGTTTGACATCACCCAACTGCTGGGACGCGACGAGACCCTCGCCCGCCTCAACGCCGGCATCGAGAACATCCACCTGCCCGCCGATGCATAAGTGGCTGCTAGCCATATTGACCCTACTGCTCACAATTCCATCTCTTGATGCTCAAGAGGTGGAATGGAGTGTTGATGCCAGTGTGCTGTTGAACAACCGCGAGGGTGGCGAGGATTACACCACCCCCGACCAAACGTTCTTCTTCACACGCCTGGCTCCCGAGGTGGGCTTCTCGATGATGGATGGCGCCCATGTGTTCAAAGCAGGTGCCGTGTGGTACCAGCCCATGATCGATGACCTGAGCGGCTACAAGGTGCTGCCCACCCTCTATTACCGCTACAACGGCGATAACGGGTGGCACATGACCGTCGGCCTCATGCCGCGGTCGCTGATGGTGGAGCGCATGCCCCGCTACCTGTGGAGCGACTCGCTCAACTACGTGCAGCCCAACATCCGCGGCGTCATGGCACAGTACATCAAGCCCGAAGGATATGCCGAGGTCGCCGTGGACTGGAGGCAGCTGCAAACCGACCACAAGCGCGAGGCCTTCACCGTCTTCCTTAACGCCGATTGGCGTCTTGCCGGCCCCCTGCGGCTGGGTGGGCATGTGCAATACAGCCACCTGGCTATGTCCAAGCTTGATGCCGAGGAGCAGCACGTCAACGATGACCTGGTCATCAACCCCATGCTGTCGCTCGACCTGTCGCACCGCACCGCACTCGACTCGCTGCGTCTGTCGGCCGGAGCCATCATTGCCATGGAGCGCGACCGCGGCATCAACAAGTGGGAGCACCCCGCGGGTTTCCTGGCCACGGCTACCGCCCGTTGGCGCTGGCTTGAGCTCGACGAGACCTTCTACACGGGACAGGGCATCATGCCCCTCCACGCCAAGTTCGGGAGCCTGCTCTACCAGGGCGACCCCTATTTCAACTACAAGACCTACAGCCGCACCGACCTGGTTTTCCACATCGTCAACAACAGCTTTGTGGACCTCACGGGTTCGCTGACATTCCATGCCAACAACAAGACGACTGGTTTTTGGCAACAGATCGCCTGCCGTTTCTACATCGACAACAACTTGTGGAAACGCCGGCACGACCGCGACCACCTCAAGAGCCGCCATCTGCCCTCGCTGTACTAGAAAACAACTGACAAGGGCTCAACAACTTAAAACTGAAAACTTAACACTAGGGACTAGAAACTAGAAACTAAGGACTAGAAACTAAGGACTAGAAACTAAGGACTAGAAACTACGAACTTTAAAACTAAAACAACATGGATCCCATCTATAACCTGGGTATCGCCACCTACCGCAACGCGGTGAAGATAGCGGCCATACGCAACCCCAAAGCCAAGCTGATGCTGCGCGGGCAGCGCCGTTGTTTCCGCACCCTGCAGCGCAAACTCGACCCCGCCGGCGGTTACATCTGGATCCACGCCTCATCGTTGGGCGAGTTTGAGCAGGGACGTCCCCTGATCGAGAAAATCAAGCGTGAACGACCCGACGCACGCATCCTGCTCTCGTTCTTCTCCCCCTCCGGCTACGAGGTGCGCAAGAACTTCAGCATGGTCGATACCGTGGTTTATCTGCCCTTTGACATGCCCGCCAACGTGAAGAAATTCCTCGATATCGTCAAGCCGTCGATGGCCATCTTTGTCAAGTACGAGTTCTGGGGCAACTACCTGAGCGCCCTCAAGCGTCGCGGCATCCCCACTTACATTATTTCGGCCATCTTCCGTCCCAGGCAGATTTTCTTCAAGCCTTGGGGTGGCCTGTTCCGCAAGATGCTCAAGTGCTTCGACACCCTGTTCGTGCAGAACGAGCAGTCGCGCGAACTGCTGGCGGGAATAGGCATTGACAATGTGGTCGTGGCAGGCGACACGCGATTTGACCGCGTGGCCGACGTGCGTGCCGCTGCACGCGAGTTCCCCCTGGTCGAGAAGTTTGTCGAGAATGCCAGGTTCACCCTGGTCATGGGCAGTTCGTGGCCTCCCGACGAGGACATCGTCATTCCCTACTTCAACACTCACCGCGAGATGAAACTCATCATCGCGCCTCATGAGTTTGACCGTCACCGCCTGCATGTGCTCATGTCCAAACTGTCCCGCCCGGCACGTTTCTATAGCGAAGCGACACAAAAGAATGTCGCTAACGCCGACTGCCTGATTATCGACAGCTTCGGTCTGCTCTCGTCGTTGTACCGGTATGGCCAGGCCGCCTATATTGGCGGCGGATTCGGTGCCGGCATCCACAACATCAACGAGGCCGCAGTCTATGGCATACCGGTCATCTTCGGGCCCAAGCACCACAAGTTCCAGGAGGCCCATGACCTCATCGAGCTTGACGGAGCGATGAGCATCCACGACAGCGACTCGTTCTCGGCAGCCATGGACCCTCTGCTGGAAAATGAGCCCCTGCGCCTGCAATGCGGCAAGACCGCCGGCGACTACATCCAGTCCCACCTGGGAGGTACCCAGCTCATCTATAACCACGTTTTCCACATCGGAGAGCAGCCTCCCACCGAATAGCTACCGGTTTCGGTCAATCTGTTTTTGTGCGATTAAACGCCCCAAAAGTTGCGTAACCCGAGAATCTTTGCTATTTTTGTGGCCTATTTTCTAAAGTTATGGAAGAAGTAACCTATCAGGGCCTGACGTTTGAGCCTTACATCAGACGTGAAGAAATTGCTAAGCAAGTGCATCGCCTTGCCCAGGAAATCAAGCGCGACTATGCCAACGAGAACGTCCTTTTCCTTTGTGTCCTTAACGGATCCTTCATCTTTGCCGCCGACTTGTTCAGGGCGTGCGACCTGCAGGATGCCGAGATCACCTTTATCCGCTTCAAGTCCTACGAGGGCATGGAATCGACCGGAGCGGTCAAGCAGATCATGGGCCTGTCGGAGGACATCGCCGGCCGCAACGTGCTCATCGTCGAGGATATCATCGACAGTGGCGTGACCGCTGTCCAGCTGCGCAAAGAGCTGGACAAGGGCAAACCCAAATCGGTAAAAATGGTCTCACTGCTATACAAGCCCGAGGCGCTCACCGTGGGCAAAGCTCCCGAATACTACGGCTTTGCTATCCCCAACAAGTTCATCTTGGGCTACGGCCTGGATTTGGACGGCCTGGCGCGCAACTTGCCCGACATCTATGTCCTGAAGGATAAATGATTTCAACTATCAAATTACAGATATAACCAACTTTCATTAGTTTGACTATGATTAACATTGTTATTTTTGGTGCGCCCGGTTCGGGCAAAGGCACCCAAAGCGATAAACTGATTGAGCACTACCACCTGTTCCACATCTCGACGGGTGACGTGCTGCGTGACCACATGCGCCGCGGCACCGAACTGGGAATGGTCGCTAAGGAATACATCGACCAGGGTCAGCTCGTCCCCGATGACCTGATCATCGACCTGCTTGCCCAAGTGCTCGACGAGAACAAGGAAAACACCACCCAGGGCGTCATCTTCGATGGTTATCCCCGCACCATCCCCCAGGCCGAAGCGCTGGAGGGTATGCTGGCCGAGCGCGGCACCCAGGTGGACGCCGTAGTGGGACTTGAAGTGCCCGACGAGGAACTTATCAAGCGCATCGTGTTGCGCGGCGAGCAGAGCGGTCGTGCCGACGACAACGAGGATACCGCCCGCAAGCGCATCGAGGTGTACTACGAACAGACCTCTCCGTTGAAGGCCTATTATCAGGAGCAGGGCAAATACCTTGCTATCAACGGCATGGGAACGATTGATGGCATCTTTGAGCTGATTCAACACGAGCTGGACAACATCTGATCTCTTTTATGGGAGATAGGCAAGAGAGCCTGTGGCAACGCATCCAACGTAACATGCGCTACTGCATCAGTGGCGTGTGGAATGACACGCGCAAACTGTGGTCGGTGCAGACGCTCAAAGTCATCAACCTGAGCGTGCGTGCCTTCATGGACCGCGACCTGCAAACCCAGGCCTGTGCCCTCACCTACCGCACAGTGCTGGCCATCGTGCCGGCACTGGCCATGTTGTTTGCCATCGCGCGAGGCTTCGGGTTCCAGAACCTGTTGCAGAGCGAGCTCTTCCGCTATTTCCCCGCCCAGCGCAAAGCCTTGGAATCGGCCTTGACCTATGTGGACAACTATCTGTCCCAGGCGTCGCAGGGCATCTTTGTCGGCATCGGCCTGGTTTTCCTGCTGTGGACCCTCGTCTCGCTGATGAGCAATGTCGAGGACTCGTTCAACCATGTGTGGGGCGTGACCAGCAAGCGCTCCTTCAAGCGCAAACTCACCGATTACACGGCGCTGTTCCTGCTCTTGCCGGTGCTGATGGTGTGCTCGGCAGGCATCTCCATCTTCATGAGCGATGCCGTGCAGCACGTATTTACCGACGACCTGGTGTCTCCCGTGATGCACCGCCTGCTGGCGTGCATGCCCATCATCATCTCGTGGTTAGTATTCACAGCCTGTTTCTATCTGGTGCCCAACACCAAGGTCAAGTTCACTTCGGCCTTGTTTGCCGGCATCTTATGCGGCACGTTTTTCCATATGGTACAATGGCTATTCGTCACCGGTCAGGTCTATGTGTCGAAGTATAATGCCATCTACGGTAGTTTTGCCTTCCTGCCCTTGATGCTCATCTGGATGCAGCTGTCATGGCTCATCACCCTCTCGGGCGTGGTGCTGACCTATGCCTGGCAAAACATCGACAGCTATGCCCTACACGACAAGGTCGAGGACATCTCCCAGGCCTACAACAACCAGCTGGCGATTGCCGTGGCGGCACTGGCCACCAAGCGTTTCAAACTGCGCGAGCCAGCATTGACACGCAACGAGCTCATTACCGAATATGACATCCCCGCCATGCTGGTCGACAAGCTGTTGAACAGCCTGCAGCACGCCAAAATACTCACGGCAGTCTTGCAGGAAGGCGACGAGGACTGCGCTTACCAACCCGCCTGTGACCCCGACGACATCACCGTCAACATGGTGAATGACGCCCTCTCGGCCCAGGGACAAAACCGCTTCATCGACAAGGCCGACAAACGCTTTGACAAGATATTCAGCCAAATCAACGCCCAACGACTCAGCCAGCAACAGGCCGCCAAAGACATCAGCCTGCTGGACCTGGTCACCGAATTCAGCGACTAGAGAAAATCAAAAAAAAACAGAAAATCGTTGAATATTAGCGGGAAATGTTATACCTTTGTGGCGCTTTAACAGAAATTTCAGGAGATGGTAGATGCTTTGAAGTTGAAAATCAAGACGTTACCATTTGGCATTCATGCGGTTGAGTGTCATCTGGACGAGTCGTTTTTCAATACCGATGAGCAAAACGAGGTGAGGCGCGCCGATGTGCATGTCAACCTTGAGGTGACCCGCAAGAGCGAGAACACCTACCGCCTGGAGATCGCTTGCAACGGCACGCTGACGACAGCCTGCGACCGCTGCCTCGACGATCTGGATTTGCCGGTGGACGTGACCTACTGCCTGAATGTGGAGCAAATGGGCAATGAGCTTGACGACAGCAACGACGAGCTCCTGATTGTGCCGGCCGACTGGCGGGAACTGGATGCCGCACCTCTGGTGCGCGACACCGTGTTGCTCGCCATGCCGATGACGCACGTTCATGAGAACGAAGAAGACTGCAACGCCGACATGCTCGAAGCCCTCGACAGCCATCGCGTCGAGGCCGTCCCCGACGACGATGACCAACCGCAGAGTGAGACAATAGGCACCGACCCCAGGTGGGAGGCGCTTAAAAAACTGAAAGAACAATAATTTTTAAATAACTACAAGAAAATGGCACATCCTAAAAGAAGACAGTCTAAGACTCGTACCGCGAAGCGCCGCACCCACGATGTGGCTGTGGCCCCGACCATCGCTCAGTGCTCTAACTGTGGCGCATGGCATGTTTATCACACCGTATGCCCCGAGTGCGGTTACTACCGTGGCAAGAACGTGATGAACAAGGAGGAAGCCTAAATCGCCCCAAGGCCGCGTCCTGAACAATGGTTGCGGCAACCGCGATTAAAGCCAAACGAGATATCCTGAATGGGCTGAATCGTTAGATTATTCATTCTCATTTAGGATATTGATTTTGAAAACAACACACTCTGTAGTTCATTATATAATATGCTGAACGCAAAAATCACTGGCATCGCGTCGTTCCTGCCCGATGATGTGTTGGACAACGAGATGCTATCACAAATGGTGGACACCAACGACGAGTGGATCATGACTCGCGTTGGCGTGAGAGAGCGTCGAATCCTCAAGAAGCCCGTCGGCTCGTCCTACATGGGCATCCAAGCCGTGAACAAGCTACTTGAGGAGACCGGTACCAACCGTGACGATATCGACCTGCTCATTTGCCCCACCTCCAATCCCGATTACCGATTCCCCTCGACGGCATCGGTTATCGCCCACGGCGTAGGCATCGAGAAGAAATGCTATGCCTATGACATCCAGGCCGCATGTGCCGGATTCCTTGTGGGACTGTACGAGGCCACGGCCTACATCCGTGCAGGCATTTACAAGAAGGTTATCGTCGTCTCGGCCGAGAAGATGTCGAGCATGGTCGACTATAACGACCGTGCCACTTGCCCCCTGTTTGGCGACGCTGCAGCATGCATGCTGCTCGAGCCCACCGAGGAGCCCCTCGGCGTGATGGACGGTATCTTCCACGTGGACGGTTCGGGACTGGAGCATCTGGTCTATAAGGCCGGTGGCTCGGCCCTGCCCACCAGCCACGAGACTGTCGACGCCAACTTCCACTGCGTTTACCAGGAAGGTCGCGCCGTCTATCGCCATGCCGTCATCGACATGCTCACCTCGAGCAGGGACGTGATGGAGCGCAACAATCTCACTAACGAGAACATCCAGTGGTTCGTGCCCCACCAGGCCAACATGCGTATCATCGAGGCCGTCGGTGCACGACTGGGAATCCCCGAGGATAAAGTGCTCGTCAACATCCTGAACCGCGGCAACACCAGCGCCGCCAGCATTCCGCTGTGTCTGGACGAGAACAAGCACCTCCTCAAGAAGGGAGACAAAATGGTCCTCACCGCCTTTGGCGCGGGATTCACCTGGGGTGCCCTCTACCTCATCTGGTCGCTGTAATATCACACCAGTTGGCAAACGAAGCATCACTACTCACGAGATTTCAACATCAACCCGAGTAGCGATGCTTTTTGAATAATCCACCCACCCCTCTCAACTAAGGACTAAAAACTAGAAACTAGGGACTAGAAACTAGAAACTAAAAACCAACAACTAAACAATGCATCGCGCAGGATTTGTCAACATCGTGGGAAACCCCAACGTGGGAAAATCAACACTGAGCAACCGCCTGGTGGGTGAACGCCTGTCCATCATCACCAGCAAGGCCCAGACCACGCGTCACCGCATCATGGGCATCGTCAACACCGACGACTATCAGATCGTCTTCAGCGACACGCCCGGCGTGCTCAAGCCCAAATTCAGGCTGCAGCAGAGCATGCTGGAGTACTCCACCGGCGCGCTCGTCGATGCCGACGTGCTGCTCTATGTCACCGACGTCATCGAGTCACCGACCAAGAACCAGGACTTCCTCGACAAGGTGGCCAAGGAGAAAATCCCCATCCTGCTGGTCATCAATAAGATCGACCTGCTGAAGGGCAACGACGAACTCGTGCGTATCATCGACCAGTGGAAGCAACTGCTGCCCAATGCCGAGGTCTTCCCCACCAGCGCCCTCGAGAACTTCAACGTGGACAACATCATGAAGCGCATTGTCGAGCTCCTGCCCGAGTGCCCGCCCTACTTCGGCAAGGACGCGTTGACCGACCGCAGCAGCCGTTTCTTTGTCACCGAAATCGTGAGGGAGAAGATCCTGCTCACCTATGACAAGGAAGTGCCCTATGCCACCCAGGTCATTGTCGAGAAATTTGACGAGAGCGACAACGCCATCCACATCATGGCCGTCATCTACGTCGAGCGCGACAGCCAGAAGGGTATCATCATCGGCCACCAGGGCAAGATGCTCAAGCGCGTGGGCACCGAGGCCCGCAAGGACATTGAGAAATTCTTCGACAAGAAGGTCTTTCTCGAACTCTATGTCAAGGTAGAGAAAGACTGGCGCAACCAGGAAAAGAAACTCAAAGCCTTCGGCTACATCGAGTAATAACTAATATTATAGGCTTTAGGCTTTAGGCTTTAGGTTTTAGCAACTAACAACTGACAACTAGAAACTAGGGACTAGAAACTAGGGACTAGAAACTAAAAACTAAAAACTAGGGACTAGAAACTAGAAACTAAGAACTAAAAACTAACAACATAAGACGAAATAATGGGACGACTAGTAGCAATCGTGGGTAGGCCCAATGTGGGCAAGTCAACACTCTTCAACCGCCTGACCCAGACGCGTGACGCCATCGTGAACGACACCAGCGGCACCACGCGCGACCGCCAGTACGGCAAGATGGAGTGGAATGGCATGGAAATGTCGGTCGTGGACACCGGCGGATGGGTAGTTAACAGCGAGGACATCTTCGAGGACGAGATCAACAAGCAAGTGCAGCTCGCCATCGAGGAAGCCGACGTCATCCTCTTTGTCGTCGACATCAAGAACGGCATCACCGACCTCGACGACCAGGTGGCCGACATCCTGCGACGCACCTCCAAGCCCGTCATCGTCGTGGCCAACAAGGACGACAACAACCAGAGCATGTATGCCGAGGCCGAGTTCTACGCTCTGGGACTCGGACAGCCCTTCTCCATCTCGGCAGTCAACGGCAACGGTACCGGCGACCTGCTCGACGAGGTGGTCAGGAAGATGCCCGAGAAGGCTGACGAGGCCCTTGACGAGGAACTGCCACGCTTTGCCATCGTGGGCCGCCCCAACGCGGGCAAGTCGTCGCTGGTCAACTCGCTCATGGACGAGCAGCGCAACATCGTCACCGACATTGCCGGCACCACGCGCGACAGCATCTACTCGCGTTACAACAAGTTCGGCTTCGACTTCTACCTGGTCGATACCGCCGGCATCCGCAAGAAGAACAAGGTCAACGAGGACATCGAGTATTACTCGGTGCTGCGCTCCATCCGCGCCATCGAGAACAGCGACGTGTGCATCCTGCTCATCGACGCCACCCGCGGTATCGAGTCACAGGACGTGAACATCTTCTCCATTATCCAGAAGAACCGCAAGGGACTCGTCGTGCTCGTCAACAAGTGGGACCTGGCGCAGAACAAGACGCAGCAGTCCATCGACCATTTCGCTGCCACCATCCGCGAGCGCTTCGCCCCCTTCACCGACTTCCCCATCATCTTTGGCTCGGCGCTGACCAAGCAGCGCATCCACAAGGTGCTGCAAACGGCCATCGAGGTGTATAACAACCGTCGCATCGTCATCCCCACCTCACAGCTCAACAACGTGCTGCAAGAGGCCATCCAGGCCTATCCGCCCCCCGCAGTCAAGGGCAAGTACATCAAGATCAAATACATCACCATGCTCAAGGGTGCCCATGTGCCCACGTTCATCTTCTTCTGCAACCTGCCGCAGTGGGTCAAGGACCCCTACAAGCGCTATCTCGAGAACAAGATTCGTGAGAACTGGAACCTGCACGGTACCATCATCAACCTCTTCTTCCGCGAGAAGTAAATGTAACATCTTTGTTACAGGGATAATATTATTTTTGAGCAAGTCCGTTGTCTATCAGCGGTTTATCAATATATGCCAGATAGATATCTGGCATTTTTATTCAAAAAAGTGTCGAGATTTCTTGCTTATTAAAAATAATGGCATTATCTTTGCCACGTTAAACAAAAAAGGAGTTCTTCCACTCCGCCAAGGAGTGACAGTTGAAAACAACAAACGACAAGAACATATATACTTGAATTTTGGTTATGAAGATGGTGTGCTTTTGTGAAAAAGCGCACTTTCGCTTTCTATACCCCACCTGTCGGCAAAAAACTGCACAATGAAAACAGGAAACTGAAAACTATTTACTATCTTTGCCAACAGAATTCAACCATTTAAATCCAACTGACAATGAAAAGAATCAAAATGCTGGTCTTCGCAATGACCATAACGATGATGGCCGCTATGGCACCCAATGCCTCGGCCCAGGCGACCCAGAACGTGCAGCAACTCGAGCGTGACATCGAGCAGCACGAGAAGAACATCAAGGAGAAAGAAGCCTCCATCAAGGACCTCGAGGATCGCATCGACAACCTCAAGTCCGAACTCAAGGAACTGGAGTCCCAAAAGAAGGCCCTCGAGAAAGAACTCAAGGCCGAAATCAAGACACGCAAGGACAAATTCACCACCCGCGACGAACTGGTCTATGACCAGGAAATCGCCGACGTCCTCTACAATCCCTACAACAAGGGCGACGTCGAGGAGGCACTCGACAGTTTCGAGGGCATGGAGACCAAGGACGTGATCAAGAAGAAAGAGATTGTCCAGAAATACGGCGAGTACACTAAGGACCTCAAGGACTTCATGGAGAAGATGAAGAAGCAGCTCGCTTCCAACAAGTGGAAATACCTCTCCTCGTCCACCGACCTGTACAAGAAATTCGAGAAAGGCCTCAAGGGCACCAAGTACTGGAAAATCTACAACAAGAAGGAGAAAAACGAGAGCATCGACTACCTGGACCGCGTGATGGACAAGATCATGCTCTTCAAGAACGACGGCCTCAAGAGCGAGCAGCAGTTCAACGAAATCCTCAACATGCTCTACGCCAACTGATCAATTCCCACCCCACCATACAAAGAAATCGCCGACGCAACCGCCGGCGATTTCTCTTATTTGGTGGTCCCACTTGGGCTTGAACCAAGGACTCCCTGATTATGAGTCAGGTGCTCTAACCAACTGAGCTATAGGACCTGCTTTGTACTGGCGACAGTGTTTTTGCGCCAAAAGCGACTGCAAAGTTACTAAAAAAACAGAAACCCGCAATCATTTTGCTGCGATTTTCTCACTCGCCCCGAAAACTTCACACCTCGATGCCTATTCGTTTTATGAGAAGACAAAAAAGACAAGAAGGACAATTCAATTATATTTTATTGATAATCAATACCCTTACCCATCTTTTCCTTCACATCAAAAACTAAACATCCTAGCACAAAGCCAAAGAACGCACCCCCTAAGCTCTAAACTGCGAGCAACGCGAGCATTCCCTAAGCTCTAAGCACTAAGCTCTAAACTGCGAGCAAAGCGAGCTTTTTTGGGTCTACGAATTAAACGAATTAATCTAATTGGCATCCGCGCTCATGGCCTCACGCTAAGCATTAATGAAACATCCGCATCCCGGACGATAGAATGCGGATGCTCCCCTAAACTCTAAACTCTAGACCCTAGACCTCTCGCGCAGCGAGCCTTCCCCTAAACTCTAAACTTTAAACTTTAAACTGCGAGCAAAGCGAGCATTTACCCCATAAGGGTGGTGAAGACGTTGACGAGCCAGCCGCTGATGGCCATGTAGATGGTGATGCCGACAATATCGTTGGTCACGGTGACGAAGGGGCCGGTGGCAATGGCGGGGTCTATCTTGAGGCGCTCGAGCACCAGCGGCACGACGGTGCCGAACAACGAGGCGAACATGACTACCAGGAAGAGTGACGTGGTCACTGCGGCAGCCGCGATGTGCGACTTGGTGGGATTGGAATCAACGGGGAAGAAGTGGGCGTAAAGGAAGATGAGCAGTCCCATCACCAGCGCGTTGATGAGGGCTGTGGAGAACTCCTTGAACAGGTGCTTGCCCACGTGCTTGATGTCCAGGCTGCCGTTGGCAAGGCCCTGCACGACGATAGCGCTCGACTGGGTGCCCACGTTACCGCCGGTGCCGCCAATGAGGGGGATGAACAATGCCAGGCCGGGCAGGATGCGCAACAGGTCGGCATCGCCCTCGCCACCGCCCAGAATCAGGGCGTTGATGATACCGCCCACCAGGCCGATGAGCAGCCACGGCAGTCGGGCGCGCACCTGACGGAAGACGTTATCGTCGGTCTCGATGTCGCCCCAGATACCAGAGGCCATCTGGTAGTTGTCCTCGCCCTGCTCACGCACGCGGTCGATGATGTCGTCGACGGTGATGCGACCCACCAGGCGGCCGATGCTATCGACAACAGGCATGGCCACGAGGTCATATTTCTCGAAGTCGAGGGCGACGTCCTCGATATGGGTATCGGTGCGCACGCTGATGGGGTCAGGCTCCATGACGTGCTTGATCTTGGAGGCCGAGGGGTTGGTAATCGTGGTCTTCAGGGGGAAGATGCCCTTGAGGCGGTTATCATCGTCAACGACGTATATGACATAAATCTCGTCGACGTCCTCGGCCTGCTGGCGCATGGCCTTGATACAGTCGGGCATCGACATGTTCTCGTTGACGACAATCATCTCGGTAGACATGTAACCACCGGCAGTGTCCTCGTCATATTGCAACAGGTCGACAATGTCGCCCGCCTGCTCCACGTCGTCGATATGGCTGATGACGTCCTCGCGGTCTTCCTCGTCGAGTTCCTGGATCACGTCCACAGCGTCGTCGGCATCCATCTGCTCGACCTGCTTGGCGATTTCCTCGTTGGGCATCAGTACCATCAGGTCATGGCGCTGGTCCTCGTCGAGTTCAACCAGCACGTCGGCAGCGGTCTCGTCGTCGAGCATCAGCATCACGAACAGGGCCTCCTGGTCATTCAGGTCACCCACCAGTTCGGCGATGTCGGCAGGGTGCAGATCCTTGATTTGCTCGCGCACCTGCTCCTCGTCCTTCTGGTCGATGAGGTCATTAAGGTGGTGGATATATTCTTCGGTAAACTCTTTCATTGCGGTTCTACGGGTCTTGGGGGGGTAATTAATAATGTGACTGAATCGGTACGGACTGAGGGACGAACGGATGAACGAACAAACCGCCCGACACTCGCGGGACGGGAAACGCCGTCAGGGAACCGATGACGGCTGCTCCAGGGCAAGCCGCGTCAGGGCAATGAAATCTTCAACGCCCAGCTGCTCGGGGCGTAGTCGGAACACATCTTGCTCGAGGACCGTGGGATTGGCCATAAACACCGACTTGAGAGAACTGCGCAGCATCTTGCGCCGCTGCCCGAAGGACAGCTTGACCAGACGCTTGAACATGCGCTCGTCGACGCCCAGGTCGGTCACGCTGTTGCGCGTGAGGCGCAGGACGCCGCTCTTGACCTTGGGGGGCGGATTGAACACGTGCTCGTCGACAGTGAACAGGTACTCGATGTCATACCAGGCCTGCAGCAACACCGACAGGATGCCATAGGCCTTGCTGCCCGGCGGCTCGGCGATGCGTTGGGCCACCTCGCGCTGCAACATGCCGCTGCAGCAGGCCACCTGGTCGCGATAGTCCAGGACCTTGAAGAATATCTGTGTCGAGATGTTGTAGGGATAGTTGCCGATGACGCAGAACGGGGCGTCACCGTAGAGCTTGTGCAGGTCCATCTTGAGGAAGTCCTCGCCAATGATGTGGCCATGCAGCTGCGGATAGGCCACCTCGAGGTAATCGACGCTCTCGCTGTCGAGTTCGACCACGGTGAGGTCAAGGCCCATGTCGAGCAGGAACTGGGTGAGCACACCCATGCCCGGCCCCACCTCGAGCACCGGCAGATGCTTGAAGTCGTCCAGCGTGTGGGCGATGCGCTCGGCAATCGACAAATCGGTCAAGAAATGCTGCCCCAGTGACTTTTTTGCTCTAACTTTCCGCATGTTTGGTCTTTTCTTGTTATCTTTGCACGCTCCTTTAATCTGCAAAGGTAACCATTTTTCGCCAACTTGCTGCACAGAGGAGAATTTTTAACGCAACTAGACAAGAAAAAACGTGAAAAAAGCCGTTTCCTATTTCGTGAAATATGGCATCCCCCTCGCCATCGGTGTGGGGCTGATGTACTTCCTGTACAAGAACGTGGACATGGGCAGCATGATGGACACGCTCAAGAGCGACGTTAACTACTGGTGGTTCGTGCCAGTGGCCGTGGTGAGTATCCTGAGCCATGTCTTCAGGGCGCTGCGCTGGCGCCTGCAGCTCAAGGCCATCGACGTGAAGCCGTCGTTCAGCGCCGTGCTGAACAGCATCTTCGGCACCTATTTCGTCAACCTGATATTTCCCCGCCTGGGCGAGGTGTGGCGCTGCGGCTATATCGCCAACCGCCAGAAGGCCTCGGTCACCCAGGTCATGGGCTCGATGGTCGCCGACCGCCTGACCGACACGGTCACCGTGCTGGCGCTGACGTTCGTCACCTTCCTGCTGGCACAGGGCGCCTTCGGCAAGTTCTTTGACACCTATCCGCAAATGAAGGAGAACTTCATCAACGTGGCCAGCGATGCCCGCATCTGGTTCGGCACCGCCGTTGCCATCATCGCCATCGGCTGGCTGCTGGTGATGAAGACCGAGAACAAAATCATCAAGAAAATCCAACTCATGGCTCGCAACCTGTGGGAAGGCTTCGCCGCCATCACCCGCATGGACGGCAAGTGGTGGTTCCTGCTGCTGACCATCCTCATCTGGGGATGCTACTTCCTGCAGCTCTACCTTGCCTGCCAGGCCTTTAACTTCACCAGCCCGCTGAGCGTGCTCGCCGTGCTCGTGATGTTCGTGTTGAGCAGCATCGGCATGGGTGTGCCCACCAACGGCGGCCTGGGCTCATGGCACGTCGCCATCATCTTTGCCCTGTCGCTCTATGGCGTGGGCGTGTTCTCGCCCTCCAACTTCGACCCGCGCGCATCGGCCTTCGCCATGTTCGTGTGGGGCTTCCAGACGGTGTTGCTCATCGTGCTGGGCATCTACGCCTTTGCCAGCATGGCCATCGACCGCAACCGCATCGAGAGCGGCAAGACCAAGGTCGATACCACCAACGACGAAATCAAACTCTAACAACAACTAAAAACTAGGGACTAAGGACTAGGGACTAGAAACTAAAAACCAACAACTATGGACGACAACTTCAACGACTATTTCACCGACGAGAACGTCCCCGAGGAGCAGCCGCAGGTGCACCAGGAGACCGCCCAAGAACGCGAGGAGCGCGAAATCAAAGAAGCGACCATCGAGCGGCGCGGCTACTCCATCAAGGTGTTGCTCACGCTCATCATCGTCGCCATGGCACTGTTCCTGGGATGGTGGGTATGGCAATACTATTTCCATCCCTATCGCGTGAGCCAGGAGAAAGGCTGGATCATGAAGGTGAGCAACGAGGGTACCATCTTCAAGACCATCGAGGGCGAAATGATCAGCGAGGGCTACATCGAGGACACCATCGCCGCCATGCACAGCGACTTCAAGTTCTCCATTCCCAGCGACAGCCTCGCCCGCTATGCCATGAAGTGGGCCGGTGACGGCAAACGCGTCGTCCTCACCTACAACGAGTACAAGGGCACCGTCGTGTGGCGCGGCAGCACCAAGCACGTCGTCACCAAAATCGAGCCCGACACCGTCCTCGCCAAACAGAATCCATACAAGTGAGGCTCGCTGCGCGAGCAGTTTAGAGTTTAGGGTTTAGAGTTTAGAGAGCATCCGCTTTTAGGCTCGCTGCGCGAGCAGTTTAGAGTTTAGAGTTTAGGGAGCATCCGCATTCCGTCGTCTGGAAAGCGGATGTTTCATTAATGCTTAGTGCGAGGGCATGAACGCGGATGCCAATTAGATTAATTCGTATAATTCGTAGACCTTAAAAAACTTAGCGGCTTAGCGGCTTAGCGTGAGGGCTTGAACGCGGATGCCCACTAGGGACTAGGGACTAAACACGGTTTAGTGGGCGGGGTGAGTGCTTTTTCTGCCAAAATGTCATATTTTAACGTTTTTTGATGTCAGTTCACGAAAAATCATTGTACCTTTGCACCCCGAATAATGAGAGAAATAATGGAAGAAAACAAGATAGAACAAAACAAACCGCAAGAGCAACAGGAACAAACCCAGCAGCCGACGCCCATCAAGCCCGATATTCTGGATTATGATGACATCAGGAAGATGGCACCGTTCTTTGACGGCAAGCCCAAGCTGGTCAAGTGGTTGTTCCACCTGCTCGATATGGATGACGCCAACTGGATCCACGGCCACAACTGCCACACGCCAGGCGTGCCCTTCTGCACCGGTGTTCTCAAGGACCTGAACGCCACCATCACCTACGACAACGGCGAGGTGCTCGACAATCTGCCCGAGGGTCCCTTTATCACGGTGACCAACCACCCCTTTGGCGCCGTCGATGGCGTGATGATGATTCACATCATCGGCACCCACAGGCCCGACTACAAGTTCATGGTCAACATGATACTTAGCAAAATCGGCGGCATGATGCCCAACTTCATCACCGTCGATGCCCTTGCCAGCAACGACCCCGCCAAGCGCGCCGTGTCGATGCAGGGCATCAGCGAAACGATGAAACACGTCAAGGCAGGCCACCCGATGGGCTTCTTCCCCGCCGGCGCCGTGAGCAAGTTGAACTGGAAACTGCGTGTCGAGGACCGCGAGTGGCAACCCGTGATCATGCGCCTGATCCAGAAGCTCAAGGTGCCCGTCATCCCCATCTACATCCACGGCCACAACAGTTGGATTTCGCTCTTGCTGGGCGCCATCAGCTGGAAACTGAGGACGCTGAGGCTGCCCTCCGAGATGTTCCGCCGCAAGAGCTACAACTTCCGCGTGAGCGTGCATGATCCCATCATGCCCGAGGAGTACGCACAATACCAGACGCCCGAGGAACTGGGCGTGTTTCTGAAGAACGAAACTTACAAAATGAAGAAATGGCAACAAAAATAACCGATAACGACATCCGCGCATTGAAGCTGCGCTTCGGCATCGTGGGCGAATCGCCCGCGCTGATTGCCGCCATTCGCCGCGCCATGCTCGTGGCCCCCATCGACCTGAGCGTGCTCATCATCGGCGAGAGCGGCTCGGGTAAGGAGTCTTTCCCCAAGATTATCCACGAGAGCAGCCCGCGCAAGCACAAGAAATACATCGCCGTGAACTGCGGCGCCATCCCCGAGGGCACCATCGACAGCGAACTGTTCGGACACGTCAAGGGCTCGTTCACCGGTGCCATCGCCGACCACAAGGGCTACTTTGAGGAGGCCGACGGCGGCGTCATCTTCCTCGACGAGGTGGCCGAGATGCCCTTGAGCACCCAGGCACGCCTGCTGCGTGTACTCGAGAACGGTGAGTACCTGCGCGTGGGCGACAGCACCGTGCGCAAGACTAACATCCGCGTCGTGGCCGCCACCAACAAGGACATGATGCAGGCCGTCAAGGACGGCAAGTTCCGCGAGGACCTGTACTACCGCCTCTCGACGGTGCAGATCAACGTGCCGCCCCTGCGCGAGCGCGGCGACGACATCGTGCTGCTGTCCAGGCTGTTCCTGCGCAACTTCATCAGCGACAACCGGACCAGCGAGGTCACCCTCACCGACGATGCCCAGCGTCTGCTCAAGTCCTATCACTGGCCCGGCAACGTGCGCCAGCTGAAGAGTGTCATCGAGCAGGTGGCCCTGTTCGAGAGCGGCAACACCGTCGATGCTGCCACCCTGAGCCAGTACATGCCCGCCAACCGCGACACGGCACTCACGGTGCAGTCCCAGCCCAACTTTGACTACAACGCCGAGCGTGAGCAGCTGTTCACCCTCATCCTGTCGATGCGCGCCGAGATTGAGGCCTTGAAGAAGCGCATGGACGGTGTCGGGCCCACCTCTCATGTGTCGTCGTCAGTCCATGAGCTCAAGCGCGAGTCCAACCCGTTGCTTGACCTGGGCAACACGGGTAATGACATGAACATGGCGTCGCCCTACCGCAACATGCAGCACGAGCCTCAAGACTTGGGCCGCGTGGACGAAGTCGCCGCCATGGACGTTGAGGGCGAGACCGTAAAAACCCTCGACGAGACCGAGCGCGAGACCATCGAGACGGCCCTGCGCCGCAACAACGGCCGCCGCAAACTCACCGCCCAGGAGTTGAACATCTCGGAGCGCACACTGTACCGCAAAATCAAGCAATACAACCTGGAACGGCAGTGAAACGCATCCTTATCATACTGACACTGGCTATTGCCGCGACAGCCTGGCAGGCGTGCATCCCACGATACACGCTCAACGGCGCGTCGATCGACTATAACGTGTACAAGACCATCTCGTTTGGCGACTTCCCCATCCGCGCCGCGCTGGTATATCCGCCCCTGCAATCGATGTTCGAGAACCGCATGACCGACATGATTGCCCAACAGACGCGATTGCGCGTCATCGACGGCAACAATGCCGACCTGCGCATGGAGGGCGAGATCACCAACTACCAGCTTTCGCCGCAGGCCGTGGGCGAGGACGCTTACGCCAGCCAGACACGCCTGACCATCACCGTCAAGGTCAAATATATCAACAACAAGAACCAGAGCCTGAGCAAGGACCTCTCCTTCAGCGCCTACCGCGACTTCTCCAGCAGCGAACTGCTGGTGGATGTGCAGGACGAGTTGTGCAACCAGATCTGCAAGGACCTGAGCGACCTCATCTTCAACGCGACGCTGGGCGACTGGTAAATTGGCACAGTATTTGAAGTGGAATCATGTAGAGACGCAAAATTTTGCGTCTCCCATCAAGTAAGGACCATTAGATTACATGACAACTTGGATTGAGGACATCAAACGACTCGCGGCCAACGAGGGCGGCGAGGTGACAAGGCAATGGCTGCAGGATGCCGAACAGGCAACGCCCTACAGCGTGTTGCCGCTATTGGTGTTCCTCAAGCACAACGGTGTGAAGGGCAATGAGGATGTGCTGGCCCGCCTGTCCATCGCATTCCCCGACCGCCGCGCGCTGGCGCTCATGCTGGGCGAGGACTCCGGCCTGATGTCAGGTTTCTACCCGCCCGATGCCCTGCCCGAGACGCCCGACACCGTCACCACCATCGACCGCTTCCTGGACAACTACGGCAAGACTAGCCCCGGCGAAGTCGAGGCCATCGACCGTGCTATCTTCAACCCGCAGCCCGATTATGCCGACGTGCTTGCGGCCCAGGAGATGAAGGAAGGCGGCGTGCAACTCAACGGCGGCGACGAGCAGGACGACCTCATCAACCAGTTCATTGCCGAGCAGATGCACCTGGGCGAACAGGCGGCACAAGTGCCCATCACCGCCCCCGTCGGAGAAGAGGAAAAAGCCGAAATTGCCGATCAAACTATCGACAAGCCTACCCAAACCGACGACTCGATGCTCAGCGAGAGTTTGGCCAAAATGTATATCGCCCAACACAAATATTCACAGGCTCTTGAAATTATTGAGCGATTAAATTTGAAATATCCAGAAAAAAGCATTTACTTTGCAGACCAAATTCGGTTTTTGACCAAATTGGTCTTAAATGAGACACTAAACGATAAAAAATAAGAAAAAATGTACATTATTTTTGCAATCCTGATCGTGATCGCATCGATCCTGCTGGTCGGTGTCATCCTTATTCAAAAATCTAAAGGTGGCGGCCTTGCTGCCAATGTGAACAACTACAATCAATTCATGGGTGTGCGTAAGACCACCGACTTCGTCGAGAAGGCTACTTGGGGTCTTGCTATCTTCATCTGCGCGCTGAGCATTGCTTCGGCATTCGTTACCGCTCCCAGCATCGTTGAAGGCGCTCCCCAAATCAAGAAGTTACCCACCAGCGAGACTCAGGCTCCCAACTTCGGCACTCAGGCCGAGGAGGCTCCCGCAGCTGCTGCTCCTGCCGAGAAGAAGTCAGTAACTGTTCCCGCCGCCAAGAAAGAGGCTCCCGCTGCTCCCGCCAAGGAAGCCGGTAAGTAACCCAACTATCGCATCTTAAAACCAACTTTTTCAGGGGGATGCGGTATGTCGTATCCGCATCACAGCGGGTCAAGACATACCGCATCTTTTTTATTGAAAAAAAATGAAAATGACATTATTATATATAGTGTTGGCAGCAGTGATGACAGCCTGTGGCAGCACGGGCACTTCCACCGCAAGCGACTCAACTGCCGACTCGGCCACAACTACCACATCGACGGCCCAGCCCGTGTTTGACGGCAATGCGGCCTATCAGTTGGCCCGCCAGCAGTGCGAATTCGGTCCCCGTGTGCCCGCAACTCCCGCTCACGCGAAGTGTGCCGACTGGCTCACCTCGACGTTAGAGGCCTGCTGCGACACCGTCATGGTGCAGACAGGTACCGTCCAGACGGCTACCGAGGGCAAACTGGGCATCAAGAACATCATCGGCACCATCAATCCCCAGGCCAGCCAACGCCTGCTGCTGCTCGCCCACTGGGACACGCGCCCCTGGGCCGACAACGATCCCAATGCCGCCAACCATGACAAGCCCGTCATGGGCGCCAACGACGGCGCCAGCGGTGTGGCCGTGTTGCTGCAGCTGGCCCGCCAACTCAAGGAGAGCGGCACCACCCTGGGCATCGACATCGTGCTTGTCGACGCCGAGGACATGGGTGTGAACGATAACGAGGACTCATGGGCTCTGGGTGCACAATACTGGGCACAGCATCCCCACGTGGCAGGCTACAAGCCGCTGTTCGGCATCCTGCTGGATATGGTGGGCTCGGAGGATGCCACCTTCACCCGCGAGTACTACTCGATGCAGTATGCCAACGGGTTTGTGGACCTGGTGTGGAAATGTGCCGCCGGCAGCCACTTCATCAACGCACAGGGCGGAGCTGTGACCGACGACCACATCTTCATCAACCGTGCGGGCATCCCCTGCATCGACATCATCGACATGCGTGCTGACAGCGAGACGGGTTTCTGCCCCGAGTGGCACACTGTTGACGACACCATCGGCAACATCAGCCCGGCCACGCTGGCCGAGGTGGGCCAGACGCTCCTCAACGTCATCGCCCAGCTCGAACAATGACAAAACAATCAATTCTAAAACATAACAACCAATGAGAAAAGAAAGGATTTTACTCATGAGCAGTGCATTGATTGCAGCGTCGGCTGTGACGACGCAGGCTCGCATCAACTATCCCGACACCCGTCGTGTGGACACAGTGGACACCTACTTCGGCACCCAGGTGCCTGACCCCTATCGCTGGCTCGAGGACGACCGCAGCGCCGAGACCGAGGCATGGGTCAACGCCCAGAACAAGGTGACACAGAACTACCTGGCTAAAATTCCCTTCCGCAAGGACGTGAAAAAGCGCATCACCGAGCTCGCCAACTACGAGAAGATGGGTGCTCCCTTCAAGATCAAGGACAAATTCTACTTCTTTAAGAACAACGGCCTGCAGAACCAGAGCGTGCTGTATGAGTACAGCGCCGACGGCAACCACAAGATGGTGCTCGACCCCAACACCCTGAGCGAGGACGGCACCGTGGCCCTGCAGCAGCTGAACTTCTCCAACGACGGCCGCTATCTGGCCTACATCATCACCCGCAGCGGCAGTGACTGGAACGAGATCTTCGTCAAGGACCTCAAGGAGGACCGCGTGCTTGACGACCACATCGTTTGGGCCAAGTTCACCGACGCCCAGTGGCTGGGTGACGGCTTCTTCTACAGCGGCTATGACGCCCCCGAGGATGCCAAGTCGTCCAAGAACGAGTTCCAGAAGGTGTATTACCACAAGCTGGGCACTCCCCAAAGCGAGGATTACATCGAGTATCAGGACAAGGGTGAGCCCCTGCATTTCCACCAGGTGAGCGTGAGCGAGGACGAGCGCTACGTCATCCTGTGGAAGAGCGATGCCGAGGGCAACGACATCTATGTCAAGGACCTGAAGGACCGCAACCCGCACTACGTGCAGCTCATCGGCGGCATGAAGTATGAGCGCGGCATCGTCGGCATTGACAACGGCAAATTCTATGTGATGACCAACGAGAATGCCCCCAAGGGCAAGATTGTCACCTATGATGCCGAGCATATTTCCCCTGCCACCTGTGCCGAGTTCATTCCCGAGCAGGAATCGGTATTGACGGGTGCAACGATGGCCGACCACAAGTTCATCCTCACCTACGACAAGGATGCGTCGAGCCACCCCTACCTGTATGACAAGAACGGCAAGCTCATCCGCGAGATCGCGCTGCCCACCTACGGTTCGGTAGGTTTCTCCTGCAAGAATACCGCCAAGGACGTGTTCTACAGCTTCACCAGCTACACCTTCCCCGGCGCCATCTACAAGTATGACCTCGAGACTGGCAAGAGTGAACTCTTCTTCCAGCCCAAGGTGAACCTCAAGAGCGAGGACTATGTAACTGAGCAGGTGTTCTTCAACAGCAAGGACGGTGCCCGCATCCCCATGTTCCTGGTTTACAAGAAGGGCCTGAAGCGTGACGGCCAGCGTCCCACCTTCCTCTACGGTTACGGCGGCTTCAACGTGAGCCTCAACCCCGCCTTCACCTACACCCGCACCCTGTTTGCCATGCTCGACTGCGGCGGCATCTGCGCCTATGTCAACCTGCGTGGTGGTGGCGAGTACGGTGAGGAGTGGCACCAGGCCGGCACCAAGATGAACAAGCAGAACGTGTTTGACGACTTCATCGCCGCTGCCGAGTGGCTCATCGACAACAACTACACCAACCCCAAGAAGCTCGCCTGCAACGGCGCCAGCAACGGTGGTCTGCTCGTCGGCGCTGTCGTTAACCAGCGTCCCGACCTGTTTGCCGCTGCCGTGCCCCAGGTGGGCGTGATGGACATGCTGCGTTACCACGAGTTCACCATCGGTTGGAACTGGGCCCCCGACTACGGCCGCAGCGACGACAGCCCCGAGATGTTCCAGTACCTGCGTGGCTACTCTCCCCTGCACAACATCAAGAACGACGGTACCCGTTACCCCGCCATCATGGTGACCACCGGTGACCATGACGACCGCGTTGTGCCTGCCCACAGCTTCAAGTATGCCGCCGAGCATCGACAGCAAGGCTGGCCACGGCCACAGCAAGCCCATCAGCAAGATCATCGACGAGTACACCGACATCCAGGCCTTCATCATGTACAACCTGGGCGTCAAGTACAAATACAAAAAGTAACTGATCTACTCTTCACAATAGAGAGCGGGCCTCACCGGGTCCGCTTTCTTTATTCATTATAAGAGCGCTGATGGCAACTAAAAACTAACAACTAAAAACCAACAACTAAAAACTTTACCGTACCTTTGTGGGCATGAAAGGCGACACTATCATCATCAAGGGGGCGAGGGAGAAC
The DNA here is from genome assembly GCA_902793405.1 of uncultured Bacteroidales bacterium. Lineage (GTDB taxonomy): Bacteria > Bacteroidota > Bacteroidia > Bacteroidales > Muribaculaceae > Sodaliphilus. The sequence goes on along the minus strand of CADBDH010000003.1, from coordinate 134,252 downwards.
AACCTCAAGGAGGTCTCACTCGAGATTCCCAAGCATCAGATCACGGTTTTCACGGGCGTTTCGGGCTCTGGCAAGAGTTCGCTGGTACTTGACACTATCGCGGCCAAGTCGCGACGGGAGCTGAATGACACCTTCCCGTCGTTTGTGCAACAGTACCTGCCCAAATATGGCCGACCCCACGTCGATGCCATCGAGAACCTGCCCATCGCCATCGTCATTGACCAGAAGAAGCCTGCCCAGAACTCCCGCTCGACCGTGGCGACCTATACCGACATCGCTGCGCTGCTGCGCCTGCTGTTTTCGCGTGTGGGACAGCCCTTTGTGGGCTATGCCGAGTCGTTCAGCTTCAACCACCCCGAGGGAAGCTGTCCGCGCTGCTCGGGATTGGGCGAAATCCGCGAACTGGACATCCACAAGCTGGTCGATTTTGACAAGAGCCTCAACGACGAGGACACCATTCACTACATCGCCTTCGGCAAGGGCGGCTGGCGCTGGATACGCTACGCCCACAGCGGCCTGTTTGACCTGGACAAGAAAATCAAGGACTACAGCCCCGAGGAGCTCGACCTGTTCCTCAACAGCCCGCAAATCCGCCTCAAGAACCCGCCCGCCAACTGGCCCAAGTCGGCCAAATATGAGGGCATCATCCCGCGCATGTACCGCAGCATCATCAACAGCGAGGAAGGACTGCTGCATGCCGCCGTGCTCAACCCGATGCTCAACATGGGCGTCTGCCCCGACTGCGGCGGCTCACGCCTGAGTCCGCGCGTGCTCTCGTGCAAAATCGAGGGCATCAACATTGCCGACGCCTGCGCCATGTCCATCACACGCCTCAACGAGTGGGTCAAGTCGCTCACCTCGCCGCTGGCCGTCGACATCAAGCAGGCCATCAGCGCCAGGCTGACGGCGCTAGAGGAAATCGGGCTGGGTTACCTGAGCCTGGAACGAGGCGTGGGCACTCTCTCGGGCGGTGAAGCGCAACGCTGCAAAATCGCCAAGTACATCAACTCGTCGCTCGCCGACGTGCTCTACATCCTGGACGAACCCAGCACGGGTCTGCACGACCACGACATCGAGAAGATGAAGCACTCGGTGCGTCGCCTGCGCGATGCGGGCAATACCGTCCTGCTCGTCGAGCACCACCGCGAGATGATCGGCATCGCCGACCACATCGTGGACCTGGGGCCCGGTCCGGGCAGCCAGGGCGGACGCATCATCTTCGAGGGCAACTACGAGCAACTGCTGCACAGCGGCACCAGCACGGGACAGATGCTGAGCCAGCACGGCGACTTCAAGGCCCAACCGCGCGAGGTGAAAGAAACCTTCGCCCTGCGCAACGCCACGCTGCACAACCTCAAGGACATCTCCATCGACCTGCCCATGGGCGTGTTTGCCGCCGTGGCAGGTGTGGCGGGTTCGGGCAAGAGTTCGCTGATGGAGTGTTTCCGCCGCGAGCACGGCAATGTGGTGTATGTCAGCCAAAAGAACATCGGGGTGAGCCTGCGCTCCACGCCGGCCACCTATATGGACGTCGCCCCCGACATCCGCAAACGATTTGCCAAGGCCCACAAAATCAAGGAGCAGTACTTTACCTTCAACGGCAAGGGCGCCTGCCCCGTGTGTGGCGGCAAGGGCGTTGTCATCGCCGAGATGGCCTTCATGGACAATATCGAGACCACTTGCGAGGCCTGCCACGGCCTGCGCTACAGCCCCGAGGCACTGGAATATACGCTCAACGGCATGAACATCGCCCAGGTGATGGACCTGTCGGTGCGCCGTGCCAGCGAGTTCTTCAAGGGCACCAGCATCGAGGAAAAACTCAAGCCCATGATGGACGTGGGCCTGCATTACGTTCATCTGAATCAGGCACTGAGCACCCTCTCGGGCGGCGAGCTGCAACGCCTCAAGATCGCCTCCTACCTCCAGCAATACACCATGCCGCTGGAACAGGGCGGCACACGCGGCGTGTTCGTCATCGACGAACCCACCGACGGCCTCCACCTCAAGGACGTGCGGCACCTCATCGACCTGTTTGAGCAGATGGTGGATATGGGCAACACGGTCTATGTCATCGAGCACAACACCGACGTCATCAAGGCCGCCGACCACGTCATTGAGCTCGGCCCCGGCGCCGGCGACCTGGGCGGCACCGTCATCTACCAGGGCACCCCGCGCGGCATGCTCACCTGCCCCACCAGCATCACCGCCCCCTACCTGAAATAAACTACGAACTTTTAGCACGGCGAAGCCAATTTCGCCAATTTATCGAAGGGCATCCGCCCATATCTTCAAACAACTAAAACAACACAACCTTGACAAGCAAAACAATTTGGCTGCCATCAAAAAACAACTGATTACTCTGAATCTTCTGAAAGCATCCACACACCTCATTCAAACAACCAAAACAACTTTTGGCCTCGATTCTTTTTGTTGTGTGCTCGAGTTGCACTACCTTTGCAGATGATGGACGAGGAATTTGATATCAGACGGGAGTCGTTAAAGACCGATCAGGATTTTGAGCGGGCGTTGAGGCCCGTGCGGTTTGAGGATTTTGCCGGACAGGACAAGATTATCGAGAACCTGCGCGTGTTTGTCGCTGCGGCCAAGCTGCGCGGCGAGTCGCTGGACCATGTGCTGTTCCACGGTCCTCCAGGCCTGGGCAAGACCACATTGAGCAACATCATCGCCAACGAGTTGGGCGTGGGCTTCAAGGTAACGTCGGGTCCCGTGCTCGACAAGCCGGGTGACCTGGCTGGCCTGCTCACCTCGCTCGACGAGAACGACGTGCTGTTCATCGACGAGATCCACCGCCTGAGCCCCATCGTCGAGGAGTACCTCTACAGCGCGATGGAGGATTACCGCATCGACATCATGATTGACAAGGGTCCCGGCGCCCGCTCGGTGCAGCTCACGCTTGCCCCGTTCACCCTCATCGGTGCTACCACCCGCAGTGGCCTGCTCACCTCGCCGCTCCGTGCCCGTTTCGGCATCAACTGCCACCTGGAATACTACGACCACAAGGTGCTCGAGGGCATCATCCGCCGCTCGGCCCGCTTGCTTAACGTGCCCATCGACAACAAGGCAGCCATCGAGATTGCCCTGCGCAGCCGTGGCACGCCCCGTATCGCCAACTCGCTGCTGCGTCGCGTGCGCGACTTCGCCCAGGTGAAGGGCAGCGGCCGCATCGACCTGGAGATTGCCCGCTATGCCCTCGAGGCGTTGAACATCGACAAATACGGCCTCGACGAGATCGACAACAAGATTCTGCTGACCATTATCGACAAGTTCAACGGCGGCCCCGTAGGTCTGAACACCATCGCCACCGCCATGAACGAGGATGCCGGCACCATCGAGGAGGTCTATGAGCCCTACCTCATCAAGGAAGGCTTCATCAACCGCACCCCGCGAGGCCGCGAGGCGACCATGCTCGCCTACAACCACCTGAAACGCGAGCGCCCCGGCGAAGTAGGAAGCATCTTTTAATACATCAAACAACCATAACAACAAACAACCACTTGAACAACATCCTTATTCAATAATAATTATTTGTTGTACCCGTTGTTCAGTGTTGTTCCTGTTGTTTGACTTAACAAGAAAAGAATATGGCAAATCTTAAATCACTTGCAAAAGACACCGCCATCTATGGTCTGAGCAGTATCATTGGGCGTTTCCTCAACTACCTGCTCGTGCCGCTATATACTGCCAAGCTGTCGGCCGCTTCGGGCGGTTATGGCGTCATCACCAACGTGTATGCCTACACGGCACTGCTGCTCGTCATCCTCACCTACGGCATGGAGACGACCTTCTTCCGCTTTTCCAACAAGAGCGAGGAGAACCCCAACACGGTCTATAGCACAACGCTCATCAGCGTGGGATTCACCTCGCTGCTGTTTGTCCTGCTTGTGTTGGCCTTCCTGCCTGGCATCTCGGGCTGGATGGGTTACAACGCCCATCCCGAGTACATCTGGACGATGGCTATCGTGGTGGCACTCGACGCCTTCCAGTGCATCCCGTTCGCTTATCTGCGTTACCAGCGCCGCCCGTGGAAGTTTGCCGCTCTCAAGTTGCTGTTCATCTTCCTGAACATCGGCTTGAATCTGCTCTACTTTGTTGCCTTGCCCGCTCTGTACAAGAGCCATCCCGAAATCATCGGCAAGATCTACGACCCCACTGTTGGCGTGGGCTATGCCTTCTTCATCAACCTGTTCTGCACAGGCTTGATCACTTTCTTCTTCTGGAAAGAGCTGATTGGCATACGTTACAAGTTCGATTGGTCACTGTTGAAGCGCATGCTCAAGTATGCTTGGCCTATCCTGGTACTGGGCATTGCGGGCATCCTCAACCAGACCTTCGACAAGATGATGTTCCCCAAAATCTACGACCAGGCCGACATGCAGTCACAGCTGGGCATCTATGGCGCCGCCGTCAAGATTGCCATGATCATGGCGCTCATTACCCAAGCCTTCCGCTATGCCTACGAGCCGTTTGTCTTCGGCATGAGCAAGGACAAGGACAACCGCGAGACCTATGCCCAGGCGATGCGCTACTTTATCATTTTCACCCTCTTGGCCTTCCTGGCGGTGATGGCGTGGATCGACATCTTTAAATACATCATCGCCCCCGACTATTGGTCGGGCCTCAAGGTCGTGCCTATCGTCATGGCCGCCGAAATCATGATGGGTGTCTATTTCAACTTGTCGTTCTGGTACAAGTTGATCGACAAGACCATCTGGGGCGCGTGGTTCTCGGGCATCGGCTGTGCCGTGCTTATCCTCGTGAACGTCCTGTTCGTGCCCAAATTCGGTTACATGGCGTGCGCCTGGGGAGGCGTTGCCGGCTATGGCACCGCGATGGTGCTGAGTTACCTGGTGGGTCAAAAGTACTACCCCATCAGCTATCCCATGCGCGACATCACCCTGTATGTCATCGTCTCGGCCATCCTGTTCGCCGCCATGATGCTCCCCATCGAGAACATGTGGCTCGCACTGGCCTACCGCACTTTCCTGCTGCTGCTCTTTGTCGGCTTCATCTACCGCAAGGAAAACCTCGGCCCGATGCTGGCCAAACTCCCCGTCATCGGCCGCTTTTTCAAGTAATTGCCATCACATAATAAGAAGAGGGTGTGTAATAATTCTTGCGGTTGATTTTAATCGGCCTAACGGCCGAGAAATTAAACAAAATTTGTTTAAAATCTATCAAAGTCGATTTTTATTATAATTTTGATTAATTTCTCAAGCGCAGCTTGATTTAAAATCATAGGCGTTTGTTATTACACACCCTCTTCTTGTTTTATCTGTAGTTGGGCATCTAGGCCCGTGGCATCAGTCCGAGAGAATGAGGTTGATGATATAGTTCACATCGCCGATGTTGACCTCGCCGTCGTCATTCACGTCACCTATCAGGACGTACCTGCCGCCATGTTCAACAATCTGGATGGGAATGATTTCTATCTGCCCCCGATACACGGCCACAAAGCCAATGACATCGCAGGTACCGTCACCACCGACCCACTCGTGGGTGGTCTCGCCTTTCAGGATCAATTCGATGATACAATTGACATCGGCGATGTTGATCTCATAATCACAGTTAACGTCAGGGTAAAATCTTCCTCCGCCATCGACATCTTGGGTGGCCTCGATTTGGAACCTGTTGAACATCTTCACCGAGCCGGTTTCATCTTCGATGAGGGGCTCGATATCATCTCCTGCAAGGTTAACATGCTCCAGCTTGACAAACCAGTGAACCATTTCGATACACAGCTCTTCAATGGGCATCACCTCGGGCTCAACGGGGTCGGTATCTCCTATTTTCTCCCACTCGCCATAGTTTGTGAGCTGCTTGCAGTCGTTGTATAAGGTCCAGCTGGCTAAGCCCTCAATCTGGTCGCCGTTCTCAAAGGGACCGCCTACATTGTCACCATAAATCAAGCCATACTCATCACAAGAGTCCTTCACATACAAATATCTTCCATTCTGATAGATTGCCGTCAAGGGGCATTCAAACTTCGCAACCTGGCCTTGATTGAACATATATAAGTCCTCCAGGCAGCAAACCACAGGAGGAGGCATGGGAGGTATGGTTTGTTCTTCGATAATGAATAACTGGTATTTAGAGCGATAAGACGTTACGATAGCAACCACATCGAACAATCTTGCCGGATCAACCTGTTGGCTCAGTTGCGGGAAATAGGGACAGGTACGGCCCTGCTGGTCAATGACCACTTGGCGCTCCTGGTCAATGCGCACACCGCGAAGGACCACATAGTGCGCCCAAGTTTCCTCTCCCACCATAGGAATAGTAATCTCTTCAGGCTCAATCACCTCGTGGCGGCTGGCCGGCTTGAAGCCCGAGAGGTTTGTCAGTTCGGGACGGCCATCATAAGTCATCTTGATACCACCCCATCCCGGCGGAATGATATCGCCAGTGAGATACGTCTGATTGGTGTTGCCATAAACCATGCCGTAACCATAAACGCCATCGCACTCGTCCCTGAGGTACATAGTGTTGCCCGACTGGTAGAGCACGGTAGCCTCGTGATCAAGAAATACCGTCTCATTATCAGAAAGCACTTCCAGATCGCCCAGGCACACACTGGGAGCCACCTCATATTGGGCAGTTACCACCTCGCTGACCTCTCCATCCTTGGCCGATATGGCCTTGACGGTCAAGGGAGGGGTGACGGTGAACGGTGCGGTATACTGCGTCGAGGCGGTTGTGGGAGTTGAGCCGTCGGTGGTGTAATAAATCGCGGCATCAACAGTGGAACAACTCATCCTTACATCGAAGGGGGCATCGTAAGTGCCACTGGCCGGATAGATGCTGGGCGGCAACAGGCCGACATCTGCGCCCACGGTCACGATAATCTTGGTGGCACGCACCTGGAAATTGGTGGCTGTGAACTCAACCATGTCGGCATTACCCATCCAAATGCCTTGCCTCTCGATAGGTGCATAATCGCCGGGCTCGGCAGTGAAGCCGCCCGGGCCATATTGTTCATTGCCGGAGCCGACGCATTCGAACACAATTCTCGTCATCGGACCGATCGTTGACGTGATGACCACTTTCTTGTTCTTGTAGAAGCGGTATTGCACACCATTGGCCATGCCCTGCTCGGCACAGATGCTGACGCCATCCTTCTCGATACAGAACTCGCCGGCAGTGGAGCTGCCGTTTCCCACATCGACGGTGGCATCAAACACAATATCAACAGCCCACGCGGCACTGGCCGCCATGAGCATCAACAAAGAGAATAATACTTTTTTCATAAATAAGAAGAACGATATAAAGTGAATAAAACAACTCTAGAAATAATGGCTCAAATTCAAACTTTTTTCCCAGCCCACAAGCGGCAGGATATAAAAAGGTGAGAGGACTCACTGTTGAAACAGCCCTCTCACCATGAATCGATTATTTACTGAAATCCAGCTGGATTATAAACCCAAGATGATTGCGATTACTGCATTGACGTCGGCGATGTTCACCTCATCATCATCGTTGACATAGGCACGGCCTTCAAACATCTCGGCGGTCTTTGAACCGAGGATGACATCGATCAGGCAGTTCACGTCAGCGATATTCACCTCATAGTCACCATTCACGTCACCCTTAGGATACTCGCGGGCAGCTTTAACCAGGATGGGGAAGAGCTCCAGCTCATCGTTGTCGATGCTTAAGAAACCTTCAACATAGTAGAGACCATCAGTCAGGTTCTCGGGCATGGCCTTGAAGTTCTTGTCATAGGCTTTCAGGCTGCCGGTCTCGTCGGTGATCGTATAGATGTATTCGGCATCACCGGCCTCGATCTGTACATTCTCAAAGCCAACATACCAGTAGATCATATCGGCAGCAAGCTCCTCGATGGGCATGATCTCAATATCGACGGGGGTGCCATGACCAGCCTTGACAAAGGTGTCACCAGCAGGCGAAATCTGTTTGTTCTTGCGATAGACGGTCCAACTTGCAACTGCATTATCAATGTAGTCGCCATTGGCAAATTCCTGGTATGCAACAGTACCGTAAGACAAGCTGTAGGTGCCTTCAACATCCTTCACATACAGGTAAGGACCATTCTGATAGATTGCGGTCAGCGGAGTGGTGAAGATACCCAACTTGCCCTGGTTGAGTTCATACAGCTCATCGATGCTGACAACGGGCGTGGGAGGCTCAGGACCAGGCTCTTTGTCGAACTCGATGGGCAGGATCTGATAAACATCACGGTAAGCGGCTACGATGCCATATACGTCGTGGGGATCTCCATCGGTGGGAGCGGTAACGCCAAAGGTGTTGGTGAAGTAAGTGCAGCTGCTGCCATCGGAAGCAGTGAACGTGCCACCGTTACCACTAGGTGCAGCAACCACGCCCTTGAGCAGCACATAGTGTGCCCAATGTGCCTCGTCAACCTGACTGGGGGTGATGACCTCAGCATCTACATGGACATTGCCAGCAGCAGCTTGGAATCCCTTGGGACCCTGCAACTCAGGCTTGCCGTTATAGGTGGTCTTGGAGCCGCCGAAGCCAGCAGGAATGATATCACCAATCTGGTAGGTGTGGCCCGTGCTCTGATAAACGAGACCAAAACCAGTCTCATCCTTGCAATACATGGTCGAGCCGGACTGCCACAGCACGGTGCTGGGATAGGTGAACGTTACGCTGGTATTGTCATTGGTATTGAACATATCACCCCAACCAAAGCTGGGAGCCTCGGTAAACTCATAAGTTGCGTTAACCACGCTGCTCACCTCGCCATCCTTCTCCGAGATAGCCTTTACGACAACCGACGTGCCCAATTCGAAAGGAATCGAGAAGGGAGCAGTGTAGAGGGTCGAACCGGTAGTGGGAGTGTTGCCATTGGTGGTGTAGTAAATCTTTGCACCAGGGGTCGAGCATGCCATGCTCACCTCAACGTCGTTGTGGTACTCGCCAGCGGCAGGAGTGATGCGGGGAGCCATCAGGCCAACATCGCCACCCACGCTAACGGTAATCTTGGTGGCACGCACCTGGAAATTGGTGGCTGTAAACACAACCTGGGCTGCACCAGAATTGGCCCAGATACCCAACTTGCCATCAGGAGCATAGTCACCGGGTTCAGAAGTAAAACCACCAGAACCATACTGTTCATTGTCTGCACCAACGCAATCGAAGACGATTCTCGTCATTGGGCCAATCTCGGACGTAATGGTCACTTTCTTGCCCTTGTAGAAGCGGTAGTGGGTTCCATTGGCCACACCCTGCTCCACGTGAACGGTGATACCATCTTTCACAATCGTGAACTCACCAGCGGTTGAGCTGCCGGTACCCACGTCAACGGTGGCATCAAAGACGATGTCTAGTGCCCAGGCTGCACTGGCCAGCATACACATGGTTAATAAAGTAAAGATTTTCCTCATTGCAATGAAAGTTATTAATTGGTTAATAATGATAGGTTCTACGTCTAGAATTTGACAAAGGTAACTCTTTTTTCCCATTCATGGTGCAAACCAAGAGGATATTTTTTCAAGAAAAAACAACTATGGGTTTGACGGTCAAAAAAATCCCCGATGAAGGGCCACGGCACAAATATTTTTAGTAACTTTGCAAGTTGGATTGACAACTAAAAAAATCACATATCAATATCTACATTATGGCAGAAGAAATCATCAACCAAGAAGGAACTAACCAGCCGCAGCGCAAGGAGGTTTCTCCCGAGAAACTCAAAGCCCTGCAGGTGGCAATGGACAAAATAGGCAAGACCTTTGGCTCGGGCAGCATCATGAAGCTGGGCGACGACAACATCGAGGACATCGAGGTCATCCCCACCGGCTCCATCGGTCTGGACAATGCCCTGGGCGTGGGCGGTTATCCCCGCGGCCGCATCATCGAGATTTTCGGCCCCGAGTCGTCGGGTAAGACCACGCTGGCCATCCACGCCATCGCCGAGGCACAGAAGATGGGAGGCATCGCCGCCATCATCGATGCCGAGCACGCCTTTGACCGCTTCTATGCCGAGTCGCTGGGTGTGGACGTGAACAACCTGTGGATCAGCCAGCCCGACAATGGCGAACAGGCACTGGAGATTGCCGACCAGCTCATCCGCAGCAGCGCCATCGACATCATCGTCATCGACAGTGTTGCCGCCTTGACTCCCAAGGCTGAGATCGAGGGCGAGATGGGCGAGAGCAAGATGGGTCTGCAGGCCCGCCTGATGAGCCAGGCCCTGAGGAAACTCACCGCCACCATCAGCCGCACCAACACCTGCTGCATCTTCATTAACCAACTGCGCGAGAAGCTGGGCGTGATGTTCGGCAACCCCGAGACCACTACCGGCGGCAACGCCCTGAAGTTCTACAGCAGCGTGCGCCTCGACATCCGTCGCGTGGGCCAAATCAAGGACGGCGACCAGGTGACCGGCAGCCTTACCAGGGTAAAAGTCGTGAAGAACAAGGTGGCTCCCCCCTTCCGCAAGACCGAGTTTGAAATCCGCTTTGGCGAGGGCATCAGCAAGGTGGGCGAAATCATCGACCTGGGTGTCGAGTTCGGCATCGTCAAGAAGAGCGGTGCATGGTTCTCCTACGAGGGCACCAAGCTGGGACAGGGCCGCGACGCTGCCAAGCAGATGGTAGCCGACAACCCCGAGCTGGCCGAGGAACTCGAAGCCAAGATCAAGGAGGCCATGAAAGCCAAGTAAGCCTTGTCCAATTCTCCCAACAACAAAGCGGGCTGCCCTGTTCAGGACAGCCCGCTTTGTTTTAGTTACTCCGGATAATCTCCCATACCTAGAGCATCCAGTCGTTTTACGAGAGACCGAAGGCGGCGCGCAGGGCCTCGGTGCGGTTCAGTTTCTCCCAGGTGAAGAGTTCTACCTCCACCTCCTTGGTCTCGTTGTAGAGCGACTCAAACTTCTTGACCTTGAGTTCATACTTGCGGCCCATGTGACCATAGGCAGCGGCCTCGGTATAGATGGGGTTGAGCAGTTTCAGGTCACGGATGATGGCTGCGGGACGCATGTCAAACAGGTCCTTGAGGATAGCAGCAATCTCCACATCGCTCTTGTTCACATGGCTAGTGCCATAGGTGTTGATGTAGAAGCTCACGGGTTCGGCAACGCCGATGGCATAGGCCACCTGCACGAGCACCTCGTCGGCAATACCGGCAGCCACGACGTTCTTGGCAATGTGACGGCAGGCATAGGCCGCGCTGCGGTCCACCTTGCTGGGATCCTTGCCGCTGAAGGCACCGCCGCCATGGGCACCGCGTCCGCCATAGGTGTCCACGATGATTTTGCGACCCGTGAGGCCGGTGTCGCCATGAGGTCCGCCAATCACGAACTTGCCCGTGGGGTTGACCTTGTAATCGGTATCGGCATCGACCATGGCACGGATATCGGCACCGAAGTGTTCCAGCGTTCTGGGCACGAGAATGTTGCGCACATCCTGCTCGATGCGATCCTGATCCACGTCATCATCGTGCTGGGTGCTCAGCACAATGGTATCGACATGCACGGGGCGGCGCGTCTCGCCGTCATATTCCACAGTTACCTGGGCCTTGGCGTCAGGACGCAGATAGGGCATCAATTCCAAGTGGTTGTGACGGATGTCGGCCAGCTCTCGCATCAATGCGTGAGCCAGGTCCAGCGTCAGCGGCATGTAGTTGGGCGTCTCGTTGCAGGCGAAACCGAACATCATGCCCTGGTCGCCAGCACCCTGGTCGGCTTGGTGTTGCTCGTCGCGGTTCACGCCCTGGGCGATGTCGCCGCTCTGCTCATGCACGCTGTTGAGGATGCCGCAGGAGTTGGCGTCGAACTGGTACTCGCTCTTGGTATAGCCGATTTTCTGAATCATCTCGCGTGCAGTGCGCTGCAGGTCGATGTAAACATCGGTGGTCACCTCGCCGGCAATAATCACCTGGCCGGTGGTTACCATGGTCTCGCATGCCACGTGGGCATGGGGGTCAAAGGCCAGGAACTTGTCCAGAATGGCGTCACTGATCTGGTCGGCGACTTTGTCGGGATGTCCCTCGGACACGCTCTCCGACGTGAATAAATAATTGTTCTTACTTTTCATTGTATTACAAAAAAACATTCATTTTTGTGGAAAATGAATGCTAAAGGAAAATCAATAACACAGTTGTTGATAATCGCATTTTAGCATTTTTTCAAGTGGTTGCAAGCAGCCCAAATTCCACTGTTAATATACGTTGACTCTAAAATCGGCTGCAAAAGTACACAAAAAAACGAATACCAACGCCCCAAAAACCAGGATTTTTCCCGGTTTTGAGGTTTTTTATCTTTTTTTGAAAGGAAATGAGCGGTATTAGCGCTTGCGCAACTCCCAGAAGGCGACGGCAGCGGCCGCGGCAACATTCAGGGAATCAACGCCATGCTGCATGGGGATGCGCACCACATGGTTGGCGGCAGTGATGGCCTCGTGCGAGAGGCCGTCGCCCTCGGTGCCCATGATCAGGGCCAGGCGGGCTTCGCGTTTCAGGATGGGGTCATCGAGCGGGATGGAGTCATCGCTCAGTGCCATCGCGGCAGTGCTGAACCCCAGTTCGTTGAGGTGAGGTGTGACGGGCTCGTCAATCCATGTCCAGGGGACGAGAAACACCGACCCCATCGACACACGCACAGCACGGCGGTTCAACGGGTCACAGGCCGTGGGCGTCAACAGCACGGCATCGATACCCAGGGCGGCTGCCGAGCGGAAGATGGCCCCGATATTGGTCGTGTCGGTCACGCCGTCGATGACCACCACACGGCTGGCATCGCGGCACACGTCGGCCACCGGACGGGCCACCGGGCGCCGCATGGCGCACAGCACGCCACGCGTCAGGGTGTAGCCCGTGAGAGCAGCCAGCAATTCGCGCTCGCCCGTATAGACAGGGATGTCGCCGCAGCGCTCGATGATGCCTGCAGCGTCACCCGTGATGTGACGCCGCTCGCACAGCAGCGACAACGGCTCGTAGCCCGCGTCGAGGGCGACATGGATGACCTTGGGACTCTCGGCAATGAATATGCCCTTGTCAGGCTCCAGGCGGTTGCGCAACTGAGCCTCGGTGAGCGTCCCAAAAACCTCTACCCCAGGATGTTCCAGCGATGTTATCTCAATTATCGGCATAATGGCATCAAGTAGGTTTATATTCCCATCATCATGGATGGTGATATGTTGAGGGTCTGACACAAACGACGGGCAACTTTAAGTGTAGGCTCGGCACGTCCCGAGACATAATCACTGATGCGGGACGGGCTCACGCCCACTTGCTGCGCCAGCTGCTTCTGGGTCATCTGCATCTCCTCGAGAGACAATTCAATCAGTTGAGCAACAGTTGGCTTCCCCATGGGATAGTTTTCATTTTCATAGGCAATCACAGCATCAGACATGATGGTCAGTTCCACAGCATTCCTATCGCTTGCGGGTGTTGTGTCATCCACCAACGGTAATAATTCCTCGATGCGCTGTAACGCAAACTCATATTGTTCCTTCGTCACTCCCATAATTAACCTTTTTATATTGTCGATGCATCAATCTTGTCGTATTCGCTATGAGTGCCAACAAATCGGATGAACAGATGCCCGATCGTGAATTTAACGACCACCACAAGACGATACTTGTTACCACGGATATTAAAAACATAGTGCTGATTACCCACATAATCCGTTGCCGGGAAATCCAACTTGATTTCAGCCAGATTGCGCCATTGAGCGCGAGAAGCAATATCATACCAGCGCTCAAGGGCGGCTTGGGCATCCCCATGGCCCTCGGATTGGTAAAACTCAACCAGCCTCCTATGAGATACAATCCTCATGATTCGCCCACAAAATTACTCAATTATTTTGAAACACAAAACTTTTTGCAAAAATTTTTCTGTATTGCAAAATATTATTCAGGATTGGGGGTGCCATAGGTGCCCTGGATGGCGCGCACCTGACGCTGGAACTCGAGGGGGCGCTTGATGTAGCTCAGCACGATGGTGCCGGCACCGGTGCCCGATACCTTGATGGTACCGTAGTTGCAGATGCGGCCCCACAGGTTCTGCTCGACAAGGATGCTCTCGACCTTGCCAAGGACAATCTCATGGGCATGGCGGTGAATCCAGCCATGGCTGTGGAAAAATCGCTTGTCGCTCACAAAGATGGTTGTGGTCAGGTTGCGTATCAGGCGGCCCAGATGCAGATAGGCCCACTTGCTGAGTTTGGGCTGATAGATGATGGTCTCTCCCGATGCGATAATCTTACTGATTCTCATAACGTATCCTAAAATTTGTGCAAACCGTAACAAATGCAAATATATTTGATTTTTGCCGAGGTGTTGCCAAATATATTAAAAAAAAGATTCTTATTGGGCAAAGTTAATGCTTATTTCGGCATTATTTAGTAATTTCGCACCGATTTTTTCAAACCAAGCAAATACTTTATGGCAACCGACAACAACAAGAATAAAGAAAAAGAAGAGGAGTATGTAAGGCAAACCGGCTCACTCAAGGAGCGACTGGGACGTGTCAAGACCACCCGCTGGTGGCGTTTCGGCATCGTGGCGCTGATTTATGTGCTGTGGACCATCTGGATGGGCAATCCCTGGCTGCTGCTGGGCTTGCTGCTGCTGGGCGACATCTATCTGACGCAGTTCCTGCCTTGGGGCGCCTGGAAAGGCATGAAGAACAAGACGTTGAAAACCATCATGAGCTGGATCGACGCCATTGCCTATGCTCTGGTACTTGTCTATTTCCTGTTCCTGTTCATCGGGCAGAATTACCAGATTCCCTCGTCCTCGCTCGAGAAATCGCTGCTCACCGGCGACTTCCTGTGGGTGAACAAAGTGATCTACGGCCCCCGCGTGCCGCAGACACCGCTGCACTTCCCGCTGGCGCAGAACACCCTGCCCTTCTTCAACTGCAAGTCCTATATCGACAAGCCGCAGCTGGAGTACCACCGCTTGAAAGGTCTGCGCAACGTGGAGCGCATGGACATTGTGGTGTTTAACTTCCCTGCCGGCGATACCGTAGCGCTGAACAGACCCAACCCCGACTACTACACCTTGTGCCTTGATAACGGCCGCGACGTGGTGCGCAACAACAAGCAGATCTTCGGCGACGTTATCTATCGCCCCGTTGACCGCCGCGACAACTACGTAAAGCGCTGTCTGGGTCTGCCCGGCGAGACGCTGCAAATCAAGGACGGCATCGTCTACATCAACGGCAAGGCCTTGCCCCAACCCAAGAACGTGCAATACAACTATTTTGTCGAGACCGACGGCACACAGATCAGCGATGACCTGTTCGAAGAGTTGGGCATCAGCGTTGATGACCGCAGGCATGCCTTGGACATGTACAACAACATCATTCCATATCTCTACAGCCTGCCGCTCACCCAGGACATGCTCAAGACCCTGCAGAAGCAGCCTTGGGTCGCCAGCATCCAGCGCGCTCCCGCCAACTCATCGGAGTACCTCTATACTTACCCTGTGGGCAAGGACTACGGCTGGACCCGAGCCGACTATGGCCCCATCTGGATTCCCAAGAAGGGCGCCAAGATCGACCTGACCCTCCAGAACCTGCCGCTGTATGAGCGTTGCATCAAGAACTACGAGGGCAATGACCTGGAGGTGAAGGGTGGCCAAATCCTCATCAACGGCAAACCCGCCACCAGCTACACGTTCAAGATGGACTACTACTGGATGCAGGGCGATAACCGCGACAACTCGCTCGACTCCCGCTACTGGGGCTTTGTTCCCGAGGACCACATCGTGGGCACGCCAGCCATCATCCTCATCTCGTTTGACAAGGACCACAAGCTCTTTGACGGCGGCATCCGCTGGAACCGCATCTTCAAGATGCCTAACCCCGACAAGAAGTAGTTTTCAGCTGTCAGAAATAACTGCAAATGCCTGATTCATCGCCAACAGCAGTTGTGATGGGCAGCATGTGCGCCGCCAGTGTGCGGTGCTATGCGGCTGCCCTCAAGGGCGGCACACTGCTCGTTGACCTGGGCGAGAAGCGCCTGCCCTTGCGCCATAGCCACCACCGCTACCGCATCGACGGCCCCAACGGCGTGCAGACGCTCACCGTGCCCCTTGTGGGAAGCACCAACAACATGATGACGCCGATGCGCGACGTGCTCATCTCGGAGCACGGCGACTGGCGGCGACTGCACTGGGGCGCCCTGTTCTCGGCCTATGGCCGCTCGCCCTACTTCGACTATGTCGCCGATGACCTGTCACGTGTCATCAACGGCTCACAACGCTACCTGCACGAGTTCAACCGGCAGTTGCATGAGGTGATTGTCGAATTCATGGACCTGCCGTTGACAACCCGCTACCTGGATGCCGGTGAGGAAATTGAGGAAACAGTTGAGGACCTGCGTGGCCGCATTGGGACCAAAAAGCCCGACACGCTTCCCATCCGTTCCATTCCTTATTACCAGATGTGGACGGGTCAGCAAGGCTTCAGGCAGGACCTGAGCATCCTGGACCTGATGATGAACATGGGCCGTGAGGGAATCTTTACGTTGATGGACATGACCGCAGGGGTATAAGAAAAAAATAAAGGCCCAAGCATCACTGCTGAGACCCTCATAATTACTAATACTTGAAAACTATATTTACCCCATAAAAGCATTTCTCATTATGAGAAAGAATGGCATAAAGCCAATACTCCTTCGTTACGATGGCAAAATAATGCATTTTTTCGCTGACAATCACAATTCTAATGCTTAAAAAATGTGAAAACGCTGATTCTTTCTTGTATTATTCAAGTTTATAACCTCTTTTGCCCCAATTTCATAACAAATTGCCATCATTTTCCTACCTGAAGTTCGTACCCAAGGCCATATCCTAACGTTTTCGGGAAAAGGGTCCAAACCTGCCCACCACAAAGGCAGGATTGCCGGCTTTAATAAGCGACTCGCGCTCTAAAAATGCCAAAAATGCGTCCTCTTTTTTTGGCATTCCGCTCGGCTTGCATTACCTTTGCATCTCAATTATGATGATAGAGGCACGAAATATTGTCAAGCGCTATGGCGAGTTGGATGTGTTGAGGGGTGTTGACCTCGACATCTCCCAGGGGGAAATTGTCTCGATTGTCGGGCCCAGCGGTGCCGGCAAGACCACGCTGTTGCAGATCATCGGCACACTGGACACGCCTCAAGAGGGCGAGGTGCGATACGATGGCAAGGACGTGCTGGCCATGCGAGACCGCGAGTTGGCCCACTTCCGCAACCGCAACATCGGCTTCGTGTTCCAGTTCCACCAGCTGCTCCCCGAGTTCACCATGCTCGAGAACGTCGCCATCCCCGCATTGCTGGGTGGTGACAACCGCAGCCAGGCCATGGAGCGGGCGCGCCAGCTGCTGGAGCGCATGCACCTGGGCGACCGCCTGGGGCACAAGCCCTCACAACTGTCGGGTGGCGAGTGCCAGCGCGTGGCTGTGGCCCGTGCCTTGATCAACAGCCCCAAGGTCATCCTTGCCGATGAGCCCTCGGGCAGCCTCGACACTCAAAACAAGCAGGAGCTGCACCGCCTGTTCTTTGAACTGCGCGATGAGTTGGGGCAGACCTTTATCATTGTCACCCACGACGAGGGCCTTGCCGCCCAAGCTGACCGCACCTTGCACATGCGCGACGGCCTCATCGTCGATGAAACCAAACGCACACCGACCACATGACACGATTGAACCACATGACCCTGTTGTTGCTGGCAGTCCTGCTGGCACTGGCCTCTTGCGACAAGCAGGAGGACATCGACCGTGCCTATACCGACTTCCGCTACGACATTGTCACCTATCTGGGACAGAACGACCGCGGAGCGGTGTTTGAATACCTGGGTCGTGACGACTCGACGGCCGTCAAACTGCAGTCCCGGGTGGACGTGAGCAAGGATGTCAAGACCCGCCAGCGCGTGCTGCTGCGCTACGACTTTGTGGACGCCGTGCCGGCTGCAAGCCGCGACATCGACGTGTTTGGCTGCAGCGCCATCTTCAGCGACTCGCTCAGGCTCTCGCCCACATCGCCCGACAGCCTGCCCCGCCACCAGGTGAAGCTACGCAGCCTGTGGCGCACGGGGGAATTCCTGAACCTGCACTGCCAGGTAGAGTACACCGACAAGGCGCGCACCCTCATGCTCGTTGCCGACAGCCAGACGCTCGAGAACGACACGGTGCACTGCTATCTGCTCCACGACTTGAGGGGCGAGCGCGGCACTTTTTGGCGCGACTGCTATGCCTCGTTCAATGTGGGCGCGCTGTGGAAACGGCCCTACGTCAAGTGCATGAGAATCCACCTCAACGATGTGACGTTTCCCAACACTGAATTTTACGATTTCACTAAATAATCATTTTTAAAACATTTATCATAAAAACAACATTATGGCAAACGAAAATCAAAACCAGAACCAAATCAAAATCGAAATCCCCAAAGAGGAATTGCAAGGACGCTACGCTAACATGGCAATGATTGCCCATGGTCCCAACGACTTTTTCATCGATATGATCCTGCGCGGCCCCAACATGCCCCAGGCACGCGTACAGAGCCGCATCATCATGGCTCCCCAGCATGCTAAGGAACTGATGCTCGCCCTGCAGGACAACATCCGCCGCTACGAGCAGAACTTCGGCGAGATCAAGATCAACCGTCCCGCCGGTGGCCAGAGTGGCATCATGGACTTCCCCCTACCCAAGGGCCAGGCTTGATTCCAATGGCCGCATGCGGTCATTGGAGGTCTAGAGTCTAGAGTTTAGGGTTTAGCGTTATTGCTAAAAACTTAAGACTAACAACTAAAAACCACCGACAATATGGAACATCCACTGTTCATCTACAATACCCTCACGCGGCGCAAGGAGCACTTCGTGCCCCTGAACGAGCCCATGGTGGGCATGTATGTGTGCGGCCCGACGGTCTATGGAGACCCGCACCTGGGCCACACCCGTCCTGCCATCACCTTCGACGTGCTGTTCCGTTACTTGCAACAGTTGGGCTACAAGGTGCGCTATGTGCGCAACATCACCGACGTGGGCCATCTCGAGCATGATGCCGACGAGGGCGAAGACAAGATTGCCAAGAAGGCACGCCTCGAGCAACTCGAGCCCATGGAAGTGGCACAGTACTACACCAACCGCTACCATGCCGCCATGCAGTCGCTCAACGTGCTGCCTCCCAGCATCGAGCCGCATGCCACCGGGCACATCATCGAGCAAGAGGAACTGGTCAAGCAGATCATGGCCAACGGCTATGCCTACGAGAGCAACGGCAGCGTCTATTTTGACATCGAGGCCTACAACCGCGACCACCGCTACGGTGCGCTCTCGGGTCGCAGCCTCGACGACATCCTCAACGCCAGCCGCGAGCTGGAGGGTGTGGGCGAGAAGCACAACCAGGCCGACTTCGCCTTGTGGAAGAAGGCACAGCCCGAGCACATCATGCGCTGGCCGTCGCCCTGGAGCGACGGTTTCCCCGGCTGGCACTGCGAGTGCACCGCCATGGGACGCAAGTATCTGGGCAAGCACTTCGACATCCACGGCGGCGGCATGGACCTCGTGTTCCCGCACCACGAGTGTGAGATTGCACAGGCCGTAGCCAGCCAGGGCGACGAGATGGTGCACTACTGGATGCATAACAACATGATCACCATCAATGGGCAAAAGATGGGCAAGTCGCTGGGCAACTTCATCACCCTGGAGCAGTTCTTCACGGGCGACCACCCTGCCCTGACCCAGGCCTACACACCCATGACCATCCGTTTCTTCATCCTTCAGGCACACTACCGCGGCACCGTGGACTTCAGCAACGAGGCCCTGCAGGCTGCCGAGAAAGCCCTGGAGCGCATGCTCGACGGCTGGCACCGCCTGAATGCCCTCGCCGCCGCACCGCAGTCGTCGGTAACGCTCGACAACTACCGCCAGCGCTGCGCCGACGCGATGAACGATGACCTGAACACGCCCACTGTCATTGCCACCCTGTTTGATGCCTGCAAGGTCATCAACCAGGCCAATGACGGCAATGCCACACTCAGCCAGGCCGACATCGACGAGCTGAAGAGCGTCTTCCAGACCTACCTGTTCGACGTGCTGGGCATCCGCGACGATGCCGCCGGCGGCGACAGCGTGAACCTGGAGCCTTACCGCCAGGCCGTTGACCTGCTGCTGGAGATGCGCCGCAATGCCAAGGCCAACAAGGACTGGGCCACCAGCGACCTGATCCGCGACAAGCTCAGCGAGTTCGGCTTCGAGGTCAAGGACACGAAGGACGGCTTTGAGTGGAAAGTGAAATAATGAGCCAGGAACCGCTCATATCGGTCCTCGTCCCGGCCTATAATGCCGAGGCGTTCCTGGAACAATGCCTCGAGAGCATTGTCGCCCAGACCTATCGCCACCTCGAGATCATCGTGGTGGACGATGGGAGCACCGATAACAGCGGAGCCATCAGCGACCGTTGGGCTGAACGTGATGACCGCATCCGTGTCATCCATCAGCCCAACGGTGGCCATTCGGCGGCACGCAACACGGCACTGGATGCCATGACGGGCGAACTGGTGATGATGGTCGATAGCGACGACGTGATTCACCCCGAGTTCACCGCCACCCTGCTCGGCCTCATGCAGGAGCACGATGCCGACATTGCCGTGACAGGCTACACCGCCTTTTTCGGTTCTGAGCCCGACTTTGGCCGACGCCGTGACGGCAGCCCGAGACTCTATGACCAGCAGCAGGCCATGCTGGCCGTGTTCTATCAGCACGGCCTCACCCACTCGCCGTGGGGGCGCCTGTTCAAGGCCACGCTGTTCGACGGCATTCGTTTCCCGCTAGGCATCATCTACGAGGACCTGGCGATAATCTATCCGTTGCTCAGGAAATGCCACCGTGTTGTTGCCATCGACGATGTGCTGTACGGCTATCGCCAGCACGTGAGCAACAGCATGAGGGTGTTCTCGCCCAAGCGAGCCGCCGTGCTCGAGGTGTGCGAGAACCTGGAGCGGCAGATGCAGCGCGAGGACCCGCAGTATGTAGAGGCGGTGCGCAGCCGCCTGTTGAGCGCCTATTTCAACATCCTGCTGCTCGGCCACCAGGACAAGAGCGGTGACCACAAGCAACTCGAGGACAGATGCTGGAACGGCATCAAGCGCCTGCGCAACAAGTGTCTGCTAGACCCCAACGTCAGGGCCAAGAACAAACTCGGTATCATGGCCTCCTATATGGGGCGCCGTTTCCTGTGCGACATCGTTGGACGCAACTATCAACCAGCGCCTTAACCCACATTTTTTCACCGACATGGGCGGCGTATTTCGGGTTTCGCCGAAAAAAACAGCCCATTGGCCGAAAAGATTTGTACAGGTGAAAGGAATCCATTTATTTTGTGATAGAAAACATCCAAGCATCATAATGGAAGACTTGCCTTTAATCTATAGGCCATGATCATTTGGGTTTAGTTAATAAAGTTTTTAGGCTTCAGAACACTACTAAGAAAGTAAGAAAAGACAGGGTGGGAATCCTGTCTTTTTCGTTATTCTTACCATGAAAAGGCTTAATGCCTCACTCGTGCGACTATCAGCGATTTGGCCGCATAATAGACTGCCGCCAGCAGCACAGTCGCCACCAGCACAACGAGGGGGCGCAACCATGACTCGACCATGCCTATATCGCCCCTCACGGCATGATAACACGCCGACACGAGCGGATGCATGATGTAGATGAAAAAGACATAGGTGCTGCCCAGCAGGCAAAACCGGTTAGCGGGCATGCCACTCCTGATAAAGAGCAGGAACAAGGCCGGAGCCAGAAGCCAATTCCCCACAAACCACCATTGGGTTCCGCAATAACGAGACACCACAATCACAGCCAGACCCAACAAGCAGATGCCGACCAGGGCCCTCCGCCCCAAGGTATCGATTATTTGGGTTTCATGCTCACGGACCCACTCGCCCAAGGTGAAGAACGGAATGCCCCAAAGCCACGGGTTGCTCACGGGAAAGTCCATGTGATTGTCGATAGGCGGCAACGATACCACCACTCCGACGACGAAACCGATAACGCCCAATATGCGCAACCGTTTACCAAGCAACAGCCTCATCACATAGCACACGAGCAAAGCAATCAGGAACCAGGCGACGAAACAAATCTTAGACTGTGAGATGACTACGGTCTTAAGCAGGTGTTCCAGTGTAAACACCTCATTCAACAGGAAGTTGAGAACATCCTGGTAGTCAAAGTCCCTATCAATCAACATCTTGATCAGATAGAGGACGTCGGCCACAAGCAGATAGGTGAATGTGCGCTTGACTCCCCTCCACAGCTTTTGCCGGGAGGCACCTGACGAGAAATAGCCCGAAACCATGAAGAACACCGATACCGAAACGGTGGACAGATAGGCCACATACACGCCGAATGGCCTGGGAAAGGGGACGTGGGCAAAAACAATCAGACACGCCGCGATTCCTTTGATGAAATCAAGGCCATGGTTCCTGGCAGTGTCTGTGCGGGTCAACATGTAACGGAAAGGGTTATCGCAGCATATCGGCGACGCGGCGGGTAGCAGCGACAAACGAGGCGACCTCGGCGAGCGTGTTATAGACGGCAAACGAGGCGCGCACCATACCCGTCACACCATAGCGGGCCATCAGCGGCTGGGCACAATGGTGGCCGGTGCGAACGGCAATGCCCAGCTTGTCAAGCAGCAGACCCATGTCATAGCTGCTGATATTGTCCACCAGGAACGAAACCACGCCGCTCTTGCCGGGCGCTGTGCCAAACAGGCGCATGCCGTCTATCGTCTGCAAGCCCTCGATGGCGGCGGTGAGCAGTTCGTGCTCATGGGCTGCGATATTCTCAATGCCCAACGATTGGATATAGTCGATGGCGGCACCAAAAGCGGCGATATCGACAAAGTCGGGCGTGCCGGCCTCAAACTTGAATGGCAGTTCGGCAAAGGTGGTGCGCTCAAACGTCACCTGGCCGATCATCTCTCCCCCACCCTGATAAGGCGGCATCTTGTCCAGCCAGAAGCGCTTGCCGTAGAGGATGCCCACACCGGCAGGACCGTACATCTTGTGGCTCGAGAAGGCATAGAAGTCGCAATCCAGGTCCTGGACATCGACATGAACATGGGGTGCGGCCTGGGCTCCGTCGATGAGTACGGGCACGCCATGACGGTGGGCGATGGCAATCATCTCCTTGACGGGGTTGACCGTGCCCAGCACGTTTGACACGTGAGCCAGGGCGACAAAGCGGGTGTTGTCGCTGAAGAGGTCCTCATAGGCCACCATATCCACCTGACCGCTGTTGTCGATGGGCACGACACGCAGCGTGACACGCTTGCGCTGCCCGATGAGCTGCCAGGGCACGATATTGCTGTGATGCTCCATCACGGTGAGGATGATCTCGTCACCGTTTTCAAGCATCTGGCCAAAGGACGATGCCACGAGGTTGATGCCCTCGGTCGTGCCACGGGTGAAGATAACCTCCTGGGTGCTGCCGGCATTGATGAAGGCACGCACCTTCTCGCGCGTGAGTTCCACCAGGTCGGTAGCCTCCTGCGACAGGGTGTGCACACCGCGGTGCACGTTGGCCTTGTAGTGGTAGTACATCTGGTCGATGGCCTCCACCACGGGACGCGGCGTTTGCGACGTGGCGGCATTGTCGAGATAGACGAGCGGGCGGCCAGCCACCTCGCGCTTCAAGATGGGATAATCCTCACGTATCTTGTTGATGTCCATTGTTTCTAGTTGTGAGTTGTGAGTTTTAAGTTGTTAGTATGATTACTATCGCCTAAAAACTGCTAACTGTTTTTGCAGGAGGCCATGCAGCCGGCGCAGTTGCTCAACGTGCCGGCAAAGCGTTTCTCCACCAGGTAGTGCAAGCGGTCCTTGAGGGCGTCAAGGCGCACTCCGTCGATGACGTCGGCGACAAAGGCCTGCATCAACAGTCGGCGTGCCTCGTCGATGCCGATGCCGCGCGTGCGCATGTAGAACAACGCCTCCTCGTCGAGCTGGCCCACGGCCGAGCCATGAGAGCACATCACATCGTCGGTGTAAATCTCCAGTTGCGGCTTGGTGTACATCTTGGCCGTGGGAGCGCCGCACAGGTTGCGGTTGCCCTGATAGGCCTCGACACGCGGACAATTGGGCTTGACCAAGATCTTGCCGGCAAATGCGCCGACAGCGTTGTCGTTGAGCACATACTTGAACATCTCGTTGCTGTGGCAACGGGGTGCGTTGTGGCTGATGAAGGTGTGGCTGTCCACATGCTGCTCACCGCTGGCGATGGTCATGCCCAGCAGATGGGTCTCGGCATGTTCGCCGTTGACCTCGACGTGATAGTTGTTGCGGGTGAATCCGTTGGTGAGCGTGATGCCGTCGATGAGCACGTTACTGTCCTCGTGCTGGTTCACATAGATGGACGACACGCGGCTGGTCTTGGGGGTACTCTCCTCCATGTCATAATAGTCGAGCGTACTGCCCTGCATGGCGACAATCTCAATCACCTGATTGCTCAGGTAGTGGTAATCGGCACTCTGTGAATGGTCACATGCCAGCAGCTTGATGCTGGCGTTCTTGCCCACGATGATGAGCAAGCGGCGCTGCACCATCATGTCGAGGGCAGCGTTAAAAATGTTGACCAGCTGGATGGGGCGCTCGGCCACGACACCGTCGGGCACATAGATGAACAGTCCGTCCTGCACGAGCAGGGTGTTCAATGCGACGGTGGGGTCGCTCATCTTGGCCAACTTGCCGTAATAGGCCGACATCAGTTCGGGATAATCCACCGCTGCCATGCTGAACGGCTCCACGACCACCTGGCCGATGTTGCGCTCGGCCGTGGCACTGCTGTGGAAAGCGTCATTGCTGGTGTAGTACAGGCAGGTGCTCATGTTGGGCACATCGCAGTGGAAGGTCTCGGCAGGGTCGGCATCAAAGGGCAGGCGGTTCACGTTCACGCCATAGTCGTGGGCGAAGACGGCCTCGAGGTCGGTAGCCTCATAGTCCTCGCTGCCCTTGCGCGGCAGGCGCGCCGTGGCAAGCTGCTCGCGCGCAGCGGGTCGCAACGCGTTCAGCAGTTCGGGCGACTGGTCCTCGATGACCTCGCGGCTCTCGTCATACAGGTCGATATATTGCTGTAGTGCGTTCATGTCACTCTTATTGCTGTGAATCGACTTGTTCCTTGATCCAGTCATACCCCTTCTCCTCAAGCTCCAATGCCAGCTCGGGACCGGCGCTCATGACGATGCGGCCCTTGTAGAGCACGTGCACGAAGTCGGGCTTGATGTAGTCCAGCAGACGCTGGTAGTGGGTGATGACGATGGTGGCGTTGTCCTTGCTCTTGAGGGTGTTCACACCGCTGGCGACGATGCGCAGGGCATCGATGTCAAGGCCGCTGTCGGTCTCGTCCAGGATGCTCAGCTTGGGTTCGAGCATCGCCATCTGGAAAATCTCGTTGCGCTTCTTCTCGCCACCCGAGAAGCCCTCGTTCACGGCACGTGAGGCCAGCTTGTTGTCGAGTTGCACGATGGAGCGCTTTTCACGCATGATTTTCAGGAAGTCGGCAGCGCTCAACGGCTCCTGGCCGAAGTACTTGCGCTTCTCGTTCATGGCGGTGCGCATAAAGTTGACCATCGACACACCGGGAATCTCAACAGGATACTGGAAGCTCAAGAAAACGCCCTCGTGGGCACGGTCCTCAGGAGAAAGGGCCAGCAGGTCCTTGCCGTAGAACTCGACGCTGCCGCCGGTCACGGTATAGGCGGGGTTGCCCGTGAGCACAGCGCTCAACGTGCTCTTGCCCGAACCGTTGGGACCCATAATGGCATGCACCTCGCCCGGCTTGACAGTCAGGTTGATGCCCTTTAATATCTGCTTATCCTCGATCGAGGCCTGTAAATCTTTAATGACTAGCATATGATAGTTGTTAGGTTTTAGTCCTTAGTTGTTAGTTGTTTTTAGCCCACGGCGCCCTCGAGCGAGACGCTGAGCAGTTTTTGAGCTTCGACGGCAAACTCCATCGGCAACTTGGCCATCACCTCCTTGGCATAGCCGTTGACGATGAGGCCCACAGCGTCCTCGGTCGAGATGCCGCGCTGGTTGCAGTAGAAGATCTGGTCCTCGTTGATTTTGCTCGTGGTAGCCTCATGCTCGACCACCGACGTGTCGTTGCCCACCTCGATGACGGGGAAGGTGTGTGCTCCGCTGGTGTCGCTCAGCAGCAGGCTGTCACACTGGGTAAAGTTGCGGCAACCGGTCGCCTTGGGAGCAATCTTGACCATACCGCGGTAGCTGTTCTGGCTGTGGCCGGCGCTGATGCCCTTGCTCACGATGGTGCTGGTGCTGTGCTTGCCCAGGTGTATCATCTTGGTACCCGTGTCGGCTTCCTGCCAGTTGTTGGTCAAGGCCACACTGTAGAACTCGCCCACCGAGTGGTCACCCTTGAGCACGCAGCTGGGATATTTCCACGTGATGGCGCTGCCGGTCTCGACCTGTGTCCACGACAGTTTGCTGTGGTCGCCGCGGCACAGTCCGCGCTTGGTCACCAGGTTGTAGATGCCGCCCTTGCCGTCCTTGTCGCCGGGATACCAGTTCTGGACGGTGCTGTACTTGACCTCGGCACGGTCCTCAACCACAATCTCCACGATAGCGGCATGCAGCTGGTTCTCGTCGCGCATGGGGGCGGTGCAGCCCTCCAGATAGGATACGTAGGCGTCATCATCGGCCACGATAAGGGTGCGCTCAAACTGGCCCGTCTGGGCAGCATTGATGCGGAAGTAGGTGGACAGCTCCATCGGGCAACGCACGCCCTTGGGGATGTACACAAACGAGCCGTCGCTGAATACGGCCGAGTTCAACGCGGCATAGAAGTTGTCGGTATAGGGGACCACCTTGCCCAAGTACTTGCGCACCAGGTCGGGATAGTCCTTCACGGCCTCGCTGATGGAGCAGAAGATCACACCCAGTTCGGCCAGACGCTCACGGTAGGTCGTCTTCACGCTCACACTGTCCATCACGGCGTCAACAGCCATGCCGCTCAGACGCAACTGCTCCTCCAGGGGAATGCCCAGTTTGTCGAAGGTCTTCTTCAACTCAGGGTCAATCTCCTTTTTGTCGTTGGCAGCCTTTTGACGCGGCGCGGCATAATAGCTAATGGCCTGGTAGTCGATTTCGGGCACATGCACATGTCCCCATGTGGGCGCCTTGAGCGTCAGCCAGTGGCGATAAGCCTTCAGGCGGAACTCCAGCAGCCACTCGGGCTCACCCTTCAGGGCCGAGATGCGGCGCACCACATCCTCGTCCAGTCCCTTGGGGATGACCTCGGTCTCGATGTCGGTCACAAAGCCGTACTTGTATTCAGCCTGTGCCGCTTCCTCAATTATCTGATTACCTTTTTCAGGTTTTTCACTCTCTTTCATCAGTCAATAATACCTATTTTGCTAAAAGCGGCACAAAGGTACTAATATTTGCCATAATGGGCAACTTTACCCATGTCATTTCTATGTCGTGAGGATGATGTTGATGACGGAGTTGACGTCGGCGATGTTGATTTCGGTGTCACCGTTGACGTCGGCATCAGGATTGGAATTACCTGTCAGAATGGCTTCGATAATCACATTCACATCAGCAATATTGACCTCACCATCCCCATTTACATCACCCGGGATAACCGGTGGTTCTTCCCAAGAACCGGGATAGTGGCAATACAAGGCCTTGAGATTCAATTCATATTCCTTTTCCTCAGCGTTCTTGTCGAGCGTAAACTTGATGGACTTGATGTTTATCGGATAGGTGCCCACATAGTCAACACCGCCCAGTTCCTTGAGATTGAGCAGGAGCAGATGGTCAACGCCCGTTTCAAACGTGTCGCTGCCATCCTCCGGGTCAAACCTGATGTAGTTGGTCTTAGTATAGAAATAATTGCGGGTATCAACCTGGATGTAATTGATCGGCATTGTCGAATTAAAGACGAGAGCCACTGTATCGGGAAGGCCGAAGAGCACCAAGTCCTTAGTCATCTTAATATTGGGGGCCCTATTGGTGACGTAGTCAAAGGTCATGTGGCCTGATTCCTCGTCCATCACCAGATTCTTGGCACCAGTGCCCTTTACCGTCCAGCCGCTCCACGGCTCATAGCGGTAAGGCTCATCGCTGATTTGAACATTAACGGTACCCTTAAGGTCATACGGGCCCATCGTGCAATAAATCTTTGTGCTGCCATTGCTCTCGCCACGCAATACACCATCGGTTACCGAAGCCACCGAACTGTCATCTACTGTCCATTCAATACCTGACGTATCGTAGAAGTAAACCTTATTGACCATCTTTGAGGCCACCTCAATCGTGTAATCGCGATCATCGATTACCAGAGGGTTCAGCAAGATATACGGTCTGGCAGGCATCACATGTACAGGGATTGTTGCCGACATCCCGTCGAGGGTCGCGGTAATGGTACCCCACGCCTCGACATCGGTAGCGCGGAAGACGTCTCCCTCGGCCGTTCCGACAGATTCACTGCAGGTCAGGGTAAAGCCCTTTACATCTTCGCTGACAAGTTCTCCTATCATATTGTAGCCCAAGATGCGAGGCGTTGCAGTGGCAAATTCGGGAATATCCAGGCGGAACTGATCAAAGGCGATGCTGGCCACTTGGTCATCTTCCTCGCCAATCGCCTCGACCATCCAGCCGCAAGCTACACCGCGAGGAGTGCCCTCGGTTGTGGTGTTGATGACCTTGCCATGCACCAGCATCTCGGCCGATCCTCCGGCATCCATGTTCACGATCTCATTGACATCGGGACACATTTGGCGCAGAATTTCGCAGGCCTCGGTTGTCGAGCAGCCTAACGAGGTGCCGTATTGTTTGCTGGCAGACTTGTCTATCACAAGCAGATAGAGATGCTTGCCATCGGCCGACGTTCCATAACATGTACGAGAGTAAGCAGGAGTATTGTAGCCGTCTTGCGTATTGCGGTCGGTAAGCACACCATTGTGCATGAGGGTTGAGTTTCCGGTAACCAGGTTTTCAATAGGGCTACTAGAAACAACCGCTGCATCAGGGTCAAGCGGAGTCCAGCCAGAAGTCACCTCAATGACGTCCCCCACTTCGAGTGCGGCCATAATCGCCTTGTTGGCATCACCGGTGACCGTCAAGCAAGCATCAAAATCTCCCAGCCAACGTCTGTCTTTGGACTTGAGGATACTGTCCACCCTGAATTTCATGGGCGACTTTTCACCCCATTGGCTACCCTCCACGAAGGTCAGAAAATAATTGTCACTGTGATTGTCACCTCGGGTATTATAATTGATCCAGTTGTTCTCGAAACGGCGAGTGCTGCCGAAGGGAGGTCCATACAGGCAAATCTCGCCTGTCACGGCTCGGCGGTTGACGTTCTGGAATTCGAGTGGTTGGGCAAATTTTTCAGAGTTAATAAAACCACTCCATTTCAAGCGTCCCATCATGATAGTCTTGTCTTGGGTAATGGCTGCCGTACCATTGCACCAGGGGCCGCCAGCCCAGGTATCATAGGTATTGTTGTCATTGACTACCGTCGTATCGTTGCACACAACACCACCCAGCGGCGAACCTAATTCAAAAGCGCTAGGAGTTCCCGACTGAGTGGTAACCCAGAAGTTGGCATTACAGGCAACCAACGGGCGCTTGGTTGGGGTGCGATGACGCACTACAGCATCAGCGAGCTTCTCGGTCGAGCCCAGTTTACTGTTCGCATAGGTAGTCTCAACACGGTTATAAGGATTGTTGAGGTCAACCTCTACCACATAGACATTCAAAGGTATGCCCGGTATGCGCACAATAGTGTTAATCATACCAGGACCCACTTGACGACGAAGCATCGTGTCGGCAGAGTACGTGTTGCCGTTCAGCACAAAGTCGGCCCGTGCCGGTAACACAACAGAGGCCAGTATCAAGAACAAGAGCAGTAGTTTATTTTTCATCACTTTTCATTTTAAAGGTTTGACGAGTTGATAACGCAAAGATAAGGTTTCATTTCGAACCAGCAAAAAATAACCGCCACATTTCAACCATGTGACGGACTCTTAAACATACACCCACCCAAAATGGCTATTGCAGCCAATTTTTATTTGCCGACGAGATAGCGGCGGATGGGGAGGCGGCGCAGGATGAAGACGAGGATGAAGCAGATGATGAAGGTAAAGATGGCGCTCACCAGGCTATCGACGAGCCAGTGGGTGCGGGAGAGCCAGGGCGTGAGGGGCCATACGACCTGGCGCAGGATGATCATCTGGGACAGGTAGATGCCAAAGGTGCACCGGCTCAACACGGGCCACCAGGTGGCGGTCATGGGACGGCTCTTGCGGTCATAACGTTCGGGAGCGAAACGTTGTACCAGCACGAAAAGCAGGGTCGCCATGGCGATGTTGTTGATGCTGATGTCGTTGGTGATGGTGTCGATGTGCTGCTGCCAGGTGATTCCAAAGTGGCCCTGCACCAGGAACTCGAACAAAGGCATCGCCACAATGCCGAAGACGAACAGCAACGCCCATTTCCAGCCGTGTTGACGGGTAAAGACGGGCAATCCGTAATGGTGCAGGTAATAGCCCAGCAGTACATAGCCGTAGTAGTTGGCAAAGGCGCCGAACATGTTGTGGCTGTATTGCGAGGCCTCCATGAAGATGCCGTGCTGATAAGGGATGAGCGATGAGAGCACCCACAGCACGAGCATGACCTCGACGCCCCGCTTGCCGATTGCGTCGATGCAACGGCTCACCAGCGGCAAGGTCACATAGATGACCAGCAGCACATACACATACCACAACAGCCCCTCGACCGGATGGAAGAGGATGGACGTGAGCAACCGCGGCGTGAAGTTGTGCAGCAGGAAAGTATGCTCAAGCAGATAGACGACTGTCCACACCACAAGTGGTGGCAGAACAACGGCCAGGCGGCGCTTGACAAAGCGGCGGCCAGTCATCGTCACGGGCAACAACAGGGCACCCGTAATCATGAAGAACAGATTGCAATTCACCGCCACCAGCACGGTATAGACCGCACCGGCAATCGACGGCGTGTTATAATAGGTGTCGTATTGACGTATGGGCGTGTGGATGAGGATGACCAGCAGGCAGGCCACAACGCGCAGGATGTCCAGATAGGGCACACGCTGCCGCTTTTTTGCCCCAGCCATCATGGTTGTTGCGGTTTGGTTTCGATTAACGCTACTGCATGGGCGGCAATGCCCTCACCGCGGCCGGTGTAGCCCAGCCGCTCGGTCGTGGTGGCCTTGATGGACACCTGACAGGGGTCACAAGCCATGCACGCGGCCAGTTCCTGCTGCATGGCGGGGATGTGGGGATTGAGCTTGGGTTGCTCGGCACAGATGGTGATGTCGCAGTTACCCAACCGGTAGCCGTTCTCGTCGAGCAAACGTATCACATGGCGCAACAGCAAACGGCTGTCGATGCCCTTGTATTGAGGGTCGGTGTCAGGGAAATGGTAACCGATGTCGCGCAAAGCAGCGGCGCCCAGCAGGGCGTCGCACAGGGCATGGATGGCCACGTCGGCGTCGCTGTGTCCCAGCAACCCCTTCTCCCAGGGAATGTTGACACCGCCTAGCCACAGGGCCCTGCCCTCGACCAGCCGGTGCACATCAAATCCAAAGCCAACGCGCGTCATGTCTCTTACTTATGTTAGTGTGCCGCGGCAGAGCCACGGCACGGTTAATCTGTATCTTAACTGATTAGTTGCGGCCAAAGAGGTCCTTGATGCCATCCATGTCAAACGACAGGGTGAAGCGCAGCGTCTGGTCCAGCGGGCTGTTTTGTGCCGTAGCAATCATGTAGCTGGCATCAATCTTGATGACGTTAAGCCCAAAACCTGCACCCAGGCCGAAGTACTGACGGTTACCGGCATATTTGCTCTCATAATAGTAGCCGCCACGCAGGAAGAAGCGCTGGTTGTAGGCATACTCGGCACCTATCGAGTAGGTGATGCGCTTAGCGAAGTTGTCCTTGAAACTGTCGAAGATACCCGTGATGCTCGATTTGTTCTTCCACTCCTCCAGTGCGTCGTCATAGGCCAACGCGTCAGGATAGTCGGCCAGACGGGGCTTGGCAGGAACGAGCAACCTGTTGGCATCAAAAGCCAGCGTCAGGTTATTGTACTCGGCAAGGGGGAATGTGAATGCAGTACCAATTCTCAGGTTCGCAGGCAAGTAAGCAGGGTCGTTACCCTTGTTGTAGGACACCTTAGAACCGACATTAGACACATTGAAACCCAGCGACCACTGGCACTCGTTGCGGCCAATCACCGGATATGTCGTATAGTAGCCCGACAGGTCGGCCGAGAAGGCTGAGGCGCTCGACGTCTGATCGCCCGTATTCATGTCGCTGTAGCCCAGGTCACTGTAGATGTAACGCAGGACAACACCCATCGAGAATTTCTCGCTCAACTTGCGGCTATAACCCAAGTCCACCGACATCTCAAACGGGTTAATGGTCGAGAGCACGGCACCATCGCCATCGGTAGCCATCACTTCGCCCAACGAGAAGTAGCGCAACGAGGCACTCACCGCCTGATTGTCACCGCTACCAATCTTGTAAAAGGCTGACAGGTTGGCCAGATAGATGTCATTGACAATCTTGCGCAACCACGGCGTGTAGGACAGCGAAACGCCAGCCTGGCTATAGGCGAAGGCATACTTTGACGGGTTCCAGAATTGGGAATTGACATCGGCCTCGGTAGCGGCACCCAGGTCACCCATCGACGCGCCACGTGCATCAGGGGTGATACTCAACGAGGTGACACCCGTGGTGACAGGGTTAAATTCGGTATTCTTGATGTCGTCCTGTGACCAGGCAGTTAATGCGGTAGCCATCAGTGCGATGGCAACTATGGATTTCGTCAGTTTCATTTCTAATCAGCAGATATTTCTATTGTCTTTTTACCTTATAAACTTAGAAAACCCTCATTTATTGTGTTTCACACGTGAATAATCACTCAAATGGCGCATCGGCACAATCAACTGCCCAGCAACAGGTCAATCAGGGCTGCCGCATCGGCGATGTTGATGAGCGTGTCGCCATTCACGTCGGCCGCAGCCTCGTCAATCAACTCGGCATCTCCACTCAGCAGATAGTCGATCAAGGCCGTCACATCGGCAATATTCACAGCACCATCGCCATTCACGTCGCCCGGTTCGGTCTGGTCATCGAGATACGGCAGATAGGTGCCGGTCACGTCCCTGACTTGATACTTGTTGGTCTGGGTCGTCACCTCAAAGAAGGCGGTCTGGCGCACGCCCGTCACATCCACGGTCTGGTGGCTGCCTGCAGTGCTGCCGCCCTGGCTGAAGACGAAGTTAAGATAATACTGGCTGCCCGTGATGCTAAAGGTCTTGCAATAGAACTTAACGCCACCCACCATGCGGGTCTCGGTCACCACCGTGCCGGGCCAGTTGCCGCACTGCTGCACATTGTTGACATCCCAGCAGTAGTAGGCCACCTGCGGCCAGTTGTTGGGAGCCACGGTCGGGTCTTTGAGATAAACAGTGATTTCGTAGGCATCATACTCCTCGTTCACCACCGTGTAGTTGCGGGTGATGACACCGGTCACCACACCGTTAATCAGCAAGCCTGCTTTCATGGTCAGGCAACGATTGATGGCGACGCTCGAGCCGCTGGCTATCACGGTGCCATTGGTAGCAGTGGGTTCGCTGCCATCGAGGGTATAGACGATTTGGGCGCCCGAGGATTGGGTAATGGCTGTGAGCGTGACGTTGAACGGGTCCTGATGCTTGCCGCTGGGAACGCTGGCCCACGCTGTCTCGGTCGTCTTGCTCAGTGCCAAGCGATAGTTGGTGCCACTGGCCACCAACACATAGGTTGAAGGTATCGAGAAACCGCTGCCACCCATCACGGCGAGCAGGGAGCCACGGTTGCCCGTGGTGCGCTGCACGTGGTAATTGTTGTTGGCACTGTAGGCGTGCCTTGTGGTCGTGCTTGTATTGGTGATGCCTGCCAACTGACGGGCATAAATCATCTGCTTGATGCTCTCCTTGTAGGTCTGCCAGTGTTTGAGGAAGATGCAAGGCGTGCCGGGCATGGCAAGCATATAGGCATTGGCGGCCTCGACATACTGGTTGATGGGGTCCTGGGGGTTGTAAGAGTCACGGTACTGCGTGTCGTGGTTCTCGACAAAGGTCACCGAGTAGCGGCGATAATTTGCATCCATGTTCAGACCGTTGCCCGAGAGGCCTGTCCAATTGTTGTTGTTCACCGCATCGCGAATGGTGTAGCGGAAGGGGAAGTCAAAAGCCGCACTCTGCACCACTCCACTCACCTTGGTGCCGTCAATCCAAGATTTCACGGCACTCAGGTTGCCGTCCCAATACTCGCCCACCGAATAGGTCGGCGTGGCATAGGCATTATACAATCCGGTGTAGCTGGCGGCATAACCCCTGGTCATGTCGTAGCGGAAACCCGCATAGCCCAGGTCATCGAGCAGCATGCGCAGGTAGGCCTTGACGGTGGTCTGCACGTTACTGCTGGAGTGGTCCAGGTCGCGCAGTCCGCTCCAGTCCTCACCGCTGTCGTTGTTGGCGCTCAGCGAGCGGCCGTTACTGTTGGCCCAGTTAAGCGTGGCCCCGCCATCGTCGTTGCGGCAGATGTCGGTAGACTGCAGGCGGTAAGTCGTGCCCTTGTAGACCTCGGCGGGGAATGTGACCCAGTCGGTGATGCTCTTGCGGTGGTTGATGACCACATCGGCAATAGTGCCGATGCCCTTTGACCTGAAGGTATTGATCATCGACTGCAATTCCGATTTGTTGCCGAAGGAACTTGTGTAGTTGGAAAACCAATACTCGGGGTCATAGCCCATGGAGCTATAGCCGCCACAGCTGGCGCTCTGTGGAATCCACACGAGTTGGAAGAACTCGGCCAACTCTACGGCCTGAGATTGAAGATTGGTCCACTTGCTATCGTTATAGGAGTCCCAATAGAACCCCTGCAACATCACGCCTCCATAATTGGCAGGCCAACCCTGAGCCACTGCCAGCACGGGCAGCAAGGCTAACATCGATATCAGAAATATACGTTTCATCGTCCTTGAATTTTGTTGTAAATCATCACCACAAAGGTAATACATTTTCCACTGCCCCACCAACGACAACGCCTAAAAGACAACAATAATTCAACACCATCCGGTTCCTAGCTATCATAAAGACAACTAAAACAACCAAAACAACTTAATTGAGTTTTTTTTACACGAATGACCATAAACTACCATGAATGACCATTAAAAAAAAAATTCATGACCATTCGTGGGCATTGATGGCCATTTATGTTTAAAAATCAACCCCGGCAACGTTAGAACACAAATTAAAGACAACTTGCACAACTCAACCAACTTAACTGAGTTTTTTACACGAATGACCATAAACTACCATGAATGACCATTAAAAATATATTCATGACCATTCGTGGACATTGATGGCCATTTATGTTCAAAATTTAACCCCGGCAACGTTAGAACACAAATTAAAGACAACTTGCACAACTCAAACAACTACTTAACTGAGTTTTTTTACACGAATGACCATAAACTACCATGAGTGACCATTAAAAAAATATATTCATGACCATTCGTGGACATTTATGACCATTTATATTCAAAATCAACCCCGGCAACATGAGTGTTGTCGGGGTCAATTGTATTTGTTGTCTTCCTTTTATCTGGATGCGGATGCTATTCGTTGAATTCGCGTAATTTGTAGTTTTTATCAATCGCGGCTGCCGAAGAAGCGCAGCAGATACAGGAACAGGTTGATGAAGTCGAGATAGAGGGTCAGAGCGCCCATCGTGGCGACCTTGCCCAGCGTCGAGGGATCGGCCTCGCCGCACATGCGCTTGATAGCCTGGGTATCCCATGCGGTGAGTCCCACGAAGATGAGCACACCGGCACAACTGATGAGCAGGTCAAACATTGAGTTCTTCATGAACATATTCACTATAGCGCACACGATGAGTCCAATCAGTGCCATGAACAGGAAGGAGCCCATCTTTGACAAGTCCTGACGCGTCACATAGCCGAAGATGGTCATGGCGCCAAAGGTGCCAGCCGTAATCGCAAAGGTTGTGGCAATCGACACGCCGGTATATGTCAGGAAGATAGGCGTCAACGTGATGCCGTTCAAAATACTGTAGGCGTAGAACAGGGCGGTGGCCGTGCCTGCACTCAGCTTGTCGATGCGGGCACTCAGGTAGATGACCAGACCCAACTCGGCTGCAAACAGAATCCAGATTGTCGCCGTGGTGCTGAACAGCATGTTCATCAGAGCATGGCTAGACAACATCAGGTAGGACGTGATGGCGGTGGCCAACAGGCCCAAAGCCATCTTGCCATACACCTTGCGCATCACGCCAGCGACATAGCGCTGCAACGTCAATTCATTCTCGGCCTGAACGGCGGTCTGATAGCCGTTCTCGATGTTATTATTCCAGTTGTTCATATCTTGTAGTTGTTAGTTTTTAGTTCTTAGTTATCAGTAGCAAAAACCATGCCAACTCTACTGGTTATTTTACATGCGCTCGGGCACCTCGATGCCGAGCAGCGACATGCCGCGGCAAATGACATCGGCAACTGTGGCACTGAGCAGCAGGCGGAAGGCGCGCACCTTCTTGTCCTGCTCCTTGAGGATGCTGTAGTCATGATAGAACTGGTTATATTCCTTGGCCAGGTCATAGACGTAGTTGGCAATCAAGGCGGGGCTGTAGTTGCGGCCGGCATCGGCTACGGCGTCGGTGAAGTCGGCCAGCTTCTGGATAAGCGAGGTCTCCTTCTCGTTAGGAGCAACGGTGCTGATGTCCACGGCGTTATAGTCCTCGCCACTCTTGCGCAGTACCGACTTGATGCGGGCATGTGTGTACTGGATGAAGGGGCCCGTGTTGCCGTTGAAGTCGATGGACTCGCTGGGGTCGAACAGCATGGTCTTTCGGGGGTCAACCTTGAGGATGAAGTACTTCAAGGCACCCAGGCCAATCATGCGCAGCACGTCCTCGCGCTCCTCCTCGGACACGCCCTGCAGACGTCCAGGCTCACCGGCCATCTCGGTGGCGGTGGCGATCATCTCGTCCATGAGCTCGTCGGCATCGACGACGGTTCCCTCGCGGGACTTCATCTTGCCATTGGGCAGCTCTACCATGCCATAGGAGAAGTGCACCAGGTCCTTACCCCACTTGAAGCCCAGCTTGTCGAGCAACAACGAGAGCACCTGGAAGTGGTAGTTCTGCTCATTGCCCACAACATAAATCATGCGGTCGATGGGATAGTCCTTGTAACGCAACTGGGCGGTGCCGATGTCCTGGGTCATATAGACCGAAGTACCGTCGCTGCGCAGCAGCAGCTTGTGGTCCAAGCCGTCGGGAGTGAGGTCGGCCCACACGCTGTTGTCCTCCTTGCGGTAGAACAAGCCCTTCTCGAGGCCCTCGAGCACGGTATCGCGGCCCACCAAATAGGTGTCGCTCTCGTAATAAATCTTGTCGAACGAAACGCCCATGCGGCGGTAGGTCTCGTCAAAGCCAGCATAGACCCAATTGTTCATCTTCTCCCACAAGGCGCGCACCTCGGGGTCGCCAGCCTCCCAGCGGCGCAGCATGTCGTGTGCCTCCTGGATGAGCGGAGCCTGTTTCTCGGCCTCTTCGGGGCTCATGCCCTTCTCGACGAGTTCCTTGATCTCGGCCTTATAGTGTTTGTCGAAGGCAACGTAGAAGTCACCAATCAGGTGGTCACCCTTCTTGCCCGTGGACTCGGGCGTGTCGCCGTTGCCCCACTTGAGCCATGCGAGCATCGACTTGCAGATGTGGATGCCACGGTCGTTGACGATATTGGTCTTCACAACCTTGTAGCCGTTGGCCTCCATGATCTTGGACAAGCTGAAACCCAGCAGGTTGTTGCGCACGTGTCCCAGGTGCAGGGGCTTGTTGGTGTTGGGCGACGAATACTCAATCATCACCAGCTGGCTGTCGTCGGTCGCAGCGGTGAAGCCATAGTCGGGCGTCTGGGCGACATGCTGGAGCACGCCGGTCCAGAACGAGGGTTTGATGGTGATGTTCAGGAAGCCCTTGATAACGTTGAACTTCTCGACAGCGTCGCAATGGGCCAGCATGTGCTCGCCAATCTCCTGAGCCGTCACGTCGGGCGCCTTGTGCGACGCCTTCAGGAAGGGGAATACCACAATCGTCTCGTTGCCCTCAAATTCCTTCTTGGTCGTTTGGGGAACAATCTTCTCGGCGGGGAAATCCACGCCATACAACTCCTTGACCGCAGCTGCGGTAGCCTGAGCCAAAATATGATCAATCGACATCATCTGTTTAATTCGTTGTTTATAGTTTTTTAGTAGTTAGCATCTAATTGTTTTTAGCCGTCTTGACGGGGTCAAGCACTATAAGATTGTTGATGGAAGTGCCACCATAATAACCGTCATCATTGTAGGTACCGAAGTAGCGGTACAGGCCTGCGGGGACCTTGTTGCCGTTCATGTCCTTCATGTCCCAAACGACAGGGAAACTGCTGGCATTGGTCATCCACACGAGCCTGCCGATGGCGTCGGTGACGCGCACCACCATGTCAGGTGCCTGGGTCAGATCGGTCTCGACGTCAAAGCTGACACTGCCATCAAGGAATGCCGGCATCTTGTCGGCAACGAGCGAGGCAATCGACGTCTGTCCCACGACAAACGAAATCGTGCGGGTGGCAATGTTGCCCAGCATGTCATAGACCGTATAGGTCATCGTGTGAAGGCCCTCGGTCAGGTCAGGCATCGGGAACTCGATATTCACCGTCTTGCCGCCATCGGCCACTGTAGCATAGCAAGTCACCTCGGCAAACGACTGCTTACCGGCATCGAGCTGCAGCTTCATGGTGTTGCTCAACGAATTGGCCTGCAAATTGATGCCTTCATTGTCGGTAACAGATATGTATAATCTCGAGTTGGCGGGCACAAGGGCTCCATCGGTAAACGAGGAAACGTCGTTCAAGAACATGTCAGTGATGACCGGCGCTTGGTCATCGGTGATGGCAACAGCCTCATTAAATGGCAACATGGTCACCTGCTTGGTGAAACCGTTGACCATATAATTGCTGTTATCCTTGTGGGCATAAACACGAATCATCACGTCCTGATTGCTGGCCAAGGGCGATTGGGGTACGATCATCTCGCCCGTGAACAGGCCATTGACAACACGTCCCGTAACTTCGGCCAACTTGGCGCGATCGAAACAAATGTCACGGTCCACCCTTTCACCACTGATTGTAAAGGTCAATGTAGTGAACAAGTCCTCGCGATCGTAGAGTGTTACTGTGGCATCACCATTGAAGCTGGTGTCGAGGTGCCCATTGGCATCAACCACCTGGGCCTTAACCTCAAACTTGCACAACGGGCTGATTTTGGCCTTCAGCGTATCGGTCACAGTGGTTCCGTTCACCTTTGTGATGTTAAATCTCGAGATAGGATAATTCACACGGATGGCGGGATCACCCAGCAGCAAGAATGACATCTTGTTGACGTTAGAAGTGGTAAAGCCCAGTTTCGACGCTTTATAAGCTTCGCCCAACGTGGGCATCACGCCCGTACGATCATAGCTAAACATCGCGTCGAGGAAGTACTTATTCAACTTGTCGTTGCCCGATGCAAACACCATGCGCGCCGATGTCAGCAATGCAATTGCACCACCATCACGCTTGTGGAACATCAGCTCAGCGATTCCACGGGAGTCATTGTCATAGTGTGCCACATTACAGCAAACGGTAGTCATGATGGGGAACTGGTGATAGGATGTACTAGCCACATCGCCTGTGGTCCACATCTTATTCTTCTTGGTGAACGAGGCAGGGCCTGCATGACCCACATAGGTGACGAAATAAGCGCCATCCTTAAGCAAGTAGCTCAGTTTACGTTTGGCCTCGGTAGCCGTCTTGCGCTCCACGTCAAAAGTGGGCTCAAGCGTCGAGCGAGGATACATGGAATTGTGAACAGTGTTCACATGCATGCCCGTGTGCAGGTTGTTGTCGATCTGCTCCTTGTATCCCTGACCCTGGAACATGAATTCGCCTTTATCTGGCGAGTCGCTGGCCACGATTGTATTGTTGCGCCACACACCATAGTCGGGGTTGGCATAGTACTCAACCAGCTTGTCAACGTCGTTGCGGGCCTCTTCTTCATCGATACAAGTAATGCGGCCCACACCGATGCGCAACTTCTCGTTGGCCATGTTGGATCCAGAATTATCGTCCAGGAAACCGAAAAAGTCATCACACGTGTAAGATAAATCCTCAAAGTTGCTATTGTCGCTCTGGTAGGTCAACAGGTCATTGGGATGTTTGCCCATCAGCTCACGGTTGTCGAACGAACCCGTACCGAACAGCAGCAGGTTCTTGAACTTGGTGCTGTTGCGATCATACAGCATCTTGCAGAGCAAGCGGAATGCCATGCAGTCGCGCGTACCGCTCGAGAACTCGTTGAAGACCTGGTCTTGGGTTACAACGGCAACATCGATGCCGTCAACGGCGCGGTGCAGATCGGCCAAGCGGTTGGCCTGTTCCAGGAACGCGTCGGTAGTGATAACCAGCAGGTCAGGAACGGCCATAGCATGCAGATTCTGATTAGCCACCGGTTCATGCGAAGTAATCTTCTTCAGCGTCTTGGACGGGTCAAAGGCCACATAAATCGAGCGTGCAATCGGGCCTGAGTAAAAGGCCAAACCACTATTGTTAGGGTTGGTATATGACTCTGTAGGTACCCGTTGGGGGCTATTGGTATTATTGATGAACCATACTACTGTCCGCGACGATGCGCTAGGCAAGAGATAACGGGCATTGGTTCGGTTCATTCCAAAACCCATGAGGAGCTGATTATCGGCAGCTCCGTTAAGGATGTTATTGTGTTTATAAGAAATAATAAAATAGTCAAGACGTTTAACAACAGCCGAGCCGGTATCGGTGGTGAATTTAATCAAGGGCTCGTACTGGCCTTGCTGGAAAGGACGTGTCAGATGCAACGTTGCATGGGGCGACGCGAAATTATAGTAAGCGTATTGTGTCGGCTTATAGATGCGTGACGAATTGTTACTATACGACATAGTATCCGACACGCCGCCACTGTGCAGTGCAGCATTGGCATAGGTATTCTCGTTGGCGTAAGTAGCAATGCTAGACTGGACAACAACATTGCTGTCGGCCAAATGCGGCAAGAAGTAGTCTACCCGCAACGGATGCCTGGAGAAATCCTCACCCAACAGATCTTTACCTGTGTTAGACAAGCTCATGAGTTCACGTTCATGATAGAAATAACCCAGCGACGTGATACAATCTTCATACTCACTAAACGGACCTACAATCCTATCCTCAGGGACCAGGTCAGCCGAGGATTCTTCAGTCAGGAGATAACAGCCCTCTTGGCAGTAGGGGTTGATTATTCGCGTGAAATGAGGATTTGTACTATAGTCTACGAGGGAGAACGCTACTGGACCGTTGCCGTAAAAACAGATTTTGTTGCTAGTGCGCAGGATAGGTACCTGTTTCAAGTCATCAACGGCGCTGCCGTTAAGCAACTCATTAATGGCATGACCTCCCGTACCATAAACGTGAACCTTCGAGGGATTAGAGAAACCCATTGCACGGAGTTCATCATAGGTGATTTCATAGACGCCATTCTCAGGAACAGTCACCTTCACCCACTTGCCTGTGGCAAGTTTGGAACTAGTAGAGTAAACCGACGTATTGAACGCGCTGGCATGGCTGGCAGATAAAATGGCCAAAACAGCCATGCATGCTAGTTGTATTTTTAACAGTTTGCGCATATCTTTCGTTTTTAGTTAATGTCTTGACATAATATACTATTGAGTGTTCAGTTGATTCTGGACAGCATGAATAGTACCGATAAAATCAAACCACAAAGGTATAAAGAATTTCTAGAAATCCAAAATTCAAGCGGTTTTCCTGACCGAAAGAAGTCAAAAAACAAGCACGGGAGCAACCCCTATTGTGGGGCGCTCCCGTGCGGGTTATCAATATGCAGGCCCCATGATAGAGGCCCTCATTCAAAATCAATGCTTGGCAGTGGCTTTCTCGAGTGCGTCGAGCACGATGAGCCTGTTGATGGCAGTGCCACCGTAGTTCACATTGTCATGATAGGTACCAAAGTAGCGGTAAAGACCGGCAGGAACTTTATTGCCGTTCATGTCAGTCATATCCCAAACAACAGGGAAGGTGTTGGTCGTTGTCATCCAAACGAGCTTACCCGTTGCATCGGTCACGCGAACCGCCACGTCAGGAATAAGGGTTAATTCAGTCTCAACATCAAAGCGGACTTCGCCATCAAGGAAGGCAGGCATCTTGTCGGCGACAAGCTCTACAATCGAGTTCTGTCCCACAGTAAACGAGATTGTACGATTGGCGCTATTACCCATCATGTCATAAACGGTATAGGTCAATGTGTGCATACCCTCGGAGAGGCTCTGCAGCGGGAGTTCGATATTCACAGTCTTGCCACCATCGGCCACAGTGGCATAGCAAGTTACCTCCTCAAAGGACTGCTTGCCGCCATCGAGCTGCAGCTTCATGCTACGGCTCACCGAGTTAGACTGCATACTGATGCCCTCATCATCAGTAGCGGTGATATAAAGCATGGCATCGGGGGCGATAATGGCGCCCTCGGTAAAGGTCATTTCATCATTCACATACATCGCGGTGATGACAGGTGCCTGACTGTCACTGATGGCAGTTGTCTCGTCATAGGGCAGCATGGTCACCTGCTTGGTGAAACCGTTTACCATATAGTCACTGTTGTCCTTGTGGGCATACACACGAATCATTACGTCCTCATCGCTGGCCAGCGGGAACTGGGGAGCAATCATCTCACCCGTGAATACGCCATTGACAACGCGGCCCGAGATCTCGGCTACTTTAGGACGGTCGAAATAAACGTCTCGGTCCACTCTTTCACCGTTTATTGAGAAGGACAGCGTAGCAAAGAAATCCTC
Source organism: uncultured Bacteroidales bacterium (assembly GCA_902793405.1). Taxonomy (GTDB): domain Bacteria; phylum Bacteroidota; class Bacteroidia; order Bacteroidales; family Muribaculaceae; genus Sodaliphilus. The sequence goes on along the minus strand of CADBDH010000003.1, from coordinate 91,306 downwards.
GCGGTCATACAGCGTCACTGTAGCATCGCCGTTGAAACTCGTGTCAAGGTTGCCAGCAGCATCAACCACATGGGCATTAATCACAAACTTGCACAACGGGCTGATCTGGGCCTTCAGCGTATCGGTCACGTCGGTGCCATTTACGCTCGTGATGTTGAAACGCGAAATAGGATAGTTCACACGGATGGCGGGGTCACCCAGCAAGAAGAACGACAGCTTATTGACATCGGCAGTGGTAAAGCCCAGTTTCGACTCCTTATAAGCCTCGCCCAACGTGGGCATCACACCCGTGCGGTGATAGCTGAACAGACCATCGATGAAAAATTGGTTCAACTTGTCGTTACCCGATGCAAATACCATGCGCGATGACGTCAGCAATGCAATCGCACCACCATCACGCTTGTGGAACATCAGTTCGGCAATACCACGAGAGTCGTTGTCATAGTGTGCCACATCGCAGCAGGCAGTAGAGAAAATGGGATAGTGGGGATAGGCTGTACGAGCCACATCACCCGTAGTCCACATCTTGTTCTTCTTGGTGAACGATACAGCACCGGCATGTCCCACATAGGTCGCGAAATAAGCACCATCCTTGAGCAGGTAGCTCATTTTGTGCTTGGCCTCGGTAGCGGTCTTGCGTTCCACAGCAAAAGTGGGCTCAAGCGTTGAGCGGGGGTACATGGTGTTGTGAACGGTGTTCACGTGCATGCCCGTGTGCAGGTCGTTGTCAATCTGCTGCTTGTAGCCGTCGCCATGGAAAATGTACATACCATTATCGGGCGAGTCGCTGGTCACAAGAGTATTGTTACGCCATACACCGTAGTCGGGGTTGGCATAGTACTCAACGATCTTGTCAACGTCGCTGCGAGCCTCTTCTTCATCGATACAGGTAATGCGGCCCACGCCGATGCGCAATTTTTCGTTAGCAATATTGGAACCGGAGTTGTCGTCCAGATAGCCGAAGAAATCGTCACAAGTGTAGGAGAAATCCTCATAGTTACTGTTGTCGCTCTGATAGGTCAACAGGTCATTGGGATGCCTACCCATGAGCTCACGGTTGTCGAACGAGCCCGTTCCGAACAACAACAGGTTCTTGAACTTAGTGCTGTTGCGGTCATAGAACATCTTGCACAGCAAGCGATAGGCCATACCGTCGCGCGTACCGCTCGAGAACTCGTTGAATACCTGATCCTGGGTCGCAACAACAACATCGATGCCATCAACGGCACGGTGCAGGTCGGCGAGGCGGTTGGCCTGCTCCAGGAATGCATCAGTTGTGATGATGAGCAAGTCGGGAACGGCCGTGCCATGCAGGTTCTGGTTGGCGACGGGCACATAAGCGGAAATCTTCTTCAGTGTCTTGGTCGGGTCAAATGCCACATAGGTGGATCTGGAAATCGGGCTCGAGAAAAATGCCAAGCCAGTGCCACTTGCATCATTATAACGCACCGTGGTCACCTCTTGAGGACTATTGGGGTTGTTGATGAACCACACAACAGTGCTTGAGGGGGCGTTAGGAAGCATAAAACGGTCACCACCCCTAGTCATGCCATAGCCCATCAACATTTGGTTGTCGGGAGCATCAGCAATGATATTCTCATGCATATAGGACAAGATAAAGTAGTCCAGACGTGCAATGATAGACGAACCGTTCTCGGTGGTATACTTAAGTATGGGCTCAAATTGGCCGTTCTCGGCAGGATTAGTGAGCTTCAACGGAGCAGACGGAGTTGCAAAGTTGTAATAAACATAGCTGTTCGACGGCTTGTAGATGCGCGACGAAGCAACGGAATAGACAGTTGTATCGGTTGTTTCTCCGCTGTGGATCACTGCATTGGCAAAAGACACCTCAGATGCGTTAGCGGCAATCGCTGTTTGGACAACAACAGTACTGTCTGCCAAATGGGGCAAGAAATAGTCGATTAGTACCGGATGCTTGGAGAAATCCTCGCCCAACATTTCCTTACCTGAACTGGACACACTCATGAGTTCGCGCTCATGATAGAAATAATCCAGGCTAGAGGTGTTATCGGTGTAGGACGTTACCGTCACTACGGTCTTTTTTGTTGGCGCCAAATCGGCCGAAGACTCTTCGGTCAGGAAGTAGCAGCCCACCTGGGAATAGGGGTTGAATGTGCGAACGAAATGAGGGCTCGTGCTGTAATCAGTGATTGAGAACGACACTGGGCCATTGCCATAGAAACAAATCTTGTTGTTCGAGCGCAAAATGGGCACCTGCTTCAAGTCATCGGATGCACTGCCGTTGAGCACTTCGTTGATACGGTTGCCACCAATACCGTAGAGATGCACATTAGCGGGGTTGTTGAAACCCATCTCACGGAGCTCATCGTAGGTAATCTCATAGATACCGTTCTCAGGAATCGATATCTTGACCCACTTGCCCGTTGAGAGCTTGGACTGAGTCGCGTAAATCGACGTGTTGAATGCGCTGGCATAGCTAACGCATAAGATGGCCATGATGGCCAGACATACAAATTGCAATTTTGTTGGTTTGCGCATATTTCTCGTTTTTTTATGTTGTATTCTATCTCAATCGTATTGTCACAATCTCACTTTCACATCAAGCACCTGGCGACTGCCAATGCTGGCCGTCAAGTGGTCACCGGGACTGACCGCATGGCTCTCGCCTGCATCGCCGGTGAACAGCAGGTCACCCATCTTGATGCTGCAACGGGTGCTCACACCGGCTACCAGTTCTTCTAACGGATGCCTCATGTCGGCTAGGCAGCATTTTGCCACCACATGCTCGCCCACCTTCAGCTCCACAGGAATGCGGGTGGGATCGTCGGCATCGGCGACAGAAATCCAGTCTCCCACGATAGCGGCACCGTCAAAGGCCCGGTCAAGCCCAGTCAGGCGTTCATCATCGCTCTGAACGGCACGAACCGTGAAGGCGGCAGTGAAAGCGTCCCAATAGCGGTGGGCAAATTTCGGAGCCACACACTTGCCCAAGCGTCCCATGCGAACAACGATGGTGGGCGTTGCCACAAATTGCTGGGCAAAATCAGGCACAAAAAAGGGCCTCCCTGTGTACAGAATCGACGAATCGGCCATGAGATAGGCTTGGGGGACGGTTTCCTCCATGCCATAATTCCCTGTAAAGCCGATGACCTTCATAGTGCCTTTGCTTAACTATTGCTTTGCAGTTCAGTTTGTTTTTCCTTGCATCCTGTTGTAGATGATGGCCAGATGGGCATATATCGAGGTGTTGGCAATAACCACCGACTCGGGGGCCTTGATGCGGTAGGGCGTGAAGTTCCACAGGGCGGTCACGCCGCTGGCAATCGCCAGGTCGGCGACCTCCTGGGCACGCTCCACCGGGACGGTGAGGATGGCGATGGGCACATCGTGCTCACGCATCCACGGCTCAAGCTCGCTGATGGCATACACGGGGACTCCGCCCAGCTCCTGGCCAATGACCTCGTCGCGCACGTCAAATCCTGCAACGATGTTCAAGCCGTAGTGCTCCAGACCATGGTCCTGCATCAACGCGGTGCCCAGGCTTCCCGTACCAATCACCACTGCGTCGTGGTGCTGGTTGAATCCCAGGAAGTCCTCCAACTCGCTCACCAAGCTGCGCACCTCATAGCCGATGCGTGTCTTGCCGCGGATATTCAGGAACGACAAATCCTTGGCAATCTGTGATGATTGCACATTGAGCTCCTTCGATATCTGCGTCGATGAGACATACTCCACATGCAGATTATCCAGCATGCGAACGTAGGACAGGTACCACGGCAAACGCCTGATGGTGGGTTCGGGAAGGATAATCCGGTTGTCGTTGTTCTTGGTCATGTTGATCAGTACATGGATGCAATTAACTTACAAAATTACCTCAATTTTTCTAATACCAAGCAATTTACACCTTATTTTATGGAAATTGGCCCTATTTTTAACATCTGTTATGATGATACATCCAGGGCGCAGCCATTCGGCTAACTGCGCCCGCCTCAGGGCTCTAAGCCACCAAAAACAACGGCAGGACGCATGCCACCGGGCACAACGTCCTGCCTGAATATGGGAACCATATGGGTGACCACTCAGTGCGGTCACATTCCAGTTACGGCGAGCTTCTTGGATTTAGTGGCTTCCTTGACGCCATCGGTCGAGATGGTGGCGCGATAAACGTAGATGCCACGGGGTACACGGCGGCCCGACATATCGGTCAGGTCCCAGGTGACGGGCGCCGAGGTGTACATGTCGCTACGACCCGACTGGGTCGTGTTCCACACCAGGCGGCCCATCAGGTCATAGACCTCGATGGTCACACTCACCACCGCATCGGGACGATTGTGCCGCACATAGAAGGAGGCCTCGACACTGGCCGGATTACCGGCACAATACACGTCGGCAATATCGGGGGCCAGACCGTTAACCACGTTAAAGGATATGGTCTTCTCGCTCATGTTGTTATACACGTCCCATACACGCAGTCGCAACGTGTGCGGACCCTGCGCCAGGTCATTCAACTGGTAGTTGATGCTGCCCTTGGTGCCCTGTTCGGCAAACATGGGCGTGTAATAGCTGTTCACATCGTTATAGCTATTGGTACCGTCGAGGGTGAGCGTCATGTTGTGCCCGATGCCCGCCGACGAGAAGTTCACGCCGCTGTCATCGCTCACGGTCGCCAGCAACAACGGCGACTCGTTGACATTGCTGCCGTTCTCGAACTGCTCGTTATTCAAGCCCATGACGATGATTTTGGGGCCGATGGTGTCGGCCACCTCTTCGTCTTCATAGCCGTAGATGAAGAAATCGCTGTTGCTGCCCATGGCCTCGAGGGTGTCGCGGCGGTCATAGGCATACAGGTTGATGAGCGAGGGGCTGTAGTTGTCATACTCGTTGTTGACTTCGCTCGGAATGATGACGCGAACCGTGAAACGGCCACCAATCACCGTATCCATATTGATGGCGAGGCGATTAGGACGGTCATCGTAGTGGACGGTATCGGCATCGTCTTTCGGACCGTATCCATGGGTCACCACGGTCTGCTCAGGGCCGAACAGGGTCGAAACAATCGCGCCGTTGAAGTTGGGCAGGATTTTGCCGTCGGCACCGACGATGCTGCCACTGAACTCCACTTGTTCACGCGCCTTGAACACGGGCATGTTGTCCTTGTCCACGGGCTTGCCATTGATGGTCTCGACACGGGCGGTATAAGGCGAATAGGCCAAACGCATCGCGGGATCGCCAAAGACGAAGTAGCGGCGTTTGTTATCGATATCCTCGCTGAATTCGTTCTTGGCCAGGCGTATGATGTCACCGATGCGGCGCTGCTTGCCTTTCTCGTCACGCGAGAAAGCATATCGGCTAACGGCTGACGTCAAGCGGCCATTATTGGAGATATAGGCCTTGCGGGGCGGGCATATCAATGCGATCACACCGCCATTGGGATTCAGGAACATGTGCTCGCCGCTCGAGAGCACCGAGTTGTCAAAGTAACAGAATTCACACGTGGCGGCATACAGCACGGGCAAACGCTTGTAGAAGAGCTTGGTTTCGACGTCTGAACGCATGAGCAGGCCCTCGCCGGTCCAGTTCTGGGTGCTCGCGTGGCCCACGTAGTTCCACCACAGGACGCCCTCGTTGAGTGCCGTGAACATCTTGGTGCGCGCGTCGGGATAGGTGCGTGCGCCACCGGCGCTCACAGCGTTGAAGGCATCGGTAAACACGTAGTTGTAAACCAGGTCAGCGCCACCGTTGTCCCGGGCGTTGGCAATGAAGTTCTTAGACTGGCGCATGTGAGCGCCCTTGTTCTCATCGTCAGCCACCATCAGCGCCTGGTTCTTCCACGAACCGTAGATGGGCGAGGTCACATATTTGACCAGCTTGTTCACGACGTTGCGGGCCTCGGTAACGCTCTTGACGATCATACGGCCCACCGCAATGTTCATGTACTCGTTATTGTCGATGCCGCTATCATCATCCAGCGCGCCGAAGAAGTCGTCGGTCGTGCTTGAATTGCTGTCATCCTTGCTATAAGGGGTCTGCCAGGTGAGTATATGGGGATAATCCAGGGCGCTGGCATCGGTCCCGATCAGGCGGTTGTCATAGCTGCCACAGCCCATGAGCAACAGGTAGCCCAACTTGTGGCCATCCTGGTCGGCTCCGCGGTCATAGAACATCTTGCACAGCCTGCGATAGGCCATAGCGTCCTGGGTGCCGCTGGAGAACTCGTTGAACACCTTCTCCTGGTCAATGACGAGAACGCGGAAATTGTCATAATCCTCATGCAGGGAGGCCACACGGCGCGCCTGCTCCAGATAGGCGCTGGGCGACACGATAATCATATCGGGAGTCGGTTCGCCATGGATATTCTGGTTGGGCACATCAGCCTCAAAAATGGGATTCAGGAAACTGCTGGACTCGTTGAAAGCGACAAGCTCACGACGGCCGCCCTCGGCGGGGCTAAAGGTAAACGTGCCCTCGCCACTCTTGCCATTGAGCTGCACCGGAGCAAAAGGTTGAGTGACGTCCCACACACGCGTGTTGCCAGTGCAACCGGTCAAACGGTAACTGCTTGACGGATCGGCATTCTCCAGGCCAAAGCACAACATGCCATCGCGCAACGCCAGATTGCGCTCATAGTTGACGGTAATATAGTCCAAACGCGCCAGCTTGAAGGAACCGGGGCAAGAGAAACTCACCATGTAGTTCAACTCATTGGTGCCGTCGAGAGTAAAAGTCTTGATGGACGACGTCTTGGTCAGCTCATAGAAACCGCCAGTGGGCGAAATGAGGTCTGTTTCCAGCACAGGCAGCGGCGTACCGTTGTAGCTGTAGCTGACCGTGGCCGAAAGGCCTTCGGTCTTGGCAGCGAACATCGACAGCACGTTCACGTCGCTACCGGGAACCATGCCGTCGAGGGTGAACTTGAATGACTGCGACTTTGAGCTGGCAAAGCTTTCTCCCAAGAAGGTGCGGCCCGACTCACCAGGATTGATGATGTCCTGCTCGTGATACAGACGCTCGGTATAGGTAGTCAGGACATCACCCGTAGGCTCGTTGCTGGCCTTGACGGGTTCAATGTCGCTAAAACGGCTGTCGTTGGTGATAAAATAGACGCCTATGACATCATAGGGATGCTGAGACTGCATCTGTTCGAAACGGTAGCTTTGGCGCTTCCAGGTCAAAGGGCCCTGGGCATAGAACAGGATGCGGTCGGCAGTGCGCACGATGGGCATCTGCGGCAGGTCATCGGCATAGTTGTCACCTCTCATCGTCTCGCTCAACGGCGCGCCACCGTAGCCAAACACATGAATCTGTGACAGGTCGCCGCCCAGTCCCCAGTTGCGTGCGATATCGGCCGTGATCTCATATATACCGCTCTCCGAGACAGAAACCTTGATCCACTTGCCCGTGGCCAGCTTACTGTTCTCGGCATAATAGCTCTTGTCCAGCGCGTTCATGGGCAAGGCACAACATGCCATCGCCAAAACAATCGCGGCGGTGCGGAGGATATATTTCAATTTCTTCATTTTCCTTAACAGTTTCCTTTCTTTTACCTTTATAACGAAATATGGCCTCCATTATTGCCCGACGGGTGATAATCACGGCCCATCGGGTAAGGCAAGAGTGATGTAATGGCCCTCGACGCAACGGGTGTATAGGGCATAGAGACGGTCGCCACAGCGGGCGGTAATGATGGTTTCGCCGGCACTCGGTTCAAACGGATTCAGACAGATGCCGTCGGTCCAATCGAGGGCGCTGTTACGCTCAGCCTTGATAACGGCCTCCTTGGCAGTCCAGGCGATAATGTGGGACTCGAGGTCATCGGGATTGATGAATTGTTGTTCGCTGGCATTCAAAAACTTGTCGCGCACCCTGACTACCTGCTTGCGGTCACACTGCTCGGCATCGAGGCCGATGACCTGAGCCTCATTCCAGGCCAGAGCCACCAGTTTCATCGTGTGTGTAATGCTGATATTCACATCCGTTCCCTGGACCGACGGAGCCCCCTGCCCGTCATGCAACAGCATCACCGGCCGCCCAAAAGCACGGCACAGCAACAGGCGCTCGGCCGCCTTCTCGCGCTGCCGCTTGGCTGGCAATTCTACCAAATCCCCGACAGGTATCCCCCGCTCACGGCACAAGGCCAGCAACTGCTGCGGCTCTTCCTCTAGAAGCCACAGCAGCACCCTTGTGCCAACCGGATATGTCAATTCCTCGACAAGCATAGGATGGTTACGGAAACAACGGATTTTACGGATAGAACGGATAATTAGCCGACGCCGTTCTTGGCCAGGTCGATGCGGGTGAGGACCTTGGGATTGTCCTCGCTGGCGGCAATCCAGCTGCGGTAACGGCGACGGTTGATGTATCTCTCGACGACATAGGCCAGGATGAACATCACGGGCACCTGCAGCCACAGCATCCAGTAGTGGTGCTGCACCTGATAGAGGGTGGCGCCATTGGCCTGCATGAGCACATAGCCGTTACTCATCCACGTGCCGGGCACACAATCGCCCACGACATACCACAGGCGTGACATCAGGTAACGCGGCCACGAAGCACCCGTCAGGAAGACGAACACCACCGACGAGAACACGAACAGCAGGAACACGCTCTCACGCTCGTTGACAAAGGCCTGCAGCGTCTGCCCCATCAGCGAGACGGCAATGACGAACGGCACGGCCATACAGATGATGTGCAGGAAGTTGCCGTATTGCGGGAAGCCGAACATCAGCGGCACATAGTGCAGCACATAGATGACGGGGACAGTATAGACGATCTGGTGACACATCATCTTGCCGATGATGGTGGCGCTCACACATGCTTCCACAGCCATCGGGTCACGGCCGCCATTGCGGCGACGGCGCTCGATGCTGCCACCGTGCAGCATGGCAATACCCAGAATCATACTCTGTTGCAGCACCAGCGGCAGGATGAACAGCAGCACCGCGCTGGCAATACCCATTGCGGGATTGCCCACGGGCACCTGACGGTTCTCGATGATGGAGCCGCCCATGTTGAGCACGGGCTCGACCACAGCGGCCAGCCGATCGCCGCCCATAGCCTGGGTGACATTGGTCAGGGCTGTGAACATAGCCTTGTAGCGCATCATCACGCTCATGTCGCAATAGAGTGACACATGGCCTTGTTCACCACGGGTGATATTCTGGCTGAAGTCTCGCGGCACATACAGGATGCCGTAGCAAGCCTTGCTGTGCATGGCTTCCTGAGCCTCCTGCATGTTGGCTGCATAGCCCACGATGGCGACCTCCTGGGTGGCATCCATGCGGCGGACGAGGTCGCGGCTCATGGCGGTGCGGTTGTCATCGACAACGACGACAGCCTCGTTACGTACCACCTCGGGGTTGTAGATGATGGCATATAGCACCGGATAGACAGCGTTGAGCAGGAGGAAGAAGATGACCACACCCTGGTCGCGGAACACCAGCAGCAGCTCGCGTCCGCACACCCTCAACACCTGGATAAACCACATGAACAGGCGACTATGTTTAATCTTTTCGGTCATATAACATCAAGGCACATAGACGGGATTGAGACACTCTTTCTTCAGGCGCCACGAGAGCAGCATGGGCAGAATCGTGAATCCGATAAGTGCCACGTAATAGTATCGTGAATAATACAGGTCGATGCCGTTCAGGGCCTGGTCCACCATGATAAGGAAATAATACTTGACGGGTACCACAAAGCCCAGGGCCTCGACCCACGGATACATGGCCTCCTGGGGCAGCGAGAAACCCGTAAACGAGAACGACACCATGCCCAACAGCGTACACAACATCGTGCCGTAACGGAAGTTGGGCGTGAAGCAATACATCAGCACCGCAAAGCTCTGGTTGGCCACCACGAGCAGGAACATCGCGCTGAGCATGTGCCATGGGTTGCAGTTGAGCGGGAAGTCATAGCAGCGGTACATCATCCACTGGACAAACCAGCCCACAATTGTAAAGAGCACCGTCTGCGGCACCAGTTTGCCCACCAGGGCCAGGAACATGCTGTCGCCCGATGTCCTGAGCCACTGACGGCTCAAGCCCGACTTGAGTTCGAGTCCCAGCGAGAAGGCCGTCACCAGCAGGATAAACAGCGACAGGAAACAGGGCACGAACGTCGAGTTCAGGTAGTAATTGTAATTGGTGAACGGGTTGTTGAGCGCATGAACGTGGGTCTGAATGGGTTGCAGCGTGGAGGCAATCTTCTCGTTGCTCACGCCCACAGTGCGCAAGGCCGTCTGCACGATGGCGCCGTTGGCGAGCATCGACATGGTCTTAAAGCCCTTGTACTGCATCGATGCCGGCGCATAATAGGAGTAGTTCACATAGTAACTCACCACGGGCTGACGACCGCCCAGGGCCTCTTCTTCGAGATACTCGGGAATGAGGAAAAAGCCCAAGACCTCGCCACGCTGCACGGCATCGCGCGCATCGGCAAAGTTGCTGTAGCGGCGGCAGATGTTCACCTGCTGGAAGCCGTTCAGGGTGCGAGATACTTGACGTGATAGACTGCTGTTGTCCAGGTCGACGATGCCCACGGGCACGCGTTCGACCGAGCCGCCTTTAATCAGGTCCATGAGGTACCAGGAGCACAACAGCGGCATGATGACAATCAGCAGGAAATACATGGGTCGCCGCACGAGTTGCACACACCCGCGCTTGAACGACTGCCCTATGTATCTCAGTATCATAGTTTCTAGTTTCTAGTCCCTAGTTTTTAGTTTTTAGTTGTTAGTCCTTAGTTGTTAGTTGGACTGAACAATCTGGTTATTTCTCGAGGATGACCGACATGCCGGGGCGCAGGTTGGGCACCTTGCTCACGGGGCGCATCTTCACCTCGAAGGTCTTGCTGTCGTACTGGCCCTGGGCCTTGGAGGCCTGCCAAACGGCAAAGCTGCCCATGTCGTGGATGTAATAGACCGACATCTTGGTCTGCATGTTGTTCAGCGCGGGTATGCGCACGTTCACTTCCTTACCCATGGGCAGGTCGTTCAACATCTCCTCACGTACGCTGAAGCTCACCCACATGTCGTCCAGCTTGGCTATCGACATGATGGGAGTACCCATGGCCACGAGCTCGCCCTCCTGGGGATAGATCTCGCTGATCTCGCCGTCGCAGGGCGCCAGGAGCACTTGGTCCTCGAGCAGGCTCTCGACCTCCTTGACCGTACCACGTGCCACATTGGCCATGCTGCGGGCAGCATTCTTATCCTCTTGCTGGGCACCTCTCACAGCCATGTCATACTGAGCCTTGGCAGCCTTGACCTGTGCCGTGGCGGCATCATAGGCAGCCTTGGCCTCGTCACGCTTCTGCTGGGTGGCTACACCCTGCTTGAAAAGGTTCTCGACACGCTGATAGGTCTTCTCGGCAATGGTCTGGGCGGCGATTGCCTGCTGCCACAGGTTGTAGGCGCTCTGCTTGAGCTCCTCGCGGGTGCCCTTTTCGGCCTTCTGGTTCTGGGAAGCGGCAGCAGCGGCAGCCTGCTGGGCCTGATAGTACTTGGCATCGACAGTGCTGGAGTAGATGCTCACCAGCTTGTCGCCCTTGTGCACGGTGTCGCCCTCGTGTACATAGAAGCGCACAATGCGTCCGGGCAACTTGCCGCTCACGCGCACTGCGTCACAATCGGCCTGTCCCTGGGTTGTGGCTTCGGCGGGACGGATGAGCAGGATGCCCACGATGGCGATTCCAGCCATCACCAGGGCAAATACGGCCAATGCTGCCAGCAGCGCTTTGTCCTTCTTGCGGACCACGGTTCTCTGTTCGTCTTTTTCCATATCGTAGTGTTTAGTTATAGGTTCTATTATATTTGGTCTAGATCCTCTAGATAACTGGAGTTTCTGGACTTATTTTATTAATACTCCATGGTGCCCATGACCTTGTTCAGGTACTCGAGGGTCATCTGCACGTTGATTTCGGCATCGATTTTCTCGCTGTTGGCCTTGAGCCATGCGGTCTGGGCAGTGAGTACATCATCGATGGTGCCCATACCCTCCTTGAAGGCGATGCCTGCGATGCGCAGGTTCTCGTTGGCCTGCTCCAGATTGGCCTTGGTGGCCTCGAAGGTCTTGAACGCTTCCTGGTAGCTGAAGGCAGCCTGACCGATCTGCAAGGCGATTTTCTCCTTGGCGTCTTCAAGCTCGAGTCGCTTGACGTGGGCATCGACCTGAGCGGCCTTGACCTTGTTGCTCAAGCCTCCCCAGTGCCACAGGGGCATCCTGAGCGTCGCGCCCACACTGAATCCGGCCCCGAACTTGTTCTCAAAGCCATTGTAGCTGTTGGGATTGGTGGCATGCAGGGCGGCAACGGCGGCAAGTTTGGGCATCATCTCGCTGCGGGCCACTTTGACCTGTTGGTCATAGATTTTGGTAGCCAGTTCCAGCGAGCGCACGTCATGACGCTTGCTATACACCTCATCCAGATTGAAGTTGGACGGAACGAGGGCGAGGCCCAACTCATCACGGCCCTCGTCGGCGAGGGTCATCATGGTGTTCACGGGCAGGCCGCACAGTTGGGCCAGCAACATGCGAGAGAGGGTCACGCCGTTGTTGACCTTGGTCATATCGACGTTGGCCTCGTTCAACTTCACGTCAACGGCAAGCTGATTGGCGCGGGTAGCGACACCCTCATCGACCATCGCCTTGACATCGTTATCGAGTTTACCCACCAGGTCAACATAGCTGCGGGCCAGCTTCTGCTTGGCGCACAGCGAGACAACCTGCCAGTAGGCGGCATCCACGCTATAGATGACATCCTCGACCTTGCTCTCGCGCATCTCGATAGCGAGCTGCTGGGCCAGGTCGGTAATCTGGTTCATGGCCGTGATCTTGCCGCCCATGTAGATGGGTTGCGTCACCGTCAGGGCACCGCCCATCAGGTTGTGGATGTTGTAGGTGAGACCGCTCTTGGGCAGCAGGGCCACAGTCGTGGGCACATACTGGCCATCGACCTGCACGGGGTATCCCGTCGTGGGGTCGATGAGCAGATTGAAGTCATAGGCTCCAGTCTTAGGATTGAACGACTTGGTGGGCAGCATCTGGTCCTCCTTGATGAGCGACACCTTGCGGGAATTGTAGATGTAGCCTGCAGTGAGGTCGAACTGGGGCAGATAGGCCGCAGCGGCCTCCTTGCGCTGGTAACCGGCTTTGTCGATGGCTAACGCTGCCTGCTTGATTTCCTTGTTGTTGCGCAATGCCATGTGCCGGCACGAGTCCAAAGTTACCACCTGGGCCGATGCCAACATCGATATAGCACAAAGCGCTATGAATACGAGATTACGCATATTCTTATAAATCTTTCACTCTAGTTACTGGTCTGTTTATTGCGTGCAAAGGTAATGAAAATATGACATAATAATAAAAGGAGTGTTCCAAATTAACACACTATTGCTGTAATTTGGAACATTTTTACCTTTTTTCCAGTTATGTGTTCTGGATATAAGTTGTTAGTTCTTAGTTGTTAGTTGTTAGCCTAATGCCTAAAACCTAATGCCTAAAACCTAATGCCTAAAGCCTAACGCCTAACCCTTATAATAGCACTTCACCTCGCCTACGGGCAGTTTGCCCACCAGCAGCAGGGGAATGCGGCTGTCGTCGGTCGCCATCCACACGGTGATGTTGTCGCTGGATTTCTTGCCGCCCTCCTGGGTGAACTTGAAGGCGATGCGATGGGCCTGGCGCTTGGAGCCATCGCGCATCTTGATGGTTTCTACACCCTTATAGTTGATGGTGAGGTACTCTTTCTCCTTGCCCGAGAAGATGATGGTCGTGTAGTTCTTGTTGCGGCTCAACTCACCATAATCCAGGTTGCGCAGCATGTAGAAGACGCTCAGCATGTCATAGGCCTGCGACTTGGCGCTCAGGTCGATGCTGGTCGTGCCGCTCTTGCGGTAGCGCGTGCAGTGGGCATTGGTGTGGCTGTAGTTGTAAGAGAACTTGATCAAATCGCGGGCATAGTAGTCCTTCTCGTGGGTGAGCTTCTCGTACTTGAGGGGCTTCAGGTCCTTGTTCATGGTACACTTGAGCGTGTCGCGAACAGGATAGACCTTGTCGGCCCAGGAACGCGTCTTGCCCGTGAGTTGGGAGAAGTAACCGCCATCATTGGTCTTGCGGATGCTGAGCGTGGCATCGGCGGCATGTTTCCAAATCATGCCCCAGTGATAAACCACCTCGTAGTTGAGGGTCTCGTTGTTGAAGTCCCTTGCTATTACTTGCTGCGGCAGCACCATGGCCACCACAAGCATCGCCATTGTCAATAATCTTTTCATCGCTTTCATTGATTAACTATTCCCCCTTTAGACCCCGAGGCGGCGCTAAGGTTTAATGCCCGACGGCCACCTTGCGGGAGGTGCGTTCGCCGCTGGGGCGGGTTGTGACCTGGATGGCTACAGGAGCGCTGGCAGGATCGTCGATGGGTTGCCCCATCATGTTGAAGTACTGGTCGGGCTGCGGCTTCTGGTCGGCAGGAATGAGCAGGATCGAGGCGGTGGGAGTCGATACCGTCGTGGTGTCGCCCTCCATTATAATTGCGGCGTTTTCCATGGTCGAGCCGCGGCATTTCCATGTGGTGAGCGTGCCACCCGAGAAAGCGGGGTCGGCCTCGATGAGGACATTCATGATGACCGCCACCGTATCGGCAGGATAGCAAACACGATCACCGGGATAGATGAACATCAAGTAGCAGTCGTTCTTGGAGCTGTAGTTGCATGAGCCGATCATTGAGAATTGCCTGGAATAATCGGTCATTTCGATATCCACAACGTCGAGACCAGCCGACAGGCTCAGGTTGAACTGCAGACCGCGGCTGGGGTCCACACTGGCAAAAAGCACCGGCACCGTGTCGGTTGTGCCCGGCTCAATCTCAAAATCCTCAATGTAGATGCGATTGGTCTGCGCGCTGGCCATCAGCGCCCATGACGCCGCTATCATTATTAATAAAAAATGTCTCATCATCGCATACTCAAATTTTAAACCCTTAGGAACGGCAAAGATACAACATCTTTTCCAATACTCCAAAACCACAGTTTTTTATTATGCGCTCATGCGCCCGCGAGAAGAATAAGGTGACTATAAAATAAGAACTTAGCGTCTTTGCGCCTTTGCGTGGGGTAAACGGCTGAATGGTTACAAGAAATCGCCAAATTTGGTGATTTTTTAAAAAAAACGGCAAAATACTT
Source organism: uncultured Bacteroidales bacterium (assembly GCA_902793405.1). Classification (GTDB taxonomy): domain Bacteria; phylum Bacteroidota; class Bacteroidia; order Bacteroidales; family Muribaculaceae; genus Sodaliphilus. The sequence goes on along the minus strand of CADBDH010000003.1, from coordinate 76,149 downwards.
GACAAAACACCAAGATAATTGTAATTTTGCAACGTCAAAATTATTGTATTACCATTTAAACACGATTTTTACCATGAATTACACCTTTCAAGAACTAGAACGCCGCGAGTTGTGCCGGCAGCGTGACAAAGAATTCCTGGCACTGTACAACCCCACCCTCGACGCCCTGCTCGAGCAGGGAATGAGTCCGAGTAAGGCCCGCCGCACGGCCGCCGAATTCACCATCGCCAACGGCCGTCCCCACTACCACGTGGGCCATGAGCGCGCCTACCGCTGCGTGTGCCGCCTGCTGAATGCCCAGGACAAGAAGGGCAACGGAGCCCGCAGCTACCGCTCCCGCGAGGAGATGGGCCTACCCAAACGCCGCCTGCGCCAGCAGATGTGGTATGAGATCGCCGGCCACGTGCGGGAACTCTCAAGCCAGGGCATGAGCATCGAGGCCGCCATCGACCACGTGCTGGAGCACTGCCGCGCCTCGCGCTTCTTCATCACCCCCGCCACGGCCCTGACCAAAATCTGCCCCGCCACCCTCACCCGCACCTACCGCCTATAAACAACCAGATCATCTACACTAAAAACTAACAACTAAGGACTAAAAACTAACAACTAAAAACTAACACCATGAAATACCGCATCGACATCGTCATCGACCTGGATGACATCCAGCAAGCCATCTACACCGAGGGGACTTGGCACCCCGCCGACAACGCCACCGCCTGGGGCGTGAACCCGAATAATGAACCCATCGTTGACCGCCGCGTGCGCGAGGGCCTTGACGACCTGCTCGCCCGCATGAGCGGCTACATCGTGAGCCAGAACATCAACTTCAACCTCGAGCACCAGAACATCGTGCTAGGCCTGGAACTCAAGAAGCGCCCGCTGCTCTCGCTGGCCAATGAACTCAAGAGCGCCATCGTCACGGCGCTGGCCAACTACACGCTGATGTCGCTCTACGGCGACGAAGACAGCATCTACGGCACCGCATGGCGCCTGCACCGCGCCCGCGTGCTGCTGCTCCTGTGCCGCCCCTAATACAGCAAATGGCACAAAGGCATCCGCGCCCTTGAAATAAAAAAACTCGCATAACTGCAACAACCGGCATCCGCGCCCCTCAACCAACAGGGACGCGGATGCTCAGTATAGGAGTCGCACCTTTCACATAATTGACAGTAACTGAAGGTTAATGATATCAGAAAGGTAGATATTTGTGCAAAAAAATCGATATTTCCATAATTAGTCAAGTCAATTGACAGAAAAATGCTATATTTGCAGATTAAACTGCTTTCATCAGAACCAAACCCAAAATAGAACTATGAATAAGTTATTTACCACTTTACTGATGATGTGTGTAGGGCTCATGGGTAGCATAACATGGGCCGAGTCGCTCAACGAGAGTCAGGCGCTCAATATCGCCTCTAATTTCATGAGCCACCACGCGATACCGACCTCTAACCTTACAATGGCGCACAAAGCGCAAATAAAGAAAGCACCCGGAAAGAGCGAAAAGGCCGCCTACTATGCCTTTAACTCCAGCCGTGGCGGCTATGTGCTCGTTGCCGGTGATGACCGCGTGCCCGCCGTGCTGGGCTATAGCGACAAGGGTAACTTCGACCTTGGGAAAATCCCCGATGCAATGCGGGAACTGCTCGACGGCTATGCAGCCCAAATCGATGCCCTCGACCATGGCGCCAAGGCGGCACCGCATTTTGCCAACGGCAATGCCATTGCTCCACTGGTCACAGCCCAATGGGACCAGAGCGAGCCATACAACCTCCTGTTCCCCACCCTGAACAACGGCAGAGTCGCCTATGTGGGTTGCGTGGCCACAGCCATGGCCCAGGTGTTATATTACTGGAAATGGCCTGCCCGCCCCACAATGCCTCTCCCCGCCTATACCTCAAAGGACTTATCCATCTATATGCCCCAGTTGCCTGTGGTGAACTTTGAATGGGACAAGATGCATGACACCTACCGAATCGACGACACCAGTGATGCAGCCCTTGCGGCTGCCCGACTCTCGCTGTATTGCGCCCAGTCGGTGGACATGAACTTCACGTCAACCGGTTCAAGTGCCTATTCCCATGATATACCCTTGGCCCTTTCGACCTATTTCAATTACAAGCGGAACGCAAAATATGTCCAGCGCGATGTTTACTCCTCCCAAGCTTGGGAAGAAACGCTCTATAACGAATTGTCGTCGGGACGCCCTGTCCTGTATAGCGGCAGTAAGGGCACGAGCGGCCACGAGTTTGTGTGCGACGGCTATGACGGCAACGGCATGTTCCACATCAACTGGGGCTGGAACGGCATGAGCAACGGCTATTTCCTGCTCAGCGTGCTCGACCCCGACACACAGGGCATTGGCAGTGCAACAGGTTCCTATGGCTACATCGAGAGCCAAGGCATGGTCATCGGTATCGAGCCCGGCACCGGGACGGCAAATGGTTTGGAGGTGACGACCGACAGAGTCGAGGTCACGAGCTATACCGCAACACGCACTTCTTCGACCTACAACTTCTCCATTTCACAGGCGACACGATTTGTTAACCGAATGCCCCAACCCATCAGTTTTGACTACGGATGGGGCGTGTATGACACTGGTGGCCGCCTGATTCAAACGATTCACACCAACTATGCGACCGCCGTGGGAACGAATTACTTCATCTATGCCGAACAGCCTCTGCTTTTTGGCAGCGGACGCAGTAGCGGTGTTTACCGTATCGTGCCCGTCTACAGCGAGCGCAACATCAACAACTGGAGGCCATGCGTTGGTGCCGACATCAACTACATCAAGATGAACATCCAGAGTAACAGGTGTGTCGTGATCTGCGAGGGCAACGGAGCCATTCCCAGCTACGATGTCAACAACATCACCGTCACTGGAAACATGCATCCCAGGCGCCCTGTTTACATCAAGCTTAATGTGACCAACACGAGCAACTCCCGCAACAACCTGATATACATGTTTGCCAACGGACGCTTTGTCTCGGAGGCTTTTGTTGACCTGGAGAAGGGCAAATCAGGCGATGTGAATTTCCAGTATACTAAAAACTCTACAGGCTCTGTTGAACTCACGTTCTCCCTTAACCGCGACGGCAGTGACCCCATCGGCAGCAAAACCATCGATATCGTGTCGATGCCCGCAGCAAAGTTGAGCAGCACTATCGAGGTGCTGAATGTCGTCGACCATTGGCGCGACTGGATCTTGGGCAAGAAGTTCAGCCTGAAAGCCACAGTCACCAACGACGGCACGACGGCCTATAATGAGGACATTACCGTTTACCTCTACAAGCGGATGATGGGATACTACGACTCTCCTGTACAGAGCGTGACGCGCACGGTGAGCATCAACCCGGGCAAGTCGACTACCATTCAGTTCGACCTCGACAACGTGGTCGACGGCTGGACCTATAATGCCTATGTCAACTACTATAGCCAGTCGCGTGAATTGTTATTGGATCTCACTGGTGACTATACCATTTACTTCACCGAGACTCCCACACTGATACCCGGTGACGTGAACCGCGATGGTGAGGTAAACATTGCCGATGTCAATGCTGTCATCTCGGTCATCATGGGCACATTCACCGATCCGAGCATCATCTGGGAATGTGACGTTGACGGCAACGAAGAAATCAACATCGGTGATGTGAATGCCATCATCAACATCATCCTGAACAGTTAGTCCACACTCCCCCATTATGATAACAACACCTCTAATAATACTAAAATGATCAACATGAAGAAAAACCTGAAAAGTATCATCACGATGATGTGCCTGCTGGCCATCACAACGGCCTGGGCCGGCCCCGTGAGCGAGTCCCAGGCCCGTAGCATTGCGGCCCAGTTCATGGCCAGCCATGCCATGCAGTCAACCAACCTGAGAATGGCGCAGAGAGCGCCCAGGATGGGTGCGCCGGCATCAGACAGCCAAGCGGCCTACTATGTGTTCAACGCCAGCCGTAGCGGATATGTCATCGTTGCCGGTGACGACCGCGTGCCCGCCATCTTGGGTTACAGCGACAACGGCACCTTTGACAGCCAGGACGTGCCCGAGGCCATGCAAGAACTGCTCAACGGCTATGCCGCCCAGATCGAGGCGATTGACCACGGAGCCGAAGCAGCGCTACACCTGAGCAACAAACCCGCTATCGCACCGCTCATCAGCGCCCAATGGGCACAAAGGGCTCCTTATAATATCCGCATTCCGTTCATCAACGGCAAGCATGCCCCCGTGGGCTGCGTGGCAACAGCGATGGCCCAGATCATGCATTACTGGAAATGGCCCGCACGTCCCACCTCCTCCATTCCCGCCTATACCACCGAGACGAAGAACATCTACATGCCGCTATTGCCTGCTGTGGACTTTGAATGGAACAACATGCGCAACACCTATGAGACCTCCGACACACTCAGCGCCGCTGGCCAGTCGGTAGCGACACTGGCACTGTATTGTGCCCAATCGCTCTCCATGGACTTTACGCCCAACGGCTCATCGGCCTACTCGAGAGATATTCCCAACGCACTGATCAATTATTTTGGCTACAAGCCCAGCGCCAAATACATTAGGCGCATATACTACTCGACCCAAAATTGGGAAGAAACACTTTACAACGAATTGGCGGCAAGACGGCCTGTCGCTTACCGCGGAAGCAAAGCGAGTGGCAGTCACGCTTTCATCTGCGACGGCTATGACGGCAACGGCATGTTCCACTTCAACTGGGGCTGGAACGGCAGCAGCAACGGCTACTTCCTGCTCAACGTGTTGAATCCCGACATCCAGGGAGTGGGCAGTGCCGATGAAGCCTATGGTTACATCATGGACCAAGCAATGGTCACGGGAATTGAGCCGGGCACAACACCAGGGCAGCTTGTCGTCACCGACAGACTTATCTCTATAGAAAGCTCTAACCTGAGCCGAACCAGTCAGAATGCCTTTTTTTCCATGACCGTTCTCACCCATTTCCTGAACACGACCGCTCAAACCATCGGTTTTGACTATGGCTGGGGATTCTACAATGGCAACACCTTGCTCAGGGTGCTCCAGACCGGCACTAAAGATCAACTGGCTAGCCAGTATTACCTCAAAGTTACCGAAACGCTGTCCTTTGGCAGCAACATCACTAGCGGCACATACCGCATCATACCCATCTACAGCGAGATAGGCGCTTACAACTGGCGTCCCTGTGTGGGCTCGGATGTCAACTACATCGAAGTGACTATCCAAAACAACAACTGCTATGCGACCACTTATGGCAATTCATGCACTCCCAATTACAGTATCAACAGTTGTGATGTGACAGGCCATATGCACATCAAACGCCCTGTGAATATCAAGGTAAACATGACCAACAATGGCAACACGCGCAACGACTTGGTTTACATGTTTGTCGACGGCAAAATGTATTCCTCGGCATACATTGATGTGGAAAAGGGCAAGAGCGACAATCTGGAATTCATTTATTTGCCCGACAAGACAGGCACCGTCTATGTCGCCTTCGCTATGGAAGAAAAGCCCAGTGCTTATTTAACCGGCTTGAACATCACAATCAATGACATGCCCGCAGCCAGCCTGACGCTCCAGCCCCGCCCGCTCAATGTTACCGATGCACAAAACAGGGTCATCACGAGCGACCGCTTCAGCGTACAGGTCAACGTCCAAAACAACTCGACAACGGCCTATAACGAAGACATCACTATCAACCTCTACAAGCACACCTACGGCAACTACGGCACACTGGTGCAGACCAAGACCGTGCCCATCAGCCTGGCAGGCGGCCAATCGACCCGATTGCAGTTTGACCTGGACGACGTGATGGACGGGTGGTCCTATTTTGCCAAGACGTACTATTACAGTGGAGGCGAACAGATCAGCAATGGTGGCACCGGTACATATACCATCGTCTTCCCCCAGGCGCCCAGTTATCCCAAGGGCGACGTGAACGGCGACCGTGAAGTGAACATCGCCGATGTCAATGCCGTCATCGACATCATCCTGGGGCGCAGTGCCAATCCCGATGTGCTGGCTCGTGCCGACGTTGACAAAAACGGTGAGATCAACATTGCCGATGCCAATGCCATCATCAGCATCATTCTCAATTAGGAATTATTCACCTTATTAATAAACGCGTTCATATGAAAAAAATTAAAAACCTCCTTGTCGTGATGTGCCTGCTGGCCATCACCACTGCATGGGCCGCGCCCATCAACGAGAATCAGGCACGTGGCATCGCTGCCAGCTTCATGGCTAGCCACTCGATGCATTCACCCAGCCTGAGAATGGCCCACAAGATGCCATTAAAAAGCTCCGTTGGCAGCGAGAATGCAGCCTTCTATGTGTTCAATGCCAATCAGGGTGGTTATGTCATCGTGTCCGGTGACGACCGCGCGCCTGCAGTGCTGGGCTACAGCGACAAGGGCACATATGATAGCAACAATGTGCCCGAGGCTATGCAGGACATGCTGGAAAGCTATGCTAGCCAAATCACAGCACTCACCCAAGGTGCCAAGCCGGCGCTCCTCGCCGCCTCGGGTGCCGCCATACGTCCGCTGGTTACCGCCTCGTGGTCTCAAAATTCACCATACAACACACTGCTGCCCATACTCAACAACGGCAAGCAGGCAGTGGCCGGCTGTGTCGCCACAGCCTTGGCCCAGGTGCTGTATTACTGGAAACAGCCAGCATGCCCCACAAGTGCTATTCCCGCTTACACCTCCCAGAGCCTGGGCATCTACATGCCCCAGCTGGAACCCATTGAATTCAACTGGACCGCGATGCAGGATACCTATCTGAGCAATGACACCGAGAGCGACGGCGCCCTTGCTGCCGCCCAACTCACGCTGTATTGCGACCAAGTGATGAAAATGGACTTCCAGTATGGTGTTTCGGGAGCCAGCACCAACCACATCCCCGATGCCATTTCCACCTACTTTGGCTACAAGCGTGCCGCTCATTGCGAATACCGCGAGAATTATACCACACAAAGCTGGGCCGACTTCATCTACAGTGAGCTGGCTGAAGGCCGCCCTGTGATCTATAGCGGCAGCAAGGCATCAAGTGGCCACGCATTCATCTGCGACGGCTATGACGGCAATGGCATGTTCCACATCAACTGGGGCTGGGACGGCATGAGCAACGGTTATTACCTGCTCAATGTGCTCAATCCCGATGCTCAAGGCACAGGCAGCGCCAGCGAGTCCTACGGCTACATCTACGGCCAATATGTTGTCTGCAATATCGAGCCGGGAGAGGGCGAAAGCGAGTTTGCCTTGACCTCAGGCAGCGTGGCGCTCAATGGTGCTATCACCAGCCGCACGTCCAGCGACGCCAACTTCAAGGCAACGGTGACTGGCCGTTTCTACAACTACACTGCCGAAACAATAGCTGTGAGCTTCGGTTGGGGATTCTATCAAGGCGACGAGCTGCTGTCTGTCCTCTATCGGAGCGGCAGCACTTCACTCCCATCAGGTTACTTCTTCTCCACCAACGGCCAGGAGCTGAGTTTTGGCAGCGGCATCACCAGCGGCACCTACCGCATCGTGCCCATCTACAGCGAGTATGGAGCCAATAACTGGCGCCCGTGTGTGGGAGCCGATGTGAATTACATCGAGGTGACCATCGACGGTGACAACTGCACGGTTACTGGCCAAGGTTCGGCCGGCACGCGGGACTACATGGTCAATGAGATAAACCATGATGGCGCATTGCACCATGGCCGCCCCGTGCACCTCACGCTGAACATAACCAACAACGGCACTTCTCAAAACGATTTGCTGTACATGCACGTCAATGGCGCGTTCAATTCAACGGCCTATCTGGGCATTGAGCCCGGTGCAAGTGGTGACATCATGTTCACGTTCCTGCCCACGGCGCCTGGCACCTACACCTGCACGTTCTCGTTGAACCAGGACGGCAGCGACCCCATTTCCCAAACAGTGCTCAATATCACCCAAATGCCCACCGCCAACCTGAGAATCACGTCAGAGGTGCTTAACGTCACCGATTATGCTAACAGCATTGTCACCAGCGATAAGTACAGTGTCAAGCTCACCATTACCAACAACGACTCCGTGGACTATCAGGAAGACATCACCGTGAAGCTGTACAAGAACCTTGACGGCACCTACGGCAGCAATGCACAAATCGAGAACCAGTTCGTCAGCATCGGTCCTGGCGAGACCACCGAACTGCAGTTCGACCTGGACAATGTCATCGATGGATGGAGGTATTTTGCCGCTATCTACTACTACAGCAATGGTCAAGCAGTGCTTGATTCCACCACTCCCTATTACACTATCGTCTTCCCCGAGGAGCCCGTGGAACCCGAGTTCACCCTCGGTGACGTTAACGATGACGGCAACGTCAACATCTCAGACGTCACCACCCTGATTGACTATATGCTCAACAACGATACGCCGCTCAACCTTGCAGCTGCCGACGTGACCAAAGACGGCAGTGTCAACATTGCTGACGTCACCACCCTGATCGACTATCTGCTGAGTGGCAGCTGGCCCCACCAATAAGATGATTTAAACAGTTACCGGCATTGAGTCCGTATCCGGCAGCAACCGGGATTCCACCAGCGAAGACAAGGTTGCCGATGCCAATGCTTTTATCAGCATCATTCTTAATTAGGAATTATTCACCTTAATTAATAAACGCGTACAAATGAGAAAAGTTAAAAACCTCCTAGTCGTGATGTGCCTGCTGGCCATCACCACCGCATGGGCCGCACCTATCAACGAGAATCAGGCACGTGGCATCGCAGCCAGCTTCATGGCTAGCCACTCGATGCATTCACCCAGCCTGAGAATGGCCCACAAGGCTCCTATGGCAAAATCTGCCGGGACCGACAATGCGGCCTATTATGTCTTCACAGGCAATCAGGGCGGATATGTCATCGTTGCCGGTGACGACCGTGCGCCCGCCGTGCTGGGCTACAGCGACAACGGCACCTTTGACAGCCAGAACATGCCCGAGGCCATGCAGTACATGCTCGAGGGTTATGCCGCCCAGATCGAGGCACTGGCCACTTATGCCAAGCCGGCACATCCCCTCACGTCGGCTCCTGCCATCAGGCCGCTGGTCAATGCCGCCTGGTCACAGAACAACCCCTATAACATCTTGCTCCCCTTCATTTCGGCGACCAAGCATGCCTATGCGGGCTGTGTAGCCACGGCAATGGCTCAGGTGCTCTACTACTGGCAGTGGCCTGCCAGCACCACGCAGCCGATTCCAGCCTACCAGACTGAAACGCTCAAGATCGATATGCCCGAGTTGCCCGTGACCACGTTTGAATGGGACCTCATGCAGAGCACCTACCAGACCACCGACACGCTGAGCGAGGCCGCCTTGGCAGCAGCCAAGTTGACGCTGTATTGCGCCCAGGCTGTTGAGATGAACTTCAAGACTTCGTCATCGGGTGCTACCAGCGGACGCATCCCTCTCAGATTGGCCACCTACTTTGACTACGATGCCGGTGCACACTTCGTGAGCCGTTACAACTACACCACGCAGGGTTGGGCCGATGCCCTCTATGCCGAAATCGCAGCCGGCCGCCCCGTTATCTATAGCGGCAGCAAGGCCTCGAGTGGCCACGCATTCATCTGCGACGGCTATGACGGCAACGGCATGTTCCACATCAACTGGGGCTGGAACGGCCAAAGCAACGGCTACTTCCTGCTCAATGTGCTCAATCCCGACGAGCAGGGCACAGGTAGCGCCGATGGCCCTTATGGATACATCTACAGCCAGGCTGCCCTTCTAGGTCTGCAGCCCAACAATGACGGCACTTCAGTATTTGAGCTCACGGCAGCACAGATGAAACTCGACAGCTACACCGACACCCGCGCTTATACCAGTGATCCATTCACTGCTTACGTCTCGGGCCGCTTCTACAACTACACAGCCGACTTGATGACCGTGCGCTTTGGTTGGGGCCTCTTCGATGGCGATCAGATGATTAAGAGGCTCTATAGCAGTTATGGTACCGACTGCAAACCTGGCAACTACTATAATCTTCAGGGCAAGGAGCTCAACTTCGGCGAGGACATGACCAGCGGCACCTACCGCATCCTGCCCATGTACAGCGAGTACGGCCAGGACAACTGGCGTCCCTGCATCGGCGCCGACGTCAACTACATCGAGGTGACCTTCGACGGCAACCAGTGCCACTTCACCGGCTATGGAACGTCAGGTGAGCGCAACTACACCGTCAACGACATCACCATGGCGGGCAACATGCACAATGGTCGCCCCGTCAACATCGAGCTCAACATGACCAATAACGGAACGTCGAGCAACGAGTTGCTCTACATGTTTGCCGACGGTGCCTTCTTCGGCACCGCCTTTGTGGGCCTGGCACCTGGCGAGACCGGTAACATCCCCTACATGTACATGAGCAACACCGCTGACGACCACGTCCTCACCTGGTCTTGGAACGATAATGGCTCCGATCCCATCGCTACCCGCACCATTACTCTCAACCCGATGCCCGCCGCTTCGTTGAGCGCTACCATAAGTATTTTGGACATCACCGATGCCGATAACAAGATTATCACCAGTGACAAGTTCAGCGTCGTGCTCACCATTACCAACAATGGCCAGACCACCTACGACGAGGACATCTCGGCCAAGCTGTACAAAAACATCTATAACACAAGCGGCACCAGCGTACAAGGCGTCAACAAGCACCTGACACTGGCTCCCGGCGAGAGCGAGACGATGCAGTTCGACATGACCAACGTGATTGACGGCTGGAGGTACTTCATCAAGACCTACTTCTACACCGAGGGCACGCAAACGTCGCTCAAGGGCACCTCGACCTACACCATCGTCTTCCCCGAGGAGCCCGTGGAACCCGAGTTCACCCGCGGTGACGTGAACGATGACGGCAACGTGAACATCTCTGACGTTACCATCCTGATCGACTACATGCTCAACAACGATACGCCGCTCAACCTTGCAGCTGCCGACGTGACCAACGACGGCAACGTCAACATTGCCGACGTAACCACCCTGATTGACTATCTGCTGAGTGGCACCTGGCCCACCCAGGAGATGGTTTACACCGTTGTAGGTCCTGAGTCTATCTTTGGCAGCAGCTGGAATACCAACGACGAGAACAACAACATGGTTAAGGGTGCTGATGGCGTCTACACCTGGAGCAAGACCGGCGTAACCCTGTACGGCAACTTCGAGTTCAAGGTTGTGGGCAACCACGACTACAGCATCTACGAGTGGCCCATCGGCATGAACAACTGGGTTGCTAACGTACCCGGGGAAGGCATTTATGACATCGTCATTACCTTCAACCCCGATGCTCCCGATGCTGACCGCATCACCTGCACGGTAACCAAGACCGGTGACGTTGAACCCGTTGAGCACGTTTACACCGTTGCCGGTACCATGAACCTGTTTGAAAGCGACTGGGACGTCAACTATCCTGGCAACGAAATGGTTAAGGGTGATGACGGTATCTACCATTTGACCAAGGCCGGTTATTTCACCGAGGGCACCGAAATCAAGTTCAAAGTCGTTCAAGATCACTCTTGGGACTATGCATGGCCTGCTCAAGACTGGTACATCTACATTATCGAGACTGGTACATGGAACTTTGACATCATGTTCAATCCCGCTAATAACGATGAAGACAAGATTGCCGTCGACATCACCCAGGTGTTCTAATCGAGCAATCTATTGAATTGATCCTTTAACAGAGTCCTTAATAAAAAGAGAGGGTGTGCCTGAATTTTGGCACATCCTCTCATAATATCTAACGGGATAAATAAACTTAGCGTCTAGCCGACAAGGGAATGGAGAGGCCAAACAGGGCGTTGCAGCACTTGGTGTTCTTGCCAAAGAACATATAGTCGGTTCCCATGAACAGCGGACCCAGTTTGAGGGCAAAACCTACGGACTGACCGCCGCACAATATGGGCGAATAGCTTGCTGTGAGACCGACAAAGTTACTAGGCTTGTAGTTGATCGACATGGTAAGCTCGCCCTCATTCCTCACATGCGCGAAATAGTTGGTATAGAGAACACCCAGGCTCAGCTTATCTCCTGTAAAGGTGTAGTCGGCGCCCAGCACCATCGAGGGGATGAGGTTGGTAGTGCGCGATTTGGTACCATCTTCGTCGATATAGAGGCGCATCATGTCCATATTGAGTGCCTTTCCATTGCCCACGACATCAGCGAAACGCAGGACATCGCCGGGATTCTCGCTGTCAAAGTTCAGATCCTCCGCATTGGCATGAGCCACCTTAGTGGCACTCTTGGACCACTTGATGAAACCCAGGTCGACCAATGCAGCCGACAGCGAAAGTCCACCTGCGACTCGGCCTGAAACGCCAATATCAATACCGGCGCCAAAACCGGAAATGCCCATATTCTTGGCTTCAAATTCCAATTCATCAATGTAACCCCTACTGGTTCTCTCGTACTCGAGGCCTTTCATAGAACTCTCGAGGACAGCGTCAACCTCGACCGATGCGGTACCTTTGGCTGCCAGCAATTCATCGGGACCAGCCATACTCCAGTCAATATCGGGGGCAACGCCTTGCAGATTGGTCTTGATGACCGCCTTGTTCACCTCGAGGTGGGCATTGCCCACACCCAGCAGACCCTTGACGCGCACGCCGGCACTGATACGGTCGTTGAAGCGATGCGTATAGCCCAGACCAATCTCGCCGTAGGCATTCACATTGAGTTCCTGCTTGCCCAGGTCGCGTTCATAATTGGTATAGTCGTTGCTTTCCATACCTCGCATGTCGCGCATGAATGAGAACAGGTTGCGATTCACATTCAGGTCACCATCGGTCTTGACGCTGAAATTGATGGACCAGAAGGAGCGGTCGTTGTGCCACCACCCCACGGATAGCAAGTCGGTGCCTGCATTGGACAGGGCAAAGTTCTTGTCCTTGAGGTTGCTCATGAAACTGTCGCTGGCAAAGTAGTCGGCATCATCTTTGTTCTTGATGACGTCAATCAGGTCCTCCAATCCCAATGAATTGGACCTCACCGATGCATTGACGTGGCCTATTCCGGGCAAGTGGACAAATCCCTTGGTGGGAGCCAAAGCGGGATTCAGCTGCATGCGGTACTGGGAGTTTTCCATAAAATAGGAAGTGCGCAAATACTGTGCACTGGCAGGACAGGCGCATGCCAGCAAAGCCACGATGACGGCAACTAACCGCCAAGAAGGCATGGAGTAGTAATACTTCTTCATTCTGAATATTATGTAATTAGTTATTAATCAGTATACTTGAGTCCGCACAAAAGAATTTCGGCATTGACAAAGGTAGTATATTTTCTTCTTATGACTACAACAAATGCCCAATTATTCAAGTTGAGGCTATCCGTTAACGATAGTTTTAATGGCTTAGTAAGGAAATGAAGGTATGAAATAAACAGAGGCGGCCACATCCTGTTGAGGGGACGTGGCCGCGGTTGTTGTCTTGTTGATTAAGCGCGTAATTACTCGCCGGGAGCGATTGCACCGGTGGGGCAAGCGTCAGCGCAAGTACCGCAATCCAAGCAGGTATCAGCGTCGATCGAATAGATGTCGCCTTCCTTGATGGCGTCGGCGGGACATACTGACTGGCAAGTTCCACATGCTACGCAGCTATCAGAAATTACATAAGCCATACTAGTGTGATTTTAAAGTGAAATAGTTAGTAAAAAATATAAAAGTAAACAGTTCGACAAAAGTACTGCTTTTATTTGAACTGAAAAGCATTTTTCAGTGTTTTTTGCTCATTCTCGGTCATTTTTTTTGTTTTTTGTATTCCCCTTTCACGGGAAATTTGTACCTTTGATGTGAAACATGCCTGAAGGTTTAATCCTGAGGTCTCACTTTTGTAAAAATTGATTGGAACAATGAATTCAACAGACTGGAAAGATGCGCTGGGCAAGGCTTTTAACGTGCCTGTCCCCACGGCCGACGAGAGCGTTCCCGAAACGGATGAAACGGCCCCGAAGGGCGACGCTTTGCAGCAGCAAGGAGCCAGGCGCTTGAGCATCGTGCTGGAGCGCAAAGGGCGTGGCGGCAAGCAAGCTACGATTATTACGGGCTTTGTCACCGACGATGATGCACTGAAGCAGGTGGCAGCACAGCTGAAGCGTACGCTGGGCGTGGGCGGCAGTGCCCGCGGCGGCGAGATTCTGATTCAGGGCGACTTCAGGGAGCGCGTTGCCGACGAGTTGCGCAAGATGGGATTTAAGGTGTCGTGATCTTAGATTAGTGATTAGTGATTAGTGATTAGAGGTTAGAGATTAGGGATTAGAGAAAAAAGGGAATTATTATATGGGAGAGGATTTGTCGCGCAATCTGCTGGTCATTAAGGCGTCGGCCGGGTCTGGAAAGACCTACACGCTGGCCAAGGAGTATATCAAACACTTGCTGTTCACCACCCTGGATGACGGCAAGGGCACGGTTGTGCCGCGCCGACGTAGCAGTGACTCCCAACCCCTGAACGCCCACCGGCTGCTGCTTGCCATCACGTTCACCAACAAGGCTACCGACGAGATGAAAAGCCGCATCGTCAAGGAATTGTACCGTCTGTCCCAACCTGGCGTGAAGAGCGACTACCTGCAGGAATTCATGGACGAGACCGGGCTTGACGAGTCCCGAGTGCGCAACCTGGCGCGCCAGGCCTTGAACGAGCTGCTGTTTGACTACAGCAATTTCAACGTGAGCACCATCGACTCGTTTTTCCAGAGCATCCTGCGCAACTTTGCGCGCGAACTGGATCGTGACTTCAACTATGACATCCAGCTCGATGAGAAATATGCCGTGAGGGCAGCTACCCACAGTTTCCTGCTCACGCTGGGCCGCACTCCCGTCGCCACAGCCGTGGACAAGTGGGTGAAAGAGTACCAGCGACACCTGATCAACGAAAAGGCCAAAACCAAACAGTGGAAATTCTTCAAGGACGATGGCGGCAGCCTGAGTGAATTTGCCAGCAATATCAACAGCGAGGAGTTCCGAGGCAAGATGGAGGAAATCAGGTCCTATCTGGGCTCGGTCGACAAGGATGGAGTTTTCCACAGCGATTTCACACGCATCCAGCGTTTCAATGCTTGGATCAACCAGATGATTGAAGCCTGCGAGGAGCGCATCGCACAAGCCGACCAGGAACTTATCCAGTACCTAGCCCCCATGGCCAAAGCAATCAAGGGTGCCCTGTCCAACTTCTACGAGAAAGGGGAATATGCCGCCAAATCAACGCTCAAGGATGCTGACGAGGCCAAAATCGCCAGCCAGTTCCGCAGCCGCCAGGAACCCGATGCCAGCGTTATCACCCACATCACCGGACTTGTGGCCAAGCACTTCAACACCGAGCGCGTCATAGCCTTCCTGACAGCCATAGGCAACAATCTGGGCCTGTTGGGTTTGCTGGGCATGATTGACCTGCATCTGGAACGTTTCCGCCATGAGACCAACTCCATCCTCATCGGTGACACCAACGAGCTCATCGGCACCGTGCTGGAGAGCGGCTCGGCATTCGTCTATGAGCGTGTGGGGTCCTCCATCTCCCATTTCATGATTGATGAGTTCCAGGATACCAGTTCCAAGCAGTATGAGAATTTCAAGGGATTGCTGCAAGAGAGCCTGGCAAGCGGCAACTTCAATATGCTCATTGGCGATGCCAAGCAATCGATTTACCGTTTCCGCAACGCCGACCCGACCGTGTTCCGCGAGAAGGTGGACCAGGACTTCAGGAACGACATCACCGACGGCCTGGATGATGACAGCCGTCCCGCTCCCGGCGAGCCCACATCTACCAACTACCGCAGTTGCCGCCACATCATCGAGTTCAACAACGGCCTGTTTCAATACATCAGCCAGCTTTATGCCGACCAGCCGACCATCGCAGGCACCTATCAGGATTACCGCCAGGCGATGCCCGCCAACATCGACAAGAAAAAGCTGCCAGGCTATGTGAGGCTGTACACCGACAATTATCACCTGCTGGCAGGGAAAGATGACTTCATACGCGGCATCCTGGCCGAACAAGGAGAGTTGCCGTCCACCGACGAGGGACTCAAGGAACTTGACACACTGGCACTACTGCCCGCCTACCTGATGAAACTGCACCAGCGCTATCAATGGGGTCAGATAGGCATCCTGGTCTATACCAACAGCGACGGCCAAAAGGTGGTGCAGCGCATCTTGGAATACAACCAGCGCACAAGGGGCGAACAGATAAAGATCATTTCGGGCGAGTCGCTGATGCTCAACAACTCACCCATCATCAGACGCATCATCGCCATGTTGCGCTTTATCGACGCTTGCCAGTTCACGGCCAGCGAAGACGCCGATAACGACAACGAGGAGGTGGTGGACGAAGGTGTCGAGAAGATGCGCGAGCGCATCAGGCGCAAATTGCTGAACGAGCAACGGCTTTATGCCGGATTGAACCGCTTCATCAAAGAGATTGCCGCCATGCCCGATGCCACGCCCGACGTGGCCGGCAAGATTCTGGCCCAGAGCATGGATGCCGTGGACATGGGTGACCTTATAGCCGACGAGAACGGCGTCGACTCGCCCCAAGACGAGTTTGCCCGCACCCTGGAGGAACTGCTGCCCGGCAATGGAGAACTCGCCACGCTGACGAGTATCATCGAGACCATTATCGCCCATTTCAAACGCGAAGCCTCAGCTCTTGACAGCACGACCGAGCAAGAGGGCGATGCCAACGAAGTGGACCGAGAAGCTGCATTCCTACTGGCTTTCCAGGACTGCGCGATGCAATTCTGTGCTCAGCACAACGGCGGCAGCGTGAGGGAGTTCCTCAGGTTCTGGGACGAGAAAAAGGACCTGCTGGCAATGAGCAGCGACGAGAACGCCGATGCGGTCAACGTGATGACCGTCCACAAGGCCAAGGGCCTGGAGTTTGACTGTGTAGTGATGCCGTTTGCCAACTGGCAAATCAACGGCAACTACCTGGAAACCAAATATTGGGCCTCACGCGAGGACGTCATCGACACCTTGGCCATGCTGTCGCCTGACGGCACAAGGCCCGATGACGGCGACGTTCCCCCGCTCGTGAACATCGACGCCAATGCCACCAACCAACTCATCGAACAGGGCTTGGTTGACATCAAGTTGCGGGATTTTGCCATCAAGCATGTCACCGACGCCACCATCGACAATCTGAACAAGACCTATGTGGCCATGACACGTCCCTGCATCGAGATGCACATCTTTGCCGGCACCGACAGGGACCGCAAATACCACAACGACCTGAAACAGTTGCTCACCGGCTTTGCCAGCACCCATCCCATCATCGACGGAGCCCCCATGGCACCCGTGGAGCTGCCCGACGGCACGACAGGCGGCTGGTATGAGTACGGCACGCCCTCGTCGGCTGCCGAAATTGCCGATTTCAAGAAAAGACAACACGACGATGAAGACGAGGAGCCGCCACTGGAAGTGCCCATCAGGCGTTACACTGTCAGCGACATCCCCACCGAGTTGCGCGTCAGGAGCGAGAACGTTTCCAGTTCACACATCGATGCGGGTTTGAGGCTCCACAGCCTGATGAGCCGCATTGCGGACCGCAATGACGTGGACGCCGTCATCAACTACGGCATCAAACACGGCATCATCACCAACGATGACGATGACCCGTGCAGTCTGGCCAATGTCAATGAACACGTGCGCGGTCCCATCATGGACCCGCAATGCCGTGTCGCTGTATGGTTTGACCCCGCCAACAAAGTGTATAGCGAGCGTACCATCACCACAGCCTCGAAAAAGGCCAAGGACGGAATCGAGAACCTGCGTCCCGACCGCATTGTGCGCCGTCCCGACGGCCGCCTGCTGGTCATCGACTACAAGAGCGGCCAACGCGAAGACAAGAGCTATTGCAACAAAATGAAGCGCTATATCAACAAGTTGCGTGACATGGGCATGGCATCCGATATCGCGGGACGCATCTGGTATGTAGGCCTGGACATCATCATCGACGAGAACGGCAATGAGATGACTTTTAGAGATTAGAGATTAGAGATTAGTGATTAGAGATTAATGATTTTGAGATTATGGATAGAAGAGAAATGATCAAGATGACGGGTGCAGCAGCCGTGGGTGCCACGGTGCTGGGGCTGCCGTTGGGAGCCGCTGCCCAAGAGAATGCAAACAATAGTGCAAACCACACCCGACGCCGCCTCAAGGTGCTGGCTATCGGCGCCCACCCCGATGACCCCGAAACGTGCTGCGGCGGAACGATGTGCCTGCTGACCGAGGCCGGCCACGAGGTGGTGTGCGTTTATCTCACGCGTGGCGAGGCCGGTATTGCCGGCATGAGTCACAGCGAGGCGGCCGCCATCCGCGTGGTGGAGAGCGAGAACGCATGCAAGGTGACCGGAGCGCGCCACATCTTCATGAGCCAAGTGGACGGCAACACCGAGGTCAACCTGGAACGCTACAAAGAGATGCGCGAACTCATAGACCGCGAGAACCCTGACATCGTGATGACGCACTGGCCCCTTGACGGCCATCGCGACCACGCCTGCTGCGGCATTCTCGTGATGGATGCATGGCGACGGCTGGACCGCCGATTCAAACTCTTCTACTTTGAGGCCATGTCGGGTACGCAAAGCCAGATGTTCCACCCCACCCATTGGGTCAATATCGAGAGCGTGCTGGAGCGCAAGCACCAGGCCTGCAACTGCCATGTGAGCCAGCACATGGAGGACATCTACGAGTGGCACGGCCCCATGGAGAAATTCCGCGGCCTCGAGTGCCGCTGCAACGCTGCCGAAGCCTTCATGCAGCACAGCGACGCCTTGCCCACCCTGCCCTAACCGACCAGCACGAGAACTCTAGATATCCTAAATAGTCTAGTTAAAACAAGGCGTGGCGCGGGAGATAACCCCGTGCCACGCCCTGTTTTATCCACATTCAAGCAAATGATTGCCCCTTAAAAAGAAAAAGTGTAGTTATTTCTTTGTAAAAAGTCGGAAAAAGTGTATTTTTGCACCATCAAAAATTGAGAAAAAGTGTGATTTTTGATATATTAGGTTCAAGAAAAAGTGCGAATAATTTAGTAACAGCATGTTATACAGAAAGATACAAAGCACATTAGAAAAGTACTTAAACAGCGATTCGAACAAAGTACTTGTCCTAGATGGGGCACGCCAAGTCGGCAAAACCTTCATCATCCGTCATGTTGGTCAAAAACTATTTAAGAACTATATAGAGATCAACCTGAAAGAAGATGCTGAAGGTAATCAGGCGTTTTCCCAAGTGAGAACTGTCAAGGACTTTTACCTGCAATTAAGCGTGTTGGCTGGAGAAAAAATGGGAAACAAAAAAGACACGCTAGTGTTTCTTGACGAGATTCAATCCTATCCTCACCTGCTAACCATGCTCAAGTTCTTGAAGGCCGATGATCGCTTCACGTACATTGCCAGTGGCTCTTTGCTAGGTGTGGCGCTGGCACAATCAACGTCTATCCCCATTGGCAGCATCGAGACACATCATCTATATCCGCTTGATTTTGAGGAATTCCTGATGGCCAATGGCGTCGGCCAAGAAGTGCTTGACCACCTTCGGGAATGTTTCGACAACCGACAGTCGCTTGATTCAGCGCTTCACAACATCATATTCAAGCATTTTAAGCGCTACTTGCTGTGCGGAGGCTTGCCAGATGCCGTCAACACATTTCTAAGCACTGATAATATCGTCGAATTACGGCAGCTTCAAGGCGAGATACACAACTATTATGGAGCTGACGCGTCACAATATGACAAAGAAAACAAACTTAAGATTCGCCGAGTTTATGATATCATCCCATCGAACCTAGAGAACAAGCGCAAGCGCGTTTTTGTTAATAGAATTGAGGAAATAAAAGGTAAGCGTTTTAATGACTATGCCGAGGAGTTTGATTACCTTGTTGCATCAGGTATCGCTCTTGAAGTCAAAGCCATTTCTCAACCCAAATTTCCCATGCTCGAATCCTGTAAAAAGAACCTCTTGAAGCTTTACCTCAACGACGTGGGACTGCTATCAGGTTTACTGTACGGCCGCAATGCAAGAGCTGTCCTGGATGATGAGAAAAGCATCAATCTTGGGTCGGTCTATGAATCGGTAGTTGCCCAAGAACTTTATGCCCACCATCACCAACTATACTATTATGACAACAAGAAAAACGGCGAAGTGGATTTCCTGATCGAGAACTATGACTTGCTGACGGTCGTTCCCATCGAGGTAAAATCGGGAAAAGACTATAAAATCCATAGCGCACTTGACACATTTGTCAAAACCAAAGATCATAACATTAAGGAGGCCATTGTCCTGTCCAATGAGCGAGAAGTGTCCATACAGCAAGGCATTACCTACCTTCCCATCTACTATGTGATGTACTTGTAGCTTTTGATGCAACATCAACTAAAACAAGGCGTGGCGCGGGAGATAATCCCGTGCCACGCCCTTTTGTTTTTGTGGTGGCTATTCTCAGAAGGTGAGGGAGCCGCCGAGCATGAAGCCGATGCGCTGTGCGCCCATGCCGTAGAGGATGTCGTAGCGGCGGTTGAGCAGGTTGTGTGCCTGGAGCCACAGGCTGATGTTGCTGTTCAAGCGGTAGTTGGCTCCGGCATGCAGGTTGACGACGTCGTCCATGTTGACAAACCTATATACCGTTTCACTGCTATACAAGGTGTTGTCAAAGAGAGCCATGCGGCCGCCGCGGTACTCGAGACCGACGTTGAGCGAGAGTGGACGCCACGGGTTGATCTTGATGTCGAAGTTACCGACAGTGGAGGCGCGGTCCACACCCATCTTGTAGTTGTTGTAGTGCTTGTCGCTATCGAACAATTCCTTGTCATGCGGGGCATACTTGATGGCTGCAGTGGCCTCGATGAGCGAACGGTACTTATAGGTCACCTCGGCATTGATGTAATAGCCGCGGGCATCGAGGACTTTGTAAGTGGACATCATACCCATATGCATGGCTTGCTCGGGATAGGACATCCAGTAGCAGATGCCCGGCTGTTTCTTGACGATGGCATAGCCCACCGATGCCTTGCCGCTCAGGCCCTGGAAAGGTCCCACCTTGAAACCGAGCTCAGCATCCAGGGGAGTGTAGATGCTGCCGTACATCAGCAACGGCATGTCATAGCGCAGGTTATAGTAATGAGTGGGAACACGATAGCCCAGATTCTTGCCTCCCAAAGCATTTGCAAACACGCTGAAGCCGTCGACCAGCGCCAGGTTGAAACGCACATTGGGCGACATGCGCAGAACCGCACCGTCGCTGAAACTGATGTGAGCATTCACACCCAACTGCAGCTTGTACATGTCACCACGAATGGTATAGGTAGGCGAAAGCGTAATCATGCCCACCTCGTCAAACAGGTCGTTATCGATGCTTGTCTTGGCCTTGGTGCCACGTCTCAGGTATTCACCCTTGATGCCCAAGCCTGCAGTCGTGAGCTCGTTGATGTCATAGCTGCCCATCAGGTTCAAGATACCCCAGTTGTCGTGGGCGCCATGCTTGTAAATGTCGGAATAGGACTTATCATAGGCGGCATGGCCATACTGGAGACCAACGCTATACTTCAAGGGGTTGTCGAGCAGCATGAAGTGGCTCTTCCAGCCGGCATTCACGTTGAAATCGGAGAACGTCTGTTTTTCCTTGTCCCAGTCATGGGCGGGGATGACTATCCACGTGCCGGGACCATCAGTGCCGCCGAATGCCTTCCAGCCGCCATAGTGGTTGTAGATGTCAATGTGACCCTGGAGTCCCAGCGAGAGCGTGCCCTTGCCTAGTGAACGGTTGTAGTCTACACCCAGGGTATTGTCGTTGAACTTCTGCTTCGCGCGTTTCTCGTCAAGATCGATGACTTTGCTCGAGTTCTTGCCAGCCCAGGTGCTGTTGTGGTTGAACCACACCCTCAGGTTCTCGCCCTCATCGTCAATCAGGCGGTAGCCGAAGTCCACACGGAAGTTACCCTGTGTGCCCGCACCCACGTCAAGGTAACCGCGCTTGTCGCTGAAGTTGTGCGCCGTGCGGTAGCCGTAGGGCAGCAAGGTGGGTATCGACGTCGGCACCTCGATGGGCGTTGTCAGGTCGCTGTATCCCAACTGTGTCTTGGCCCCCGTAGTAGCGGGTTTCTTCACCTTGGGGAGCTCGTTTTTCTTGACCGCCTTCTTCTCGAGGGGAGCGATATCCTTCTCCAGAGTGATTTCCTTGTTCAGGGTCTTGTTATCTTGTGCGTTGATGCCATTAAAGGCAAACGCGGCCAACAACATGGCTATATATATCTTCTTCATAATATAATGTGTGATGCTATAGAGGATGTCGGTGATTAATTCTTAGACTTGGTACTCTTTTTCTTGCCGTTGTCCGTGCTGGAATTGGTCGTGGTATTGGCCTTTCCGCCCTTCCACTTGTTCAGTCGCGAGTCAATCTCGTTAAAGATGTCCTTCTCCTTGCCGGGATAGCTGTTCTTGAGGCTCTGCAGGTACTCGCGAGCCTGTGCCACATCACCCTGCTTGTAACAGATATCGGCCAGCGTGATAAAGCACTTGGCCAGCCAATAGGAGTGGGACGTGCCCTTGTCGATGAGCGCGTTGGCAGTCTGCTCGGCTCCCTTGAGGTTGCCCATCTCGTACTGCATGCGCGCCAACTCATAAGCTGCCTGTGCGCCATATTCGTTGGACGGATCCTTGGCCAGAGCCCTGAAGGCGGTCTCGGCATCACTGGTGTTGCCCACCTGGGCGAGTGCCAATGCGCGGTCCAGGGTTACTTCCTTCTCCTCGTTGGCCGTGAGGCCGCCGCGTTCCAGCAAGGTTGTTGAGATGAGGCGCACCTCGTTCCAGTTGCCCATCTGCTTGGCGACACGCAGGGCACCGATTTGAGCCAGCGTGCGGTTATCGTCGCTCGAAGCGCGCTCGGCCAGCTCCTTATAGCTCTGGAGCGCCTCTTCCAGCTTGCCCTGCCGCGAGAGGATGTCGCTGCGCATGGCCAGAATGTCCTGGGCATAGGAAGCGTCACCGCCACCCTGCAAGGCCTCGTCGATGGCCGTCATGGCCTCGTTATAGTTGCCCTTACCATAGTGGTAGCGGGCGATGTAGTATTTAGCCTTGGCGACATAGGCGCCGGCAGGATAGTCCTTGAGGTAACGCTGCATCTTGTCGATGTTGGGACGGGTGTCGATGGCAGCCTTCTCGGCGGCCTCAAAGGTGAGGCGCTCTACCTCGTTCACGTCAATCTTGGGAGCATTGGGGACACTGCTCAGGAATTTGCTGAATTCACCCAGCTGACCCTTGTCGGCATAGATGAGTTTCAGGTCCTCGGCAGCGGCCTGAGCTTCGTCGCTGGTGGGATACTGCTTGATGACCTTCTTGTAGGCCTCGATGGCGGCATCCTCCTTGTTCATCTCCTTGTTGACCAGAGCGGTCTGCAGCATGCCCTTGCGGGCCTCGACGCTCTTGGGATAGTTCTTCAACAGGGCGGCATAGGTGTTGAGGGCATCATTGTTTTTGCCCAACAGGACCTGTGCGTTGCCTTTCTCGAGCATTGCCTGGGGAGCCAGGTCACTCTTGGGATAGGCCGCGATGAGTGCGTCCATCTGGTCAATCTCGTCGGCATACTGGTGGTTGAGACCCATCATGATACCCTTCTGGTACATCGAATAGTCGCCACTGGTGCCCTTGTCTAGGCGCAGCGCCTGGTCATAGGATGACTGGGCACCGCTGAAGTCCTTCAGGTAATACTGAGCCTGGCCGATGCCCTGATAGGCGCTAGCGGCCAACTCGCTTGAGAGCTGCTTGCTGGCGATGGCATTCTGGAAAGCCGCCTTGGCCTCGGCATAGCGGTTCTGGTTCAACAGGCTGTAGCCCAGGTTGTATTGCGCCAGTCCGTAGTTCTCATCGCTCTTGCTGGTGCCCTTGACGTACTCCTGCTGATAACGGGCTGCCTCCTTGTAGTCGCCCTCGCGGTACTTGGCCTCGGCGAGCCACAGGCGGCTCTCGTTCAAGGCCGTCTTGTCATAGTCGCCCACGGCAATGGCCTGCTTGAAGTATTCGTCGGCCTCCTTGGTGCGGTTGTTGGCCAGCGCCTGCACGCCCATGTTATAGAGGACGGTCTGCTTGGCCTTGAGCACCTTGGCACCGGGCTTCTTGATGCGGTTGATGCTGGTGAGGGCACGCTGGTAGTCGGTGGTGTTCATGTAGGCATCGACCAGGTAGCCCTCCACATTATCTTTATAACGCGAGTTGGGGTACTCGTTGAGGAAGTTCTCAAACAGGTCCACACTCTTGTCGAACGGAGTGCGTGCACCCTTGCTCACGCCGACGGCATAGTTGTAGTAGGCCGTCTCCTTGACGTTCTTGTCATAGTCCATCATTGCTGCCTGCTGGAATGCCATGTTGGCGGCGTTGATGTCGTTGAGCTGACGCTTGGCCTGGCCCAAGTACAGGTAGGCGCTCTGTGCCAGCGCATCGCTGCCGTCGGTCACATGCAGCATGTTGTCGACCACGGCCTGATAGTTGCCGTCGCGATAGTCGAGCACGCCCATGGTATAGGCCGCGGTGCGGTAAGGTTCACCCTCGGGGTTGTCGAGATAGCGGCGCAGATAGGTGCGCGCCTCGCGGTCATTGCCCAGATGATAGTAGCTCTCGCCCACCAGGCGGTTGAGCTCGGCATCGAAGTAGTCGTTGCCGTGCTGATCGAGCAGGGCCTTGCCCTCATCGATGACATTGCTATAATGTTTCTTGTTATACTCGATTTGGGTCAGATAGTACTGCGACTGGAAACCCAGCTCACTGTCCTGCGGGATGCGGCTGAACTTGGCGCTGGCCTCATCGTAGTCGCCCTGGGCGTAATCCAGATAAGCCTTATAGAACTCGCTGGCACCGGCATAGCGGCTGCTACGGTCCAGCTCGTGGTACTGGCGCTCGGCCTCGCGGTAATTGCCCAGGCGCAGGTTGCAGTAGGCCCTGCGGTATTCCAGATCCTCATCGCTGTTGAGGTCCAGCGAGCGGTTGCGCACGAGCGAATAGCTCAACAGCGCGCTCTCCCACTGGCCGCGGTAGAAGTAGTAGTTGCCCACCTTCATCTGGGCCTCCATCGCCAGGGTCGATGCGGGATACTGCTGGATGAAACGCTGCAGGGCGGCCAGGCTCTCCTCCTCGCCACGCTCAAAGCGGCTCAGGGCAATGTAATAGTCGGCCTGTTCGCGCATCGAGGCGTCGCTGGGCAAGTGCTTCATGTGCTCCAGCTGGTCGATGGCGCCCGCATAGTTGTGCGATTCATACATCTGCCTGCCACGCTCGAGATAGCCGGCAGCATCACTCTTCATCACGCCAGGCTGTGCCACGGCCACAACGGGTGCCGCCACCAGCACTGACAATAAGACTTTCTTTAAATTCGCCATATCTTGTAGTTACTTTGTTATTTCCACAGACTTAGGGCACCCCTGTCCAGGGCCGCCCGATGCCGTTCACATTAATATTAACTGCAAATGTAGCGATAAATTGCCACATAGCGCGTTGCAGACGTCTAAATTTATCCTAAAAATATATAATGCGCGCCCCACTGGCGGTCGTGCGCCCTGTCAGCGGCCCCATAGCGCTGCCACGCCAAGATTAACGCTACCTATCGCCTTTTTCACCGAATGGGGTCGTAAACGGGTCCAAAAGAAGAAAATGCAAGAAAAAATTGCAAGTTTTTTGCTGGTATGCAAAAAATAACTACCTTTGCGTGTTTATTTGGCGAAAAGCCCTAAAAAAGAGAGAAATAACGTAATATAAATAATTGTAAATGGCTACATTAGAGAAAATTAGGCAGAGGAAAAAGATCCTCGCCATTGTAATCGGTGCCGCATTGCTCGCCTTCATTATCGAGGTAGGTATCGAGGCCATCGGACGTTCCGGAGGCAACAGCGCAGCCGCAAAAGTCGGCAATGAGAAGATTGACATTATGGCTTTCCAACGTCGTGTTGAGCAGGAAGCTGCCAACGACCAGCAGCAGAACAATCAGCAGATTGACGCCGCTACCCGTCAGCAGCAGGTCCTGGACGACATGATCAACGAGGTTCTCGTTGAACAGGAGTACGAGAAGTTGGGTATCGCTGTCAGCGACAAGGAGATCAGCGAACTGACCATCGGTTCCACCCCCGCTCCCGCCGTGCAGCAGTTTGCCCAGCAGGCTGGTGCCCAGTCTCCCGCCGAGTTGTATGACTTCATCATGAACCCCGGCAAGCAGGGCGTTCAGGAAGCACAGGTGGCAGAGTTGCGCAACCAGTGGAACAAACTCACCAACGACATTGTCAAGCAATATAAGTTCGCCAAGCTGCAGAACCTGATCGCCGGTTGTATGCAGGCCAATGATTTGGACCGTGCCCAGATCCAGGCCGACGAGGCTATGACCAACGTCATCCTGTTTGCCAAGAAGGACTATGCATCGCTGGCCGATGACAAGTATCCCGTGAGCGATGAGGAGCTCAAGGCCGAGTGGCAGAAGCTCAAACCCATGTTCAAGACCGACGAGGACGTGCGCATGATTCACTACATCGCCGTCAACATCGATCCGAGCCAGGAGGATATCGCCGCTGCACAGAAGATTGCCGACGCCGCCTATATCGCCTTGCAGAAGGGCCGCGGCATCGACTCGGTGCGCCTGCTGGGTACCGTACAGATTGATACTGCCAAGATGGTGCAGAAGGACATGCCCGTGAAGGTGCGTGACCTGTTCACCAGCGCCGAGGTGGGCACCACCCGTCGCGACAGCACCGTTGGCAACCACCACGTGATGTACAAGCTCATCAACAAGGAAGTAAGCCTTGACTCGGTAGAGCTGAGCTATGTTATCGCACAGGGTGACGCCAAGTTCCAGAAGAGCATCCTCGACCAGCTCAATGCAGGCAAGAGCCTGGATGAGCTCAAGAAGGCCAATGCCCAGAAGGTTGACGGCAAGCTCAACGAGTGGCAGCGCATCTACAACGCTCCCGACTCGATGAAGGCTAAGATTGCCAACGCTGGCGACACCTACTTCGTCTATAACAGCGCCGACCAGGGTGCCACGCTGATGAAGGTGACCAACAAGAAGCCCGCCAAGACTTTCTACACGGTTGCCACCGTCACCTATGACGCCTATGCAAGCACCAAGACCAGCGAGATGCTGCGTGACAAGTTCCAGGACTTCCTGAACAAGAACAAGACCGCCAAGGACTTTGAGGCCAATGCTGCCAAGGCTGGCTTCAACGCCGTCGAGTCAATGATTGTTCCCAGCACCCCGCAACTCGGTCTGGGTTCGTTCGGCCAGGCTGGTATCAAGGACACCCGCAAGGCTATCAAGTGGGCGTTCGACAATAAGAAGGATATGGTTTCGCCCATCTTCAGCGACAACAACAACGTCATGGTTGCCGTTGCTATCGACGAAATCTATGAGGACGGTTATCTGCCCTACACCTTCCCGCAGGCCAAGGAGATGCTGACCAAGCGCATCCGCAACAACAAGAAGGGTGAAGACCTGCTCAAGCAGTACCAGGGCAAGGCTAAGGACCTGAACGGTTATGCCGCTGCCATGGGTGCACAGCTTGACACCGTCAACATCGTGTTTGCCGGTAACGGCGATCCCAAGCTGGGTAACGAGCCCGGTCTGATTGGCCGCATGGCCGCCGCCAAGCAGGGTGTCCTGCAGGGTCCCTGGAAGGGCGAGAACGCCGTATTCGTTTACCAGGTGGTTAAGCAGGAGAAGTCCAACTACAACCCCTCGAAGGAAGAGCTGGACAAGCGCTATGCTCAGAGCCGCGGCGCCCAGATGTTTGCCAGCCCGCGCAACATCTATGGTATCCTGTCCAAGGCAACCAAGATCAAGAAAAACCTCATCGAATTCTATTGATACCAATAGATGAGACGACATCAAGTCCCGCTGGCGACAAGCCGACGGGACTTGTTTTTTTGCCGCAAAACGCATTTTTATCACCTCAAGAGGGGCCTATCTCAAAAAAATGGGCTATCTTTGGAGGTTAAACCAAGAAAAGACCATTTTTTCAAACATGTCAACAGTTAACGAGCGACAAGACGAAATCATTGAGGAATTTGAGGGTCTGGACGACTGGATGGATCGTTACAGCGTCATCATCGACATGGGTAATGCCATGCCAGCCCTGGACGAACAGTACAAGACGGCCGACAACCTGATTGACGGTTGCCAGAGCCGCGTGTGGCTGCAGGCCGACTGCATCGATGGCAAGATGCACCTGCAGGCCGACAGCGACGCCATCATCGTCAAGGGAATCATCTCGATGCTTGTGCGCGTGCTTGACGGCGCGACACCGCAGGAGGTGCTCGACGCCGACCTGTATTTTATAGAGCGCATCGGCCTGAGGGAGCACCTCTCCCCCACCCGCAGCAACGGCCTGCTGGCGATGGTCAAGCAGGTGCGGGCCTATGCCATCGCCTTCCAGGCACGTGAGCACAGCGGCTGTTAAAACGACAATAACACATTAAATACTTAATATATTAACCAAAAACCTAAACAAAGTTATGTTTAAAAACCATCCCAAGGGTCTAATCCCTGCCGCGTTGAGCAACATGGGCGAGCGCTTCGGCTACTACATCATGAATGCCGTGCTACTGCTGTTCCTGTGCTCCAAGTTTGGCCTTGACGAGGGCGTTGCCGGTGTAATCTACAGCGTCTTCTATGCAGGCATTTATGTATTGGGTCTCGTGGGCGGTTTCATTGCCGACCGCACCCAGAACTACAAGAGCACCATCCAGTGGGGTCTTGTGATCATGGCTATCGGCTATGTGCTGCTTGCCATTCCCGTTGTCCACTCGGCCGGCAACCACATGTGGCTGCTGGTGTTCACCTGTGTGGCTCTGTTCCTGATCGCCTTTGGTAACGGTCTGTTCAAGGGCAACCTGCAGGCTATCGTGGGCCAGATGTATGACAACATGGAGGCCGATGCCGTTGCCCAGGGCAAGTCTGAGGAGGAAATCAAGGAGATCAAGGAGCGCCGTGACTCGGGCTTCCAGATTTTCTATGTGTTCATCAACATCGGTGGTCTGATTGCACCGTTCGTTGCCCCGTTGCTGCGCCAGTGGTGGCTGGGTGTCAAGGGCATGGTCTATGATGCAGGTCTTCCCGCATTGTGCCACCAGTACCTGAATGACGCCGCCAGCATGACCGGCGAGCAGATGACCAACCTCACCGCACTGATGGAGAAGGTGAACCAGGGTGGTCTGAACCTGGGCGACATGAATGCCGCCTGCAACAGCTACCTTGAGGTGTTCAACACGGGTGTTCACTACAGCTTCATCGCCTCGGTAGTCGCCATGTTCCTGTCGCTGGTAATTTTCATCGCCTTTAAGAAGATTTTCCCGACTCCCGCCAAGAAGGAGGCCGCTGCCGCTGCCGACTACACCCCCGAGGAGCGTCACGCTATGGCCAAGGAGATCAAGCAGCGCATGGCTGCCCTGTTTGCAGTGCTGGGTGTTTGCGTGTTCTTCTGGCTGTCATTCCACCAGAACGGCCAGTCACTGTCGGTATTCGCGCGTGACTATGTCGTTACCGACAGTATCGCTCCCGAAATCTGGCAGGCCGTGAACCCGTTCTTCGTGATCTTCCTCACCCCCATCATCATGTGGATCTTTGCTGCCCGCGCCAAGGCCGGCCATGCCATCTCAACTCCGAGAAAGATCGTTATCGGTATGGGTATCACCGGTTTGGCCTACCTGTTCCTGGTAGTGCTGAGCATGGCTTATGACTATCCCAATGGTGAGGTCTTCCGCGCCATGAGCATCGACCAGCAGGCTGCCATGAAGTCGCAGTGGTGGGTACTCATTGCCACTTACTTCTTCCTGACCGTTGCCGAGTTGTTCATCTCGCCGCTGGGTCTGTCGTTCGTTTCCAAGATTGCTCCCAAGCACCTGCAGGGTATCTGCCAGGGCTTGTGGCTGGGTGCTACCGCACTGGGCAACCTGTTCATCTGGATTGGTCCGGTGATGCTCAACAAGATGCCCAAGCTGTGGATGTGCTGGGCCGTCTTCCTGGTTATCTGCCTCGTCGCCATGGCTGTGATGTGGGGCATGGTAAGCTGGCTAGAGCGTGTTACCGGCGAGAGAAAGTAATCCCCGAGCTACACATTATTTATAATTAAATAATCACCACACGAGAATCTAGGAAGTCTAGAATAACAGCTAGATTTTCTAGATTCTCTAATAAAACCTGGATTGAAATATGTTTGAGAATCAACCTAAAGGACTGTTCGCGTTGGCGCTGGCCAACACGGGTGAGCGCTTTGGCTACTACACGATGATAGCCGTGTTTGCGCTGTTTTTGAGGTCAAACTTCGGTTTTGACCCTAAATGGGCTGGTGAAATCTATGGTGATTTCCTCATGCTCGTGTACTTCCTGCCCATCGTGGGCGGCTACCTGGCCGACAAGTTCGGCTACGGCAAGATGGTGACCATCGGCATCATCATCATGTTCCTGGGCTACTTGCTGCTGTCTGTCCCGATGGGCGGACAAACCGTCGCTATCGTCGCCATGTTGGCGGCCCTGCTGCTCATCAGCCTGGGAACGGGTCTGTTCAAGGGCAACCTGCAAGTGATGGTAGGCAACCTCTATGATGACCCGAAGTACACCAACCAGCGCGATGCCGGCTTCTCGCTGTTCTACATGGCCATCAACATCGGTGCCTTATTCGCCCCGACCGCTGCTGTGAAGATCACCGAGTATGCACAGACCCACCTGGGCTACACCGCTCCTGGCGAGGCCTATCACTTCGCCTTCATGGTAGCCTGTGCGTCACTGGTGCTTTCGATTGCCATCTACTACTTGACGCGCAGCACCTTCCGCCACACCGAGGAGACCGGCAAGAAGGCCAGCAATGCTGCCGCAGCTGCTGCTGAACCCGAGCTGAGCAAGGAGGAAACCAAGGCCCGCATCGTGGCGTTGCTGCTCGTGTTTGCCGTTGTCATCTTCTTCTGGATGGCCTTCCACCAGAACGGCCTGTCACTGACCTACTTTGCCGACGAGTTCACTGCCAAAACGGCCTCGGGTGTGCACACCATGCCGTTTGACGTCATCAACCTGGTGATGCTCATCTTCATCGTCTATGCCGGCTTCTCGTTCTTCGAGAGCAAGACTGGCAAGGGCAAGGGTATCTCGGCCGCCATCATCATCGCAGCCCTGGCTGTGTTGGGTTACAAGTACACCCGCGCCACAGGCACCGTCGACATCTCGGCTCCCATTTTCCAGCAGTTCAACCCGTTCTATGTGGTTGCGTTGACTCCCGTGTCGATGGCCATCTTCACCTACCTGGCCAACAAGGGCAAAGAGCCCTCGGCGCCCCGCAAGATTGCCTACGGTATGCTCGTCGCCGGTGCAGCCTTCTTCATCATGATGTTTGCATCTCAAGGCCTGCTCACGCCCAACGAGCAAGCCGCCCTGGCCGACAAGGGCGAGCTCGGCCCGCTGGTATCGCCCTACTGGCTGATCTCGACCTATCTGGTGCTGACCTTCGGTGAGTTGCTGCTCTCGCCCATGGGCATCTCGTTTGTGAGCAAGGTGGCTCCTCCCAAGTACAAGGGCCTGATGATGGGTGGCTGGTTTGGCGCCACCGCCATTGGCAACAAGCTGGTGAGCGTTGGCGGTTACCTGTGGGGCGACCTGCCCCTGTGGGTGGTATGGACAGTGTTCATCGCCGTCTGCCTCGCCGCCGCCATCTTCATGTTCGCCATGATGAAGCGCCTCGAGAAAGTCGCCAAGTAACCACAACTACGGCAGCGAGGCGGAGCCTCGCAATACTCTGACAAAAGCCGTGCAAAAATCCACAATTTTTGTGGATTTTTGTATGGCTTTTTTGAGGTATTATTGCTAACTTTGTGAGTTGAAAAGAAGTATAACCATTAACAATAGAATATCACACTATGACAAAATTAGTTGACAGATTTTTGAAGTATGTGAAGTTCGACACCCAGAGTGACGAGCTCACCAACCTGACGCCGTCCACGCCCGGTCAGATGGTGTTTGCCAAGGAGTTGGAGAAGGAATTGCACGCCATGGGCCTGAGCGACATCTCGCTTGATGACAACGGTTATCTGTTTGCCACCCTGCCCGCCAACACCGACAAGGCTGTCCCCACCATCGGCTTTATCGCCCACATGGACACGGCACCCGACATGAGCGGCCACGACGTGAAGCCCCGCATCGTGAAATATGAAGGAGCGCCCATCGTCCTGAGTGAGGAGGCCAACATTGTGCTCGATCCCGCACAGTTCCCCGAGATGAACGATTATGTGGGACAGGAGTTTATCGTCACTAGCGGCGACACACTGCTCGGCGCCGATGACAAGGCCGGTATCGCCGAAATCCTGAGTGCCATCGAGTGGCTGCAGGAGCACCCCGAGGTAAAGCACGGCAACATCCGCGTGGGCTTCAATCCCGACGAGGAAATCGGCTTGGGTGCACACCACTTTGACGTGGAGAAATTCGGCTGCGACTGGGCCTACACGATGGACGGCGGTGCCGTGGGCGAGTTAGAGTATGAGAACTTCAATGCCGCCAGTGCCAAGATCACCTTCAAGGGCCTGAACGTACATCCCGGAGCCGCCAAGCACAAGATGCTGAACTCGATGCGCGTTGCCTTGCAGTTCGCCACCATGCTGCCGCGTTGGGAGACTCCCGAGCACACCGAGGGCTATGAGGGCTTCTACCACCTCATCAGCATGCAGGGCAGCGTGGAGCAGACCACGTTGAGCTACATCATTCGCGACCATGACCGTGACCGCTTCGAGAGCCGCAAGCGCGAAATCGAGCACCTGTGCCGCAAGATCAACTGCGAGTTCCCCGAGTGCGCTACCTGCGAGATCAAGGACCAGTACTACAACATGCGCGAAAAGATTGAACCGGTGATGAACATCATCGACATCGCCAAGCAGGCCATGGAGAATGCTGGCGTGAAGCCCAAGGTGCAGCCCATCCGTGGCGGCACCGACGGCGCCCAGCTGTCGTTCAAGAACCTGCCCTGCCCCAACATCTTTGCTGGCGGCATGAACATGCACGGCCGCTTCGAGTATGTGCCCATCCCCTCGATGGAGAAGGCGATGCAAACCATCATCGAAATCTGCAAAATCGTGGCAGAGTAAAGACCCGTAGAGATCTTTCACACGACATCATTGTTAAGGACCTTATAGGCTATAAGGTCCTTAATGTTTTATACCTTTGCACCGCTTTTTGGGAGATTCGCTAGCTCAGCAGGTAGAGCACATCCCTTTTAAGGATGGGGTCGTGGGTTCGAGCCCCACGCGAATCACGGTGGCGGGTAATTTGCCCGCCTTTTTTGTGCCCTAAATTCACTATTTATCAGCCATTTAACGATATTTGCAGCGGTCGCGGATATTACCGAGAATTACCGAGAATTACAAAAAATAGTACTTTTTTAGTACTTTTTCCCAAATAAAGTACTATCTTTGCACCAAACCAAATAAGTGATTTCATCATGGCAAGTGTAAGATTTGAGTTGTCAGCAAAGGAGACCGACCGCCCCGAATTGAGGGTGTGGTTACGTTATGGATCGCCACAACGTCGGCTGAGTTGCCGGACGGGTTTATATGGATTCCGCGACCACTGGAGCGAGAAGAAGCAAACCCACACCGTTAAGATGGTAAACCCGTTATTCCGTGCAGAAATTATAGAAGTAAATGAGAAGCTGGGCAAGTTGAAGGCCAGGATCGAGACCGCCGCGGCCAACACGCCCGACGAGGCTATCTGCCGCCCCTGGCTTGCTCAAATTGTCGAGGATGAGTTACACCCCACAAAGACGGAGAAAACCAGCCAGGACGCGCCAAATACTTTGATAGGAGCCTTCAAGGACTTTATAGCAGCAGCACCCACAACGATACGAGCCAAAGGCAAGCCGATGTGTGCCGCCCGCCTCAACCACTACAAGCAAACCTTAAAGATCCTGGAGGGGATGGGTGCCGATGGCGTGACGATTGAGCGAGCCGATAAAGCCTTCTATGATTCATTTGTCCGCTTCATGTTTGCCACTGGCTACAAGCAGAACACGATCGCCACGCGTGTTAAGTGCATTAAGTCGGTTATCAATTCGCTACCAGTAGCCGAGCGGATGGGGTGTGAATTTGTGGAGCCAAAGAAGTGTGCAGCGGTCATGGAGGATATAGACAATATCGCGCTTAATGAAACCGAACTGCAGGCACTTGCCGACCTCGACCTGGCCAGGTGGCCACACCTCGACCGCGTCCGCGATCAGTTCCTTTTATTGGCCTGGACTGGGTGCCGATTTAGCGACCTGGGCAAGTTATCCCGCCGTTATATCGTTGCTGAGGATGGCGATTACTTCTTTAGCCTGGAGCAACAAAAGACGGGAGCAAAGGTGGTTATCCCTATATTGCCGCCGATTGTGCCGATACTGGAGAAATACGATTACCAACCGCCGCGGTCGATCAGCAACCAGCGATTTAATGACTATATCAAGGAAGTTGCACAACTGGCACACCTGGACGATGAAGTGGCCACAATCCACACCCAGCAAGAGAAGGGACACTTCACCCCTGGCCGCGTCGAGACGCGCCGCCCGAAGTGGCAAGCCATAACCGCCCACACCGCCCGCCGATCATTCGCGACAAATATGTATAAGCGAGGATTCCCCACCCTGGCAATTATGGCGATTACTGGCCACAAGACCGAAAAAAGCTTCTTAACCTATATCAAGGTCAGCGAGACCGAGAACGCCGCCTTATTAAAGCGTCAATTCATGGCACAATGGAAGTAAAGCGATGATCACCACACAAGATATATTAAAACTAAAATCGGCACTTGCTGAAATTGCCATTATTTGCCGCGGCGAATGGCCAGCATGGGAAGCGATCTATGGCGATATTTCATTATTTGTGGACTTGCTGGATTCAGCCGAAACCCTGGAAAATGTCAGCGGGTTTTTGGAGTACCTGGCCACTGGAGGCAATATCGAGCCTATTGTAAGGGAACTGGAGGAATCGTTGGGCGATTTCCTGGATGCTACCGCCATTCGCGTTAATGAGTACGCGCCCCTATTGTTAGCCGAGAACGCGCGAGAATGGATTGCCGAGTACCTGGCCGAAGGTGGAACAACCGACGAAATACGTCAAGGAGTATTTAGCGACCTGGAGGAAATAATCGACCTTTGCAGTGAATGGGTACGATGGATCCAGTTATATTTCCCAGGCCGCGACGCTGCCGCCCGTCCAGGTGCTGCCGCCTCATGCCGGGAGAAACCAGGAACCCGCGACGGTGCCCAGCTTCTGCCAGGATCCGCGACTGGTGCCCAGCAAAAACCGACCGCCGCGGCCAAGAGGCTTGCTTCTATGAAGCTTCAAGAACTAAAGAAGGATCTTATAAAAGCTGGTTTAATCGTCGAGGGAAAATGGGAAGGAACGCCCGCCGAATATGGTGAACTTGTGCGACACTTGAAGGATGATTGCGGAGTAGAGAACCGCGGCGGGTATGCCTGGAATGATTGCCGACTTTTTGCTGGTTATCATGGTAGCGATAAGAGTGCCCAAAATGCCATTACAAGCAACCAGGGAGACGTGAGAGGCGATCGCGCCGAGGCTATAAGACTTATTTGCCAACGTCATAAAGTACGCTAAAGAATAGGGAATAATAGGGACTTGTGGGGATGATCCCCAGTTGTCACCAGGGAAATAAATAACCTGGTACTACCTTCGCCGCCGACAACGATGTCAGCGGTATTTTTTACGCCGCGACGGGAAGTGTCATTTAATACACTATGACCGACACGATAGGAACGCCCAGGACTCAGGTAGTTATGGACTATGACGATTTAACGCGAATGATGGATGAAATGGCCGACAAGATTGCCGACAAGGTAAAGCAGATCACCCAAACCACCAACGAAGGCCAGGATCAAGGCCGTTTGATGTCAGCTAAAGAAGTCCGGGTTATTTTTGGCGTGACCGATAAGACGCTTCATGTATGGAATAAGACGGGATTTTTGCCGAGGGTGAGGATTGGTGGCGTTGTCCGCTACCGCCGGGAAGATGTGGAACGAGCCGCCCAGGTTAAAGGCAAGTAAAGAGCAATCGAGCCAATGAAAGATGATTCATTAAGTATCGAGAATCCCACACCGAGACCGAAACCAAAGGCCAGCCCGCTATCAATGCCGCGCGTACTCATTAACGCGCCCCAGGAGCCGAAGGAAGCCAAGTGGAGGCCAGGCGGAGGGACGAAGGCACCGACCGAAGATCTGCAACAATTTCCCACCTGGGGACTGCCCGAAGATCTGCAAAAGGTTATCCAGGAAGTTGCCGATGGCTACCAGTGTGACCAAAGCACCGTAACGGCCTCAATATTCGCCGCGGCGGGTGCCGCCCTGGGAAAAAGTATTATCGGCATATCGGACAACTACCGAAACTATCCGGCATTATGGTTTGTGATTGTCGGTAAAGCGTCCAGCGGCAAGTCGGCACCCCTGGACTGGGTATTCAAGCCGTTAATGGACTATGACGCCGAGGCCTACAAAATCTATAAAGCTTCACGGATTCAATATGAAGCTGAGGCAAAAGAGAGCCGAGGCGAACCGCCCAGGCTACTATCCAGGATTGCAGCTAATATCACGGACGAGAAGTTACTCTATAAACTTGCTGAGAACAACGGCGCGTTATGCTGGAAACATGATGAATTTGCAAGCCTATTGGGAGGCCTGGGAAAGTATTCCAACGGTGGAGCAAGTATGATAGTTGGTAATCTTCTATCTATATTCAGCGGTGGAGACTTCACCAAAGAATCGGTAGGCGGTGAGCCGTTGTTTATTCCTTCGCCAGCACTTAGTATCATTTCAACAACCCAGCCTTCGGTATTAAAGAAGCTGATGGCACCATACCTGCAAAATGGTTTTTTTGAACGATTCCTTTTTGTCAATATAGGCGGGAAAGTTCCCGACTACAAGCCAGTAATTATCAGCCAGGACGCCCGCCGAATATGGGGGGAGTATATAGATGGATTGATAAGGAATGATGTTACGGAGATCCGGGAACACGTCGCGGCCTATAATATACACGTCGCGGCGATGAACCGCTGGAGGGAGGAGGAACGGGTATTGATGGAAGCCGATTACGGAGACTTATTTGCGGAGGTTAGTTGCTCTATTCTTGAAAAGGCCAATTATCATTTATGCCGACTAAGCATAATAGCGGCCAGGCTAAACGGCGAGAATATGATCACCGCCCCAATAATGCAATATTCGGTCGATTGTGTTGATTACCTTATCGACGGGCAAAAGGTGGCGTTGCTCAAGATCTTGCACGATGATCGCAGAGGCGAGCCGACAAAAGCGGAAACGATACGGCAACTATTCAGACACTATCCAGTATTGACCGAGAAAAAGCGAAAATCAGCTTTTGCAAGGCTATTGGGTGTAAGTCAAGAATATATTACCAAAGTCACAAATAGCGGGTAATATCGCAGCCAGGAACGAAGCTGCAGCCAGGATGATGTCGGCATGATCGTCGCGGCCTGGAAGCATCCACGAGCCGCGACGGTGCCGACCGTCCAAGTGCTGCCGCCTCATGCCGGGAGAAACCAGGAACCCGCGACGGTGCCCAGCTTCTGCCAGGATCCGCCCAGGTGCCAGCGTCGCGGCCTGGAGAGCGAGAGCCAAATATTTAGTATTATCAATCTAATAAACTTTTAAGATTATGAAGGCGAAACAAGAGACCAAACAAGAAACCAATTTCGATGAAATGCCCGTTTTATTGGGTGAGTATATAAAGGCGATGAGAGAGGCCAAACGATGCAGGGAGGCCGTTGTGCGCTACTTAATGGAAGCCGATGCATTTGACGGCCTGGCCGAGATTGTGAGCGACTTTGCGCTATTGCTTAAGAACCCGTGAAGCTGCCGACCGTCCAGGTGCCCGCGTCTTGACCTGGAAGGATAGCTACCAGGAACCCGCGACGGTGCCCAGCTTCTGCCGGGATGATGTCGGCATGATCGTCGCGGCCTGGGAAGATCCGCGAACCGCGACGGGTGCCAGCGTCTCAACCAGGGAAGGATCCACCGCGACGGTGCCCAGGTTATAGTTTTGAGTACTGGAGTTATAGGTTATAGGTTATACCAGTTGCAAAGTGTTGGTTATTAGGTAGTTATAATAGTAATGCGGTATAACAATAATAAAGGTTATACCATAGTTATATGTTAATCAGTTGAATATCAATGCAATAACACGTCTATAACCTATAACCTATAACCTATTACTACAACCGCGACGATAACAAAAGGCATGACCGTCGCGGCCTGGGAAGATCCAGGAACGCCGAGGCAAGCAGCCGCCCGCCCATCCGTCCAGCGTCTCGACCAGGAACCCCGCGACGGGTGCCCACCGTCCAAGATAAACCATTTTGTTGCAAATTCAGTCTTGTTATTATAAACGCTTGCGTTGTGAAACGTGGGCGTTTTGCTCGACGATATAGAAGGCGTGACCGTCGCGGCCTGGGAAGCTGGAGAGCGAGAGCCGCCCGCCTGGGCGTTGGCAAATGTTTTTCCGCTGGAGGGGGGAGTGTTTTTTTATTAGGGGGTGGGGTACCTTAAACCCCACGCCCTCTCTTTTCCACACACGGACGATTTTTTGAGCCGTTGGGGGTACACTCTAAAAAACGCGCGCGAGCAACTGGAGGAATCCGCCCAGGTTATCCAGGCCAAGAGCCGGGATGATGTCGGCATGATCGTCGCGGCCTGGGAAGATCCAGGAACGCCGAGGCAAGCAGCCGCCCGCCCATCCGTCCAACGTAGCGACCTGGAGAGCGAGAGCCGACCGCCCAAGCTGAGAAGCAACCAGGAGCCGCGACGGGTGCCAGCGTCTCAACCAGGGAAGGATCCACCGCGACGAGAGTTGCCAATACTTGACAAATTTTACACTCTAAAAAATTTTTTATGCCAGGCGTAAAAATCTTATTACCTTTGCAAAGATACACTTGCCAACAATGGCAAATGAATCATTTTATTTGGTTTGGCTGGATTCCCAGGGATGGGGTGCCAGCCATTTTTTAGTATCTTTTTAGTACCTTTTTGAAGATTGTTTTTATAACTATTTGATTATCAGTATAGGGTTATAATCCCACGCGAATCACAGGAGAAAACGCAGTCCGTTTGGGTTGCGTTTTTTCTTTTTCCAGCACACTAGGCACAAATAAAACGGCCCTGGCAAATGATTATGCCAGAGCCGTTTTGCTTTATGCGCTTTTGTCCTTATTTAAGGGATAAAACTCATTATTTCAGGATGATGCTGATGACCTCGTTCACATCGGCAATGTTCACCTCATAGTCATCGTTGACGTA
The DNA here is from genome assembly GCA_902793405.1 of uncultured Bacteroidales bacterium. Taxonomy (GTDB): domain Bacteria; phylum Bacteroidota; class Bacteroidia; order Bacteroidales; family Muribaculaceae; genus Sodaliphilus. Next base: position 36,827 of record CADBDH010000003.1, on the reverse strand, counting down.
GGCACGTCCATGGAACACGCCATCGGAAGTATAGCCCAAGATAACTTCGATCAGGCAGTTCACGTCGGCGATGTTAACCTCTCCGTCACCATTAACATCTCCATCAAGACGCTCAATGAAGACATTCTCATCGAGGTAAGCCATGCGGCGACGAATCCAATCCTCGACATAATCCATCTCAGCGCTCAAGTCAAGATCCTTGCCAGCAAGATCGGAATCGCCACTCCAGCGATTCTCCTCGCGTGATGCGGCACCCGACATCTCCAGTTCGTCGATAGCAGTGCGGAAACGGTTCACAAGGCTGTCAGTATTGAGCTTAGTCTCGCGCAACTCGCGATAACGGTTCAACAATTGTTTGTAATAGCTCTTCACCTCAAACATGTCGGCCATGGGCAGGTGGCTGATCCATCCCGAGGGATAGCGTTCGGGGCTGACCATATCGGGAAGATCAACACTGGGCGAATAGTTCAGGCCCAAACTGATGTCCAAATCCCAAGGCACCATGGTGAGGCGGGGATTATCCCTGAAGTCGCGGACAGCATAATAAATGTTAAGCGACTCGTTGTCAAGAGCCTGCAACGACACCAGGAAGATGTAGTAGTCCTGCATGACGGGCAAATCAAAGTAATCGCCCATGTGCTCACGCATTGCGTAGTTCATATCGGCGCTATTAGCGTACCAAACGGCGTTATACAACGACCTCCAATGATAGGCATGGATCTCGTCATAGTCGGGATACTTGATCTCAAATCCATCCCAAGTCTTGATTCCTGTGTCCTCCGTCGGATCACTCATGGACACAGTGCGCGTCCATTTGATGGCTTTCCACAATACGCCATGAATGGTTGCCTTGTTCCTCTCATCGAGTTCATAGCGCTCGAGCTTCAACTGCTTGCGGTCAATGGGTTCACACATGTTGTATATACCTACATACTCGCCATTGAGCAGCACCTCGACCATCTGTCCCCGTGAACCGTTGCGCACGTTGGCAACTGAATCGGCATACCAGGGCTTGCGGGCCATGTCGAGCCACAAGTCAGAATTGATGCGGTTGCGAATGCGCAAGAAATCAATTTTACCTGCATCCAGAATCCAACTGTTGTCGTTGCGCAGACCAAAGAAACGGTGGTTTTGCTTAACAGTGTCCTCATTCAAGAATTTGATGTGGTAATTATGCTTGTTCGTACCCGAACCGCTCGTTGTACCGCCACGCCATTTGAGCTTGGCAAACATGGGCTCGGCATAAGCTGAATCGGGTTCACTTACCGTGACAGAACCATAGGAATAATACCTACCGAAATTTCCCGTAAGTTCCACAACAGGAAGCCAAGTGAAAGTGATGCTTCCGTTATAGACACTGTCGCCCATCATTGCCAAGACGGGATATTGCTTGCCGCCCTCGATGCCGGTGAACACAAAGGTTTCACCGTTAGCGACTTCGGCATCCTCGATGAAAAGGCTGGTGATAGACTCATCGTAGCTGACAACAGCCTCGAAGTCATTACCGAACAATGACTGCGGGACACTGCACAACCACACGTGGTTGAGCGTATCCAACGGAGCGCGATGCCCGCCAATGTTAAAGGTCTGTCCCCACGAAGCCACAGCGGTCAACATCACCGCCAAGGCCAAAAGAAACTGCTTTTTCTTCATCTTTCTAAAATCCTAAAAATATATGTGATAGTTAATTGTTCTAATTTTGCCGCAAAGGTAGTAAAAAAAGTTCAAGGGCGCACCTAAATGGTTGAAATGTTATACACATAAACAGATGAGATTGAATTTTCTTTACATTTTCCCACCAATTTTGATGATGAAAATTTAGTGCCAGCGAGAGCCGAAAAATTTTTCGGCAGATTTTTCATTTTTTTGTTTTCCATCCGCCAAAAAACGAGTAACTTTGCTCTCTCTTATCACTCAACTTGAAAATCACTCGATAGCAATGAAAATATTCACCAATGATGGACTGCGTCGCATTGGCGACCGTACTGTGGAAAAAGAGGACATGACGATGCTCGATTTGATCGAAAGGGCAGCGTCGGCCGTGTCCTACGAACTCATATCGCGCTGGAGAACCTCGAAGCGCTTCGTTTTCTTTGCCGGCCCTGGTGACAATGGCGCCGACGCACTGGCTGTTGCCCGCATGATGTATGAACAGGGATACCACCCCGAGGTATATCTGTTCAACATCAAGTCAGCCCAACTGTCGCCCTGCTGCCTGGCCAACCGTGACCGCCTGTTGCAGACGGCTGGCGATGACATCGACTTTATCGAAGTTATCCAAAACTTCTCGCCCCCCGAACTCGACGAGAACGACGTGGTTGTCGACGGCCTGTTCGGCAACGGCCTGCGCACGCCGCTCAAGGGCGGTTACACCGCGCTGGTGCAGTACATCAACAGCAGCGGGGCCTATGTGGTGTCTATCGACATCCCGTCGGGACTGTTTGGCGAGTGGAACGTCGGGAACGATCGCCGCAACATCATCAAGGCCGACCTGACGCTGACCTACCAGAGCAAGCGACTGGCATTCTACTTTGCCGAGAATGCCGAGTTTGTGGGTGAATGCAAAGTCATGGACATCGAGCTGGACAGTGTGAGCATCGCCCGCACGCCTACAGACTTCTACCTCATCGAGCGTGACGACGTGCATGAGGTGATGCGGCCACGCAATCCCTTCATCAACAAATATGACAACGGCACGTTGTTGCTCGTTGCCGGCAGCTACGGCATGATGGGTGCTGCCGTGCTCGCTGCCCGAGGGGCGCTGCGGGCCGGAGCAGGTCTGGTAACCGTGCACGCGCCGCGTTGCGGCTACCAAGTGCTGCAGACAGCCGTCCCCGAAGCCCTCTTTGAGCCCGACCGCAACGAGCTGATGACCGAGTCTATCGATCTGCGCCACACCTACAGCGTCGTTGCCCTGGGTCCCGGTATGGGCGTCCACGACGAGACGCTGGAGGCCGTTCACCACTTCATCATGAACTTTAAGCGTCCCTGCCTGCTGGATGCCGACGCCCTGAACTGCATCGCCCATCGTCCCATGCTGCTCAGGAGCATTCCGCATCGCTCCATCATCACCCCGCATGCATTGGAGTTCGACCGCCTCTTTGGCGAGCACCACACCGACGAGGAGCGCCTGAAAAAGGCTATCGAGGTGTCCAAGCTATATAACATCACCATCGTGCTCAAGGGCCACTACACCATGACCGTGCGCCCCGACAGCAAGGTCTATGTCAACAGCAGCGGCAACCCGGGCATGGCAACACCGGGCAGCGGCGACGTGCTCACGGGCGTTATCGCTTCGCTCATCGCGCAGAATTATCCCGCCGACTGGTCGGTTGTGCTGGGTGTTTACCTGCACGGCCTGGCCGGTGACCTGGCCGCCCAGGAACACGGCACCTACGGCATGGTGGCCAGCGACATCGTGGACCACATCGGCAAAGCCATTATCGAAGTGATGAAATGATGTGAAATGCAGTGCATTCCACCGTTTAGAGTTTAGAGTTTAAAGTTTAGGGCCTTAGAATCAAGGTTAATTATAGAACAAGGGCCGGCAGTCACATGGCTGCCAGCCCTTTTGATTTGTACCTGAAGTGGGTACCAACCCCCGAAAACAAAGGAAACAAAAAGCATATAAAAAGCGATGTAAATCAGTTGTTTACAAAATCTATAATTTCTTTTGTTTTCAAAAAAAAGACAATATTTTGTCAAAAGTTGCTTATTGGTTGCTTATTGGATGAAAATAAAGTATTATATTTGCAACCAAAAGAACAAAAGAGAAAATAAGGCGATGGCAACAAAAAAATTTAGAATGAACAACACCCGCCTAATAGAGGGCGGCACAGGTGATAACCCAAAGTTAATGGCTCAGGCGTTGAGCGATGGGCACGAGAGCCTGTTTTTGGAGTATTATTTGGGTTACACGTTTGTAGAGAGCAAAAACGGCAAGACCTATAAAAAGGCGATCCGAGAGTGTGAGCGGTTGGGTTTATTCCTGTGGCAAGCCCCGAGAACCCCGCTGGAGAGGCAAAGCAATAAAGACGCTTTAGACCTCGCCAAGAAAATAAGGTTTGAGCGCGGGCAAGAATTGTTAGAGCGCGGGCGGGGCTATAGAGTAAAGAAAGAGGCGGTAAATTTTCTTGACTTTTTCCAAACCTATATAGACCGATACACCAAAAAAGATATTAGGATGGTTAAGTTAGCGTTTAGCCGCTTTAGAGATTTCCTGAGAGATACACCCGAGTATAACAAATATATTAAGCGCGTCAAGCCCGAGCAGTTAAACCGCGATATGATGCTGGCATTTAGCGAGTACCTACAAAGTCGGAGCCGCGGCGAGGGGGCTAACAGCCTGTTTGCACGTTTCAAAAAGGTTATTAAATATGCAGTTGAACACGATATTATAGCCAAAAACCCCTGCAGCGGGATTGTGATAAAGACCGATATACACCAATTAAAAAAAGAAATTTTGTCGCTGGATGAGATTAACCAATTAGTGGCGTTTCACGATGAGCGACAAAACCACGATATTAGGCGGGCGTTTCTCTTTTGCCTGTTTACCGGGTTGAGGTTTTGTGATGTTAAAGACCTCACCTTTGCAAATGTGGATTTTGCAAACCGCCTGTTAAGGTTTGAGCAAAGCAAGACAAAAGGGCATAGCAGTAGCAGCGGCGTTGTGATCCCGCTTGATGAGGGGCGGTTGAGGCTGATAGGTGAGCCGCCCAGCCCTGAGAGCCGCGGCGCGGTTATATTTCCACTACCGAGTTACACGATGTGCCTAAAGTCGGTTAATAGATGGGTGAAAAATGCCGGCATTAACAAGCATATAAGTTGGCACTGTGCCCGGCATAGTTTTGCCGTTAATGTGTTGAACAATGGGGCAAATATTAAGACTGTGGCGAGCCTGTTAGGGCATAGCGGGTTACAGCACACACAAAAGTACACCCGAGCAATAGACAGCCTCAAACAAGAGGCAATAGAGAGTTTACCGGCGTTAAATATTGAGTAGGTGCTATGGAAAAGAGCAAAAGAGAAATGCAAGATATTATAAACGCCCAAGCCGTTGAGTTGTTGAGGCTGAGGGCTGAAAACGGAGTATTAAGGGAGTTATTAGGGCTGGAGAAAAAAACAAGCCCAAAGGGCTGTATTATAGTGCCGTTCACAAATAAATAGCGTTGTGAGTATGGATTTTGATTTATTGGATTTTTACACAGCAAAAAAGTATATAGAGAGTGCCGGCATTACCGATTTGGAGATAGGGCAAGAGGCGGCGCGGCTGTGTGGGCTTGTATTAGATAGTGAAGATATAACCGCCGCCGCCACTTTGTGCCTCAATAGCATTTGCCGGGAGTTGCTGAATATAGAGCAACGGCAGCGGGCGGGTTATAAATCAACTCACCAGCAAATAATGTTAGGGCGATGGGCTAACCTGTTAGAGTTTGTATTAAAGCGATTGCAAGGGGTGAAGATTAAGCCCGAGCCGGGAGATGCAGCGGTAGAATATTTTGCAAACCGCGGGCGGGTACAATATATAAACCCCGCCGAGAACCAACCAAACCCCGCCGAGAACCAACCCCAAGAGCCAAGCACCGACAGGGCAAAAAAAGCATTTGCCGCCGCGGTTGAGGCTGGATTTATGGAAAAGACCGACACCGGCTATAAATGGAAATACAACAGGGGCAGCCACGTGAGTTTAGCCTATTTCTTAGTAAAAGTCTATGATCCTGATAATACCAGCGAAACACCATTTACAGCGTTAGGGGGTTTGTTTGGTGTGTCAAGGCTTGATAGTTCAGCAGATAAAGCGTTTAGTGCTAAAAATACCCAACTTTGGAGAAAAAAACTTGATGAATTATTAAAAGGGCTATAACCGCCCGCCTCAGGGTTCCCGCCTCGCCGCGGCGTTGCCGGTTGTGCTGGATGCCGAGAGCCGCGCCGGCTTGATGGGTTGCCGGTGCCTCAGGTGTTCCCACCTCGCCGGCTTGATGTGCTGCCGCCCCTGTTGCTGGATGCCGGCAGCATCAACCGCCCGCCCTGCCGGTGTTGCCACTATAGTAAGTTGTCAAGAGTTACCAAATTAGTAACCGCCCGCCCGGGTGCTGGATGATCGCCGGTGATGGTTCCCGCCTCGCCGGCGTTGCTGTTGTCTGCCGGGAAGATCGCCGCGGCGTTGGTGATGCCTCAGGCGTTCCAGCCTCGCCGGCTTGATATGCCGCGGCGTTGCCGGTTGCCTGAGAGCCGCGCCGGTGATGTGCCGCCCTGCCGGTAAGATCGCCGCGGCGTTGGTGATGCCTCAGGCGTTCCAGCCTC
>CADBDH010000003.1:26390-30499 GCA_902793405.1 uncultured Bacteroidales bacterium | reverse complement strand
AGCCGCGCCGGTGATGTGCCGCCCTGCCGGTAAGATCGCCGCGGCGTTGGTGATGCCTCAGGCGTTCCAGCCTCGCCGGCTTGATATGCTGCCGCCCTGTTGCTGGATGCCGGGTACCGCCGCGGCTTGATGGGTTGCCGGTGCCTCAGGGTTCCCGCCTCGCCGGCTTGATGTGCCGCCGCCTGTTGCTGGATGCCGGCAGCATCAACCGCCCGCCCTGCCGGTAAGATCGCCGCGGCTTGATGGTGTGTGATGGTGTGTGATGGTGTGGCACACTATTACACACTATTTTTATTGTCACAAGCCCGATAATTTTGCAGATGATTTCACAAAGGGCGAGAGTGTGAGCCGCCCCAGCGTGAAACCATAGGGCAAAGAATGTAGCAGCCTCACACCTGTAACAGGTAGCCCAAACCTCAAACGCTAAAATTCAATGAGCAACGAGGAATTAAAACAAATTACTGATTTGGTAACGGCGCGGACACTATTTGCCACCAAAGAGGTATTAAATAGCGAGGAAACAGCCCTTTATTTGGGCATTTCTAAAAGTTATCTTTATAAATTGACTATGAGGCGGGAAATACCACACTACAAGCCGTTAGGCAAAATGTGTTATTTCAACCGCCGAGAGTTAGAGGCGTGGTTGCAGTCCAGCAGGGTAGCCACCACAGCCGAGATTAACGAGCAAGCCGCCGGCTATTGCAACAGGAAAGGGGGTGCAATATGATGCCGATGTATTTAACCGATTATTACCGCTTTGAGCGAGTAGCGACCAAAGCCAAAATGAGGCTTGATTGCACAGCATCAACCGAGAGTTACCCCGAGTTTGAAGAAAAGCGCGCCACCAAACAACAGCGCGCCACCGAGAAAAGAGATGCAACAAACGTGGGCGATTTGGTTGTGTACTATGGTGATGTGCCCGACCAATTTGGGGGCGATGTTCACAGGAAAGCAGACAAGAGCCTGACAATTAAAAGTAAGAACCTAAGCAGTATTTTTGTGCCCGAGCCGCGCGGTTGCTTTGCCTATGGTGATGTGAGGGGCACAAGTGACGCGATCTTGATTGTTTTTGATGGCTTTGAAGTGATTAACGGAGTAGTGCAAGAGGGCGGCAAAATGGAGGTTTTTGTTGCCCGGGGCAAGAGTAAAGACCGGGTAGGGTTGTTTAACCTTTTGTGTGATGGTGAACTGAGCGAGGAAATAGCCGTTTTAAGAGGGCGCGCCACCAATCACCACCCAGCAGCAGCCGAGCAACCGCCCGCCTCGCCGGAGTAACCGCCGCGGCGTTGGTGGTTGATGGTTCCTGCCTGCAGTTTGTTGGGTTCCTGTGGGCTGTAGCCTCGCCGCGGCGTTGCCGGTTGTGCTGGATGCCGAGAGCCGCGCCGGCTTGATGTGCTGCCGCCCTGCCGGGAAGATCGCCGCGGCTTGATGGGTTGCCGGTGCCTCAGGGTTCCCGCCTCGCCGGCTTGATGTGCTGCCGCCCCTGTTGCTGGATGCAGGCAGCATCAACCAGCCGCCGCGCGCCCTGCCGGGATGATCGCCGAGCCGGTGCCGGTTTAATATATAAGTTGAAATAGTAAGTTAATATGATAGACACAGTTAATTTAAGACTGACCGCCGCCGAGGCTGAGGGCGTGAGTTTTATAGATGAAATTCCACGCTACCTCACCGATGTGGGCACCCACCAATATAGCAGCGGAGAGGTTTTAATTACAGGAAAACTCAACGGCTTAACGGTAACGGCTAACCGATGGGAAATGAAAGTAAAAGATGGTTCTTTGTGCAAATGGTATTTAGGCAATAACTATAAGGCAATGAGCCGCGGCGATGTGCAAAGAGCGTTTGAGAGGCTGAGCGATGAGTTACACCAGCCTATGAGCCTCGCCGCCGTGACGCGGCTTGATGTTGGATGCACGTTAATAACCCAATTCCCTGTGGCTGTTTATATAAATCATTTGGGCGGGCTGGCGTGGGCACAGCGTTTGAGGCAACCCGATAGCGTTTATTATAAGAAACGCGATGAGGTTTTGTGTTTCTATGATAAGAACAAAGAGCAGAGGGCAACCGGCGAGGCTGTGCCCGATCTTTACCGAGATAGAAACGTGATCAGGTATGAGCAGCGGTTTGTTCACAGGCTGGCAAGCGTTTTAAGAGTGCCAAAGGTTACAGCGGCAACCCTGTACGATGAGGGCTTTTATATTGCTATGCTTAAACGCTGGCGTGATACTTACAACGCTATAGAGAAAATAAACGATATTCATTTTAATTTTAAGGTGATGAAAGGTGTAAAGAGTATGAACCGCTTTGGCTTGCTGGCTTTGGTTGAGATCGCCGGTGGTGAGATCGCTATGTTAGACCAAATAGACGAGGCGAGGCGGCGCGGTGAACTGACAAAGAAAGAGGCACACGATATGAAACAAGCCGTTAAACGAGCGTGCAGAGTGCAAGAGGGCGTGAGCGTGCAGAGTGAGGCAGTTAAAGAACTAACAAAGAAGATAACCGAGGCGGTGAGAAATTACCGCTAAATAACCCTGTTGAAAATGGAAAAAGAACCGTTAAAGTTTGAGCCGGTGCCGCTGGAGTTTAAGCCGGTGCCGCTGGAGTTTAAGCCGGTGCCGCTGGAGTTTAAGCCGGTACAAATAAAGTTTAAGCGACCCCACCTTTGGTATTTGTTGAACCGCCCTGTTAATGGTGCCCCGCCTCGCCGGTGTTGGTTGCCTGAGTAACCGCCGCGGCTTGATGGGATGCCGGTAGCATCAACCAGCCACCGCCCGCCCTGCCGGGAAGATCGCCGCGGCTTGATGGTTACCGCCTGCAGTTTATTGGGTTCCTGTGGGCTGTAGCCTCGCCGCGGCGTTGGTGGTTGTGCTGGATGCCGAGTACCGCGCCGGCTTGATGGGTTGCCGGTGCCTCAGGTGTTCCCGCCTCGCCGGCTTGATATGCTGCCGCCCCTGTTGCTTGATGCCGGCAGTATCAACCAGCCGCCGCGCCTGAGTGAACGCCGCGGCGTTGCCACTATAGTAAGTTGTCAAGAGTTACCAAATTAGTAACCGCCCGCCCGGGTGTTGGATGATCGCCGGTGATGGTTCCCGCCTCGCCGGCGTTCCTGTTGTCTGCCGGGAAGATCGCCGCGGCGTTGTCGGTTGTGCTGGATGCCTGAGAGCCGCGCCGGTGATGTGCTGCCACCCTGCCGGGGTGATCGCCGCGGCTTGATGGGTTGCCGGTGCCTCAGGTGTTCCCGCCTCGCCGGAGATCGCCGCGGCTTGATATGCTGCCGCCCCTGTTGCTTGATGCCGGTAGCATCAACCAGCCACCGCCCGCCCTGCCGGGTTGCCACTATTGTAGTTGTCAAGAATAGACAAATAACAACCGCGCCCGCCTGATGGTTCCCGCCTCGCCGGCTTGATATGCTGCCGCCCTGCCGGAGATCGCCGAGCCTCGCCGCGGCGTTGGTGGTGCCTCAGGTGTTCCAGCCCTGCCGGCTTGATGATGGTTCCTGCCTGCAGTTTGTTGGGTTCCTGTGGGCTGTAGCCTCGCCGCGGCGTTGCCGGTTGTGCTGGATGCCGAGAGCCGCGCCGGCTTGATGGTTGCCGGTGCCTCAGGGGTTCCAGCCGCGCCGGTTGTATGAGGCAAGGGCGGGGGGTGTTTTTTTTATTGGGGGGTGGGTATGTTAAACCCCACCAGCCCCTTTCTTCACGCGCGAGTAAATTTTTGGGCTGTTGGGGGTTCCACGCGCCCGCGGGTTGCTGAGCGTTTTAGGGTGAAATTTATTTCACGGTGAAAAATATTTCACCCCCTGCAGCCCCGCTGGAGAGATCGCCGCGGCTTGATAGGTTGCCGGTGTTGGTTCCCGCCCTGTTGCTGGATGCCGGCAACATCAACCGCCCGCCTGTTGGTATTGTACAAATTTGACACCCTGAAAAAAACGCGCGCGCCCGCGCGCCCGCGCGCGAGGATGCCGGCAGCATCAACACAACAGCCCGCCTGCAGTTTGTTTGGTTCCTGTAGCCTCGCCGCGGCGTTGCCGGTTGTGCTGGATGCCGAGAGCCGCGCCGGCGTTGCTATTGCCTGCCGGAGATCGCCGCGGCTTGATGGGATGCCGGCAGCAT
>CADBDH010000003.1:0-26343 GCA_902793405.1 uncultured Bacteroidales bacterium | reverse complement strand
CCGTTGGTGGTGCCTCAGGTGTTCACGCGCCGCCGGCTTGATATGCCGCCCAGCCCTGCCGGGAAGATCGCCGCGGCGTTGCCGGTTGTGCTGGATGCCTGAGAGCCGCGCCGGTGATATGCTGCCGCCCCTGCCGGGAAGATCGCCGCGGCTTGATGGGTTGCCGGTGATGGTTCCCGCCTCGCCGGTGTTGCCACTATAGTAAGTTGTCAAGAGTTACCAAATTAGTAACCGCCCGCCCTGCCGGTTATGCCGGTTGCCTGAGGGCCGCGCCGGCTTGATGGGTTGCCGGTGCCTCAGGGTTCCAGCCGCGCCGGCTTGATGGATGCCGCCTGCAGTTTGTTTGGTTCCTGTGGGCTGTGGCCTCGCCGCGGCGTTGCCGGTTGTGCCGGTTGCCTGAGAGCCGCGCCGGTGATGTGCTGCCGCCCTGCCGGGGTGATCGCCGCGGCTTGATAGGTTGCCGGCAGCATCAACCGCGCCGGCTATGGTTTAGAATACCCCAAAAAGAGCCCCAAAAGCGGAAATAGTGTTGTGATTTGCTTATTGGTTGCTTATTGAAAAAATAAAATAGGCTGAAAATCAAGCGATTAACAGCCTATTTTTGTACCTGAAGTGGGACTTGAACCCACACGGCCGCAATGGCCAAGGGATTTTAAGTCCCTCGTGTCTACCGATTCCACCATTCAGGCATTCGGTGCGGATTTCGGCTGCAAAGATACTACTTTTTGAGAATATCCTTGCTATTTCCTCATTTTTTTTGGAAAACATGCTCAAACATGAAAAACTACGCTAAATGTTAAAATACCCTAAAATCTTACTTCGAGCCATTGTTGGTTCAAAAATTGCATATATCTTTGCGATATCATTTTGATATCATTTTAAACAGAACTAAATATTAACTTTTCAACTTTATCTATTATGGAAACGAAAGAATTTAATTTCAGAAGTGTGACAGTGAACGGTTTCTTGATGCTGTTCATCGTGATTCTGTTGCCGATTCTCGCTGTGTGGGGCATCTACCAGAGTGTTATCCTGTTCGACATGCCCAATCACGGCTGGCAGCCCACCGCACTGCTCATCGTGAGCATCGTGTTTATCATCTGCACCTTAATTATATTAGGAGGCTTCCTCATGCTCGAGCCCAACACGGCCAGGGTGACCACGTGGTTCGGCAAGTACAGCGGCACATTCTCCAAGACGGGATTCTATTGGATCAACCCCTTCTACGGCACCAAAAAGGTGTCGCTGCGCGCCCGCAACCTGGACGCCGAGCCCATCAAGGTCAACGACAAGGTGGGTAACCCTGTGATGATCGGCCTGGTGATGGTGTGGAGACTGAAAGATACCTATAAAGCCTTGTTTGAGGTAGACTCCCAAACGATGGCTTCGACCACTGGCACCATCGGCGGTGACACTAAAGGCTTGATGCGCGCCCTTGAGAACTTCGTGAGCGTACAAAGTTACGCCGCCTTGAGGCAGGTAGCCGGCCAATATGCCTATGACGACAACGACGAGGACACCAAGGAGCTGACCCTGCGCTCGGGTGGTGACGAAATCAACGAGCAACTCGAGGACAAGCTCAACGAGCGTCTGTCGCTGGCCGGCATCGAGGTTGTCGAGGCCCGCATCAACTACCTGGCCTATGCCCCCGAAATCGCTGCCGTGATGCTGCGCCGTCAGCAGGCTAGCGCTATCATCACCGCCCGCGAGAAGATCGTCGAGGGTGCCGTGAGCATGGTCAAAATGGCCCTTGACAAACTCTCCTCGGACGACATCGTCGAACTCGATGAGGACAAGAAGGCCTCGATGGTGAGCAACCTGCTTGTAGTGCTCTGCGCCGATGAATCGGCCCAGCCCGTAGTCAACACCGGCACACTCAACCAGTAATCCTGCGGGGCCAATGCGAATTACGCGAATTGAACAAATTTCGCTAATCATCATATCATTCGCGTAATTCGCATTAAAAGTCCGCCTAAAGAATCAGCAGACTATGGCAAAGAAAGCCACAAAGAGTTTCATCCTGCGTGTCGACAGCGACACGATGGATGCCATCGAGAAGTGGGCAGCCGACGAGTTCCGTTCCACCAACGGCCAGTTGCAGTGGATCATCACCGAGGCGCTGCGCAAGGCCCGCCGTCTGCCCAAGAAGAAACGTACCACCGATAATTCCGCTGAAGACGATGAGCCCTCAGAATAGAAAATACATGATTCTTGTCCTGGGCACTATCGATCTGCTCACTGTGGCTCTTATCGTCGCACTGGCAGCGATGGACAAAATCAGCGAAACGACATTTTGGACGGTACTGATTGTTACGTGTCTTGCTGCAACGCCTCTGTTCTATCTGGTTGCCCATGGCATTACCGCAGGCATCAAGAGTCCGCAGGAACAAGCCGCCGAACTCGCCGATGACATCGATACCGACAACCTGAAAATGCCACGCACACTCGAAACGAGTGTCTTCGAGGCCATCACTGTAGCGATCCTTATTGCTGCTGTAGTGGTGTGGTTTGCCACTCATTATGCAGGGCTTAATGGCAGAGGCTTGGCAGGATTTGTCATTCTTTCCACCTGGCTGCTTATACGAGCCTACACTCCCAGGCCATCGTTCCTGTGGGGAGAAATGCACAACATCGAGCAAGTGCAGATTTCGACACGCCTCATGCGCATCTTGGCCGTAATGATCGCCGTCGGGGGCCTGTTGCGGGCTTGCGTCTGGTTCTATACCCCAATGATGGGGGATATCTGCAATGGCGTTACTCTCCTGACCTACATCGTGGGTCGCATTATACAAATCTTGGCTTGGAAAAAGAGATCAATCACCTAAAAAGACAAATGACAATGAAACAGTCCGATCAATCACAAGAAAAATTTGACATCAAGAAGATTAAAGTGGGCCGCACAATCGAAGGGACCATCCTGGAGGCCATTACCGTTATGCTCCTTATCGGCACGTGGGTTATTGCACTGACTAAACATCAGTTCAGTGGAGGCATGCAAAACGAGTGGCTTCAAGCAGCTATCATAATCAGCATTGCCGCTATTGCGCTTCTGGTTGTCGCCTATTTCCCACGCTACATGAAGAATGCTCATCAGCTTAGCAATATTCGACAAGTTCTGATTTCTGTCCGTTCGTTCCGCGTTCTGGCCGTTGAATTTGCGTTAATGATATTGTGCAATGCCATTTCGGGCGGCACGATGCTGGGGCAACCTTTCTGGACCAGCACCGCGGTGGCAGTTATTATCATCACTTGCTTGATTTTCTACCTGCTGATCATTAGGGCAAAAAAAGAATGAGGAATGATACGATTCCCCATTTGAGGTTTTTGCCTTGATTTTTGAGCTATCTCGTTCATCCATACAACTATGAACAAAGAAGTTGAACGATTTTGGCAGCGATGGGGCGACACGGTCAGGTTCCTCTTGTGGGGCCTGACTGTAGCGTTGGTATGCTTTTTGCTATATCGCGTTATCGTGAACAACAACACTCCACATCTGGTGCCCTTGAGCGAGGGCACACGCGACAGTCTGATGACTGTCGGTGTTCCCCGTGGCATGAGCGACACGCTGGTGAGGTACAATGCTTTCGACGTGCACTTCAACAGCAAGCACGGCGTCGCCAACTGTGCGTTGTACGAGCTCACCCGCAACGAGCTCAATGGGACGGCAGAGCGCGGCAACGAGTTCATGCTCGACCAAGGAGTGAAAGGGTGTCCCTCGCCAGAGGACTATGCCGGCAGCGGTTTCGACCGTGGTCATCTGGTACCCGCGGGCGACCTCAAGTGGAGTGAAACAGCGATGCGCCAGTCGTTCCTGCTGACCAACGTCGGACCGATGCACAAAGCCCTGAACGAGGGAGGCTGGGCAAAGCTGGAGGAGAAAGTGCGCGAGTGGACGGCACGCGACAGCGCCCTGCTGGTGTTCACGGGACCCGTTGTGAGCGACAGCGACACAACGCTGGCCAGCGGTCGCATGAAGGTGCCAAGTGCCTACTACAAGGTGATCATGGCACCCTGCGTGAGGCCGATGCGCGTCATCGCGTTCATCTATCCCAATGGGCACAGCGGAGGTCGCCTGCAACAGTATGCCGTGAGCGTGGATGAGGTAGAGCACCGCACGGGGCTGGACTTCTTCCCCACCCTGCCGGCAGAGGAGCAGCAGCGGTTGGAGTCGCCCGTCAATCTTGACGCATGGGTTAATTAGACAATAGATATCAGATAACAGATTTGAGATGAGGCAATTAGCGAAGATTTGGGTTTTGACTTTTGCGTTGGTGATGGGCGGCGCCCTGCCTCCGCAAGTGACGGGAGAGAACGCCATCACAGCCCAGTGGTGTGTCCAGGCCAAGAGCAAGAAAAAGTCCAAGAAGAACAAAAAGAAGGACAAGAAAAACAAAAAGAAGGACAAGAAAAAGTCCCGCCGTTCTGTAGAGACGCAAAATTTTGCGTCTCCGTCCAAGAAATCCAGCAAGTCCAGTGTATCTACCCTGGCAAGCGTTCCCTCTATCGGCAAGACAGCAACTGCATCAGTCAGCCAGTCGGGCACAAACCCGCTGATGGCCGTCGGCACCCCTAAGGGGATGTCTAACCAGGTCTTGAGCTATAAAGCTATCAGGGTGAACTATAATCCGACGTACAGAATCCCCAACTGCGTGGCCTATGAGCTGACGGCAACGATGGTCGATATGGCCGATGCCCCGGGGCACGAGAACCGCAAGAGCTACAACTATGCCAAAGACAAAGGTGTGAAGACCTGTCCCGATAACTGGGAATACCGCGGCAGCGGCTACAGCCGTGGACACATGGCGCCCGCCATGGACATGCGCTGGGATAAGACGGCAATGTCACAGTGTTTCTACATGACCAACATGTGCCCTCAGGACACCAAACTCAACAACGACCACTGGCGTGTGCTGGAAGAAAAAGTGCACCGCTGGGCCAAGCGCGACAAGCGCCTGATGGTCTATACCGGCCCCATTATGGGCAAGAGCCCCAAGATGATTGGCAAAGATAAAAAGAACATCGCCGTCCCTGACGCCTTCTTCAAGGTCATCTATGCCCCCGAACAGGGCCGCGCCATCGCCTTCATCTATGACAACAAACCCTGTCCCGGCAACATCAGCAAATATGCCGTCACCGTCGCCGAGGTCGAGCGCCGCACAGGCCTCACCTTCTCCAGCGCCATCCCCAAGCGCCAATGCAACATTGACGACTGGCAATAACGCTGTCTTCTATCATAACTAAGCAACTTTGCGTGTTCAGGTGTTGTTCTGGTTGATGAGATTGACAACCACCTTCACCATGACGTCTTTTTCTTCGGTTTTACTCTCGGCTATCATGAGAGTAAGAGCAACAAGCGTATTGTCGGCCAGGCGTTTAGTGCCATCCTCACGATAAAGGATGCCATTGTTATTGAGGAACCACAAGAATAGCGTGGCAGCTATGCGCTTGTTGCCGTCACTGAAGGAATGGTTCTTGGTAACAAGATAAAGCAACATAGCAGCTTTCTCCTCCACACTCGGATAGAGTTCCTCACCGCCAAAGGTCTGATAAATCTGCCCTATACTGCTCTTGAACGAGTCATCTTTCTCGTTGCCAAACAACGAGCTGCCACCAAATTTCTTCTGCAACAACCTAATCTCGTCCATTGCATTGTCATAGGTTGCGTGAAAATGTTCCTCACGGGTGGTCTTATTGATGGCAAGGCGTTGATAATCATAGTTGTCAAGTGTATCAAGGGCATAAGTATAGTCGGTCACGACCTCGAACAGCGCTTTGTTCTCCTCGGTTGAAGCCAATGGCTGATGCTCGATAGCACGGCCCACAACCTGGATGAGTTGACGCAATTCACCAATCTGATCCCGACGGATGCGATCGTTCACGGCATACCCCTTTACGAGATATTCCTTCAATATCTTGTTTGCCCAAATACGGAATGCCGTACCACGCTTGCTCTTGACTCGATACCCTACCGATATAATAACGTCAAGGTTGTAAAAAGGAACTGGTTTCTTGACGCCATTAACGTGTAATTTCTGCACGTTATTCTCACGCACAAGTTCACCTTCCTTAAAAACATTAATGACATGGCGCCTAATATTTGACTCCTCACGATCAAATAAAATCGCCATTTGACTGGTTGTCAACCATACGGTGTCGTTTTCAAGGCGGACATCTATGCGAGTCTGGCCGTCTTCTACCTGATATATGACAATCTTGTTCTCATCCATAGTGGTCAGCATAATGAGTTTGGATTTGCAAAGTTAATGAAAAACCATGTCACTCTTTATCAAGAAATTTGATTTTTCAATCGGGTTGACGTATCTTTGCACCGATAAACCGTAATGATATGAAGAAGCATCTGATTTATATTTTCATGCTGACAGCAGTCCTGCTGACGGGATGCCGCGGCGGCAACGAACGTACCGAGGAAACGGCTCAAATCGATTCGTTCTACAAGAGTGCCTATAACGAGGAGCTGCCTGTAGAGCAGGGCCAACATGACAAGCAGGAGGGCAAGGAGTACAAGTCCACAGGCGACCTGTCGCTGCTGGATGTGATATTGCCCGAGCGCCTCGACAACGAGACGGTGCATTACAAATCGCTGGTGGTCTATTTCAACAAGCATTACCGTGTGCCCAACTGCGTGGCCTATGAGTTGACCAGCACCATGACGTCGATGGCCGATTCGCGTGATGCCGAAAACCGCGCTGACTACAAGTTTGAGCGCGACCACAACGTGAAAGGCTGCGCCGACTGGTGGGACTACAAGAATAGCGGCTACACACGCGGACACATGGCACCGGCCATGGACATGCGCTGGGACAAGAAGGCCATGGAACAGTGCTTCCTGATGACCAACATCTGTCCGCAGCTCGACGAGATGAACGACGGCGAGTGGCGCCATGTCGAGGAGGCAGTGCACAAGTGGTCACGTACAGCCAAACGGCTTATCGTGATTACGGGTCCCATCCTTACCAACGACATGGAGTACATTGGCAAACATGGCGACATCGCCGTACCCAAGAGCTTTTTCAAAGTCATCTATTCTCCCGGTCAGAACAGGGCCATCGCCTTTGTGATGGAAAACAAGAAGATGCCCAACAGCTGGACCAACTATGCCACCACCATCGACAAGGTTGAGGCACTGACGGGCTACGACTTCTTTGCCGGACTCGAGGACAACGTGGAAAACGTTATCGAGAGCAAACAAAATATCAAAGACTGGCCCGCTTATTATCCACGCCGATGAATCCCATTGAACTAACCGGTTTGGCAGGTGACACCATCTGCGCCATCTCGACACCGCAGGGTCGGGGCGGCATTGCTGTGGTCCGCGTGAGCGGAGCACAGGCGCTCGATATTGTGCAGCAACGCTGGCAAGGCAAACCACTGGCCGACATGGCATCACACACGGTCCACCTGGGACACCTCACCGATGCCAAGGGCGACATCCTCGATCTGGCGGTACTCACCGTCTTTCGTGCCCCCAACTCCTTCACGGGCGAAGACGTGGTGGAACTGGCATGCCACGGCTCGACATGGATTCAGCAGCAGGTTATCCAGACGCTCATCGATGCAGGCTGTCGCCATGCCACTGCAGGCGAATTCACGCGCCGCGCCTTTGCCAACGGACGCATGGACCTGTCACAAGCCGAGGCCGTCGCCGATGTCATCGAGGCACAGTCCCGTGCGGCCCATCATGTGGCCATGAACCAGATGCGCGGCCGCTACAGTGATGAGTTGAAGGCCTTACGCGACAAACTGCTGCATTTCGTGGCACTGATTGAATTGGAACTGGACTTCAGCGAGGAAGACGTGACCTTTGCCGACCGCAGCGAGGTAACTGCCCTGGCGCGCGATATCCACTCGGTGATTTCACGACTGGCCGACAGTTACCGCGACGGCAACGCCATCCGCAACGGCATGCCCGTCGCCATCGTGGGACAGACCAATGCCGGCAAATCCACCCTGCTGAACGCCCTGCTGCGCGACGACCGCGCCCTGGTGAGCAACATCCACGGCACCACCCGCGACACCATCGAGGACACCGTGATGATGGGCGGCACGCTGTTCCGCTTCATCGACACGGCAGGCATCCGTCAATCAAGCGACGCCGTCGAGCGCATGGGCATTGAGCGGACTTGGCAAGCCATCGACAAGGCCAACGTCGTGCTCTGGGTTGTTGACGTCACCAGTGCCGACACCAGCATGGCCCATGACATCCTCAACCGCTGTGAAGGCAAGGCCCTCATCGCCATACTCAACAAGACCGACCTCGACGACGATGTAGCCGCGAGGAGCGAGCTGAACGACCTGCTGCCCGAGGGCACACCCGTCATGGCCATCAGCGCTAAGAGCGAGGAAGACATCGAGGCCCTCAGGAGCCTCATCGTCGAGACCGCCTCACTGCCCGACGTGGACAGCGATGCCGTCATCGTCACCAACGCCCGCCATTACCAAGCCCTCACCCGCGCCCGCGACGCCATCGCCCGCGCCATCAACGGCCTCGACAACGGCCTGACCGGCGACCTGCTCGACCAGGACATCCGCGAGTGCCTCCACTGGCTAGGTGAAATCACCGGCGAAATCACCACCGACACCATCCTCGGTGAAATCTTCGCCCACTTCTGCATCGGAAAATAAATATTTATGCAGATATTGAGTATTTTAATGCACTATCTTTTGTGTGTCAGAAAAATAACTTAGTTCGTCCAAATCTGGATTATTACTTCTTTTCGGGCGAAATGTATCCAATTATCGGCAGATTTCGCCCAGAATATTCGCATCCTGGGCGAAATGTATCGATTTTTAGTTGGATTTCACCCGAAACGCCTTGGCTGTCTCAACGGTTTATCAGAGTCTAATGATGCAAGAAAACAATGCCAAATGACATGGAAACATTTGCGTATTTTCGTAGGTTTTCTACTAAAACATTTTGGTACAATCTAGTATCCAATCATTGAGGATTTTGGCATATTCAGTACTTTTTCTTTGATATTTGGATTTTTATGGTCTACTTTGAAGGTCTGGTACAAAGTGTTATTTGTATCTATAAATAATGCACTTTTTTGTGATTTTTCTTGGTGACAAAATTTGAAAAGTGTAATTTTGCGGCGATAAATAACATTGAAAAGTGTAGTTTTTTGCTACAAAAAACATTTGAGAAGTGTAAATTCCATGCTATACAGGAAGATTACATCATATCTTGAGGACTATTTAAAGTCTGACTCTGGCAAAATCCTTATATTGGAAGGGGCTCGTCAGGTCGGCAAGTCGTTTAGCATCCGTGAGGTTGGCTCACGATTATTCCCGAATTATGTCGAGATAAACTTTGTGGAGGACGATGAGGGTCAGCAATTGTTCAAAAATATTCACAAGAAAGAAGACTTCTACTTGACACTTAGCATGGTGGCTGGTGACAAACTGTCCAGCCGTGATGATACGTTGGTTTTTCTGGATGAGATTCAACACTACCCTCAGTTCCTCACTATGTTGAAATTTTTGCGCGAGGATGGACGGTACCGTTATATTGCCAGTGGCAGTTTGTTAGGCATTGCCCTACACGACGCGACCTCTATTCCCGTAGGTAGCATTATCCGAAAGGAAATGTTCCAGCTTGACTTCGAAGAATTTCTCATCGCCAATGGTTTCGGTGCTGAGGCTATAGACGGATTACGACAATCTTACATGAATCGTCAAAGTCTTACAGAGCAGCACCACAACCATGTGTTAGATTTGTTCCACCGCTACCTGCTGGTTGGCGGACTGCCTGATGCCGTCAATACCTACCTTAACACGCATAATATTGTGAAAGTGCGTGAGGTGCAGGAGGGCATACTTAAACTATATGCTGCTGATGCTGCGAAATACGAAAAGGAACACACCAAGAAACTGCTTATACGCCGCATCTATGAAATGATCCCTTCACAGATGGAGAACAAAAAGAAGCGTATAGTAGCCCAAAAGATACGAGGAAAAGAAGGCGACCGTTTTGCTTATTACCAAGAGGAGTTTGAATATCTTATTTCATCTGGCATTGCTCTGGCGGTTCATGCCATATCTAATCCTCATTTCCCACTGAGCGAGTCTCTCCAGAAAAACCTGTTGAAGTTATATCTTAATGATGTGGGGCTGCTCACCGGCTTGCTCTATCACAACAACATTCGTCCTGTCATCGACGATGTGAGAAGCATCAATCTTGGCTCCGTCTATGAGAGTGTTGTTGCCCAGGAGTTGCGTGCCCATGGTCACAAACTCTTCTACTACGACAATCGCAAACAGGGTGAGGTTGATTACCTAATTGATGACCATACTGCAATGAGCCCCCGTCCCATAGAAGTCAAGTCGGGCAAGGATTATACTGTACACAGTGCTCTTAACAATCTCCTGAAGAATCCCGATTACAATATTCAGGCGGCTACCGTCATTTCCAACGAACGTGAGATATATCAGAAAGGCAAGGTCACTTATATGCCTGTTTATTTTGTGATGTTTATGGAGATTGACACACCTCAGACGGATGAAACTGCATACATTTTCTGATAGTTTCACATTCTCATCTCGCAATATATACGCTGACATAATACCGACAGAAGCATATTATTGTCGACAAAAGGAATAGGAAGAAATCCCGTAATCCAAACAATTATCGTGAATTATCATTGCTGTCCACTAAAAATCTAAATCTAGCAAAATGCCGGTTAGTTGATTTTATAAAAGGCTCAAAATCAATGCTGTTTTTTGCCAAGTACTTAACAATCAGTAAGATTGCGATTTCAAATCCGTTGACTCTAATTTTTAGCATAACTAACAGAATGCCAATGGTTTAGAACGATTATTGCATTTTTTTAATGGACGCTAATGGTGAATTATCTGAATTCAGTATCATCGTCTTCATTAAACAAGTCGAGCGCATCCCGATAGGACACGCCCGGCTTTAATTACAAACACTATACTCATTTTGGGAGGGTAATCATCTTCCTCAATTTTTTTTATTTCACAAGCATTTTTTCAGTATATACTTTATCTCATCTGATTGCACGAATAGCGTAGGTTCCAACACACCATCCGCTTGTGTTAATAATTTTCTTATTATCAATGACCTCTTGGTCATATACTTTAGATGCATCAGACGTATTGTATATCTCAATCCTCCATAATCCGGCTGGAGTTTCTGCACACGATAATTCACAAACTGAAGCGGCCTATATCGACGCTGAAGATGTGCGTGTCGTTTATGGGCAATGAACGGGTGATGCAGGACGGGGAGAGCAAGCAGAAGATTCTGAACAGTTCGTATAACGAGTTGGACAATCTGACTTCGTATTTCTCGAAACTGCGCGACATAACGTTCAGCGATACGGAGGAGATTCCGCTAGTAAAGTCGCGGTTTGCATTGCGCGGACTGATGGAGGAATGTATCGGCAGGCAGAATGTCCCGTCGGACAAGGAGGTGAGGACGGAAATCGTGGCCGAGCGCGATTTGGAGATATGGGCCGACCGTATGCACCTGGCAAACATCGTCCGCAACCTGCTGGAAAATGCCATCAAATATTCTGTAGAGACGGTGACCATCAGGATAGACTACCAGATGCGTGAGGACGGGACGGTGCAAATCACCGTGGCGGACAATGACATCGGCATCGCAAAAGTAGATCAGCGATTTGTGTTCGACAAGTTCTACTGCAGCGAGTCGGCAAAGGACAAGGCCATCCCCGGCATCGGGCTTGGACTGAGTCATGTGAAGTTGTTGGTGGAGGCACAGGGTGGCAGCATCAGTCTTGACAGCACGGAGGGTTAGGATACAACTTTTACAATCGTAATACCGCAGAGAGATGGAGAGGATTAAAATATTTCTTGTTTACGATGACCGCCAAAATTCGGAATTGCTAAGGACGTTCCTGGAGGTGGAAGGCTATGAAGTGGACTATGCCGAGAATGGACGTGCAGGATGGGAAATGTATGTTGCCAGCCTTCCCGACTTGGTACTGCTCGACATCAATATGCCACTAATGAACGGATTCGAGTTGGCACTGAAAATACGTGAGCAGGACCGTGATGTGCTGATTTTTTTCACAGACCGAACAGTAAAGGCCGACCGCCTGAAAGGGTTCGATTTGGATGGTAATGACTACATCCCCAAGCCGTTCTATCCTGAAGAACTGTCTGCCAAGATTCGCGAGCGTTTCGAGCATCATCAGGCATCGTCACCCTCGTGCATGACTATCGGCCAGACCATCTTCGACTGCAAACTCTCCACGATAGTATATGCTGGAACGGTGCAGCACATCTCTGCCCGCCAGTCGGAGATTCTCGCCATCTTAGCCCAGCATATCGGCCAGACCTAGAACGTTCGTATCTGTTGGAACACGTCTGGGGAAACGACAGTCATGCCAACTCCCTTGCCCTTAACGTTCAGATAGCCTATATCTGCAAGGTGCTCGAACCCGACACTTCCATCTCCATCGTCTCACTAAAGAAACGAGGGTATATCTTGGAAGTGAATAAAGAATGAGGCCGTGCACCATATCATGAGCATCACCTAAGAGGCCATCCGCTCTATAAGATACAGAATTATTAAGAATATGAAGAAGTGATGTAGCAATGGTACCGCAATAGGACACGTTGAAAAAAGCGATGAGACTACTTCTCACCGCTTAAGGCAATCATAAAATTCCAACGTTGAATGCCATTGCAAATCCTCGCTCCTCAACGGTTTGGAGGTTGTAGCCCCGAGATTTGGTGTAACCTTGGTCAATCAGTGCATTAAATTCGTTTAATGCGTTCACATACGAATCCAATTGCTCTTTATCAGGGCAAATGATATCGCCATTCTTCATCACTTCAAGTAATGCCTTTTCTGTTTTGCCCATAATTATAAGAATTTGCGCGTGTGAATAAACATTTGCATATTGTACTTTCTACAAAATTCTTGCAATAAATTATAATATTTGCGTATAACCCCTCTTTCTGCTTGTAGATCACTGAAGTCTTTTATGTGAAGTTTTAGGCTTTCTAATGCTTCTATATTTATAGGACGTCCATGAGATTTCCATAATTTGTTATCTCCCAACTTACCTGCAATTTCTTCTGCACGCTTCTTTTTATCAATGGGAGTAACGGGTTGTCCCGTAGAACTGTGAGTACTCCAATTCTTGAATTTATATTTAACAAGCCAGTTTTTCAATAAAGAAATTGTAAGTTCCTTAGCCTGTTCATATTGTCTAAGTTCTGCTAAATCAAAATCCTTAAGAATTAGGAATTCGGCTTGTGTAAGTTTACCTGCTTGTGCTTTTGCAATAAGTTCATTGACTTTATCCAAATAACCTAAAGCAGGAACATAACGCCCTTCTTTATTTGGAACTTGTGGATCTATCGGCCCGAGAACGGAGAAATAATCCATCCAGATTTCGTCACCGCTCATACAGAAGATCGTACCTGCTGAATAAGCATAGTCTGGTACAATAAAGATAACCTTGTTATAGTGTTTTCTAATGATGTTGACATACCTCTCAACAGCCATAGCACTACCTCCGTTAGTTGTGAGTAAGATTGCAAGCCGTTCCTTCTTGTTGGGGTCTTGGACTAGTTCCTCAACAATCTGTAGCATCATATTTTCATTGCCGTTGGCAATTGGGCCAAAATAGCACAAAACATCGCTATTTAATACATTCTCTAACTCAGCCAATGCGTGGTTGAGCATGTCCTTTATTGCCTGATCAATTGGGTTGTTCATAAGTGTTTAATAGTAATTTCGTGCACAAAGATAAGCTTTTTTCGGATTAAAACAATATATGTTTATTATTTTATATAAAAATTGGAACAATTAAGGTCCTAATGTTACCATTTGGTGCTATTAGAAGAGCAATTGCAATGTAAACGTCACAAATTCTACTCCCACTACTGCAGGGCGAAAAAGCGGTTAGTACTCACAGAGTGGCAGATACTTTCCAATATATACGTCAACGAGAAAGCCCAGTTGAAGAGCCAACAAGATAATTCTGGCTCAGTCGCAAAAAGGTGTGGATAGATTCGTGAAGATTCGCCAATAAGTGCGAACTTTGCGTCATGGAACAGAAAGTTTTTGAACAATTGGCTCGTTTGGTACTGCCCAAAGATCTTCTTGATCGTTTTGAGATTACTAAGGTGGATTGCAACGAAGG
This sequence comes from uncultured Bacteroidales bacterium, assembly GCA_902793405.1. Classification (GTDB taxonomy): domain Bacteria; phylum Bacteroidota; class Bacteroidia; order Bacteroidales; family Muribaculaceae; genus Sodaliphilus. The sequence continues at coordinate 12,181 of CADBDH010000003.1, read as the reverse complement.
GCTGATGGAGATGTACATCCATCTGGATGAGCGTATGAACCCGTACTTGCAGAAGTCAGAGGAATACGAGTCTAACGGCTTCATGGAAGCCGTGTCGATAACGGACTTCCCTATTCGTGACCACAAGGTAATCCTGAAGGTGCGCCGCCGTCGCTGGATAGCCAAGCAGACAGGCGAGAGCTTCGTGGACAAGTTGAGCATAACGGAGAAGGGGACCCGCTACTCGAAAGAGTTCGCGGCTTTTTTAAAAGAGACATATGGACACATCCCCAGTGAGCTGCCGTACACTTGAGCGTTATTACCATGTTGACGGCAAGACACGGAGAAACAGTATAAGGAGGAACTGAGCGGCTACCGCCAGTGGGAGGATCTGCCTCACGCGGACCAGTGGCTGGTCTACCCAGACAACATAGGCCCCAATATGTCCATTGACGAGGTCGCCATATCCCGAGGCGAACTGTACACCGTGCTGACCAACCGTGACCGCCACGGGCGTGAACAGTGCCTGGCGGCCATCGTGGCGGGCACAAAGTCGGAGACGGTCATCCAGGCGTTGGAAACCATTCCCGAGGAGAAGCTTGAAAGCGTGGAGGAAGTTACCTTGGACCTGTCCGACTCAATGCGTCTGATTGTGCGCCGATGCTTCACAAAGGCCGTCAGGATGATTGACCGTTTCCACGTGCAGAAACTGGCCTGCGACGCTGTGCAGGATGTCCGCATCAAATACCGGTGGGATGCCATCAAGGAACACAATGAGGCATGTGCTGCTGCGCGCAAGCGGGGCGAGACCTACGAACCAGAACGCTACCAGAACGGCGATACCAAGAAGGAACTGCTCGCCAGAAGCCGCTATCTGCTGTACAAGCCCGCCAACAAATGGACCGACTCGCAGAAGACCAGGGCCAGGATACTGTTTGAGCACTTCCCCGAGATAGAGACAGCCTATAGCCTGTCGCATTTACTGAGGATGAACTTCGCCAAAGCCACCACAAAACCCGCTGCCATGCTCAACCTGGCACGCTGGTATGATAAAGTGGAAAGGTCGGGAATAACCCACTTCAAGGTAATCGCCAGGACGTTCCAAGAGCATTACAGTGACATACTCAATTTCTACAACAAGCGTTCCACCAATGCTGCAGCAGAGTCTTTCAACTCTAAAATCAAAGTTTCAGGGCTTCGCTGAGAGGTATCGTCGATGAGAAGTTCTTCCTGTTTAGGCTGACCAGAATTTATGCTTGCCCACACTAATTATCGACTGAGCCATAATTCTGATGTCGGAGAACAGATAGAGGAGCAGAACGGCAAGATTTGCGAACTGTTGGAGGGGAATCGCTGAGTCTTTTAAAAGGCAAGTTGCTCTATGAAGACATTAAGAACGGAGGCATGACCTCCGGCTGGTCGAACGACGACTGCAAATGTTTCATCGACAACTACAAGGCCATCGACTTTCCATCTTTCTGCCACATCAAGAAAAATACGCACCTTGGCCGCCCACAGCGACGGCTCGCTCTATGCAGTACGCCCGCAGGAACTCCAAGTCCAGCCCCTCCTTGTAGTAATTGAAGTGCTTGTTTGGTGTCATATTCGCCAATTTTGATTCGTGGGTACAAAGGTAGTCATTTTTCATCACAAATCGTTTTTTTGTTATATCACAGCCTCGTTTTAGACAAAATTGCTTAAATTACGTACGAAACGATGATTTCATGCTTCCATTTCGAGAAAAAGTAGTACCTTTGTAAATCAAATTAATGCCACTTTTTAAGTGGACTAAAGTTTAATTATGGGAAAGCCATTCAAAGGAGAGTTGGAAAAGCTTGCGGGCACCATAAAGTGGGCTGAGCAGCAAGATGTGACGGCATTGCGCTCTTTCTTCTCAATAAACGCTGGTACCCCCTTGATTTGTATCGGAAGTGGTGGTTCATATAGTGCGGCAAGCTATGCTGCCATGCTCTATAAGCAGATGTGCGGGCTTGCAGTTCCTATGACACCTCTAGCTTTTGATACATATTCTGATACTGTAATACGTAAAAGCAAATTATTATTCTTCAGTGCAGCAGGGCGAAATAAAGACTTTTTGATTGCGTTCCAACATGGTTTGGATGTAGGAAGGGGTGATATGACAGGGATCTGCCTTCGTGAAAGCCCCAAGTGGGATGAGGTTATTGACAAATATAGTACTGATTTTAAGAAATACACATTTCCAATTCCTACTGAAAAAGACGGTTTTCTGGCAACCAACTCTCTTGTAGCTTTCTTTGTGCTGATGTACCGTTGCTTCTTTGATGCAAAACCGTCAAAGTATTTCAAGAAAGGAATAGGTTATAGTTATATCCATGAAATAGATTTCTCAAAAATAGACAACTTCATTGTTCTTTATAGCAATCTAAGCGAGCCAGTGGCTGTTGATTTGGAATCCAAATTCTCTGAAGCTGCACTTGGTTCTGTCTTGATGGCAGACTATCGTAACTTTGGACATGGTAGGCATCACTGGTTTGACAAAAAGGGGGCAAATTCTTGCATTGTGGCTTTGGTGAACGAGAATGACCGCCTACTGGCAGATAAGACTTTAAGCAAGATGCCAGATGATGTCAATGTGGTTCGTATAGAAACAGAACTCAGTACGCCACTTGCTACCATTGACTTGTTGGTGAAGTCGTTTCAGTTGGTTGCTACCATTGGAAACATGAGAGGGATAGACCCTGGACGTCCGGGTGTCCCTGACTATGGAACCGAGTTATATCATCTGAATTACGTTAAACTAATTAGTGATGATTGCATTAAACTACCAGCTAAGGAATTGGCAATATGTAGGAAACTAAGGCTTGGAAGCAAGGCTTTGATACCTGCAAAAGAATATGAAGAGTATTCAAAAGCGTATGAAGGGTTTATTTCAATGTTGAGGGAGAAGGAATTCGATCTTTTAGCTTTGGATTATGACGGGACCATTTGCAATGTGGATAGGAAATCAAGATATAATGAAAAGTTGGAGGATTCAATTGCCAAAAAGCTGAACAAGTTACTTTCAGATGGATTGAAGATTGCCATCATGACAGGACGAGGTGGTTCAGTTCATGAACTGTTGAGGAAGTCTATCCAGAAGGAATATTGGCAGCAAGTTTATTTGGGCTGCTATAATGGCGCAGTTATTGTTACCCTATCTGATGACGCTACCACCATTGAAGCAATTAAAGACGCTCCGTTGGATGAACAATTGGTGAAGCTAGAAAAAGAAATCAAGTATTATTCTTTCGTGCCAACCGTCAGAAAATACAGCACCCAACTTTCATTTACTTGTATTGACAAAATGAAGGCATACGAAATATGCAATGAAATTATTCTTGCCAATAAACTGGATAAGCTTCATGTGTGGAGTTCAAGCCACTCTATGGATATTGTAGTCAGCACCAGGGCAAGCAAGTCGGCCGTAAAGGATATTTCCGAAGATGTGTTGGCGATAGGAGACCGCGGCGATTATGAGGGTAATGATTTTGAGATGCTTTCCATGCCTTATTCCCTGAGTGTTGATGGTGTGTCGCGCAACCCTAATAGTTGCTGGAATCTGGCACCCAAGGACCTGAGAGGTTTGGATGTCGTTAAGTATTATCTACGTAAGATAAAGGCAACCAAGAATGGTTTCAAGATAGCGTTGTAAGAGAATGAGGTTTGATTTAGCTAAGCAGTTCCTGGCACAGTTGATGGGTTGGGATGACATAGAGGCAACAAATAAACTGAGGGAGATGGATTTGATGTCGGACATCAAATACGACTCCTATGATCAGTTTATGCCAGGTATCAAATTCGTGGGTAACTTTTACCTGTGGCTTAGCCAGTTCAAAGACCCAAAGGAAAGAGAACTGATGTACAACTTCGTGAAGAAATACATCATTTTTATCAATTCAACGCAAATATCACACTTGATTGACCTGCTTTACAATACTAAAATTATTCCGCTAATCAGGCAGAAAGTAGTGGCTGATTTTAAGACAAAGGGTGGAAAGGTCAACCAGTATAATCACAAGCTTCTGGAAAATTCCCAAAAGTTCAAGTCACATAAGAGAAAAACTTTGTTCATTGGGCTTAGTGACGGCTCTCATATAGATATTATTCGCAGGAACAGCTATTTAGATAATGACCAAGTACTGACAAACTACTATCCTGATGATACCAAGATAAAAAGCCTTGCAGAAGAATTAGAAGGAAGTAAGGATATAGAGAATGATGAAACGAAGAAGTTTGAATCAATTGTGCTGATAGATGATTTTACTGCCAGCGGCTCTTCATTTATTCGCAAGAAAAACGGGGAATGGGGTGGTAAACTCCCGAAGTTCTTTGATGCTATCTCTGGAAAGCGAGAGTTCAAAAAATTGTTCGTGGAGGGTTTTGAGATTCATCTATACTTCCTGATTGCTACCAAAATCGCGCTAAGCCATATCAAATCGTTGTTGGATGAGTACACCAGAGAGCATGCGGGTATCACTGTAAAAGTAGTGGATTGCATTCAGATGCTCTATGATGATGCTAACTTTACCAACCACATGGAACAAGAGGCTAAGGATATGCTAAGAATAATAGAAAAACCTTGCTATATCAATGAACTTGAGCTTACCAAAGCTTATAAAGAAAGTTATCCCGCAGGCGATAAAAGATACCATTTAGGATATAAACAATGCGCGTTGACTATAGTTCTCAACCACAATACCCCTAATAACTCATTGCCTATCATCTGGCAACCCAAGAAAGAGGGTAATGACCCACTCTATCCTTTGTTCTACAGAATTACCCGACACTGATTATGCAGCAGTATGAGAACCCATTCAGTATGAGAGCATCTGAAAAGATGACGTCGGATGACGTGTTCATCAGTCTCTTTTCGGAAGCGTCATTATATTCGCTAAAAGACCTTAGTGAAAAGGGGAAGCTTTGGGGTAATTTGACCTACATTTGCAGTGCTCCAGGTGGAGGTAAAACTACTATGCTCCGTTTTTTTTCACCATCAGTAATTCAAAAGGTACAGAATAATAAAAAAGAAAACGACAAGTTGTTCAAGGCGTTGAAAAGCATGGGAGTGGTTTCTAATGGTAAGATTCTTAAATGCGGAGCATATCTGCTAGGCAATAGAAGCTACGCTGACTTGGAGGATGAGGAAGTTTTCACAAAGCCACAAGCCAGAAGGCTTTTGTTTGCCTTACTTAACGCACGTTTTGCACTGGCTGCAATAAAAGCGCTGCAATTATTGAAGAATATCGGGTATGAAGAGTTGGACGAAATAACATTTAATCCATCTTTGGATATGTCTAATCGATTTGCCCCCAACCCTGCACCACATACAGCTAAGGAATTGTTTGACTGGGCTGCAGGAATAGAACGGCAAATTACTGACATCATAGATACATACCAGACCACTGATGAAAGACATGGGCATGATTCTCTTTTTATATTGAATTATCTCCATGCTTCCGATTTTTCAATTGAAGGTAAAACAATCGCGGACGATTTTATCTTCCAACTGGATGATTGTCATAAACTCTCGAAACAGCAGTTGGAGTTTTTGAGGCAAGAACTAGTAGAAACTCGCATCAATAATACCGTGTGGCTTGCAATGCGGTATGATAAATTCTCTTATAAGGAGTTGGTGCCTAAAACGGATATGGAAGGTAGGGATTACAATTTGATACGCCTTGAACAAGATAACAAGTACAATTCCATGTTGTTAAGCATAATGGAAAAACGTACTAATCTGTCCCAACGTGATATTAAACTGAATAATTCACTGGAACAGTCCTCGATATTAAGCGACAGCCAATATCAGACCATCATAGACTATAGTCTGGAAGATTTAGCTACGAGACCGGATTTGTATGGTGAGTTGCTGCAATATATTAACGAAACCTTTGAGTCGTTACAAGATAGAGCAGAACAAACTTTTGCCCTTATGCTATTTGCCCAAAGGGAATTCAAGACCACAACCCCGCTGTTTCCACACGAGCGTACGGAATACGAATACTGTGTCAAGAAAGACATTGTAAGCATTGCTCAGCAGATAATACCGGCAGTTTTTGGTTATCCGATGTATTATGGAACGGATAGACTAATGGATTTGGCTTCTTGTAATACGGAACAATTTATCGGTTTTTGTAATGTGCTTTATGAGCAGTTGCTCACCCAGAAGATATTGCACCCTCGCAAAACATTGCTTCTTTCTGTTACCAGTCAGGATAAACTGATCAAAGATGAGTGCAAGAAAAAGTTAAAACGAATACTCACAGATTATGGCAAAGGCGTATATACATTCATCAATAATGTAGGTGGCTTTTGTCGCAGTCAGACTTACCAGCTGGGCAGCTCATATGGTGCCGTGAACGGGTTCGCCATAAAAGACGTAGATACACTCTTTGGAAAGTCAATGGACATGATGGATGACACCAAACTGGAGGATGTGTTGCGGATATGTCTGGCAAATAATATCCTAATTACTAGGGAGACAAAGCAGGGCGAGAAGGATAAAGAATGGACAGTGTTCTACTTGAATAGGTGGATATGCGGTGCGTTCTCTATACCATTGGGTTTTGGCGGATGGAGAAAACGTAATATCAGGGAGCTAAATAGTTGGATTAACAAAGACGAGAAATGGAATACTGGGATTCGTATGTGATGATCGAGGGCATAGAGCAAATCATTTCTTTTTGGAATGATGCAGATCGTCCACAGGGAAAGACCTTGCTCATTATGGGTGAGGGATTCGATCCCCGTATGAACAATGTGCTCAAAGCATTTGCTGAGGCCCATCTTTCATTCGATTGTTTGAATGTTATTCATGGTGACCGCAGGAAATCGCCCAACAAGGTGATGGTAGAGAAGAATGTGGAGGCCAGAAAAAAACTGATAGAAGATTATCATATTCCATTTGCGGAATACGAATTAAAAGTAGGCCAACGCTATGACCTAAACAGGGGCGTGAAACTTATGAACCTGGAAATAGGGAAGTTAATTGAAGGTTACGACAATATCATTGTGGATATTAGCGCCCTGCCAAGAGTGCTCTATTTTAATTTAGTAAATGGAATCAACAAGATAGAAGACAATCGCAATCTGTTTATCGTAGTCTCTGAAAATGCTGAGATAGATAAGAGTATCAAATATCGTAACCTTGTGGATGATATTGAACCCATGGTTAATTTCAATCCAGGCATCGGTTTGGAGGCAGAACCTGACAGGCTCAGGATATTGATATCGCTGTTGGGTGAGAATGGTTTGGAGAAATGGTACAAGATTATGAAGAGCTTTATACCAGAGGATGTTTATCCTGTTGTCCCTTACCCTTCATTAGACCCGTTCAGAACGGATTCCATCATCAAGGAATACCTGGACTTGTTCAAGCAGGAAGACGCCAAAGACAATATTATTTATGCCCATGAGCGCAATCCCTTTGAACTTTATAAGATGCTGACCAGGTTCATTAAGTCGGAAGATGAGATTCTTGATAAGGTGAATAAGAAAGCCTGCTATGGAATTGCTCTGCTGTCTAGTAAGCTACTATCTGTTGGCGCCTTATTGACAGCGATAGAGAATCCGAATGAGGTGGCTATCTACAATGTCATCAGTCGTGACTATGGAATTGAGGAAAAAGACTTTGAAGAAATGAACACACGGAGTTCAACATTTTTAATGTGGATTAAAGGTGATGCTTACGCAGAAAATTGATGCAGGTCAAAAAATAAGCTCGACACAATAAATAGAATGTTTTTCGTTATCTATTTGCGCAGTTAGACAAAAAATGTCTATTTTTGCAAACGAAATAATGAATTCAAAGAAATGGCGAGCATAGCAAACTGGATATATGATAAGCCGCTCAGAGGCAATTACACCTTCACGCACGATGAGGTGGCGCCGGCATTTCCTGACATGAATGCCAGCAGCATTGCACGTGCGCTGACCAGGGAAGTGAGCAAAGGACGGATTATGTCGCCCCTGCGTGGCTTCTACGTCATAGTGCCGGATGAGTATGTGCTACGCGGCGCTGTGCCGCAGTCGTTTTACTTGGACGACATGATGCACCACTTGGGACGCAAATACTATGTGGCTCTGTTGAGTGCTGCAAGCTATCACGGAGCTTCGCATCAGGTCCCGCTGCGGTTCAGCGTAATGATAGAGCCTCCCGCCATGCGTGACAAGAAGGGGGAGAAGTACCTTACGCATTATTTCTGCAAGAGCCACATTCCTGAGGCATACGTGGAAAGACGGCAGACGCGGACTGGCTACATTAACGTGTCGTGTCCTGAACTGACGGCAGTGGATTTGCTGACGTATCAGGCTAAGACAGGGAGCCTTTCGCGGGCAACCACTGTTCTTGCTGAACTGGTGGAGAAACTGGATTTCGGGCGTTTGGGAGCTGACTTCGTGAAGGATGTGCCGGCAACCAGTATGCAACGCCTGGGCTATATTCTGGACGAGGTGCTGGAGGAAGGTGAAGCGGCAGAATCGGTGTATGGCCTGTTGAAGTGTTCTAGCCACGTGCTCCAGTATGTGCCTTTAAAGTCAGGAAAAAGCAGCGAGGGATGCGAAAGGAATGCTAAATGGAGAATTATTGTGAATGAAACCATCGAGATTGACGAGTTATGATACCAGAGCGATATATTACGGAATGGAGCGAGCATGCCCCGTGGGTCGTGAATAAATTCATTGAACAGGATTTGATAGTTTGCCGTGCGTTAGTGTCTATTTATAGCGATGCATTTCTTGCGGAGCATTTGGCGTTCCGTGGTGGCACGGCATTGGGCAAGCTGTATCTGAGGCCGCAGCCCAGATACTCGGAGGACATCGACCTGGTGCAAGTGCAGGCAGAGCCCATCAAGGAGACGATTGACCATCTGCGGGATGCGCTCTCCTGGCTTGGCGACCCCGTGGTGAAGCAGAAGAAGCACAACAATACCTTGGTGTTCAAGGTGCAACCGACTGATATGGATGCGGGCGAGATCCACTTGAAGGTGGAGATTAACTGCAAGGAGCATTTTTCTGTTTTTCCAATGCTAAGAGTGCCTTTTGCTGTGGATAGTTCGTGGTTCAAGGGTACTTGCGAGGTGCTGACGTATGAGTTGGCAGAGCTGACAGGGACGAAGCTGAGGGCTGTGTATCAGCGGAGAAAAGGACGTGATTTGTTTGACCTGTGGAAGATACTGTCAATGCACCCCGAGTTGGATAAAGGGAAAGTGATGGAGAGCTATGAGCGGTATCTGGGCTTCACGGCATCGCACTTGCCTACGTACAAGGAATTTGTGTTGAATATGGACAAGAAGTTACTGGATGAGGAATTCTTGACGGACACGGAAATGATTCTTGGGCCACAGGTTGAGTATGACCCTCAGATGGCGTGGGAAAAGGTGAAAGCGGAGTTGGTGGAGAAGCTTAATCCTGAAGTTTGAATCTTGATTCTTGAAACATGGAACTTGAAACAAATAATATCATTGTTGGTGCAGGCCTGATAAGTCTGGATGTGTTGATTAGGGACGGGCTAAGAGTCCCCATTTCCTATTACGTGGGTGGCACATGCGGTAACGTGATAATGATTCTATCCCACATGGGTTGGGATGCTTATCCCATAGCCCGACTGGACGGCACGAAAGACGGAGTGAGAGTGTTGGATGACATGAAAAAGCACCGTGTACACAGTGATTTTATCTCTACTCAAGACGGTAAGACACCGGTGATAGTGCAGCGTAACTTCATTAACAAGGACGGTATTCCTACGCACAAGTTTGAATCACGCAACAATATCGGGCGGTTCTATCTGGACTTCAAGTCGCTTACGCTGAAACAAGCGAATGAGGTGATTGAGAAGATAGACTTTGTGCCAAAGGTATTCTTCTTTGACAGGGTTTCACCCGCCATCTTCAAGCTGGCCGCCACATTCAAGGAAAAGGGTTCGGTGATATTCTTCGAGCCGTCCAGCAGAGGAGGCAATGTCAGTCTGTTCAAAAAATGTGTTGAGGTGTCTGATATAGTCAAGTTCTCGGAACAGAGAATAAAAGACATTGACCAGTTTAAAGACTATAAGGAAAAGCTGTTTATCCAGACGCAAGGGGCACAGGGTTTGAGCTACCGCTTGAGTGGAGATTGGAAACACTTGGAACCTGTTGCAAATGAAAAAGTGGTGGACACCTCTGGTGCGGGCGACTGGACAACGGCAGCTTTGATTAATAATTTGTTCAATGGCAAAGTAATGTTTGGAATATGCGATCTCTTAGAATCAGATCTGGAAACAGCTCTGAAGGAAGCGCAGAAAGTAGGGGCAGAGAGTTGCTCTTATGAAGGGGCTCGTGGCATGATGCTGCAATGAGACAACTAAAGGACTGAGATGAAGATGAAAAAACAGCGATTATCAATACCAGACAAAGAAAGAAACTCATTTTTTAACTCCAATTGATGAATTTTTCAATTATCTTTTATAAATTCACACTTGCTTGTTGAATTCGCAGAAGGGGAATGTTATTTCAATAGCAATTTAGGAGAAATAAACAGAATGTAAAGCGATGAAATCTTCAATATTTGATACTGCAAATCATGCGTCGTTATCTTACTCCATAACGACGCATACGCCAGTTCGGGATAAGAAATTATCGAAAATAGTGGTCTAAAAAATTGTAAAATAGCGAGATATTTTGTAATTTTGTAGCTGACAATCAACAATTTAACAAAATATTACTCGCTATGATTACAGACGACAAAGTTATAGAAATTTTCTTTATCATTGACGAATTTTGCAAAGAATTTGAGCAGGAAATGTCAAAACAGCCGGTTTTGGGCAGTGACGGCGTGCGCAGGCGCAACCGCAAGGCAAACATGTCGCACAGCGAGATCATGACTATCCTGCTGCTGTACCACTTTGGCACATTCCGCAACTTCAAGCACTTCTACATGCACTTCATCAAGGTCCATCTGGCACAAGAGTTCCCTACTGCCGTGTCCTATAACCGCTTTGTGGAGCTGGAGGGCCGCGTGTTCTTCCACATGATATTCTTCCTCAATCTCAGGGCCTTCGGCTCCTGCACAGGCATCACGTTCGTGGACAGCACGATGATACCTGTGTGCCACAACCTGCGCCGCTACGCCAACAAGGTGTTCAGGGGCCTGGCAACCGACGGCAAGGGCACGATGGGATGGTGCCACGGCTTCAAGCTGCACTTCGTGTGCAACGATTTGGGCGAAATCATCACCTTCGTGCTCACGGGTGCTAACGTCGACGACCGTGACATGAGGGTGTGGGACGTGCTGGCAAAGAGGATTTACGGGCGGCTGTTCGGTGACAGGGGATACATCTCGACAAAGCTCTTCGAGTTCTTGTTTGAGAACGGAACGCACATCGTCACGGGGCTGAGACCCAACATGAAGAACATGCTTATGCCACTGTATGACAAGGTGATGCTGCGCAAGCGATATGTCATTGAGATCATCAACGGCCTGCTCAAGAACACTGCCGACCTGGTACACTCCAGACACCGCTCGATCCACAACTTCCTGATGAACCTCATCTCAGCCATGGGGGCTTATTGCTTCTTTGACAACAAGCCCACAGCTATCCGAGGCTTTTACCTCGAACACTCAAAGCAACTTTCTATTTGGGAGTAATCTTATCCCGAACTGGGGTACTGAATTATTCAAACTTCCCAGCCTAAATAGTTTATTCTTGTTCATCACTTTATCATTTTAATCCTTTTGTTTATTTAAAAAACCATTCAAACGATTCAAAAGACTCAACAGAGATTTGAGCATCAATATGGGTTGAAGCCACTTTAGAAAATGAAACTTCAAACACAATCTTCAATAATGAGCATCCCATTTTAGACGAAATATGCTCGTTTCATTGTAGATTTCGCCCAAAATCTTCAAGTGCTGGGCGAAATCTAACAAAAAGCAGATTGGTGTCCCCCGAAAATCCTTGCTGATGCCAAAGGATTGTCGGAATCTATTGGTGCAAAAATATAACGCCAAATAACCAAACGAAATAAGCCAAATAACCAAACGAAATTAAGCCAAATAACCAAATAAATCTTGATTCATCCTTTTATTTATGGAAAAAAGGATTACCTCTGCAGTACCTGCCGATGATTCAAAAATACACCATACTGGTGCTGGTCGTTTCGCATGGCTTACAATGCGCCCTATGACCCTTTGGGAATCTGGAGAG
>CADBDH010000002.1 GCA_902793405.1 uncultured Bacteroidales bacterium | reverse complement strand
GCATTGCAGATATGTTTACCGTGTTTATTCATCATTACAATTGATAGAGACGCAAATATCGTGTTTTTTTACTAATCGATGAAATATTTTCTCACTTTTCTGGCAACTTGAATGTCACAGGGAGCGTGTACCATACAGGCACGATTTTTCCATTCTGACGACCGGGAGTGAACTTTGGTAGCGTCTTGCAGACGCGAATAGCCTCCTTGTCAAGGTCTTTATCCACCGAGCGAACGACCTTTACTGCATCTACACTGCCGTCCTCCCACACAATAAACTGCACAATAACCCGTCCCTGGACATGGTTCTTGGCTGCAGTAGGCGGATATTTGATGTGAGTCTGAATGTACTTCATCAGCGCAACCTCACCGCCGGGAAATCGGGGCATCTGCTCAGCGCTACGGTAGATTTCCTCCTTTATTCCCTCCTTTATCGTATGCGGCACTACTACGATTCCATCCGATTTCGCTGGTTGGACGCAGTCTTCACCACAGTAGGTGCCCATGAAGAAAATGGTGCCTGAGCGTTTCTCGATGATGAGATACACAAAAGGATGTGTGGCATGGAAGTTCTCGATTTTAGGGGGCTCATCACCGTCTTTAAGCGCTCTCAGGAGGGTGCGGGCGGTGCCCTCGGTGCCCTTCTCGTTGACCTCAATTATCGTTTTCTGATCAATTAAAGACACATAGAGGTCTTTTTCGCCTTGGGCCATATTGGGCAACTCGGCCCGTGAAGTGAATACCAGCGGCATACCCATGGCTGAGAGTACATGATTAAGCGTGGTCTCGCTGCTTGTGTAGAACCGTGGCATCAGGATATCCACATTTTCATCTTTCATCCCGTTCAGCTGCTGCTCGAGTTCCCGGGCCGAGAGCCCTTGAATGATGTCAGCAGTGGTTTTCCCCTTGACGGGCAACAGGACATACATGCCGAAATCTTTATTGCCGTAGGGCAGGTACAGCATCTGGCATATCTTGTTTTTGCCATAGAGGGTACGCGTCTGGCGATGCATCATCTTGTTCTTGAAGACAGTGCCATTCTCCGTCGTGAAGTTCATGGTTCGGGTGTCATCGGGGTCGAACTTCTCGGTCCAATTGGCCTTGAAGTAGATGGCGTTTAACAGATACAATACTGCGTCGGGCTCAAGTCGGTCAACGGCAGTGGGTATCATGCCACCGATGTGTTTGTTGCACCAGTTGTTGATTATGTCGAGGCTGCTTCTTTTAGTGAAATCCAATGCATCGATTTGGGCATCATAGTACTGCTGCATGTCGGCCTTGTATTGAGGAAGGAGGCTGATGCCACGTCGATGCAGTTGGCTAGCTGTAACGTGACGTTGGAGTCAACCCGTGATACCTTGTGAATCATCGTCTTAAAGTACTCGTTAATCTGCTGTGTCGAACCACTCAGTCCAAGCACGTCGGTAATCTGCTGACGCGTCTTGCCATCGGCCCCTTCATTGAGCATCCCCAGCAGGTAGCTCACGCTGATGGGCGACACGACGATGCTGCCATCGCTCAGTTTGCGATTTCTGTTGATTGCGCGAAACAGATTGCAGGCAAAATCGTTGTTGTTATTAAGCAACTCGTCTTGGGGCTCGGTCGATGTGATTACCTCTTCTACCGGTTGCTCTTCCTCATTATTGTTATTAGGATGGCGGTCACCTCTAGCTATAGCCAGCAGAGCGGCCATCAGAACCACGACAGCCAATGTGCCAAGTATCCAGTTTCGTTTCATATCAGTCACAGTTTTTTCAGGTTGATAAAACGGGTTAACTATCGGTTGCAAAGTTACAACCGATTTTTGGAAAGAACGCCAAAAACGGGCAACATTTGCAGGTCATTTCATTAAGCAGAAATACTTGATTATTAAGAATTTATAAAACAAAAAGGTCATTTAGAGGTAATTTGTCGATTTGGGGTTACATATCCCATTAAAAAAATGCTTATTTTTGCAGTGAGAATCCATAAAATGCCTCATGCATGACGCCAAGGCGCAAATATTTAAATGGCACTGAAATGAGAAACAAACAACATAGTATTATATACATGGTGGCGACTGTGATGCTGCTGATCGTGTTGGGGGGATGCGGCCATCCTGCCGACAATGAGCAGCTGGTTGCCGCGGACTCGCTACTGGCCCATAATCGAGGCGAGGAAGCAATGCAGATGCTCCAGATGCTCAACACCTCGTCTTTTAATCATCACGACAAAGCCTACCTGGCATTGCTGACCACCCAGGCCAACCTTGCCTGCAATACTGCCCCGACAAGCGATAAAGACATCAACGAAGCAGCACGATACTTCCAGACCCACGGCGACCAGGAGAAACATGCCCGTGCCCTGCTCTATCAGGGATGCGTCAACAAGCAGCTGGGCTACCTTGACAAGGCGATTGCCAACCTGCGCCAAGCCGAGGACGTCGCTGCCGGCGATGACCTCAAGAACCGCGCCATGGCCAAGATGGTAATGGGCGAACTGTACCAGAGTCAGGTTGTGGGCGCCAAGACCGTGGGAGCCGAGAAATACCACGAGGCACTGGAACTTTTCCGCCAAATCGACGACAAGCATCACCAGATCATCTGCCTGAGCGAGTTGGGCGGCTTGTACCGCATCAACCAGGAGAAGCAGGACAGCGTCATGTACTTCATCAACGCTGCCATCGACCTGGCCAAGCAGGAAATCGAACCCAACTATGTGGTGGCAAACCTCTTTAGCCGTGCCGAATACCGTGCTGCCCGCGGCGATTACCAGGGCGCTAAAGATGATGCTGTCGAGGCTATTGCATGGAGTGGAAACCTGAAAATCCACCCGAGAATCCATTACACTGCCGCATCGGCATTCCTGCACCTGGGACAAACCGACTCGGCCCGTTACTACCTGAATCAAGCCCCGGAGATGACCACCGCTGCCGACAGCATCATGCACTTCAGACTGCTGGCCGACATGGCACGCCATGGCCACAACCTGGATGACGCCATCAGATACCTGACATTGACCCACAACCTGGCCGACTCGGTGACGATGAACAGCATGAACGACCGGCTGATGGAGGTAGAAAAACAATACGACACCCAAAAGGCAGAACTCGAAAACGCCCTGCTGAGTTCACGACTCAAGGGAACGCTGTTGGGACTGGCACTGCTGGCACTGGCAGCAGGTGCACTGGCCTTTATGGTATGGCGCTACCGCAACCGCCTGAAGATTCAGCAGGCCGAATATGAGTTGATGAAGTCTGACCTGGACCAGTCCATTTCCAGCCTGCATCAGATGCAGGCAACGCTCTCACAGCGCGAGACTTCCAATCAGCAGTCTGATGAGCTGAAGAGCATCGTCGACAACCAGATACAAGTCGTTCACCAACTGCTGCAGTGGTCCTACGAGTGCAACGAGACAACGTTCGCCAAACGCTTCAACAAGCTGATGACGATGCGTGGCCCCGACGAGGTGGGCGCATCCTATTGGGACAACCTGCAAGCGCTGGCCAATGAGCTGTATGACAACGTGCTGGTTAAGGCCCAGGAAGCGGCCGGCGGCACCCTGCGCGACGACGAGATCAACATGATAGCGCTGCATTGCCACGGCTTCTCGAGAACGGTCATCATGATTTGCATGCGCTACACCAACCTGAGAACCGTTTCCAACAAGAGGACCCAGATAGCCCACAAGTTGCACACCACAACCCTCGACGAGTTCCTGCAGCCCTTCCTGCACCATGAGAAAGAGAGTGTGCAATAATTCGTGCGGTGGGTTATAATCGGCCTAACGGCCGAAAAATCAAACCCTAACTTTGCCGCAATGAAAGTTAGGGTTTAATTTCTCAAGCGAAGCTTGATTTATAATTTTAGACGTTTGTTTGACACCACCCCTTAGGCTATTATGAATCCGACTGGCAACGTCAACTCAACATCATGTCAATCAGTGCTGTTAGATCGGCAATATTGATTGTACCATCACTGTTGATATCAGCGCAGACGGGACAGACGTCATTCCCATCATCCAACATATAGTCAATGAGCATGGTCACATCCGAGATGTTAATGCTGCCGTCGTGGTTCACATCACCCAAGTCATAGCCGTGAGCGGGTGCCGTGCCGTCACCATTTACCACATCAAAGGTGATGATGCCATCAGTCTCGGTGATATTGGCAAGGCCCAACTCACAATCCAAGCCACTCCAGGTCTTGAGGCTCGGGGTCGTGAGGTTGTTCAGCGAGGTCACACCAGCAGTTCCCGGGAACGGATCACTGGCGCTGGATTCAGAGCTATTGCCGGCACGCAGCAGTTGATAGAGCATGTGATAGGAATAGATGTTGATGGTATTCCGCCACCATCGGTCTGCGTCATATTCAACTCGCGTTACCAGCATGCCATGACCAGGCAGGTAAGCATCCCAGCCCGTATTCTGGCGGTTCTCTATCATGAAGAATTCATTCTCGTTGGGAGACTGAATCCAATAACCCACATTACCCGTATTCACGGGTTCTAACGTATAGCCAGCACGCTTCTCAGTAATCTGTTCAGGCTCAGCAAAGCCCAACCGGTAGCGCTCCCAAATGGAGAAGCCCGCCGGTGTGCGTGAATCGTTCAGATAGCTGCCACCCGACATCACATCCCAGTCCCCGGGATCATTGGCCGCGCCATTGGTTCCATAATCGGTATCATACAGGTCCATCAGGCCCAACGCATGCGAGAACTCGTGCACGATAGTCCCGATGCCGTCGGGATCGGTATATCCATAGTATTCCCAACCATAGATTTCGCCCGAGCAGGAATACCGGCCCAAATACACTCCGTCATACAGACTACTGGTATAATAGTACATATAATACTGATGCGGCCACAAATAGCCGCTGTTGTTGCCTGAGAAATTGGCCGTATAGCCGGCCACGATAAAGTAGATCATATCCACAACGCCATCGCCGTCACCATCATATTGGCTAAAGTCTACCGACGAATCGATTTGGTCGATGGCCGACACAAAAATATCTTCACAATTACTGGTGCCCTGCGGTGTGGTGCTGGCATAATCCACCTGAACGGGACCGATAACGTCAAATTGGGGGTCAAACACGCCCATACTATTATCAAAATAATAGTCCCTGGCGCTGCCCGTACACGGTACAAAATACCCCTCCGAGCTATAATACCCGGTGTAGTTCTCCTGGTTCATCATGTCTTCAAAATAATCGTTGCCATAGGTAAACGAACGGTCGTTGTACTCGATAAGCACAACCAGTCCACGGAAATGCTGATAGTCGGTCTTGGCGGGCGCCATCAGCTGGTCACGGTTGGAGCGCATGAGTGTGCCCTGTGCCATAGAGATTTTGTCAGTCAATCCTTTTTGGAGACCGGACACCATTCTCTGCTCGGTGGCATCACGCATTTGCGGGTTGTGGGCAATGACAGTACTTGGGACAAGCCGTGCACCCGACTCAACGGCATACACATAGTCACCGTTGCTCCTTTGTACTACCGTATAGCCGTCGGTCGTGGCCGAGTAATGGTGGAATTCATCGCCCACCAGTTTCACCGTCAGCATGGTACCATCACTCTGCTTAATGTCTACAGGCCTCGGATGGGCAGGTACAGCTCCAACCGACAGGGTGCCGGCAAGCATCAACACAAGAACACATACACTTTTCATCATCTTTTGATACATTCGCATTGGTTCGGAATTTTGAGAGGGTCAATAATTGTTTGATAATAATTTCTGCAAAGGTAATGAAAGCCCGACAAAATTACAAGTAAAAAACAAAAATTTGTTCGGCTGTCTCAAGTTTCACCAATGTCCAAGCAGTTGTTCTTCTGCCATATAAAAAAAGGGGCCGGCTGTTAAGCCGACCACACTTGGCCTTATTATCTAACCACAGTTAATGTCCTCCTAATCTTTCGTACTCGACTTTGGCCTCATGTACATTGTCCTGAGCGCGTTCAAATTCAATGAGAGCCTTATCATAGTCCATTTGGGCCTTAGAGATCTTGTGGGAGTATTTGGTGTCAATCTTCTGCAACTCCTTTTCCAGCTCTGCGGCCTGATCGGCGGTCAATTCATTTCCTGACTGAGTAATCTTCTTGGAAATCGACATCTTCTCGGCAACAAGCTGATCCCGCAGTTTACCTAATGCACTCCTGGCGGCATCCAGTTTGTTCTGCATCTTCCTGGACAGTTCCACAGCCCTGTAATACTTAGCCCGGGCTTGATCATGGGCAGTATTCATTTTCGTTCCCTCGGTCTTCTTGACTTTCTGTGGAGTCTGTTCAGTTTTTCGAATCTGTTGAGTGGCCTGTTGTTTGGGTTTTGCCATTTTTTGGGGCGTTTTCCCTGTGACAACTTCTTGACTCGTGGTGGCTGTAGCCGGTACCTTTTTGGTTCCTTGGGCAAAAGTAGCTGTCGTTGCCGTGAGGCATAAAAGCAATGATATCACAATAAATCGTCTCATAATCTTGATGTTAAAACGTTAAACTTTAATCTTTTTGTTCGTTTTATATAAAGACTAGCAATTACCTAAAAAGTTTAAAGCGCTTGCCATAATTATTAATACCTGCAGTCATATCATAACATTCTGCATTACACTCGGCCATAAGCAAAAAATGGGGGTGAATTTTGCCGGGATAAATGAGGTTTGTATCCCTATAAAGAGTTACCTTTGCATCATAATGAAAAACGAAGCGACGATACAGTTTGTGCGCGAGCACCGCGAGGAGGATGTGCGAGCATTGGCCTTGCAGGCACGACGCAACGGCGATGTTGACTTGACGTGGGCGCTGGACCAGATTCAGGGCTGGCAGACGGCATGCCGCAAGTTGCCGTCATGGGCTGCCATCGACGGCATCGTCTATCCGCCACATCTGTCAATGGAACAGTGCTCCAGCGAGCAGACTGCACGCTATAAGAATGAAATCGTGGATACCTTGCCAAGAGGGAGCCACACGACGCTTATTGACTTGACTGGCGGTTTTGGTGTGGACTTCGCCTTTATGGCAACACGTTGTGAACGTGCCATCTATGTCGAGCGGCAGGAGCATCTTTGCGAGACGGCCCGCCACAATTTTGGGCTGCTTGGCCTGAGCCATGCCTCCATCATTAACAATGATGCCGAGAGTGTCCTGAGCGACCTCGCCACTGGCCCCGCCTCTACCCTGCTATACCTGGATCCAGCCCGCCGTGACAGCAACAGTGCCCGCACCTATGCCATCACCGACTGCACGCCCAACGTGCTGGAATTGCTGCCTCATCTGTTTAATGCTGCCCACCACATCCTCATCAAGCTATCGCCCATGCTCGACTGGCACAAGGCAGCAACCGATTTGGGCAACCGCGTGGCCGAGGTCCACATCGTGAGCGTGGCCAACGAATGCAAGGAACTGCTCATGCTATTGAAGGCCGACCATGAGGGCGAACCCGTCATCCACTGTGTGAACGATAGCCAACGCCTCACATACTCGCCCACGCAAAACGAAGGGCCACTGCCGCTTGCCAACGATGGCGATGCAGCCTTCCTATATGAGCCCAATGCATCTATCATGAAGGCGGGCAGCTTCGGCGTACTCACCGAGCGCTATCCCATCAAGGCCCTGGCCACCGACAGCCACCTGTTTGTCTCGCGAGAAGACGTCAAGGAATTCCCGGGCCGCCAGTTTGCTATCACAGCCGTAACGACAATGAACAAGAAGGAGCTGAAACAAGCCCTTGCAGGCATCACCCAAGCCAACGTCGCCACCCGCAACTTCCCGATGACAGCCCAGCAGCTGCGACAGCGGCTGAGGCTCAAAGACGGTGGCGGCACTTACCTGTTCGGCACCACAAATCACGCAGGGCAGCACCTGATATTCATCTGCCGTAAAAACTGAAAACCGAAAACACAAGTTTTTGCGATTCTTCCAAAAAAGCATTAACTTTGCAGTCATAATTCAGTCGCGACCATGGCAGTAAAACGAGAATCGGCAACTTTTACATCGCTCAATAAAGAGATTAAAGGCGGCACCTTCAGGAACATCTATGTCCTGCAGGGCGAAGAACCCTATTATATCGACCGCCTGCAACAACTCATCATCGACACGGCATTGACCGAGGACCAGCGGGATTTTAACCTGTCGCTGTTCTACGGCAACACGGCCAATGTGCGCGAGGTCATCAGCACATGCAGGCAGTATCCCGCCTTCTCGCAGTACAAAGTCGTGGTTGTGCGTGAAGCCCAGCTCATTCCCAAACAGCCCGGCCACAAAGATGACCTGGACCTGTTTGCCTCTTATGCCGAGAAACCCTTGCCATCAACGATTCTGGTCATCTGCCACAAGGGTGCGGCAATGAAAAGCAAGGCCTTTACCGACCAGCTGACAGCCAGCAAGAGCGGCATCATCTTCGATTCCAAGAAGGTGCATGAGGGACGTGACCTAGATGCGCTCATCGTCAACTATGCCAACTCGCTCGGCTGCAATATCGACAACAAGGCGACGAGAATGCTTGCCGACCACATTGGCACCGACATCGCGCGCCTGTTCAGCGAACTTGACAAGTTGTCGATACTTACCGATGACAACAATATCACGCCCTTGCTCATCGAGCAGAACATCGGCATCAGCAAGGATTTTAACATCTTTGAGTTGGAAGACGCGTTGGCCAGGCGGGATGCCGCCAAGGCTTTCCGCATCGTGGACTACTTTGAACGCAATCCCAAGAACAACCCGACAATGGCGAGTGTGGCGATGCTGTTCTCGTATTTCTCTAACGTGCTGCTCGCCGCCACAGCCCGCGACAAGAGCCCCGAAGGCATCATGGCGGTGGTGGGCACGCGCAGCCAGTGGCGAGCACGCAAGTTTATCGACACTACACGCATGTACAATACCCGCTCGCTCATCAATATCATCGGTTACCTGCGTGAATGCGATACCCGCAGCAAGGGCATCGGCTCTCGCCAAGACCAGTATGCATTGCTCAAGGAACTTATCTATAAGATATTGCATGCCTGAAAAGAATAATAACGCCGGTTTGGCTCGTCATCGACGGCCATAAGTATTGCGTATCATATTCATTCATCAAGACTTTATTTGCAGTTTACCAACATAACATCAATATGAAAAGATTATTATTCATTATCGCTACCCTGATGCTGTCGTGTCCCGCAGTTTTTTCGGCAATGAAATATGTGGGAGGAGATATCTCACTATTGACCAAATATGAGGAAAAGGGTGCTATCTACTATAATGAGAACGGCAAGCGTATCACCGACATGCTGGGTTATCTGAAAGACACAGGGCTCAACGCCATGCGTGTGCGTCTGTTCGTTGACCCATCCCAAGCCGATGCCGAAGACCAGGGTGAGGGCGTATGCCAGGATTTGCCCTATGTGGCAGCTTTGGGACAGCGCATCAAGGCTGCAGGCTTCAAGTTCCTGCTCGATATCCATTACAGCGACACGTGGACCGATCCCGGCCAGCATAGCACGCCTGCATCATGGACAGTCCAGAGCGCGCTTGCCGACAGTGTATACAGCTATACCCGACGTGTGCTCTATACCTTGATTGCCGCTGGCGCTACTCCCGACTTTATCCAAGTGGGCAACGAGGTGACTTACGGCATGTTGTGGCCCACAGGCCACTGCTACCCCAGCGGCGCCAACTACGGCAATGGCACGTTTGCCAACTTTGCCAATTATCTCATGCACGGCATCCAGGCATGCCGTGAGGTGTGCCCCAACGCCCAGATTGTCGTGCACACCGAGTTAAGCCGTGCTTCCAATGTGACCTCGTTTTACCAGGCACTGAAGAGTTACACCACCGATTTTGACATCATTGGACTGAGCTATTACCCTTATTGGCATGGCAACTTGAACGTGCTGAATGACCTGCTGACAACGTTGGAGAACACTTATCCTACCAAAAAGATACAAATTGTTGAAACAGGCTATCCGCACGCCTACTATCCCTCGGGTGCAAACTATGACCTGCAGTCGACATGGCCAGCCACCGAAGCAGGGCAAAAGGCTTTTGCTGCTGCACTTGTTGAAATGCTGAATGCCCACAACAATGTGAACGGCCTCTACTGGTGGTTCCCCGAGGCCAACGAGTATGGCATCAACTATGTGAATCATGTGACTACCGACTGGTATAACTGCGGCTGGTGGGACAATGCCAACGGACAGGTGATGGACGCCTTGTTTGAAATGCCCAATTTCTTGGTTAACAGCGACCCAGAGGAGCCCAACATATACATCGTTGGTGGCGAGGGAGACTGGAGTCTGACCGAGCCCTTGAGCAAGATGACAAACCTGGGCAACGGAATCTACATGGACACCCTGACCATCAGCGCCCCCATCTATTTCGTATTTGCCGACGGAGGGCCTGAAGAATGGGACAATGACTGGACGGCCTTCAACAGCATCTTCCGTTACGGCCCCACGGCAACCACAACCATCACCACAGGCACGACCTATTCCACCGCCAAGCGCAATAACAACTATTCCTACTATTTTACAGGCGATGGTAGCGAGTATGCGTTTACCTTCGATGCCAATAGCCTCACATTCAAGCTTGAAGCTATTGTTCCACAACCCATTGTACTCCCTGGAGATGCAAACGATGACGGAATCGTGAACATTGCTGATGTGACAGTGCTCATCGACTACATGTTGAGCGGCAATGCCAACCCATTCAACATCACTAATGCAGATATGAACCAGGATTCCAGCATCAATATCGCCGACCTGACCACTCTCATCGATTTCCTGCTCGATAGTTAACACGAGCCCGGAACCAACAGAACAAAGAACAATCAAAGCAAAACCATACAATGAAAAGACTATTAACCACATTTGCAGCACTGTTGACCCTGTCAACAACCTTCGCGCAACTCCGCGACGTACTGCCGCCTTCAGTTCATCAATTCCTCGAAGAAAGGAAAATGAACAGCCAGCTGTCGCAACCCCGAAATAATGATGAGGCAGCATTGCTCAAATCCCGTTTCGCACCCACGCGCATCGTTAATGGAACCGAGATGGCCGATGTATTTATCGACTTCGAGAGCACAAGTATCATCCCCATTCTCAAATCACATGGAGTTATCGTGAATTGTGTATTCGATGACTTTTTAACGGCTCAAATACCTATTGACCGCCTTAAGGATGTGGCCCGGATTACAGGTGTGAAAGGCATGGAAATAAGTGGCGTTGCTGAATTATGTTCTGATAGCACGTTGTCGGTCACACGTGCAGGACAAGTACTCAATGGAACGAGCTATGGCCTGCCGCAAGCCTATGATGGCACTGGGGTTATTATCGGAATGATTGACACTGGCTTTGACTACCAACATACTGCTTTCCGCAGAGCAGATGACATTACAAAAACTCGTATTGTTCGCGTCTATGACCCAAACAACTCATCAGGTCATCGTGTTCAAATTAATGGAAGTAATCTGCCTGGTTCGGTTTTCATGAATGAACAAATCGACACCCTCACAACCGATGCTTTTGAGTCGCACGGCACTCACACAACCGGTATGGCAGCCGGCAGACACGTCAACGGTTATGGAGGTACTGCACCAGGCGCCGACATCGTGATGTGCACAATGCGCAATCTGCATAGCAGTTTTTCGGAGCTGGAAATGATTAACTGCATCAAGTACATCTATGCTTATGCCGATAGTGTTGGCAAGCCTTGTGTCATCAACATCAGTATGAGCAACAGGTTCGGCCCTCACGATGGAACCGACAGAGTTTCAAAAGCAATCGCTCAGTGTGTTGGACCAGGCCGCATCTTAGTTGTTGCTGCAGGCAACAATGGCAACGAATACAATTATACTTTTGGCCCCACTACAGCCGAGAAGCCCTTGAGTACACTTATCGGGCACTTATATCCGCCTGGTGATGATTCTTACTTCTATGTCAATACATGGATGACTTCGTGGGTGCGCCAAAAAAACGTGCCTCCTGTGATTCAATTCCATATTCTTGACAAAAAAACGAAACATATCGTCTGGGAGTCGGAACTCATTTCCTCTTTCCTGTATATCCCCGTGACAGAGATCAGCCAATATTTTGAATCTTATCCATATATGACCATTAAAGGTTATATGTCAGGTCTTGTATCTCAAAGTCCTGCAAACATGAAGTACCAGGCTACCTGCGAGTTCAAAAATATGATGTGCAAGGAGTACACTACCGACCAATGGGGCAATATCATCAGCCGCTATCAGATCGGTGTCTCTATTTATCCGCCCTCGGTCACTTCGCCTTCTCGACCTGATAGTTGCTATGTAGACTCATGGATATGTACTGCTAACGGGCGCATAACAACATGGAATACACCCATATACAAAGATGTCATTACGGAAGATGGTGACACCGTAACCCAAACGTTAGAAAACTTCTATACATCAGCAACCAACCGCTGCAGTGTAGGCACCTATACCATCAACGATTCTGTCATCTCGGTGGGTGGCTATCTTGCACGCGACAGCTATTATTCCATGTTGGACAATGCTACCATTACATTAGAAGATGCTACTCTAGGACGTTATGCTTACTATTCTAGCTTTGAGTATCCTGGATATGGTCCTACCGGAAAGGCACTGCCCACCATTACTGCGCCAAGTACTATTGTAATCTCATCAGCCAATCATCTGGCAGGAATCAACGAGACAACATCTGGAACGGTAATGAAATCGGGAAACGATTACTGGGGCACCATGACGGGGACGTCGATGGCGGCGCCGGCGGTGGCGGGGATTATTGCGCAGTGGTTGCAGATTAATCCTAATTTGTCGCCCAGTCAGGTCAAGGACATTCTTGCTCAGACGGCTATTAAGGACAGTTTCACTAATGATCCTGGCTACGGGGTCAGGTTCGGCCCTAACGGCAAGGTGGATGCTATGGCTGGAGTAAGGCTCCTGCTGGGCCTTGATGACGAGGAGGAGATATTAAAAGGCGACGTGACAGGCGATGGCATCATCAATATCATGGATTTGACCTGGATGATTGACTACATGCTCGGAATACCTGATCCTAACTTCGTCATCGAGGCGGCTGATGTCCATCCCGATGGCATCCTTAATATCGAAGACGTCTCTTATTTGATTGACTTAATGATTGACTTCGAAATCTAATCTCGCATTGAATACTTTCACAAACCAATTTTACAGTTACCTATGGCTAGAAAAACGTTGATTACAATGATGTTGCTGGCGCTGGCGGCGTTCAGCAGCCAGGCACAGCACCTCCTTCCCACTTCGGTAAGGCAGTATCTTAACGAGCGTGCACTTGGCGAGCAAGGGACTGCTGTCTCGCGGTTTGCCTATTCACACTATATTGACGGCCAGGAAATGATAGACTGCTTCATTGCCATCGAGGGCGAGGGCGTCATTCCCCGCTTGAAGCGTGCCGGCGTAAAGGTCAGCAGCGGTTTTGACGGGTTTGTCACTGCCCAAGTGCCTGTGGACAAATTGGCAACGGTGTCGCAGATTGCCGGTGTAAACAATGTGGAAGTCAGCCATAGGCTTGAATTGTGTACCGACAGCACGATGAGGGCCACCCACGTCATCGATGTTCTGAACGGCATGTCCAACAATCTGCCGCTCAATTACGATGGCACGGGAGTGATTGTCGGCATCATCGATGTCGGGTTTGACTACCAGCACAGGGCCTTCAGGCATCCTGACGACCTCTCGCACTGCCGCATCGTCAGAGTGTATGACACTAGCGACAGGACGGGCCACAAAGTGTGGAATAACAACGCTGTGCTGCCAGGCTCGGTTTTCATCGACGACGAGGTGCTCTCGCTGACCACCGATGACAGCGAAAGCAGCCACGGCACCCACACGTCGAGCATTGCTGCCGGCTCCCATGTGAACGGTTATGGCGGCATGGCTCCCGGTGCCGACATCATCCTGTGCGCTGTCAGCGAGATGGGCACGGGACTCTCGGCCGTCGAGGTCGCCAATTGTGTGCGTTACATCAAGTGTTATGCCGACAGTGTGAACAAGCCCTTCGTGGTCAGCGTCAGTGTGAGCACCACCGACGGGCCGCATGACGGCAGGGACTACCTGTCCAAGGCCATTGCACAGATTGTGGGGCCAGGACGAATCTTCTGTATCGCAGCCGGCAACAACGGCAGCAACCCCACCTATGCTCACGCCCATGCCAGTCCCACCCAACCGGCACATTTCCTGCTCAAGCAGAAGGACAGCTCGGGCTGCGACTCGTCCTATCGCTACACGAACTTTGTCGCCGACATCTGGATGCGCACCGACTTCACGCGGTTTGACTTCAAATTCCATGTCCTGGACCTGACTACCAATCAGATTGTCTGGGAGTCGGAAGAGAATGTCTCGACCATGAGTGTGGACGTCTCGACCATGGCCGATTACTACGTTCCCATTCCCGGGGAAACGTCATACAATCTCAAGGGCGGCGTCGGCACTTCAACCGACGGCAAGAAATATCACATCTCGGTCCTGGCGCGCAACCTGCAGAGCACCGAATACACCCTGAGCGGCAGCACCAAAAACAGCCGCTACGCCATCGGCTTGACCATCACCCCGCGCAAGGAGACCGACATCGACGCCTGGGTCAGCAACAGCAATGCCCGTTTTGCGCTCCTCTCCAGCCCTGTGACCACCCTGAGCGGTGAGGTACAGGAGGACTTCTACTCGGCCTCCAGCAGCGACTGCTCGATCGGCAGCTTTGCCGTGCACGACTCCATCATCTCGGTAGGTGCCTATGCCGCACGCAATTCCTATTACTCGCTCTTGAACGACAGGGTTGTCACCAGCGGCTCAGTCACCATCGGGCAGATTACCAGCTTCTCGGGCTACGCCGTTGCGGGCACGGGTCCCACGGGCAAGGCGTTACCCACCATCTGTGCCCCCGGCTTTAACGTGGTCGCTGCCGGTAACAGGTACAACGCCTATGCCAACAACTCGGCCTATACCGTCATGAAGACCGAGGACGGCAGCCCCTGGTGCGCGATGGGAGGCACCTCGATGGCCTCGCCCACCGTGGCCGGCATCATCGCGTTGTGGCTGCAAGCCAACCCGAGGCTATGTGTGCGGCAAATCAAGGACATCATGGCACAGACGGCCATCAAGGACCGCTTCACCATGGGCAGCAAGGGGGCACACTTCGGCCCCAACGGCAAGATTGACGCCTTGGCGGGCCTGCAGCTGATTCTCGAACGCCAGGGCTATGGCACTGGCGATTTGAACCGCGACGGCGAGGTCAACATCGGTGACGTTGCCGCCTTTATCGACTACCTGTTGAGCGGCTCGTCGGGCTCCATCAACGTGAATGCCGCCGACGTGGACCGCGACAGCGAGGTCACCATCAGGGACCTCACCGTGCTCATCGACAGGCTCCTGAGCGGAAGCTAAAACCGTCCGCCATGCCGCAGCAACAACGCCTATTAATCTTCCTGGGCTGTTGCAAACCCAATTGACACAACTATGAATAGGCCTGCGGCCGAAGAATTAAACAACAATTTTTTTTTATTTTATCAATAATTTTGTTTGATTTCTCGAGCGAAGCTCAATCACAGTTTTCAGGCGTTAGTTCATCAACGCCATTCTCTGCCCTTAGGCCAGATAAAACCCACCATGTCATAATGAGGCCCGGGACCGCAATTCTCACGAAAAGCGGTCCCGGGTTATTCTTAAGGGTGGACGTCGGTTGTGATTACTTGGTTACGTCGATGAGGCCGTGGCCGGTCATCTCCTTAGGCTGCGGCAGGCCCATGATCTGCAGGATGCTGGGTGCCACGTCGGCCAGACGGCCCGTGTTGATAATGAGCTCGGGGTCCTCGGTCACATAGATGATGGGCACGGGGTTGAGCGAGTGGGCCGTGTTGGGCGTGCCGTCGCTGTTGATGGCGTGGTCGGCATTGCCATGGTCGGCGATGATGATAGCCTCATAGCCCGTCGCGCGGGCGGCCTCGACGGTGTCGTGCACGCAGCGGTCAACGGCCTTCACGGCCTGGGTGATGGCGCCATACACGCCGGTGTGGCCCACCATGTCGCCGTTGGCATAGTTCACCACGATAAAGTCGTACTTGTCCTCGCGGATGGCAGCCACCAGCTTGTCGCGCACCTCATAGGCGCTCATCTCGGGTTTCAGGTCATAGGTGGCAACGTCGGGCGAGGGAACCAGGATGCGGTCCTCGTTCTCGAAGGGCTGCTCGCGTCCGCCGCTAAAGAAGAACGTCACGTGGGCATACTTTTCCGTCTCGGCGATGTGCAGCTGGCGCTTGCCCTGGCTGGCCAGATACTGCGACAGCGTGTTATCCACATTCTCCTTGGGGAAGAGCACGTGCACGTCCTTGAACGTCGGGTCATAGGGCGTCATGCAGTAGTACTGCAGGCCGGGGATGACCTTCATGCCGTCCTCGGGCTTGTCCTGCTGCGTCAAGGCGATGGTAATCTGCTTGGCGCGGTCGTTGCGGAAGTTGAAGAAGATGACCACGTCACCCTCCTGGATGCGGCCGTCCACGGTCGAGTTGACGATGGGCTTGATGAACTCGTCGGTCACACCCTCGTCATAGCTCTCCTGGATGGCCCTTACCATATCGTCGCTCTGCTTGCCCTCGCCGGCGGTGAGCATGTCATAGGCCACCTTGATGCGGTCCCAGTTGTTGTTGCGGTCCATCGCATAGTAGCGGCCGATGACCGTGGCCACCGTGCCGGCGCTCTGCTTGCAGTGCTCGGCTACCGTGTTCACAAATCCCTTACCGCTCTCGGGGTCGGTGTCGCGGCCGTCCATGAAGCAGTGCACAAACACGCGCTCCAGGCCATAGTCCTTGGCGATGTCGCACAGGGCCATCAGGTGCTCCTGCGAGCTGTGCACGCCACCCGTGCTCGTCAGGCCCATGATGTGCAGGGCCTTGCCATTCTCCTTGGCATAGGTGTAGGCGTTCACGATTTCGGGATTCTTCAGGATAGAGCCGTCCTTGATGCTCTTGTTGATCTTGACCAGGTCCTGATAGACGACGCGGCCGCCACCAATGTTCAGGTGGCCCACCTCGCTGTTGCCCATCTGGCCGTCGGGCAGACCCACGTCCTCGCCGCAGGCCTTGAGCGTGCTGTGCGGATAGGCGGCACGCAGGAAGTCCAGATAAGGAGTCGGGGTACTATAAATCGCGTTGCTGTGGCCTTTGGGACCCTCGCCCCAGCCGTCCAGGATAATCAATATTGCTTTCTTTGCCATAATTGTATTTTACCTATTTGTTTTGTTAAACCTGATTTTGGAACTGCAAAGATAGTACAAATTGCGTTCACTTAATACTTTATTTCGTTGTTTTGTTCGATTCTTCCGTTCCGTCCGCGTGCACACGCCCCACGCTAAGGCGCCAAGCCGCGAAGTTTTTCTTCCTGCGAACCTTTAACTGTCGGCGAATTAAACCAATTAAGCTAATGGCATCCGCACTCCCCCCTCAACCAAGAATGCGGATTCCTAAATAAAATAGTTGTTACGGTTGTCTAACCAGGTTCATGTTGGAGTTGTTTGAAAGTTGCAGCGTGGGGCCGTGTACACGCGGACGGAACGGAAAACACGGACGGAATAGAATAAATTGCAGTAGAACTGGATTAGTATATAGATATAGAAATTTATTGTTAAAGCTTGCGATAACAATAGTTCTCCGTCTCTTCCGTTTTCCGTTTCTTCCGTTATATATATAATATAGGCGGACGGACGGAAAACTTTTTATCCCCAGTTTCTAGTTGGGCATCCGCCCTCTTCGGCCTCACGCCAAGACGCCAAGTTTTTTAGGTTTGAAGACAAGAAGGACAAGAATGACAACGTATTGATTATCAATAAAATATAATTTTCGTTCTTGTCTTTTTTGTCTTCGCATGAGATAGGTTTTGTGCCGCCCCGATGGGGCTTGGGTTGGTGAGCTGGGGTTGCACTCTATTACAGGGGTTGCACTCGGCTGCGCCTCGCTTCACCCCTGCCTAAACCATATCGCTCCTAACGGAGCTCAGTGCGGCAGCCCCTCTAAGCTCTAAGCCCTAAGCTCTAAGCTGCGAGCAACGCGAGCCCTCCTAAGCTCTAAGCTGCTCGCGCAAGCGAACACTCTAAACTCTAAACTCTAGACCCAAGACCTCTCGCGCCAGCGAGCTCTAATGGCTTGTGTAGAAGTCGGTGATGCGCTGGATGGCGCGGGAGCAGACGGGGCAGAAGTTGGTGACCTCGTTGATTTTCATGCGGCACTCCTGGGCGGGACGGTAGACGCCCTTGCTCTGGTAACCGCCGCCCTCAAAGACGCCGACGCGCTGGGTGGCAGCGTCGAGCAGGCGCTGCTCCTTGTCGTTGGTGATTTTGCGGTAGTTGGGCACCTTGGGATCGGGAGGCGTGGGCACGGGTGT
The DNA here is from genome assembly GCA_902793405.1 of uncultured Bacteroidales bacterium. Taxonomy (GTDB): domain Bacteria; phylum Bacteroidota; class Bacteroidia; order Bacteroidales; family Muribaculaceae; genus Sodaliphilus. The sequence goes on along the minus strand of CADBDH010000002.1, from coordinate 155,320 downwards.
GCCCTTGGGCAGCATGTCGGCCCACTTGCTCTGGAAATCGACCAGGGTGGTGAGGTTGGGCTCCCAGGGCTCGGTGTCGGCGGGATACATGGTCTCGTAGCCGTCGTCATAGAAGTATTCGTCGCCCAGACCGGCATAGGCATGGCCAAACTCGTGGACGAGCACCTGATGGAAGGTGGGATGGTCGCTGGTGGTGACGGTGAGCTGGTTGTAGATGCCCCCGCCGCCGTAGGTGTCACTGTTGACCAGGACGATGATGTGCTCGAAGGGGACGCCCGACAGCACGTCATAGAGGCGGTGGATGTCCTGCGTCATCAGGTAGCGATCGCTGTAGAAGGTGTCGTAGTGGGTGCCCACGGGGGTGGCGCTCCACCGTCCCAGGTGGGGCACGCTGGGGCCGCTGGTGAGTGACTCGGCAGCCACGGCAACAACGTTGAAGCGGTTCTTGAGCGAGGTGAAGGGCTCATGGGCAAACAGGGCATCGACCACACGCTGGCAGTCGGCGTAGAACTTGCCCATCTGGGCGCGGGTGTAGCCCTCGGCAACGATGGCCAGGTCGATGCACTGGGTGATGTCGGGTTCACCGTCAAGGGGACCCTGGGTGGGCTCGTAGTTGCGCTTGCCGGGCTCGTCCTGAGACGCAAGATTTTGCGTCTCTACAGTCTTACCTTTCCACACATAATGGTAGGGGATGCCGTTGTCGCCCAGCTGGCGGATGAGGATGTCGGACGGGTCAACGGTGTGAGTCATCGAGCCCACCACCTTGCCATGGAAGTCGATGAGCGAGACGGTGACATCGACGGGCTGCTTGGGCATGGGCACATTGTAGCTGGCGGCAAAGGCGCGGTTGACACGGGTGGCCTCCTCGGTAGCCTGCCACTCCTGGAACAGGGTCGAGAACGTGTGCACAAACAGCACCTGGCCCGTGGCATGGTCCTTGACCTGGATTTGGCCGTTGCCCTTGAGGGGCACGTCGGCCAGGCGGCTTTTGCGTCCCGCCCAGCATGGCGTGCAGTAGGCCTGCTCAAAGAAAATCTGCTGGTCACGGTTGTTGCCGGCAAAGATGTAGTCGAGCCGCAGCGTGCGGCCGTCGAAATAGTCCTCGAACTGCTGCGCCACCGCGGCAAGGGCGGCCACAGCTACCAGAAGTAACGCGATAACTGTTCTTTTCATGATTGCTTGGTCTAGTTTTTCCCGCAAAGATACAAAAACTAGGGACTAGGGACTAAAAAGTTGGAACAATTATTGTACTTTTGTGAAGAGAAAAAGGATAACAGGCAAGAACAAGAATCAAGTCTTCAATTTTAGTGTTGTTTAAGTTGTTCATAGTAGTTCCTGTTGTTTGAGCGAGAAATGACGATGGTGGAGTTGAATTTGCCGGAATATGAGTACAAGGTGAAGAAGCGGGACGATGGCTCGTGGGCCATCTGGGACCGGCTGCGCGAGCGTTGGGTGGCACTGACGCCCGAGGAGTGGGTGCGGCAGCACTTCGTCAACTGGCTGATTACCGAGAAACAGTTCCCCGCCGCGCTGATGGGTAACGAGGTGTCGCTGACACAGAACGGCATCGCACGACGCTGCGACACGGTGGTGGGCGACCGCACGGGCCAGCCGCTGGTCATCGTCGAGTACAAGGCACCGAGCATCAACGTGACACAAAAGACGTTTGACCAGATTGTGCGCTACAACATGGTGCTGAAGGCCAAGTACCTGATCGTGAGCAACGGCCTGAACCACTACTGCTGCCAAATCGACTATGACAACGGCAGCTACCGCTTCCTGGAAGCCATCCCAGAGTACCGCGAACTTTAATATCACACGAATGACCGGAAATGACCACGAATGAACAAAAATTAATTATTCATGACAATTCATGGAGATTCGTGGACATTCATGTTTTAAATCACACGAATGAGTATTAATGATTATTTCATGACAATTCGTGGGGATTGATGTTTTAATGAATCGAGAAAAAATAGTATTTTTGTGACCATGAATGAGGATTATCTGGAGAAACTGAACGAGCAACAGCGTGCGGCAGTCGAGTATTGCGACGGGCCGCAGTTGGTGATCGCCGGTGCGGGGTCGGGCAAGACGCGCGTGCTGACGTATAAGATTGTGCACCTGCTCCACCAGGGCTATGAGCCGTGGCGCATCATGGCGCTCACGTTCACCAACAAGGCCGCCCGCGAGATGCGAGAGCGCATCGAGCCGCTGGCAGGCCCCGAAGTGGCCGCACAGCTGTGGATGGGCACGTTCCACTCCATCTTCTCGAGGCTGCTGCGCCGCAATGCCGAGCTCATCGGGTTCAAGAGTGACTTCACCATCTATGACCAGAGCGATTCGCGTTCGCTCATCAAACTCATCGTCAAGGACATGGGCTTGGACGACAAGGTCTATAAGCCCGCAAGCCTACAGACGCAGATCAGCAACGCCAAGAACGCGCTCATCTCGCCCGAGGACTATGCCCGCAACCAGGCCCTCATCGATGCCGACCGCGATGCCCAGCGTCCCGAGACGGTCGCCATCTACAAGGCCTACTGGAACCGCTGCCGCATTGCCGGAGCGATGGACTTTGATGACCTGCTGTTCTACACCAACCTGCTGCTGCGCGACCATCCCGACGTGCTGGAGCGCTACCAGGAGTTCTTCCGCTACATCCTCGTTGACGAGTATCAGGACACCAACTTCTCGCAGCACCTGATTGTGCACCAGCTGAGCAAGAAATATAACCGCCTGTGCGTCGTGGGCGACGATGCGCAGAGCATCTACAGTTTTCGCGGCGCCAACATCGACAATATCCTGCGCCTGCAGAGGCTCTACCCCGACATCAAGACCTTTAAACTCGAGCGCAACTACCGTTCGACCCAAACCATCACCGACGCCGCCAACAGCCTGATAGAGAAGAACAAAGGCCAGATACGCAAGCACCTGTTCAGTAAGAACCAGGTGGGCGACAAGATTCCCGTCATCCGCTGCTTCAGCGACTATGAGGAGGCCTATGTGGTTGCCAACCAGATTGCCGCGCTCAAGGCACGCCAGGGCGATAGCTACGAGGACTATGCCGTGCTGTACCGCACCAATGCCCAGTCGCGCGTGCTCGAGGAGGCCCTGAGCAACGGCGGCCGCCGCGACAAGCACGGCAATATGCGCAACGCCATCCCCTACCGCATCTACGGCGGCCTGTCGTTCTACCAGCGCAAGGAGGTGAAAGACGCCATCTGCTACCTCAGGCTTGTCATCAACCCCGACGATGACGAGGCCCTGCGGCGCGTTATCAACTACCCCACCCGCGGCATCGGCGACACCACCGTGGGCAAAATCACCCACTGCGCCACCCAGAACGGCGTGAGCCTGTGGCAGGTGATGAACCACGCCGAACAATACGGACTGAACGTAAACCGCGGAACATTGACCAAGCTGGAGGGCTTCATCGCCCTGATGAACAGCCTAATAGAACTCAACCAGGGCGGCAGCAACGCCCTGACGGTGGCGGCCGAGACCATCCGCCGAACGAAGCTGAAAAGCGTGCTCATGGGCGACAACACGCCCGAGAATATCAGCCGTATCGAGAACCTCGACGAGCTGATGAACGCCGTGAACGATTTCCAGCAGATTAAGGAAGAGACCGGCGACGAGCATTGCCAGATTGGGGACTTCCTGGCCGAGACGTCACTGCTCACCGACCAGGACATGAACGACCCCGACGGCGAGAAAGTTACCCTGATGACCGTCCATGCCGCCAAGGGTCTGGAATTCCGCAACGTTATCATCGTGGGCGTGGAAGAAGACCTGTTTCCCAGCGCCATGAGCATGGACTCGCTGGCGCAGATCGAGGAGGAGAGGCGGCTGCTGTATGTCGCCATCACCCGTGCCGAGGTAAACTGCATTATCACCTATGCCACGTCGCGTTACCACAACGGGCAGACCAAGAGCTGCGTGATGAGCCGTTTCCTGCGAGACCTCGACTCCGACTACCTGCTCATGGGCAGCACCAACTCGGCCCCGGTGCCTTCGAGAACGAGGACACGCTATTCTACCGAAGCTGAGCCCCGGCCCACACGGACAATGCCAACCGCAAAGCCCAAACCCAAGCCGGCACCCACGCCGCTCTCGCCAAGGCCGACGGCAAGGCCTGTCTCGACGCCCTCGCCCACCCCGCCGCCTGCTGCTGGCAACGGCAATTTCACCATCCACACCATCGAGGAATTGAGCGTGGGGTGTGAGATACTGCACCAGCGGTTCGGGCGCGGAACGGTCACCAATATCGACACCAGCGGCGACCCCAAGATTGATGTCGCCTTCCACGACGGGCAGACGCGCAAACTGCTGTTGAAATTCGCCAAATTTGAAATTCTTTAAAACCACCCAATAACGCAATGGAAGAGTACAAGACGCCCTATTATATCGTGTATGAGGAGAAACTGCGCCGCAACATCGAACTGATTACAGGTGTGGCCCAGCGCACGGGAGTGGACATCATCATGGCCTTCAAGGCCAATGCGCTGTGGCGCACGTTTGACGTGTTCAGGGAATACGGCATCGAATCGACCGCCAGCTCGATTAACGAGATGCTGCTGGCCATCGACGAGCTGAAGTGCCGCACCCACACCTATTGCCCCGCCTATACCGACGAGACCATCGACGCCTACATCGCCGGCAGCTCGCACATCACCTTCAACTCGATAGAGCAGTACCTGCGCTTTGCCGACAAGGTGAACCGGCACAATGCCGACTGGCCTGGCGAGCAGGTGAGCTGCGGCCTGAGGGTAAACCCCATGTGCTCAGTCATCGAGACCGACATCTACAACCCCTGCTGCCCCGGTTCGCGTTTCGGCGTCCTGGCCGAGGACCTGAAGGAGCTGCCCGAGGGCATCGAGGGCTTCCATTTTCACGCCTTGTGCGAGAGCACGAGTTTTGACCTGGAGAAGGTGCTGCTGGCCCTCAAGCAACAGTTTGGCCAATTCCTGCCGCGCCTCAAGTGGCTCAACATGGGCGGCGGACACCTGATGACCCGCGAGGGCTACAACATACGTCACCTGGAGCAGGTGCTGGGTGCCTTCCAGGGGGCTTATCCCAACCTGCAGCTGATTCTGGAGCCCGGCAGTGCCTGGTGCTGGCAGACGGGCGACCTGGAGGCTACCGTGGTCGATGTGGTGAGCAACAGCGGCATCAGCACAGCAATATTGGACGTTTCCTTCGCCTGCCACATGCCCGACTGCCTGGAGATGCCCTACAAGCCCAAAATCACCCAGGCCCTCGCCGAGGTGGACCCGTCAAAGCCGACTTACCGCATGGGCGGCAATTCGTGCCTGAGCGGCGACTATGTGGGCGACTGGAGCTTTGAGAAGCCATTGAAACGCGGCGACCGCATCACCCTCGAGGACATGAACCATTACACCACCGTCAAGACCAACATGTTCAACGGCATACAGCACCCCTCCATCCTGTTCAAGCGACTGGACGGCACCATGCAAGTGCTACGCGAATTCGATTACATCGACTACAAGACCCGCATGTCTTAGAAAATGGCCAATAATTCTCTTTTTCAAATAACACGAATGACCGGAAATGGCCACGAATGGTCATGAATGTATTTATTTGACATGGACTTCAAGATATATAAGTTTATTGTTTACAGAACAATAGGGGCTGCTATGGAGGTTCACCACGAGATGAACTGGGGTCTCCTTGAGCCCCTTTATAATGAGGCTTTACATCTTGAACTGCAATCCAAAGGAATTCATCATGAAACATTGAAGAATATCCCTTGTTTTTATAAAGGGCAAAAAATGGAAAAACACTATCAGATGGATCTGGTAGTGGAAGATGAAGTGATTGTTGAACTGAAATCTGTGAGCAAACTGATTCCGGCGCACCGAGCCCAACTATTCAATTACATGAGGCTGACCCGAATGCCCATCGGAATTCTCATCAACTTTGGGCAATCAAAACTCCAAGGTGAACGATATGGGTTGATTGCCGAAACCAACGAATGCGTCCTCCTTGACAAGGACATGAATATCCTTAAAATCGAAGAAGAGGAAGATTCATAAAAATCTTGATAATAAAACATGAATGGCCATAAATGAACAAGAATATATTATTAATGATCATTCGTGGCTATTGATGGACATTCGTGTCAATGATAACATAAATGACCATAAATGAACACGAATGGGCATAAATTATTTTTTTTGATCATTCGTGACTATTCATGGGCATTCGTGTTTTTAAATAGCGGCGACAGTAATTCAGGTTATTAGCGGCCGGAGTAGGTGACGCCGTAGCCGGCCAGGTGGTCGTAGCGTTCGCCCATGGGGCGGTAATAGACCTTTACCATGTATTCGTTGATGGTTTCGTAGTGGTCGCCCTCGATGCGCGAGGTTTGGCCGACTGCGGTACCGTCAGGTACCCACAGGTACATGTAATTATAGGCGCCCTGCTTGAGCAGGATGTCGGCGGTGTAGCAGCCGTTGCTGGCGTCATATTTCATGATGGACTGCGATTCGGGAAGGCCATTCATGAACTCGCCGTAAAGCCTCACGTTGCCGCCATTGAGCTTGCCAAAGGTGTTGAGGGTGAAGTGGGTAATCATGTAGTCGGCGCGAAGGGTATTCTCGCCGTAGGCTTCGGCATTGCGGATGGTGAAACGTCCAAACTGCGTCTGGTCATAGAGGTATTGCATCTCGTTGCGGGGCTCATCCACCATGAGGATGGCATGATACATGGGCTCATAGTAGCGGATGGACTGCACGCCCATGTTGATGTTGTGGGCGCTGACGGTCTCGAAACGGCGGAACTCATTGCCAGCAGGGAAAATCAGGTCACGGTTGTGCTCATAGGTCACATGGTCCACCCCCACCATCGTGGGACGGTTGACCACCACGGCATTGTCGTCGCGGGAATTCTGCGTGACGATGCAGGTCAATTCGCTATAGGGGTCCTTAATCTGGCTGGGCTTGTAACGGACATCGAAGGATACCTGCTGGAAACGGTTGTTGTATTCAACATCGGTGCGCGACGTTACCTGAGGAACCACACTCACCAGGCCCTCACACACCGAGAAGCGCGTCTGGAACAGGATCTCGCTGGGGTCATCCTGCTCATAGACGCTGAGCAGGTAGTTGCCGCTCACCAGGAACTCCATGTCCTCGTTGGGCAGCATGAACTGGTAGTTGTAGTAGTGGACATAGGTGGCCTCGCTCTGCTCATAGTCCTCGATATCGGCATAGTTGAAGCCGCTCACATACTCGCTCTCGATCAGTTGCGACGGCTGCCAATCGGCATTGCAGTGGGTGACACTGTAGCGCAGGTAGTGCACGTCATAGTCCAGATAGTCGAAGTTGACCAGCAGGCGGTCATGGCCATTCATCATGAGCACCGGCGGGATATACATGTTGCTCGTCAGGCACACCTTGAGGGAGCGCACGTTGTTGTCAAAGATGTGGACGCGCGTGTCCACCCTGTTTTGAGCCACGGCAGCCACGGTCATCAGGCAGCATGCCAGCAGCGACAGAATCTTGTTTCTATTCATAGCAGGAATCCATTTATTGGGTTTGACAGCAATATCGCCGACAAGTTTAACGGAGCGATGCGGCACATTATTGCCTTAGCGCATAAGCAAATAGACGGTATAGGCCACGTAGGCCGCAAAGAAGATGGCGCCCTCGACGCGGTCAAACTTGTTTTTCTTGAAGGTGTGTATCACCATATAGAGCATCACGGCCGATATCAGCATCACGGCATAGTCCCAAATGTTGATGTCCACAAAGGTCAACGGCTTGACGGTCGAAGCAGTACCCAGAATGAACATGAGGTTGAACAGGTTGCTGCCGATGACGTTGCCCAAGGCCAGCTGCGGATTCTTCTTGCTGGCGGCGATAATGGCCGTGACCAGCTCGGGCAGCGAGGTGCCCACAGCGACGATGGTGATGGCAATGACTGCCTCGCTCATGCCCCAGGCGCGTGCCAGGTTCTTGGCGCTGTCCAGGAACAGGTTACCGCCCCCGATGAGGGCTGCCAGCGAGATGATGGCGATGCCCCACAGCAGCCACGGGTTCTTGCCCGCCAACGAGGATTTAGCCTCCTCGTCGGCCTCTTCCAGTGCCTTCTTGGGGTCTTTGCCCTTCTGCACCACTACCCAGCCCATATAGCTGAGGAAAAGCACCAGCAGGACAATGCCGTCGAGGCGCGACAGCATGTTGGTATTGATGCCCGGCACAATCGTGTCGTTGGCAATGAGCATGACAAACAACGAGGCCAGGATGACGAACGGGATGTCGCGCAGCCGCTGCAGCCGCTCGATGGGGAACGGTGCAATAATTGCCGTCACACCCATGATGAGGAGGACGTTGGCCACGTTGGAACCCAGAACGTTACCCATGGCAATGTCGCCGCTATCTTTCAGGGCCGACGATACCGACACAAACAACTCGGGAGCGCTGGTACCGATGCCCACAATAGTCAAGCCAATGATGAAATTGGAAATTTTGGCCCTCTGGGCTATGGCGACCGACGAGTCCACCAGATAGTTAGCAGCCAGAAGCAGAATGCCCAGCCCGACAAAAAGCAAAAGATAATCCATATCGAAAAACTGTCAGTTTTACTCCTCGGGATAGATGAGGTTCTCGTCCTTGATGTCTTGCAGCACCTCCATGTAGTATTTACGTGCCTCCCACTTGGCCATGGGCAGGTTGTTGAGCATGTAGTTGCCGCAGTCGTGGGCATTGGCGCCCGGAATCTCGCCGTCAAAGTCGGCAATCCACTGGAACAGCTCCTGCATCAGCGGCACGATGTCGCGGCTCTCGAGGTCGCCCCTGAGCAGCAGGTAATTGCCCGTGCAGCAGCCCATCGGTCCCCAATAGACAACCTTGTCGCCCCACTGCGGATGGTTGCGCAGCCAGGTCGCTGCCAGGTGCTCCAGGGTGTGTATCGCACTCTGGCTGATGGCCGGCTCGCGGTTGGGCAGTTTCATGCGGATGTCAAATGTCGTGACCACATCGCCACCCTGCAGGTAATCTTTGCGTGACACATAGATGCCGCGCAACAGCCTGGTGTGGTCTATCTTGAAACTAGCAATCTTTTCCATGAGAGTTTTTGTTTTTAGTCCTTAGTTGTTGGTTTTTAGTTGTTAGTAGAGCCTAAAGCCTGGTAATAATGTCTTTTACCAAGTTGAAGGTCTCCTGCGGGGCGTCGGTCCAGAAGTCGAGGTACTGGCGCGTGTTATCGTGGCTGGCACCCGGCGAGTCGCTGATGACACGCAGGGCCAAGAACGGCACCTTGTTGAGGTGGCACACCTGTGCAATGGCACCCGACTCCATATCAACGGCCAGGGCCTCGGGGAAGTTGCCCTTGATGCGGGTCACGGCATCCAAGGTATCGATGAACTGGTCACCAGAACATATCAGGCCCTTGTGGATACCCTCGCGGTCGGGCACGAGGTTGAGCAGCCGCTGTGCTCCCTCGAAGTAGAGGGGCAGACCTTGAACCTGTCCCAGCTCGCTCTCGGGACCGCACCACACGTCGTGATAGGCGACACGGGCGCCTGCCACCACGTCCATCACGTTGACACTCGGGTCGGCACCACCGGCGACACCACTGTTGATGACAAAATCGGGCAGGAACGAGTTGACTAACGTCAACGTGCCCATCGCGGCATTGACCTTGCCGATACCACACTGCATGGCAATGACATCATGACGCCCCACCTTGCCACGGTGGAACTCACAGCCACCCATTCGACTCTCCTCGCTATTTTGCAGCAATGGCAAGAGCAGTTCCAGCTCCTTGTGCATTGCTACGATGATTCCAATCTTCATTCTTATGATTAAGTTTTTGAATTTATGCCACAAAAGTAGTATTTTTTCTCTGATTATACTATTTTTGCCGCATGAAACAGTTGATTAATATCCTGCATGACGAGGGCCTGACCCTGGTCGTGAAAAGTGCCGACGGCACCCTGCACCGCTATACCCAGCGCGGAGTGAAAGACCTGTTGACCCTGGTGACTGAGAGTCCCGAGCTACTACGCGACGCCCTCATTGCCGACAAGGCCGTGGGCAAGGCTGCGGCAGCCTGCATGGCCATGGGCGGCGTGCGGCACGTCCATGCCGACGTGATGAGCGAGCCCGCACTGGCCCTGCTGCAAGCCCATGGCGTAAAAGCCGAATATGGCCAGCTGGTGGACCACATCATCAACCGCGCCGGCACCGGCTGGTGCCCCATGGAACAACTGAGCCGCGACATCGACGACCCCGCCACCATCATTCAAAAAGTCAAAGCATTCTTCAGCAGCCATTGAAAAAACACTGGAAGCTTCATTGGCCTCCAGTGTCTCATTAATAAACATCACTAATTGTTACTATGACTGTGTCTTCAGGCTTCATCATTAGATCGTTGTCTGCTATATAGACACACGAAAACACCACTTTGCAACAACAAAACGGCATTTTAACAAATCTTTAACACAAACCCTTAGGCATCCGCAGCCCCCATTAATTAAAAAACAACTCAAACAACTGGCATCCGCCCCCCCTTTCACAGAGTGCGTATGCCACCCTATAAGAAGACAAAAAAGACAAGAAGAACAATTTATTTTATTGACAATCATTATTTTGTCTTTCTTGTCCTTCTTGTCTTTAAATCATAAACCTGCACCCAAGCGTCGTAGGCAGAAGAGCGCAACTCACATAGATGCGTATACCCCTCTAAACTCTAAACTCTAAACCCTAAACCCTAAACCCTAAACCCTAAACCCTAAACTCTAAACTGCGAGCGCAGCGAGCACTACAATTCTGCTTCTTTGAGTTTCTCGGCGTTCTCGGCGACGATTAGGTGGTCGATGCAGTCCTGGATGTCGCCGTCCATAAAGGCGGGCAGGTTATAGATGGTGTAGCCGATGCGGTGGTCGGTGATGCGGCCCTGCGGATAGTTGTAGGTGCGTATCTTGGCCGAGCGGTCGCCCGTCGAGACGAGGGTCTTGCGGCGCGAGGCGATGTCGTCCATATACTTCTGGTGTTCATGGTCGTAGATGAAGGTGCGCAGGCGTGCCAGGGCCCTTTCCTTGTTCTTGGGCTGGTCGCGGGTTTCGGTACACTCGATGAGGATTTCCTGCTGCTCACCGGTGTTGGGGTTGGTCCACATGTAGCGCAGGCGCACACCACTGTTCACCTTGTTCACGTTCTGTCCGCCGGCACCGCCGCTGCGGAAGGTGTCCCACTTGATCTCGCCCTCGTTGATGTGCACGTCAAACGGCTCGGCCTCGGGCAGCACGGCCACGCTGGCAGCACTGGTGTGTACACGGCCCTGGGTCTCGGTGACAGGCACTCGCTGCACGCGGTGCACGCCCGACTCATACTTCAACGTGCCATAGACGTTGTCGCCCGTGATGCTGAACACCACCTCCTTGTAGCCGCCCACAGCGCCCTCGCTGCAAGAGGACATCTGCACGTTCCAGCCCTTGGTCTCACAATAGCGGATGTACATGCGCGCCAGGTCGCCGGCAAACAGGGCCGCCTCGTCGCCACCCGTGCCGCCTCGAATCTCCAGGACGACGTTCTTGCTGTCCTCGGGGTCCTCGGGGATGAGCAGGAGTTTGATTTCCTCCTCGAGTTTGGGCACCTGAGCCTGGTTCTCGTCGATTTCCTCACGAGCCATGGCCCGCAGGTCCTCGTCGGTCTCGTTATCGAGCACGAGTTTGGCCTGCTCGATGTCTTCGAGCAGTTTGCGGTAGCGGTGTGTGGCCGCCAACAGGGTCTCGAGGCTCTTGTACTCCTTGGTGAGCTTGACGTAGCGCCGCTGGTCGGCGATGACATTGGGGTCTGTGATGAGCGTGCCGATTTCCTCAAACCGGGCATCCAGGCCGTCGAGGCGCTGCAATAAAGATGATTCTGCCATAATGCGTTTCTGAATTTGACTGCAAAGGTAGTAAAAAGCCTTTAGCTTTTAGCCATTGGCCTTTAGTTTTTAGCTCTCATTCTCTCGGGGTGGCGGTTGACGTATTCCTGGATGCGCTTGGCAAATTTCAGATCTTTCTTGTTATTCGGGTCGGGCGTGTACTCCATATATTCGGGGATGTCCTCGCCCATGTCGACGATCTGATGCACAGTGCCGTTGATGATAAGCAAGGAATCATAGAGTACATGGGTATAGGCATCGTAGGTGGCCATGGCCAGCGTGTCACCGCTGACATTCACCGTCTGGTAATAACGGCTGGAGATGCCGAACTTGTCGAAACGCTCGTCGAAACTGATGCGGTAATTCTTGGGCGAGCAATGGCTGACGGTATAAACGGGTGTCCTGGCATTGCCGGCATCGTCGTGGGCTGTCATGCGGGCGTAAGCATGCTCATGTCCCTGAAGGACCAAATCGACGCCGTACTGACACACCAGGTCGTCAAACATCCAGCGCTGTATCAGGTTATTATTCTTCTTTTTGATGGAATAGAGCGGATGATGCAGAACGAGAATCTTCCACTTGGCTGTGCTCTGCTCGAGCTGCTGCTTGAGCCACTGGCGCTGGGTCCACAGGTGGAAAAACTCGCGGTTGCTGTCGAGCACAAAAATCTGGGCGTCGCCATAGTTAAGGGTATAGACCATGTTGTCATCGACCTTGGAGTCGAGGAAGTAGGAGAAGACAAGCGGGAAACGGCGTTCCAGCCTGCGGGTGATGCCCTTGAAGTAATCATGGTTGCCCGTCACGTTGAGGATGGGCATGGACTGGCCAATGCTGTCCAGGTCGCGGAAGGTCTCGGCCCAATATTGGTTGGCAGGACGCTCGGTCAAGTCGCCGCCGCACACCAGGAACTCCACCTCGGGATGATGAGCCCAAGCCTCCATGAGCAGCCTGTTGGCAATGCCACCGATGGAATCCTGCACATCGCCCACAAAGATGAAAGAGAAGTGGTCACGATTGGGGGTATAGGTCTGGAAATCATACCATTGCGAAACGTCGCTGCCGCTCACGGCACGGTAGCGGTAATGTGTCGCGGGCTTCAATTGGCGCAGCCGAGCCACATAATAGGCCGCACGGCCCTTGCGGGACTCGAACACTTCGCCTTGGGCCTCGATGCTGGTCGTGTCGCTATCGGCAAGGCACACCAATTCCAGATGTGAAGGTCGCAACACAGTGTCGCATTGCCAACTCACATTGCGTGACATCTCACTCTCGTCACCGAAAGTCAACATCACGTGGCCCGGAGCCTTCAGTGGCTGAACGGCCAATTCCTCAGGATTTCCAAACCACACATTCCACCTGGTTGCTACCCATGTAGCCAAGGCAAGCATGAGTAACAGCAGGACTATTCGCTTGATATTTTTAGACCTTGTTTTCATTTTGTGGTGCAAAAATAGTACTTTTGTGCAACATTTCATGCAGTTGAACATAATGAAACGCCATTTTACCATATTCAACATCCCTCTCGTCGCCGTGTTATGGGACCTGCTGGTGGTCTATATAGCCTACACGCTGTGCCGCGTCGTTTTCCTGGCGCTCAACTGGCCGCTCTATGCCGGCACGCTGACATTCGGACACGGGCTGGAACTGTTTGGTGCAGGACTGGTTTTCGACACCCCGGCCATCCTCTATACCAATGCGGTTATTCTGCTCATGTTCCTGCTGCCGCTGCACTGGAAGGAGCGTCCCGGCTATTACCGTGTGGCACGGTGGATTTACACCATTGTGAACAGTATTGCAGTGTATATGAACCTGATGGACTGCGTCTATTTCCCCTTCACGGGCAAGCGCACCACGGCCTCGGTGTTTGCCGAGTTCAGCAACGAGGGCACGGGCGAAATGCTGAAAATCTTCGGCGGGCAGTTCCTGAGCCACTGGTACCTGGTACTGCTGGCCGCCCTGGTGACATGGGCCTTCTGGAAACTGTTCCGCCCCCGTAAAGACGCAAAATCTTGCGTCTTGAAAACATCGGACGGAGGCGGTCCAAGATTCCGCATCCCCACATATTACATTGTACAGGTCCTCTCATTGCTGGTGGCCATCCCGTTGTGCATCGGGGCCATTCGCGGCGGCTTCACCAAGGCCACACGCCCCATCACAATCAGCAACGCCAACCAGTACGTCAACCGCCCGGCCGAGACGGGCATCGTGCTGAACACACCGTTCTCCATCTTCCGTACGTTAAAGAAAACGCCCTTCGTCGTCCCCGACTACATGAGCGACGAGGAGGCCCAAGCCCTCTATACCCCACTCCACCAGCCCGGTGACAGCGTGACCTTCACGCCCCGCAATGTGGTGGTGCTGATTCTGGAGAGTTACAGCAAGCAGCATATCGGCTTTTACAACCAGACGTTGAGAAGCGGTGCCTACAAGGGTTTCACACCCTTCCTGGACTCGCTCATCACCAGTGGCGCGATGACCTTTAAGTACTCCTATGCCAACGGGCGCAAGAGCATCGAGGGCATGCCGTCGGTGCTGTCGTCGCTTCCCAACTTTGTCGAGCCGCTGTTCCTCACGCCGGCCTCGCTGAACGCCATGTCGGGCCTGGCCCGCGAGTTGGGCGAGAACAAGGGCTACACCACCGCCTTCTTCCACGGGGCGCAGAACGGTTCGATGGGTTTCCAGGCCTTTGCCCGCGCCACGGGTTTTGAACGCTACTACGGCCGCGACGAGTACAATGCCGACCCCAACTTCAACGGTGACGACGACTTCGACGGCACGTGGGCCATCTGGGACGAGGAGTTTTTCCAGTTCTTTGCCGAGCAGATGGGCACCATGCACGAGCCGTTCATGACGGCGCTGTTCAGCGCCTCGTCACATGACCCGTTTGTCGTGCCCGAGAAATATCAGGGACGGTTCCCGCAGGGCGAGCGCCCCTTGCAGCAATGCATTGCCTATACCGACTATGCGTTGAAGCGCTTCTTTGAGACAGCAAGCCGCCAGCCGTGGTTCAACAATACCCTGTTTGTCATCACTGCCGACCATGTGAGTCAGCAGATTGACCCGTTCTACTGTACCTCGCTGGGCAACTACTGCGTGCCCATCATCCTGTATGCTCCGGGCGATGAGGGACTGCACGGCTATGACGAGCAGCAAGTGGTAGAGCAGATCGACATCATGCCCACCGTGCTCAGCTACCTGCACTACGACAAGCCCTACATCGCTTTCGGGCGCAACATGCTGGGCGGCAGCCCTGAGGACGGCTTCGCCCTGCACTGGCTGCCCGAGAGCAGCAGCTATGAGTACGTTTGGGGAGATTATGCCCTGCAATTCGACGGCAAACAGGTGACGTCGGCCTACGCCTTCCGCACCGACTCAACCTTTAGCAACAATGTGCTGGGAACCATGCCGCCAGCCACGCTCGACCGCATGCAGCGCCACATGAAATCGGTTATCCAACAGTACATGCAACGCATGACCACCGACAACCTGGTCATCAAAAAATAGAAGATTATCGCATATACTATAAATATTGTAGAGGCGCAAAATCTTGCGCCTCTACAATATTCTTTATAAACGGGTCGTGGCGGGTTAGAAGGTGTAGCCCAGGATGTGATAGACCTCGTTGACCATGCCCAGGCGGTCGATGTCGGGCCGGGTCGAGAAGAAGAGGAAGATGAGGTCGCGCTCGGGGATTTTGCCGGCATAGATAGTGAAACCGCCGTTGTCACCCAAGTGATAAACGTGGGTGGGCTCACCGGGATAGTCCTGAACGAAGAAGCCGTAGCCGTAGCCCGTGTAGGGCTGATAACCGTACTCGGCATCGCGGGGAATGCTAATCCACGGCTGATAGGCCAGGCGCTTGCTGCCTGCCGTCCACACGCGGTTGTCACGCAGGGCACGCTCCCAGCGCACAAAGTCGTTGATGGAGCAGTACAGGGCCCCGTCGGCCTTGGTGGCAAAGAAACTCTCCTCGCCGTAGTCATATTCCTGCCACAGGCCATTGGCATCGCGCTGGTAGCCGTGGGCCATGTTGGCAATCTTGCGGTCGCGTTCAAAGTAGCAGCAGGTTTTCATCCCTATCCTGTCGAAGATATTCTTTTGCATATAGGTCTCGAACGGCATGCCCGAGACGCGCTCCACAATCTGGTAAATCAACTGGAAAGTGGGGTTGATGTACTCATATTGGGTACCCGGCTTGAAATTCAGGTGGTCGAGCGTGCGCATATACTGAACCGAATTGACATCGGTGCTGTAGAGGACAAAATTGCGGTCGTCACGAGGACGGGCATCGGGAATGCCCGAGGTATGGCTCAGGATGTGATGCAAGGTGATATCCTTGAAGAACGGCGCCTGGAATTCGGGGAAGAACTTCGACAAGGGGTCGTTGAGCGAGAGTTTGCCCTCCTCGGCCAGCTGCAGCAAGGCTACAGCCGAGAACTGCTTAGACACCGAGGCAATGCAGAAGTTGGTCTCGAGCGTCACGGGCGTCCGGGTTTCCAGGTCGGCAAGGCCAAAGCAACGGCTATAAATCGTTTCCTTACCCTGAAAGACAATCACGGCAGCACCGGGCTCATTAGGATTGTTATAAACAGGTTCAAAGACAGCATCGATGCGTTTAGCCAAAATGTCATTCATATCATTTCCACTAGCGGCGGTGATCGACATCAACATGACCACCAGAATTAAAAATTTCTTCATCATGGCAGCAAAGGTACTTAATTTTACTATATTTGCAATCCCTAACCATAATTATTTGAAAAGATGAAGCATTGGATACTGATGATAATCGCCGCTATGGGCTGCCTCACGGCATGGGCCGGCGAGGAGAATTACACGCAGTGGGTAAATCCACGAATCGGTACCGGCGGACACGGACACGTGTTCCTGGGCGCCAACGTGCCGTTCGGCTATGTGCAGCTGGGCCCCACCGAGCCCACGCGCGGCTGGGACTGGTGTTCGGGTTACCACGAGAGCGACTCGGTGCTTATCGGCTTCGGACATCAGCACTTGAGCGGCACGGGCATCGGCGACCTGGGAGACATCGCCTTGCTGCCAGTCACCGACCGTGACCAGCGAGAAGTCATCTTCGGCCACAGCGACGAGACCGTAAGGCCCGGCTATTATTCCATCACACTGCGCGACAAGGGCAAGCCCTACGTCAAGGTGGAACTTACCGCCACCCGGCGCACGGGTATGCATCGCTACACCTTTACGCCCGACCAACAAACCTTGCAGTTGCTGCTTGACCTGGGCCAGGGCATCGGTTGGGACTCGCCCAAGCAGATGAAAATGAAGCAGTTGTCGCCCCGCATGATTGCCGGCTACCGGCACTCGTCGGGCTGGGCAAGAAACCAGAAGGACTTCTTTGTCATGGAGTTCTCACAGGAGGTGAAGCTGGAGAAACTCAACGGCGACACGTTGGGCCTGATTACAACCCCCAACAATAACAGGCCGTTGCTGGTCAAGACAGGACTGTCGGCAGTGAGCATCGAGAACGCCATCGGCAACCTGATGAGCGAGAATCCCGGATGGGGCTTTGATGCCATCTGCAAGAGCGCCGATGACGCCTGGAACGCCGAATTGGGCAAAATCAATATCACGACGAGCAACCAGGATGACAAAACGGTATTCTATACCGCCCTGTACCACACGATGGTGGCTCCGTCGGTGTTCAATGACGTTTGCGGTGAATACCGCGGTGCCGACGGCGAGGTGCATGAGGGTAATTTCACCAACTACACCACCCTGTCGCTGTGGGACACCTATCGCGCCGCCCATCCCTTGCAGACGCTCATCCACCGCGAGAAGCAAGCAGACATCGCACAGACCTTCCTGCACATCTTTGAGCAGCAGGGCAAACTGCCCGTGTGGCACCTGATGGGCAACGAGACCGACTGCATGGTGGGCAATCCCGGGGTGCCCGTGCTGGCCGACCTGGTGCTGAAAGGCTTTGACGTGGACGCCAAGACCGCGCTTAAAGCGATGACAACCAGCGCAATGCTCGACGAGCGCTCGATGGGACTGCTGAAGCAATATGGCTACATCCCCTACGACCTGGAGCCGGACAAGGAAACCGTGGCACGCGGTCTGGAATATGCCCTTGCCGACTGGTGCATCGCCCGCGTGGCCAAACTTGTCGGCGACCAGGAGAACTGCAGTTATTTTGACCAGCGCAGCAAGTCCTACCGCCACTATTTTGACAAGCAGAGCCGATTCATGCGCGGCAAGGACAGTAAGGGCAACTTCCGCGACCTGGCAGAGTTTGACCCGCTGTCGACCAAGCACCGCAACGACGATTACTGCGAGGGCAACGCCTGGCAATACACCTGGCTGGTGCCCCACGACGTGCACGGCCTGGTGGAACTGTTCGGCAGCGAAAAGGCCTTTATCCAGAAACTCGACTCGCTGTTCATCATCGAGGGCGACCTGGGAGAGGAAGCATCGCCCGACGTGAGTGGCCTCATCGGCCAGTATGCCCACGGCAACGAACCCAGCCATCACATTATTTATATGTACAACTACGTGGGCCAGCCGTGGAAGGCCGCCAAACTCCTGCGCCAAGTGCTGCGCGAGCAGTACCGCAACGACCTGGACGGCCTGAGCGGCAACGAGGACGTAGGCCAGATGTCGGCCTGGTATGTCCTGACGTCAATGGGATTGTATCAGGAAGAGCCCGCAGGTGGCAAGTACATCATCGGCTCCCCCTTGTTCAACGAGGTGACCATCAACGTGGGCGACGGCAAGACGTTCACCGTCAAGGCCATCAACAACAGCGATCAGAACATCTACATCCAGAGCGCCACGCTCAACGGCAAGCGCTACGACAAGAGTTATATCGACTACCGCGACATCATCGCCGGCGGCACCCTTACCCTGCAGATGGGACCCCAACCCTCTAAATGGGGCACCGGCAAGAAGGCCAGACCGTAACATCACCTGTAAGCCAAAGGCTTGCAATACACTGACACCCAATCACAACAAACAATGAACCGAATGAGAAAGCTATCCTTGATATTGACCTTAACGACCTGGAGCCTTGCTGTAATTGCGGCCAATATGGAGCCAGTGGATTATGTGAGCACGTTGGTGGGAACGCAATCGAGTTTCCAGTTGTCGACGGGTAATACTTATCCCGCCATTGCGATGCCGTGGAGCATGAACTTTTGGGTGCCGCAGACGGGCAAGATGGGCGACGGCTGGCATTACACTTATGGGGCCAACAAGATACGCGGCTTCAAGCAGACGCATCAGCCCAGCCCGTGGATCAACGACTACGGTCAGTTCTCGCTGATGCCCACCGTGGGCGAGCCCGTATGGGACGAGAACGGGCGTGCCAGCTGGTTCTCGCACAAGGCCGAGGTGGCAACCCCCTACTACTATCAGGTCTATCTTGCCGACTACGATGTGACGGCCGAGGTGGCGCCGACCGAACGTGCCGCCATCCTGCGCTTCACTTTCCCCGAGACCGACCAAGCCAACGTCGTAATAGATGCCTTTGACAAGGGGTCTGTCATCGGAATTGATCCCGAGCAACAAGCCGTTTGGGGCTACTCGACCCGGAATAGCGGTGGCGTGCCAGAGGGTTTCAAGAACTTCTTTATCATCAAGTTTGACAAGCCTTTTGCATCGTACGGCGTTGTTGAGGACAGTGTCCTGCACACTGGTGAAAAAGGCATCGGGTGCAACCATGCCGGAGCCATCGTGACGTTTAATACCCAACGTGGCGAACAAGTCAATGCACGCGTCGCCTCCTCGTTTATCAGCCATGACCAAGCAGCTCTTAACTTGCGAGAACTCGGCAACGATGATTTGGAAGCCGTTAAGGAGAAAGGACGCCAACGCTGGAACGAGGTGCTGGGCCGCATCCAGGTCGAGGACGACAACATCGACCACCTGCGCACCTTCTACAGCTGCCTGTACCGCTCGGTGCTGTTCCCGCGCAGCTTCTATGAAATTGACGCACAGGGAAATCCTGTTCACTATAGTCCATACAACGGCCAAGTGCTGCCGGGACGCCTGTTTACCGATACGGGCTTCTGGGACACCTTCCGTGCCCTGTTCCCGCTGGTTGACCTGGTGTATCCCACGATGGGCGCATGGATGCAGGAGGGACTGGTAAACACCTATCTCGAGAGCGGTTTCCTGCCCGAGTGGGCCAGCCCCGGTCACCGCGACTGCATGGTGGGCAACAATAGCGCGTCGATTGTTGCCGATGCCTATTTGAAAGGCCTGCGGGGCTATGACATCGACAAACTGTGGGAGGCCGTTGTTCATGGCACCACTGCTGTACATCCCCAGGTAAAGTCCACGGGGCGCATTGGCCACGAGTATTACAACGAGTTGGGCTACATCCCCTATGACGTAAAGATCAACGAGAGCGTGGCCAGGACCCTGGAATATGCCTACGACGATTGGTGCATCTACCGCCTGGGCAAGGCCTTGGGCAAGCCCCAGAGTGAAATCAAGGTCTATGCCAAGCGAGCGATGAACTACCGTAAAGTGTTCGATGCCGAGTCCAAACTGATGCGCGGACGCCTCTCCAATGGTGAATTTCAATCGCCGTTCTCTCCGCTCAAGTGGGGCGATGCCTTCACCGAGGGCAACAGCTGGCACTACACGTGGAGCGTGTTCCATGACCCGCAGGGCCTCATCGACCTGATGGGCGGCAAACAGACCTTCTGCCAGATGCTGGATTCGGTATTTGCCGTGCCACCTGTGTTTGACGACAGTTACTACGGTTACACCATCCACGAGATACGCGAGATGCAGATCATGAACATGGGCAACTACGCCCACGGCAACCAGCCCATCCAGCACATGATTTACCTCTATAACTACGGCGGACAGCCCTGGAAAGCCCAATACTGGCTCCATCAGGTGATGGACCGCCTGTACAGCGCCACGCCCGACGGCTACTGCGGTGACGAGGATAACGGTCAGACCTCGGCCTGGTATGTGTTCTCGGCACTGGGGTTCTATCCCGTGTGTCCCGGCAGCAACCAGTACGTAATTGGGTCTCCTTATCTGGACAACGTCATCCTCAAGCTCGAAAACGGCAAGACGGTGACGCTCTCGCGTGAAGGCAAGGGATGCTACATCCAGTCGATGACCATCGACGGCAAACCGTATTCCCGCAACTATTTAGACCATAAGCAGCTGGTCAACGGTTGTGACATCCGCTATGTGATGGGCAAGAGCCCGAACACTAAACGCGGCATCGGCAAGCAAGACCTGCCCTACTCCTTCTCAACCAGCCATTAGAATTAAGATTACGATAGGATATAACGCATAAGTTCCGCGACTCTCCCGAGCCACGGAACTCATTGCAAATAACATTTCTCCAAATTTATTAACTTTTAATTTTTATAGAATTGATCTAAAGCTGGAAAGCCTATTAGTCCTTTTCATAATGCCTGCTTTCAATCTTATCGCCGTGTTCTTAACACGAATGAATCGAAAGAAAACTTTTGAACACGGCAAAGATAATACATTTTTCAATACCCACAAAACATTTGCATAATTTTTCAGCGAAAACATGGAAAATAACCATAAATAATATGATTTTTTATGTTCACGTAGGAAAAATTTCAGTAAATACCCTTCTTTATCCAACATCACCTATCGTTTGTAGCCAGGAGAGCCGAATTTCTGGAAGGTGTTTTGTGGTCCATTACAAGCAGTTGCGGAAGATGGTTTCAATATCCTGCTGGTTCAAGGGAACGAAACCCGGCAGCACGCCACCCGCACAAGCCTTGCGCGCCATGGTGGGGATGTGCTCATCGTTGATGCCCAGCGCAGTAAGCGTGCTGGTCAAACCCAATGTTCCAAACAAGAAGTCCTTCACCTTCTCGATGCTCTGCTTGGCAATATCCATCGCCGGCTGATGCGCATCGATGCCAAAGACGTTCACGCCAAACTGCACATACTTGCTCACCGTGTCCTCGCTCAAGCAGTACTCCATCCAGCGCGGAGTGATGATGGCAAGACCCAGACCGTGGGTGATATCGTAGTAGGCCGACACCTCATGTTCCATGGGGTGGCAACTCCAAGCCTGGCGCTTACCGCCATTGACAAAACCATTGATGGCCCATGAGGAGGTCCACATCAGATTGGCGCGAGCCTCGTAATTCTCGGGTTCCTTCATGGCGATGGGAGCATACTTGATGATGGTCTTCATCATGCCCTCCATGAAACAGTCGAGCATATAAAGGTCCTGATTCATATTGAAATAGACCTCAAAGATGTGCGAGAGCATATCGGCCGCGCCACAGGCGGTCTGATAGGGGCTCACGGTATAGGTCACGGTAGGATCGAGGAACGATACCTTGGGCAACAACGTCGGGCTCTCAACGCGCCCGATCTTGTCATTGGTCTCGGGGTTGCTAATCACACCGCCGGCATCCATTTCACTACCCGTTGCCGAGAGTGTCAACACACTGATGATGGGCAAAGCCTCGGTAATGGGCGCCCACTTCTCATTGAAGAAATCCCACGGGTCATGATCAACCTTGGCTCCTGCCGCCATAAACTTGGTGGCATCGATGGTCGATCCACCGCCCACGGCCAGCAGCACGTCGATATTGTGCTCTTTGCACATCTGGGCGCCACGGCGCACGCTGTCGATGCGGGGATTGGGCTCGATGCCCGAGAGTTCAAACAGTTCCATGCCGGCATTCTTGACCTCGGCCACAATAGCGTCATAGAGACCCGTGCGCTTAATCGATCCGCCACCGTAGGTGAGCAGGACGCGCTTGCCGAACTTAGCCAGTTCCTCGCCGAGGTGCTGCAACTGATTCTCTCCAAAATAGACCTTAACAGGTATGTTGTAAACAAAGTTGTTCATCGCTATATTAAGTTAAATGGTTAAAGTTTAATGATCATGTAATTTTTGGTGCCGAGGCCGATGTGCTCGGCCCAGTCGATGGTATGGGTGCCGTGACGGCTGTTGATGCGCTCGATAAGGGGGGCATTGTCATCGCCTGCGGCTGCCTTGTGATTCATCACCATCTCCACACATGCCCAATCCAGAGCCACGGGGTCAAGGCTGGCCATGATACCCATGTCCTTGAGTTTGGGTTCCTCGGGGGACCCGTCGCAGTCACAATCGACCGACATGTTGTTCATCACATTAATATATATAACACGTCCGCCCATATAATTATGCACCGCTTGAGCAGCAGCTGCCATCGACTCGAGGAAATCGTCCTGCTCGGCAATCTGTTGCCACAACTGGCCGGCATCGCTGGCCTTGCCGGCTGTATGAATATAGGCTTTACCGGCTGTGCTGGCAACGCCTATCGAAGCATTCTTCAACACACCGCCATAGCCACCCATGGCGTGACCCTTGAAATGGGCCAAGTTGATCATCCAGTCATAGTTAGCCAAGTGGTCGCCCACAATATCATACTTGATGTGGGTGCGGTCCTTAACGGGTATGCGCATCTGGCCGTACTCGTCCATGATATCCACAGCAAAGATGGAGTCAAAGCCATGCTCATGAATGGTTTGCCAATGCTTGGAAACATCCTGACGGGAACCGCCATAGGCAGTGCAACACTCCACGATGGTGCCATTCACCTCGTCCACCAGGTTGCGGATGAGTGTGGGCTTGAGATAATGGTTGTTGCCGGCTTCGCCAGTGCTGATTTTCACAGCCACGCGACCAGTAGGCTCAACACCCAGGGCCTTGTATATTTTGACAAGCGCTTCGGGCGAAATCTCAGTGGTGTAATACACCGGGCTTTGTGCACTGCTCACAATGGCCATCAGGGCGACCATTATGAGAGTCAACAGTTGTTTCTTATTCATGATTTTCAGACAATCAGAGTGAATCAATCCAGGATTTCATCTCGGCTTCGCCCATGTAATTGAGGCTCTTGGGCTCCTTCCAGTTAGCACCGGGAGCCGAGGGCTTGAGATACTTCATCGTCTCGCCGGCACCGCTGCCACCCGAGGTAAAGAAGGGAACGATTGTCTTTCCAGTGAAGTCATATTGCTCCAGGAAGGTGTTGATGATTGTCGGGGCGATGTACCACCAGATGGGATAACCCACAAACACGGTATCGTACTGCTCCATGTTCTCTACCTTATTGGCAATAGCGGGACGGCTGCTCTTGTCGGCCATCTCAACGCTGCTGCGGCTGGACTTGTCACGCCAGTTCAGGTCAGCAGGTGTGTAAGGGGTCTCGGGAACGATTTCATGCAGGTCGGCATCAGCCACCTTTGCTAGCTTGGTGGCAGCCTCCATGGTCGTGCCTGTTGCACTGAAGTAGGCCACCAGCGTCTTTTTACTGTTATTGGTCATATCGTTAATGTTAATGTTAGTGTTAGTGTTAGTGTTATGCGCAAAACCGGCTGCCATGGCACTGAGTGCCATGCAACCGGTAACGACGGTAGTTAATATGATCTGTTTGATGTTCATCTTGAAAGCAGTTTATACTCTTATAATTAATTACTCTATCACGATGCAAAATTATA
The DNA here is from genome assembly GCA_902793405.1 of uncultured Bacteroidales bacterium. Taxonomy (GTDB): domain Bacteria; phylum Bacteroidota; class Bacteroidia; order Bacteroidales; family Muribaculaceae; genus Sodaliphilus. The sequence goes on along the minus strand of CADBDH010000002.1, from coordinate 130,945 downwards.
ACATTTCTCAATATTATCCGATACCCTTTTTACCGATATTTTTACCATAATTACCCAAAAACCCCATCCCCACCATTATATAATACCTATATAGTTAAAAGCATGACACAAATAAAAACCCTTTCTTGCCTATGAGACAGAAAACCACTACTTTTGCACCAAAAATTTATAATACTATTTTCAAGTTATGATATTTAAAAGACTCATGAGGGTCAGTTTAGTGATCCTTACAACCATGACAGGACTAAGTGCTTATGCCACTAATGTTGACCTGGCATCGGCCCGTTCGATAGCAAGCAGTTTCCTCAAACAACACACTGCAATTCCTGGAGCATACAATACCCCCGCTCTCGCCGACCTGAAATTAGCGTATGCCGAATCTTCATCGGTTGACAAGAGTGCAAATGCCTACTACGCTTTCAACATTGATGGAGGTGGATTCGTCATTATCTCGGGCGACGATCGTGCGAGCCAGGTATTAGGTTTCAGCGACAAGGGCCGTATCGACTTTGCCAACATGCCCGACAACTTGAGAGCATTATTGGATGGCTACAAGAGGCAGATTGAGTATCTCCAGCTCCACCCCACGGCAAAAGTGGCATCCCGACTCATTAGCGAGAACAGTGAAGTCATCGTCGAGCCGCTCATCAAAACGGAATGGGGCCAACAGATGCCTTATTTCCTGCAATGCCCGACCTATCAGGGCCAGCATTGCAAGGTTGGGTGCTCGGGTGTTCAAATGGCCCAGATCTTGTATTATTGGCAATATCCCACAACTTGCGGTCCCATTGCCTCTTACACCTGTTCCATGATCAGTGCGACCCTCGAAGAGCTCCCTGTCACCACGTTTGATTACAGCAAAATGCTGCACAGCTATTGCCACTGGGACTACGATTTGGGCGAAACCGTTCAAGACAATTACACCGAAGAGCAAGTTCAGGAAGTTGCCAAATTGTGCCGCTATGTTGGCCAAGCTGCTAAAGTCAGTTATTCATTGTCCAGCAGTTTTACCAACGGCCCAAATAAGTTAGCGGGCATGAAAAAACTTGGTTATAATCCTAACGCCAAATCACTCTCTTATACCAGTTCATATACAACCGAGAGCTGGGAGAGACTGATGCGTGCAGAACTGGATGCTGGCCGCCCCATCATGTATGGCGCCAAGCATGTAGGCACCGCGTCCACAAGCCATGCCTTCATTTTTGACGGCTACGACAACAATGGATATTTCCACATCAACTTTGGTTGGTATGGTGTCAATAACGGTTGGTTCCTTACAACAGCGATTATTACTACTACCCTCGATGGTTCTTATCGCGATTATGGCTCTAACCACTATATGTTCACCAATATGGAACCGCCTGAATACTGCAAGGTTATCGCCAAAGACATCGATGCCGAGGGCGGATTACTCCTGCTGGGAGGTTTACTTCAGCCACGGGCTTCAAGAGTGAACCTTTACACGACCTACAGCGATGTTGATCTGTTGTTCACATTGACCGATCAAGAGGGTAACAGAGTGGCTACAAGCGACCTTATCCATGTGGTCAAGAATGATTTCGTTCAGCGCAGCGACATCTATGGCACTATCACACTGCCTACCACTATGACCGATGGCACTTATGACCTGCAATTCAATTACCTCGTTAATGGAACAGCGTCCACTATTGACATTTCACAAGGCAAGCTGATCGTGACCGGTAAATTTGCTAAATTCAATGCTCCGTTCGATATCGAAGACGTCACCGCTGCTATCGATTATTTACTCAATGGCACAGCTGCCGATAATGTTGAGCTGAGCATCGATGATGTCATCATGCTCATTGACCATATCATGACCCAAGATTAAATCTGACTTATTTCATATAGAAAATAGAGGTGAGCGTCGTCTGATGCTCACCTCTATTAATAGGTGTAGTCGAAGGCAGCGATTGATAGAAAATGAGCAGAAAAAGACGTGTGGAGACAAATATTCTTGTCTTTTCTTGGCATTTTGCCAGAAACTTACTACTTTTGGCAGCAATATTAATTATCATTATCAACATAAACGACCTTATTGTTTTCAGTTATGAGTTTCAAGAACCTAGTAAGTGTATTTGCTCTTGCCGTGCTGACCGCTATGGGCTCGCACGTTAACGCCTCGAATGTGAACTTAAACTCGGCACGTGATGTTGCCGGCAGTTATCTTAAACTTCATGCCGCCACCCCGGGATCACTCAGGGCTCCTGCTGTGGCCGACCTTAAGCTCGCCTACACCATGCCCTCGAAGGTCGACAGGAATGCCAATGCCTATTATGCCTTCAACATCGATGGCGGCGGTTTTATTATCGTCGCTGGAGAGGACCGTGCCAATCAGGTGCTGGGCTACAGCGACCACGGACGCCTTGACGCCAACAATCTGCCCGAGAACTTCAAGGCCCTGATGAACAGTTATCAGGAGGAAATTGAATATCTGCAGTTACATCCCGAGCTGAATGTGACTCCTGCCGTGCGAACCGCTCGCGGTGCAGGCGTCGAGCCCCTGACCAAGACCTACTGGGGCCAGGAGATGCCCTATTACCTGCAGTGCCCCGTCTATAATGGCGAGTATTGCGTCGTTGGTTGCGTGGCAACGGCCATGGCCCAAGTCATGTACTACTGGCGTTATCCGACCAGCTGCAGTGCAGTGGCTTCCTACTACTGCTATGACATCGGCCAGACGATTCCCTCATTGCCTGCAACCTCGTTTGACTACAGCAAGATGCTGTCATCCTACTGCCATTGGGATTATGACCTGCACGAGCTCATCCAGGACACCTATACCGATGAACAAGCCCAAGAGGTTGCCAAACTGAGCCGCTATTGCGGACAAGCCGTTGACATGGGTTACAGCCCCGAGGGTAGCGGTGCCTACGTCTTCAGCCAGTTGTCGGCAATGAAAGAGTTCGGTTACAGTTCCAGTGCACGTGACGTGGAGCGCAGCGGCTGGTGGGAAGAAAGCTACACTACTGAAGAATGGGAAGCCATGGTCAAGGAGGAACTCGACATGAAACGCCCCATCCTGTACTCGGCCAACGATCCTGCCGCCGGTGGTCATGCCTTCATCTGCGACGGCTACAATAGCGAGGGATTGCTGCACTTCAACTTCGGCTGGTACGGCACCTGTGACGGCTGGTATGCGTCAACCGCGCTGAACATGACTCACCGCGACGGTGATCAGCTTCGTTTCAACTCAGGCCACGAGATGCTCCTGGGCGTGGTACCTCCCACCTATTGCCTCATCTCGGCCGAGAGCCTGATGGCCACCGATGACCTGTTTGTCTTGGGTGAAGAGATGCCTACCCAAGCCAGCAACGTCGAGATCTTCACATCCTATCCCAACATCAACCTGGTATTCTCGCTCAATAACGCCGCCGAGCGAATCGTCGCTTCGAGCCAAGCAGTCAACATCGTATTAGACAATTATGAGCAGGGAGGCACTGTGACAAGTGCCATCACATTGCCCACCACTCTAGCGAGTGGCACCTATGCGCTGCAACTCCGTTACTACTATGGTATGAGTTCCCGATTAAGCACACCGGTTGACTGTGAGAACGGCCAGCTCAATGTACTGGGTCACTTTGCCCGCTACAACTCGGCATTCACCATCGATGACGTGGCTACAGCTGTTGACTGGCTGCTGACTGGAGCCAATCCCAACGTGACCATCGATGACGTAGCCGAACTCGTCGATGCCCTGTTATCTTGATTTTTAAGAACTATCTTTTTAATCAACATAATTAACCTTATCAAACACATCACACTATGAAGATCAAACAATTCATGGGTTCACTGACGCTTGCTGCGCTGGCAATGACAGCACTGGGCGCCAGCGCTGGCAACATCAATGCCAATGCCGCCCGCACGGTGGCCAGCAATTTCATTCATCAACAGACAGCAAAGGGTTCCTTCAGATCCCATGTTGCCCTAAACGACATCAAGCTCGTTCACGCCGAGGCTTCGAGTGCCATCACCAACGCTAACGATTACTACGCCTTCAACATCACTGGTGGAGGTTTTGTCATCATCGCCGGTGAGGACAGAGCGCCACAGGTGTTGGGCTACAGTGACAAGGGCCAGTTTGACTTCAACCGCCTGCCTTATGGACTTCAGGGTCTGCTGGACGGCTTCAAGCGGGAAATCGAATTCCTGCAGACCTACAAAGGCGACGATTTGATTCCTGCACCGCAATCGCTCAACGCAAGCAGCAGCGGCGTCGAGCCCCTGATCAAGACCACCTGGGGCCAGGAAGACCCCTATGACTGGCAGTGCCCGGTTTATCAGGGCTTATACTCTGCCGTGGGCTGCGTAGCCACGGCAATGGCCCAGGTGATGAACTACTGGCAGTACCCTGAGGGCAGTGGCAGCATTAGCGGTTACTACTGCTCTACGATACGCCAAAATCTGCAAGACCTCCCGGCCACCACATTCAACTACAGCCTGATGCTCAACTCCTATTGCCACTGGGATTATGACCTGCACGAGCTCATCCAGGACACCTATACCGAGGCTCAAGGCCAGGAAGTCGCCAAGCTGAGCCGTTATTGTGGCCAGGCCGTAGATATGAATTATCATCCCGACGGTAGCGGCGCTTATACCCAAGACCAGCGTAATGCCATGGTAAACTTTGGCTATCGTTCCAGCGCCCAATATGTGCAAAAAGGAGGCTGGTATGGCAGCGGTTACACGACAACGCAATGGGAAACGATGATGAAGACCGAGCTGGATGCAGGCCGTCCCATCCTCTATGCTGCAAGTGACGCAGGCGGCGGTGCCGGGCACGCTTTCATATGCGACGGATACAATAGTGAGGGAAGATTCCACTACAATTTCGGCTGGTATGGCACATGTGACGGCTGGTATGTATCCACAGCCCTTAACATGACCCACCGCGATGGTGACGAGTGCCATTTCAACTCCGGCCATGAGATGGTCATCGGCATCCAGCCTCCCCAGGGTTGGGAGCCTCCCACGACTACCGTTGTCGGTGACGTGAATGGTGACGGCACTGTCAACATCGCCGACGTGACGGCTCTCGTCGATTATCTGGTCAACCAGGATGCTGCCGGTATCAAGACCGATGCTGCCGATGTGAAAGCCGATGGCACCATCAACATTGCCGACGTGACCGCTCTCGTCGACATGCTGCTCAATGGCACAAATGATTGAATTACATAGTTAATGATGCCCTACTGGGCAAATTTTCTCGGGACGCAAGCATGCTTGCGTCCTATTTTTTTAACAAATGCTGTAAAATCCGTTGATAAAGTTGGGATTAATGAAATAAAATGCATAACTTTGACGCGCCAATAGACAATCTTCTATTATCATTATTGAAATCACTATTGTCAACCTAATAATACACAAAACAGCTATGAACTTTAAGAAACTCAGTCTTTCATTGGTGCTGGCAGCTGCTGGCATCATGGCCGCCAATGCAGGTAACATCGATGCCAATGCCGCCCGTCAGGCCGCCAACAATTTCATGAAGAGTAAAATGACCGCCCAGGGCATGTTTAAGGCACCCTCAACTGCCGACATCAAGCTCACCCACACCGAGGCATCGAGTGTCGAGGGCAACGCCTTCTATGTATTCAACATCAAGGGTGGCGGTTGGGTCATCATCGCCGGTGACGACCGTGCCAACCAAGTGCTTGCTTATAACACCACTGGCAGCCTGGACATGAACAACCTGCCCGTGAATACTAAGAACTACCTGAACCGTTTCAAAACCCAAATCGAAAAGGTGCAGAACTTCAAGGGTGAGTTTAAGACACAGGCTCCCAAACGCGTTACCCCCGTTGGCCCGCTCATGAAGTCCAACTGGGGACAGAATATTCCCTTCGACCGCCAGTGTCCCCAGCAATATGGCAGTTACTGCCCTGTGGGATGTGCAGGTCTGGCCATGGCCCAGATTCTCAACTACTGGGAGTATCCCAAGGAGATTGACGGCCTTGAAGGCTATTACAACACCGCTGCCTACTCCATGGTGCCGGCACTTGATGCCACCACCTTTGATTACGACAACATCCTTGACCAATACACCATTCTCAATGAGAACAATCAGCTCTCTTGGGCCGAAGGTGTCAACGACGAGAACAAGGCCGAAGTGGCCAAGCTGTGCCGGTATGCATCCCAGTCATGCCTGATGGGCTTTTCGGCAACGGGAGGCGGTAGCGGAACTGACGTACTGAGGCAGTACAAGGGTTTCCTGAAGATGGGCTATACCACCGACGCTAAGCTGGTGGGCATAGAGGCTTGGGCCACACGTGAAACTTGGAATACCTGGGACTATTCCGATGCCGAATGGATGAATCTCATGACGGCCCAACTCGAGGCAAACCATCCCATCCCCTACTCGTCGGAAGGTGCCGACGGCCACGCCTTTGTCGTTGACGGCGTCGATGCCGACGGTCTCTACCATGCCAACTGGGGCTTCTATGGTGCCGCCGACGGATGGTATGCATTCGGCGCATTCACCCCGACCATCCAAGGCCAGACCCTCAACCTCAACACCGGTCTGTTTATGGTAATTGACCTCCTCCCCTATGAGGGTTATGTGTCACCCAACGCTCCCGGCGAAGATCCCGGCGTGCCTGGTGATGTAAACGGTGACGACGTTGTCAACATCACCGATGTGACGTGGATGCTTGACATCCTGCTTGGAGACGTTGAGGTTACCGACGACTTGACACCCGACGTGAACGGTGACGGCAGTGTGACCATTGCCGATTTGACCTTCATCATCGATCAGATGGTAGCCAGTGGGCAATTATAATTAACCTGTCGATGACGCCCTGATGGGCATAATTTCCCGTATACTCAACAGGGACGCGAGCAATGCTGGCGTTCCTGTTGTTTTCTGTAAGTATATTAATTTCCAACGAAATTGTTGGGATGTATGAAAAAAAATGCATAACTTTGACGGCCAAATGGCAACCTTCCATTAACACTATTGTATTCACTATTATTCACCTTATAATACACCAAAACTATGAACTTTAAGAAACTCTGTCTTTCATTGGTGCTGGCAGCTGCCGGCATCATGGCCGCCAATGCCGGTAGCATTGATGTGAATGCTGCCCGTCAGGCCGCCAACAGCTTCCTGAAGAGCAAAATGGCCGCCCAGGGCATGTTCAAGGCTCCCGCAATGGCCGACATCAAGCTCGCCCATACCGAGGCATCCAGCGTCGAGGGCAATGCCTACTATGTATTCAACATCCAGGGCGGCGGTTGGATCATCATGGCTGGTGACGACCGCGCCAAGCAAGTACTCGCTTATGGCGACAAGGGCAATATCGACATGAACGACATGCCCGGCAGCATGAAGGGTTACCTGAAAATGCTCAAGGGTCAGATTGAAACTGCTCAGGCCTACAAGGGCGAAACCGTTCCGGTGAAGGCTCCCAAACGCTCGGCCGCTGTTGAGCCGTTGCTGAAGACCGACTGGGGACAAGGCGAACCCATGAACCGCCAGTGTCCGGTGAACGGTGCTGGAAACATCACTTCGGTGGGTTGTGGCCCTCTTGCCATGGCACAGATCATGTACTACTGGAAATATCCTAACGAGGTAGCAGCAGTCCCCGGCTACTCTATTTCCTGGAGCCAATACATGTCTGAATTGCCCGCTACCACATTTGACTACAGCCTGATGCTTGACAACTACTATACCCACAACCCCGAGACCGGTAATCCCACGGGTTATGTAGCATTTACCGACGAGCAGGCCAACGAGGTAGCCAAGTTGTGCCGCTATTGTGGTCAAGCCTGCAAAGCACGCTATGGAAATGCCAATGAAACATCAACTGGCTCTTATACCTACGATCAGCGCGACGCTTTCAAACTCTTTGGTTACAACGAGAATATGCAACTGATAGGCAAAGATCCCTCCTACTACTGCTCGAACAGTAACAAATATACCATTGAGGAATGGTGTGATCTTATCAATATCGAGTTACAGGCCGGTCGTCCCATCCCCTATCACGACCTCTATGAAGGTCATGCTTGGGTTCTTGACGGTGTTGATGCCGAAGGCAAGGTCCACATGAATTGGGGATTTAACGGCAGGTTTAACGGCTGGTTTGAAATTGACGCTCTTGTCTTCCATCCTTACGGTGATAGTGAGGTGTGGGACTTCAGCCAGGGCAGCAACGGCGGAAACGAGATGATTATCGGTATGTACCCCTACGAGGGTTATGTGATTCCCGGCGATGATACCAACGTGCCTGGCGATGTAAATGGTGACGACGTTGTCAACATCACCGATGTGACGTGGATGCTTGATATCCTGCTTGGAAACGTTGAGGTTACTGACGGCTTGACTCCCGACGTGAACGGTGATGGCAGTGTGACCATTGCTGATTTGACCTTCATCATCGATCAGATGGTAGCCAGTGGGCAATTATAATTAGCCTGTCGATGACGCCCTGATGGGCATGATTTCCCGTATACTCAACAGGGACGCGAGCAATGCTGGCGTCCCTGTTGTTTTCTGTAAGTATATTAATTTCCAACGAAATTGTTGGAATGTATGAAAAAAACTGCATAACTTTGACGGCCAAATGGCAACCTTCCATTAACACTATTGTATTCACTATTATTCACCTTATTAATACACCAAAACTATGAACTTTAAGAAACTCTGTCTTTCATTGGTGCTGGCAGCCGCCGGCATCATGGCCGCCAATGCCGGTAGCATTGATGTGAATGCTGCCCGTCAGGCCGCCAACAGCTTCCTGAAGAGCAAAATGACAGCCCAGGGCATGTTGAAGGCTCCCGCAATGGCCGACATCAAGCTCGCCCATACCGAGGCATCCAGCGTCGAAGGCAATGCCTACTATGTGTTCAACGTCCAGGGGGGCGGTTGGATCATCATGGCCGGTGACGACCGCGCCAAGCAGGTACTCGCTTATGGCGACAAGGGCAATATCGACATGAACGACATGCCCGGCAGCATGAAGGACTACCTACAACTGTACAAGAACCAGATTGAGGAGATGCAGAGCTATAAGGGCCAACTCATCGCCAAGAAAAGCATCCAGCGCAACACTGTCGTTGAGCCGTTGCTCAAGAGCACATGGGGCCAAGACGAGCCTATGGACCGTATGTGCCCGATGGTGAGCGGTGAACATGCCGCAGTAGGTTGTGGCCCTCTTGCCATGGCACAGATCATTTACTACTGGAAGTACCCCACCGAGCACCCTGGCTTAGACCAGTATTACATCTATGGTTTGGGTACCATTCCCGCATTACCCGCCACGACATTCGACTACAACTTGATGCTTGATTCCTATACTGTTTACAACCCGGCCACTGGCGGAGTATCCCTTGGAACCTATACCGACGAGCAAGCCAACGAGGTAGCCAAGTTGTGCCGCTATTGTGGCCAAGCATGCCAGGTGCGTTACAACAGTTCTAGTGGTTCATACACCTACGACCAGCGTGATGCTTTCAAGACCATGGGATTCACCTATACCGATGTAAAGTTAATCGGTATCAATCCCTCTTACTATTGCGACAACAAGAACAAGTACAGCCAAGATGAGTGGATTGCTCTCATCTATGCCGAGCTTGAGGCCGGACATCCTATCCCCTATCACAATGTTGACTTCGTCGATGGCCACGCATGGGTTCTTGACGGTGTAGATGCCGACGGTAAGTTCCACATGAACTGGGGTTGGTATGAGAGGTACAACGGCTGGTTTGAGTTCGGTGCATTTACCGTTTATCCCAATGGTGAGACATGGAACTTCAACGGCAGCGCCAACGAGATGGTTATCAATGTTTACCCCTACGAGGGCTATGTGATTCCCGGTGATGATCCCGTTGTTCCTGCCGATGTGAACGGCGACGGCACTCTCAACGTCACCGACGTAACCCTGCTGGTTGACATCCTGCTGGGTGCAGCCACCATCGAAGACGGCATGACTCCCGACGTGAATGGCGACGGCGACCTGAACATTACCGACTTGACCAGTTTGATTGACATGCTGCTGGGTGCAAACCAGTAAGACACTGGCCTACAGCACATCTAGCATACCACAGGACGGGTGCTCCATCGAGGCATCCGTCCTTTTTATGTCACTTGTTTTCTTCAATGGAAAGTGAAAAAAAGGATAAATGGCCGTTATTTAGGAAATAATCATTATCTTTGTGGGTTATAAAAGAATGAAGAGGACCACTACTATGACAACTGGAAATATCATCCGTTTTGCCTGCATCCTGCTATTGTGGCTGGCATTGTGCTGGCTGCTGCTCACCAGGGCTGCCAGAATCGATTTCATGGTGATTTTCACCATCGTGGCATCGGGCATTATCGTGTTTGTCCCTCTCTACAAGAAATATGTGAGAAAAAAATGACTAAACCATGACGACTAAACCCTATATAAAAGAACATTGCCCGCTACTGGCCCAGATCGACTCCCCTGCCGACCTGCGCCGGCTGAGCGTTGACCAGTTGCCGCAAGTGTGCTCTGAATTGCGGCAATACATGATACACGAGCTGTCCAGCAACCCGGGACACTTCGCATCGAGCATGGGAGCCGTCGAGATTGTGGTGGCGTTGCACTATGTGTTCAACACACCCGATGACCGCCTGGTGTGGGATGTGGGCCATCAGGCCTATGCCCACAAGATTCTAACGGGCCGCCGCGACCAGTTCGACGACAACCGCAAGTTGGACGGCCTGAGTGGTTTCCCCAACCCTGCCGAGAGCGAGTATGACACGTTCACTGCCGGCCATGCCTCCAACAGCATCTCGGCCGCCTTGGGTATGGCCATTGCAGCCGAACTGCAGAACAACAAGGACCGCAAGGTTGTCGCCGTCATCGGCGATGCGAGCATCAGCGGCGGCTTGGCCTTCGAGGGCATCAACAATGCCACGACCAACCCCAACAACCTCATTATCGTACTCAACGACAACGATATGGCGATTGACGCCAATGTGGGCGCCTTGAGTTCTTACATGAGCGACCTGCACACGTCACACCGCTACAATAAACTGCGTTACAAGGCCTACCAGTTCCTGCGCCGCCACAATGTCATCAACGACAACCGCAAGGGATTGATCATGCGCTTCTCAAACGCGATGAAGTCGCTCCTGTCGGGCCAGCAAAACATCTTCGAGGGCCTGAACATCAGGTATTTCGGCTTGTACGACGGTCATGACGTGAAGCGCCTGGTGAAGGTGTTCAGCGAAATCAAGGATATGACCGGTCCCAAGCTGGTGCATGTGCGCACGGTCAAGGGCAAAGGTTTTGCCGCTGCCGAGGCCGATCCCGCCACCTGGCATGCGCCCGGCAAGTTTGACGAGGAGACCGGCGAACGCTCCAAGGGCGGCAAGGGCGGTCCCATCAAGTACCAGGACGTCTTCGGCAAGACCCTGGTGGAACTGGCCGAGAAAAATGATAAGATTGTGGGCATCACCGCCGCCATGCCCAGCGGCACATCGATGTCGCTGATGCTCGAGGCCATGCCCCGACACGCCTTTGACGTGGGCATCAGCGAGGGACATGCCGTGACCTTTGCCGGCGGCCTTGCCAAGGACGGCATGCACCCCTATTGCGCCATCTACAGCACCTTCCTGCAGCGTGGCTACGACTCCATTATCCATGACGTGGCCATTCAAGGGTTGCCAGTCACCTTCTGCATCGACCGCGGCGGCATCGTCGGCGAAGACGGCGTGACGCATCACGGCCTGTTTGACCTGGCCTATCTGCGCTGCATTCCCGGTATGACTGTGGCATCGCCCATCAACGAGCATGACCTGCGCAACCTCATGTTCACGGCCCAGCAGGACGGCATGGGCCCGTTTGCCATCCGCTATCCGCGTGGCAAGGGCGTCATCGCCGACTGGCACAACGAGATGCAGACGCTGCCCGTGGGCCGGGGGCGCCGCATGAGCGAGGGCGAAGGCGTGGCTGTGCTCAGCATCGGTCACATCGGCAACGAGGTGATTGATGTAGTCAATCGCTTGGCCGAGCGCGGCATCAAGGTGGGCCACTACGACATGATTTATCTCAAACCCATCGACGAGGACATCCTGAAGGAAGCCACCAGCCGCTACCACAGCCTCATCACCATCGAGGACGGCACCGTGGTGGGCGGTCTGGGATCGGCCGTTGCCGAGTGGCTGACCCTTCATCACTACAACAACCGCCTGAGAATGTTGGGCGTGCAGGACGAGTTCGTTCACCAAGGCACTGTTGCCGAACTATATGAACGCTGCGGCATGGATGCCCAGTCGCTGGAGAACGCCATCATGGACGAATTAAAAGCCTGATAACCGAAATCAATAAAGATATAGAACGATGAGAATAGTTATTGCCGGCGCAGGAGAAGTCGGAACCCATTTGGCCAAGATGCTCAGCAACGAGGAACAGGACATCATTGTCATGGACCCCGAGAACAAGAAGCTGGAGCCTCTGGAGAATTACAACCTGCTGACTCATCAGGGTAGTGCCATCTCGTTCAGCGACCTGAACGCCATCAAGACCGGGTATTGCGACCTGTTCATCGCTGTAACCAAGAGTGAGGCCCGCAATATTCTGTCATGCTCGATGGCAAAACGATTGGGTGCTAAAAAAACCGTTGCCCGCATCGACAACGACGAGTTCTTCAATGCCAACTGGCGCGAGCACTTCACCACCCTGGGCATCGACCACCTCATTTATCCCGAAATGCTGGCGGCCAAGGAAATCGCCAGCGCCATCAAGCGCACCTGGGCCAGGAACTGGTTTGAACTGTTCGACGGCGAGCTCATTGTCGTGGGCGTGAAAATCCGTTCCAACGCCCAAATCGTCAACCACATGCTCAAGGAACTGGCCGACGTCAGCCACTTCATGCACGTGTCGGCCATCAAGCGCAACCGCGAGATCATCATTCCTCGCGGCGACGACCGGGTGCTGGAAAACGACATCGTCTATATCGCCACCACGCGTGACCACATCGATGAAGTGCGCGAGGTGTGCGGCAAGACCCAGTCGCCGGTGGACAACGTGCTCGTCGTAGGCGGCAATGACATTGCCGAACAGCTCATCAAGAAGCTGGGCAAGTCCGTGGATATCAAGATCATCGAGAGCGACCTGCAGCGCTGCGACTATCTGGCACAGCGCTATCCCAACTGCAAACTGGTGCAGGGCGATTTCCGCGACACCGAGCTGAGCGAGGAAGAGAGCGTGAGCTACTACGATGCCTTCATCGCACTGGGCGAGAACAGCGCAGTGAACATGATGGAGTGCATGATAGCCAAGACCAATGGCGTGCCCAAGACTATCGCCCAGGTCGAGGACATCCAGTTCATCTACGAGGCCGAGGCACTCAACATCGGCACCATCGTCAACAAGAAACTGTTGGCATCGAGCCGCATCTACCAGATCCTGATTGACGCCGACGAGGACAATGCACGCTGCCTGGCCCTTGCCGATGCCGAGGTGGCCGAAGTCATCGTCGAAGAGGGAGACCGCGTGACCCGTGCCGACGTCAAGGACCTGAAACTGAGCCGTGACTTCACCATAGCCGGCCTCGTGCGCGATGGCAAGGGACAGCTGGTGAACGGCAACACACGCATCCAGGCGGGTGACCACGTGGTGGTATTCTGCCTGCAAGGAGCCATGCACAAACTCGATAAATACTTCTCGTGATGCCCAAACGCGCAAACCAAAATATCAACTTCCCCATCGTGCTGCGCATGCAGGGCTGGCTGCTACTCATCGAGGCGGCCTTCATGCTGCTGCCCCTGGCTGTATCCTGGTGGTATGACGAGCCCACGTCACTGCGGGCATTCATCTACAGCACAGCCATCACTGCCGCCGCCGGCGCCATCATGGCTTTTGGCATCAAGCCCCACAGCACGTCGATGCACAAGCGCGAGGGTCTGATGCTGACCGCCATCATTTGGGTGTTCTTCTCGGTGTTCGGCATGTTGCCCTATCTGTTCAGCGACACGTTCGACAACGTGACCGATGCCTTCTTCGAGACCATGGCCGGATTCACGACGACGGGATCCAGCGTGATACGCTATGTGGAGGAGATACCTTACGGTGTGCTGTTCTGGCGCGCGATGACCCAGTGGATTGGAGGCATGGGAATCATCCTGTTCACCCTTGCCGTCATCCCCATGCTGAATCAGAAAGGCGGCATTGCACTGTTCAATGCCGAGGTGACCGGCATCACCCATGAGCGCCTGCGCCCGCGCGTGAGCCAGACGGCTAAAGACCTGTGGCTCATCTACATCGGCCTCACCGCCTTGCTGACAATACTGCTTTATCTGGGGCCCATGAATTGGTTCGACGCGGTGTGCCATGCCATGACGACGACTTCGACCGGTGGCTATTCCACCAAGAACATAGGCCTTGACTATTGGCAATCGAGCTATGTGTTTATTGTCGTTATCATCTTCATGTTCATTGGTGGCGTCAGTTTCTCGATTATTGCGGCCACCATACGCGGCAACTTCAGCCGCATCAAGCACAACAACACCCTGCGCTGGTATTGCATGACAACACTCATCACCACGGTGGGCATTTTTGCCTACATGGTCTACATGGGTTTCCTTGACACCAACAGCGACCGCTTCGTTTATAGTGCATTCGACACATTGTCGGCCATCACTTCGACCGGTTTCTCGACCTTTGACTACGAGAACAGCGGCGAGTTTGTCACCGTGGTGCTCATGGTAATGATGTTCTTTGGCGGCATGGCAGGTTCGACCTCGGGCGGTGCCAAGATGGACCGCCTGATCGTGCTGTTGAAAAATACCTCCAACGAGTTTTACCGCGTGCTTCACACCAACTCGGTGCGCGCGGTCCACATCGACGGCAAACCCATCCCCAATCATGTGGTGGGCAAGGTCTATACCTTCTTTACGGTTTACATTCTCATCATCATGGTGGTAGCGCTCTACCTCACATTCTACGGCCTGCCGGTATTTGACGCGATGTACACGTCGATGTCGGCCATCAGCAACGTGGGCATCGGCTTCGGTGTGACAGGCTCTGAAGGCTCATGGGTCGCTCTGCATCCCGGTGCCAAGTGGGTACTGGCCTTTGAGATGATGGTTGGCCGTCTGGAACTGTTCACCGTCCTGGTCATCTTCACCCGCTCCTTCTGGAAGAAAGACTAAGTTGGTTTTGGGAATTAGAACTCATTCCATAGCCCCCGTTGTGCCGTAGCAGGAAAAATGCCTGCCACTCAAGCGGCATCACCATACATAATAATATATATGGGCAAACGGGTGTTGCAGAGGGCAATAACCCCAAAAATCGGGATGACGAAACCAAGGCCTGTTCAGGGTAAAAAAAATTTTTGAAAAAAAATATATTGGTTTGCGTTTGTAAACCAATTTTATTTTGTAACTTTACACCCCCAAATTATATCGATAGCATCATGAGCAAAAGTCCAAGCAACCACAATAAGAAAATGAATGATAATCAGGGTTATTTCGGCCCCGATATCACCAATGTACAGAAGAGCGAAGAGTACCGCAAGGCACGTGAGATGGAAGAAGCCATCGACGGCAAGGGCATGACCAAGTGGCAACGTTTCAAGGCGTTTTTCCAGAATGGCCGCCTGCGTTTTGTCACGGGCATCATCCTGTTGCTGATAGGTATCTACCTGTTGATATCGTTCTTGTCGTTCTTCCTGTCGGCAGGCATGAGCGACCAGAACCGCATCACCAACTACTCGATGATCGAGAATGCCCAGGTACCTGAACAGATACGCAACGCAGGTGCCGCCGCGGGCGCGTCGATAAGCGATTTCTTCATCTCGAGCGGCGTTGGTGTCGCCGCATTCATCATTGTGGTGTGGTTCCTGACGCTGGGCATGAGACTGGTGCGCAAGGGCAAGAAGGCCCACTTCTTCTCTTACACGTTCGTGTGCCTGTTCAGCATCTTCACGTTCTCGATGCTGGTGGGAGCCGTGACCTATTTCATGAAGCCCATCACCTTCTTCCCTTTGGGCGGCTATTTCGGCTTCTATGCCAACAAGTGGCTGCTGGGGCTCTTCGGCATGTACGGCATGTTTGCGGTTAATGTTGTCATCTTGCTGCTGTGGGGAATCCTCACCTACAAGACATTCAACGCACTGTACCACCAGCTGCAACGCGAGTTTGACAAGAAACGCAGCCGCAGCAAGGAGGAGTCCGAGAAAGTGGTGAGCCAGCCCGGCGAGTCCACCTTCCTGGGCGGCGAACAACGCATCGCCAACGACAGCAAGAAGCAGGACGAAGAGGAGGAAGCGGCGAAACCCTCCTTCGGCAGCAGAATTCGCAAGCCCCGTGCCAAGGCACCTGCCAGCCCAGACAAGGGCGAGACCGCACATCTCAAGCCTATCGCCGTCAGCACCGATGTGAGCAATCCCCATGACCCCACTGGCGAGTACCGCCATTACCGCTTCCCCACCCTGGACCTGCTGCAGGACATCCGCATGAATCCCAACAGCGTGGATAAGCAGGAGCAGGACGAGAACAAGGAACGCATCCGCGACACCTTGAGCAAATACGGCATCGAAATCAAGGAAATCATGGTCCACGTGGGTCCCACGGTTACCCTGTTTGAGATTGTGCCGCAGGACGGTGTGCGCGTGAACAAAATCCGCGGCCTTGAGGATGACATCGCCTTGAGCCTGGCGGCCCTGGGCATCCGCATCATCGCGCCCATGCCCGGCAAGGGCACCATCGGCATCGAAGTGCCCAACCGCGACCCGCAAGTCGTGCCCATGCGCGAGGTGCTGGCTTCCAGGGCCTTCCAGGAGAGTCGCGCCAAGTTGCCCATGTGCCTGGGTTGCACGGTGAGCAACGAGGTCTTCATCGCCGACCTGACCAAGATGCCGCACCTGCTCGTGGCAGGCGCTACCGGTAAAGGTAAATCTGTTGGCTTGAACGCCATCATCACGTCGCTGCTCTACAAGAAAGGTCCGTCGGAACTGAAGTTCGTCCTGGTGGATCCCAAGCGCGTGGAGTTCAGCGTATATGCCGACCTGGAGAAGTATTACTTTGCCAAGGCTCCCGGCGAGGAGAAAGCCATCATCACCGACACCGACCGCGTCATCAAGACGCTGAACAGCCTCGTGCAGGAGATGGAAGACCGCTACCGCCTGCTCGAGGAGACCAAGGTGCGAAACGTTACCGACTATAACGAGAAGTGGCGCCATGAACTGCGCGAGGTGCGCGACGAGCACGGCGAGAAGAAATATCCCTACATGCCCTACATCGTGGGTATCATCGACGAGTTCAGCGACATGATTATGACCGCCGGCAAAGAGGTGGAAACGCCGCTGGTGCGCATCGCCCAGAAGGCCCGTGCCGTGGGTATCCACATGATTATCGCCACGCAGCGCCCGTCGTCCAAGGTCATCACCGGTCTTATCAAGGGTAACTTCCCTGGCCGCATCGCGTTTGCCGTGGCCCAGGGTATCGACAGCCAGATCATCATCGACCGCCGTGGTGCACAGCAGCTCATCGGCCGTGGCGACATGCTGTTCCAGATCGATGGCGAGGTGACCCGCTTGCAGTGCCCGTTTGTCGATACACCCGACATCGTGCGCATCTGCGACTACATCAAGGAGCAAGAGGACAATGACCGTGACATCAACCACGAGGTGCCCTACATGCTGCCCGAATATGTGGGCAACGACGAGGGTGGCGGCAGCGATGCCAATGTGGGCAACGTCAAGGACAGGGATCCGCTGTTCGAAGAGGCCGTCCGCTTTGTTGTCATGAGCAACACGGCCAGCACATCGTCGCTGCAGCGCCGCTACGAGATCGGTTACAACCGTGCCGGCCGTCTGATGGACCAGATGGAGCACGCCGGCATCGTGGGTCCCGCCCAGGGCAGCAAGCCACGTCAGGTGCTTGTCAGCCCCATGGACATCGACCAGCTGTTCTCACGCTAAAACCATCACAAGAGTGCCGACACCATCCGGGTTGGCACTCTTTTTGCAAGCTAGATGCTCTAGATATTCCAGAATGTCTAGATATTCTAGATGATTAATGAAAATTTAAACCAATGACAATGAAAAGGATATTCATCGCAATCTTGACAGCACTGGTGGCCCTCGTGGCACTGGCACAGACGCCACAGGCGATGCTCGACAAGTGTGTGGCCGCCATCAATACCCAGGGTGGCGTTACTGCCAACTACAGTATCACGACCGGGCAAGGCACCAGCAAGGGGGCCCTGTCGATGCAGGGCAACAAATTCCGGATCATCTCTCCGGAGGCCAAATGCTGGTATGACGGCAAGACGCAATGGTCATGGTCGCCCGTCACCAGCGAGGTGAACATCACCGCGCCCACAGCCGACGAACTGCAGATGACCAACCCCATCGCCGCCGTGCAGCACTTCAAGACCAACTTCAACATGAAGCGCGCCAAGGCCAAGACGGCCAAGACGTATGCCATAAAACTCACGCCCAAGAAGAAAAAAGACAACATCAAAACGCTGTGGCTCTACTTCGACGAGAACACGTCGCTGCTGCGCACGGCCCGCTTCGAGATGAGCGACAAGTCGGTATATATCATCAAGATAACCGACTACAAGCACAAGTCGCTGCCCGCATCGACGTTCACCTTCGACAAGTCGCAGGTGCCCGCCGGCACACAGGTCGTTGACCTGAGATAGTTGCATCAGCCAAACCAAAAGACAAGGACTAAAAACCCGATAACCATGTATCATTACTTGATTGGGCCCGCAGTGGGCGCCGTCATCGGCTATATCACCAATGATATCGCCATACGCATGCTGTTCAGGCCCCACCAGGCCAAGTACATCATGGGCATCCATGTGCCGTTCACGCCTGGTATCATCCCCAAGGAGAAAGCACGCATCGCCGGCGCCATCGGCAAGGCGGTGAGCGAGAACCTGATGAACCGCGAGGTGCTGGAAAAGAGCCTGTTGAGCAATGACATGCTCGACAAGATCAGCAATGCCATCGACGAGTTTGTCACGACCCAAAGCGCCAACGAGGAAACCATCGAGCAATTTGCCGGCCACTACCTGACCGACGAAGACATCACCGCCATGCGCAGCAATGTGAGCGACGGCATTGTCAAGATGATTACCGGCAAGCTGCAGGACAGCCGCCTGGGCGACAGCATCGCCCACATGGCCATCGAGCACGTCATGGAGAAGACACGCAACAGCGTGGTGGGCCTGTTTGGTGCAGACAAATTTGTCGCCGGCCTGGCCCAGCCCATTGAAAAACTGCTGGCCAAACACATCAACGAGATACTGCACAACAATTCCCAGCAGATGATCGAAGGGCTCGTTGCCGACGAGTCGGAGCAGCTGATGGGCATGAAGATGAGCGAACTCATGACAGGCCACGACGAGCAAGTGGCCCAAATCAAGGGCGGTATCCTGAGCGCCTATCGCGTCATCATTACCGAGCATCTGCCCCGCATCCTGAAAGACATCGACATCAGCTCCATCATCGAACAGCGCATCAACGAGATGGACATGAACGAGGCCGAAGCCATCATCATGGACGTGATGAAAAAAGAGCTCCGCGCCATCGTGTGGCTCGGAGCCCTGTTAGGTTCCATCATGGGCACAATCAATGCCCTGATTTAAAGCGTTTTTCTTTACTCAACTTGCCAGGTGTCGCCTGCCATGATCACGTCACGCAGGCAGGTGAAGCCGTGCATCTTCTTGGCCTGCTCGACCTGCTCGGCAACGGCGGTCTCGTAGGTCGGAGCCTCGACGGCACGGATGACGCCCAAGGCAACGGGCAGGTCGGTACCGTCCATCTTGGCCAGCATCTGGTGCAGGAAGTTGCTCTCGCAATGTGCATCATGCACGAGCACATCGTCGATGGTGTAGCCGTCTTCGCCGATGGTCACGGCCTTGAGGCCGAAACCGTCCTGCACAAGGCCGCGGTTCATGTCCTTGCCGAAAATCATCTTCTCGCCATGCACCAGGTGGATGGTGCGGTCGGCACGATGCTCACGGTCGGTGATGTAGCTGTGGATACCGTTGTTGAAAATCATGCAGTTCTGCAGGATCTCCACTACGGCACAGCCCTTGTGGCGGGCTGCTGCCATCATCACTTCCTGGCTGATGCCCAGTTCCACGTCCATGCTGCGGGCAAAGAAAGTGCCACGGGCGCCAAAGGTCAACTCGGCAGGCACGAACGGGTCCTCGACCGTGCCATAAGGCGACGATTTGGACTTGAAGCCGCGAGCACTCGTGGGCGAGAACTGTCCCTTGGTCAAGCCATAGATGCGGTTGTTCAACAACAGCAGGTTCACGTCGATGTTGCGGCGCACCTCGTGGATGAAGTGGTTGCCACCGATGGCCAGACAGTCACCGTCGCCCGATACCTGCCAAACGGTCATGTCGGGGTTAGCGGTCTTGAAACCGGTTGCCACAGCGCCACCACGTCCGTGAATGGTGTGGAAGGCATAAGTCTTGGTGTAATAAGGCAGACGCGAGCTGCAACCGATACCCGAAATCACGGCCGTCTTCTCGGGGGGAATTCCCAACTGTGCCATCGACTTGAGCAGAACGTTGAGCACGGCATGGTCTCCACAACCCGGGCACCAACGGATGGGCTGATTATTCTTGTAATCCAGGGGCTTGTAAGCCATCTCTTGGTTATTGGTCTTCTGTTCCATTACAATTCCTCCTCCATCATGATGTTTTTAACTCCGTCAACAATCTCCTGAACCAGGAACGGCTGGCCTTGCACCTTGTTGATGTGGCAGATGTTCAGGTTAGGAATCTTGCTCTGCAGGTAGCTGGCCAGTTGGCCAGTGTTCAACTCGGCGACAATCACCGTCTTGAAGCGGCTCAACAGCTCGGCGGTGTTCTTGGGCAGCGGGTTGATGTAGCGGATGTGGGTCATCGCAATGCGCACGCCCTCGGCGTTCAAGCGGTTAACGGCATCCAGGATGTGGCCATAGGTACTGCCCCAACCCAGGATGATGGTGTCGGCACTGGTGTCGCCCTTGAGCTTGAGCTCGGGGATATCGTTGGCCACGTTGGCAATCTTCATGCGGCGGGTCTCAACCATGTGGGCATGGTTGATGGGATCGTTGCTCAAGACGCCCAGGTTGTAGTCCTTCTCCAGACCGCCGACCACGTGTTCCAGACCCTTGGTACCGGGGATAGCCCAGTAGCGGATGCCCAGTGCATTGCGCATGAACGGGGTCCACGTTTCCTTGAGGGCCTCGGGAACATAGTTGGGCTTGATGACGGGATACTCACCCTCCTCGGGGACACGCCATGCCGACGAACCGTTGGCGATAAAGGCATCGGTGAGCAGGATGACGGGAGTCATGTGCTCGATGGCCAGGCGCGCTGCCTGGAAGGCCATCTTGAAGCAATCGGTGGGCGAAGCGGCGGCGAGCACCACCAGGGGGCTCTCACCACTGCGGCCGTAGAGTGCCTGCTGCAGGTCGGTCTGCTCGGTCTTGGTGGGAAGGCCCGTCGAGGGACCGCCACGCTGCACGTCAACGAGCACGAGGGGCAACTCGGCCATCACGGCCAGTCCCAGAGCCTCGCTCTTGAGTGCCAGGCCAGGACCCGAGGTCGTGGTTACTGCCAGGTGACCGGCAAATGCGGCACCGACAGCCGAGCAGATACCACCAATCTCATCCTCCATCTGGATGGCCTTCACGCCCAAGTCACGGCGCTTGGCCAGCTCATGCAGGATGTCGGTGGCGGGGGTGATGGGATAGGAACCCAAGAACAGGGGACGTCCACTCATCTCGGATGCCATGATCAAACCCCAAGCCGTGGCCTTATTGCCACTGACGTCGGTATAGGTACCGGGACGCACCTCATCACTCTGGATGCGGTAGGTCGATACCGTGGCATGAATATTGTGACCGTAGTTGTAGCCACCCTTGATAACCAGTTCGTTGGCAGCATACACTTCGGGCTTCTCGGCAAACTTTGCCTTCAAGAACTTCAACGGGGCCTCCATGGGGCGGTTGAACAACCAGCACACGAGACCCAGGGCAAACATGTTGCGGCACTTGAGCTGGGCCTTCAGGTCCATGCCCGTGTCCTTGAGCGCCTCCTTGACCATCGTGGTGATGGGAGCCTCGATGACCTGTGCCCTGAGGTTCAACTCCTCATAAGGCTCATTGGTCGTGTAGAGTGCCTTGTCGAGTCCAGCCTGGGTAAAGGTGTCGATGTCGACGATAGCGGCACCGCCCTTGCGCAGGAACTGAGCATTGACCTTGAGGGCCGCAGGGTTCATGGCCACAAGGACGTCGCATTCATCACCAGGCGTGTGAACACCATGGCCGATGTGAACTTGGAAACCCGACACACCGCCCAGCGAGCCCTGCGGGGCACGTACCTCGGCGGGATAGTCAGGGAAAGTAGAGATGCGGTCACCTAGGCCCGCACTCACATTAGAGAAAATGTTGCCAGCCAGCTGCATGCCATCGCCGCTGTCGCCCGAAAAGCGCACAACGATGCTCTGCCTGAACTGGACTTTTGCTTTTTCTGTTTTCTCTGCCATTTTAGCTAAATAATAATGAAACAGTTTTGTCTTTTTGTAAGCCTCATAAAAACAGCCGCAAAAGTACAACTATTTTCTCATTTGAGGCAGCGTTTTTTTGAATATTTTTGCGAATTTGGCAAAAACCGCCATTTCATGTTGATTCTTCATGCCCGTTGCCCTCCGTCCACACAGCGACAGGTTTTATATGATTTCATTGCCGCTGTTACTCATACCCATAACCCTAGAGCCTAAAACCGGATTATCATAAGCAGTTTTCGCTCTTTTTTTTGTGTCAGATGAAAATTATTTCCCTTATTCTCTTGTCTTTTTCAAACTAACTAGCTAACTTTGCATGTTTAAAATACGAGTAGTATTATTCACATTATATTAATTTTAAACATTCGAGTCTATGAAGAAAATCTTTACTCTTTTTGCAATGACGGTAATGCTCGCCTTCTCATCACAGGCAGCTTACTACATTGTTGGTAATGCGCCCTTTGGCGACTGGAATCCCGCCGCAGGCGTCGAGATGACCATGGAAGCCGATGGTACTTATAGCTATAAGGCTACCATCAGCGGTTCGGTATGGTTCGTATTTGCCAGCGGCCTTGACGCAAGCTGGGATGTGTTCAATTCCAACTACCGCTACGGTCCTTCGGGCAGCGACGTTGAGGTGGTTGTTGACCAGTGGGTATCGACCCCCCAAGGTGGCGACAAATCCTACAAGTTCACCGGAACGGGTAGTGAGTATACGTTCATCTTCAACCCCTACATCAACAAGTTCATCATTAAAGGTCATCAGGATCCCATCGTCATCGATACCTATACCGTAGCCGGTACTCCTGCAGCGGTATTCGGTACCGAGTGGGATCCCAGCATTGCCGACAACGACATGATCAAGCAGGCAGATGGCACCTTTGCACTGACCAAGTACAACTGCGAGCTCGCAGGTAATGAACTGCAGTTCAAGGTGGTGGGCAACCGCGACTGGGGCAATGCATGGCCCAACGACAACGTGGTTGTTGAAGTTGAAGGTCCTGGCCTCTATGACGTAACCTTCACCTTCAATCCCGATGGCAACGTAGTAAATTACAGCTACGTGAAGAGCGGCGACTTTGATCCCCGCACCGGTGAGCTCTACATCCTGGGCGAGGTGAACGGCAATAAGTGGGATCCTAGCGTAGGCTTCAAGATGGACACCGAGGATGAGAACATCTTCACTGCCCAGATCACCACTGCTGGTGAGACCCCCGATGAAAACGACGGCATCGGTTACAGCTTCTTCTCGTTTACCACCAAGCTGGGTGAGAACAGCGACGACTGGAGCAACATCGGTGGCTATCGCATCGGTGCTATCGAGGATGGTTTCCTCTTGACCGAGGACATGTTCGGCATCGACATCGAGATGGGTAATTTCGGCCAGGGTAACAGCTTCAAGGTTCCTGCCGGCACCTATGACCTGACCGTGGACCTCGAGAACGGGATCATGACAATCGTGAAGGCTGGTGAAGAGCCTCCCGTAGAAGAGGGTTACAAGATTGAGACTGTTTGGACGCTTGCTACTCCGTTTGACGGCTCTGTTACCGGTGATGTTCGTCAGGGCTTCGGTATGAACGGCAAGTTCTACATCAACAACAAGGCCGACCAGAAGGTTGTCGTTGTCGATGAGAACGGTATCGCCAACACCGAGTATGCTGGCGGTGCCAACTGCGGTATCACCCGCGACGAGGCCGGCAACATCGTTGTCAGCAACGCTGCCTTCCCCGGCGCTTGGGTAGAGGCCACCATCAAGGTCATCAACCCCGAGACCAACGAGATGAAGGAATACACCGTTCCCGAGGAGTGCGGTCTGATGGGTCGTTGCGACTTCATCGGCTTCGCCAGGGGTAACCTGATGGAAGACGGTGCCCTCTACATGACCGGCGGTAACACCGGTACCGATCCCTTCACCAACGGTGTTGCTATCATGACCATCACCGGTGGTGAGGTTAACGTTGACGAGTGCTACACCGCAACTTGCGACGGCATTACCGGCCAGACCTCGACCGTGATCAACTACTTCAAGGGCCTCGACGAGGAGGATGCTTTAATCTATGCTTACCGCAGCGGCAATCCCAGCAAGCTGACGTTCGACGGTGACAACCTGGTTGCCACCCCGATCGTGCTGCCCGGCAAGGGCCACGCTAACGGCATCTTCCCCTTCATCTGGGAAGGCAAGGAGTACTACATCTATCCCATCATGCCCGACTACCAGAACGGCTTTGCTATCGCCGAGGCTGGTGCCGATGAGCCCATCATTGAGGTGCCTTCGAGCGTTAACGGTAACGCCAACAACTTCCAGGCCGACTGGTTCAATGCCGAGGTTGACGAC
Source organism: uncultured Bacteroidales bacterium (assembly GCA_902793405.1). GTDB lineage: Bacteria > Bacteroidota > Bacteroidia > Bacteroidales > Muribaculaceae > Sodaliphilus. Next base: position 106,101 of record CADBDH010000002.1, on the reverse strand, counting down.
AAGGGTGTGACCATCTACCAGTACTATCCTGGTGGCCACCTGACCGTTTACCGTCTGACCAATGGCACTGGCGACGTTGAGGAGCTCATCAACGACACCAACAAGGTTGTTGCTGGCGTTCGCTACTACAACATCATGGGTCAGGAGATGAAGGAGGCCAACGGTATCACCATCGTTGTGACCACCTACACCGACGGCAGCCACAGCGCAGCCAAGATGATCAAGTAATTGATTGACTTCACATTAAACAAAAAGGCGATGCCACTTGGCATCGCCTTTTTTCATACTCAGCGAGATTGTAGAGACGCAAAATCTTGCGTCTCAGGGCCGTCATTTGTGACGCCTAACGAGAAGAGACGCAAGATTTTGCGTCTCTTCTTTATTGGCTACTGCCCTTCAAACTCACTTTATCTTACGGTAGGTGTCGTCATCGAGGTGCTCGACGTAGCCTTCATCGACAAGAAACGAGAGCATGGCGATGATTTCATCTTTGGGAAAGGATAACGTGTCGAGGAACTCCTCCAGACGGCGAGGGCGCTGGCCCGCCATGTAGAGGATGCCCTGTTGCACGTCTTCGGGGGTGTGGTCATCGCGTTTGCGCCGCTCGATGCACAGGTCGCAGTGCCCGCAGTCGTCGGGCTGTATCTCGCCAAAGTAGCCGAGCAGCATGCGCTCACGGCAGCCGGTATCGCTGTAGGCATAGTTGATGATGGCTTCGATGCGGTCACTCATGCGCTCGCGCAGATCCTCATAGACGGCTTTGGGGATGAGCACATGCTTGGGCTCCTCGCGCGAAGTGGTATAGATGATATAAGGTGTGCGTTTGCGGGGCACATAATGCAGGATGCGCATGCGCGTGAGTTCGAGCAGCGACTTGTAGATGGTTTCCTGGTCAAGGCCGGTGCGGAAGGCTATAACGTCTTCGTTGATAAACACATAGTCGGCAAACAGGCCCGAGTAAAGACGCAATATGGCCTGCAGCACCTGGTCGGCGCCAGGTGTCTGGGTATCAAGGTCATAGAGTTCCTCCTTTCGGGCATGAATCATCACACGGGACTGGGTCTCGATTTCCTCGACAAACTCGATATAGCCCGCTTGAGTAAGGATTTTCAAGGCATTGTACGTGGGCAGCACCGGCAAGCCAAACGTGCGGCAGAACAGGTTGAAGTTGAAGTCATACATCTGCTGGAAGCCCTCGCCCAGGCTCACGCCCAGGAAATTGCCTACACGCTCATACACACTGCGGATAAAATCCTTGTCGGGGAAGGCCTCGGTGAGGTGGCGCCGCAGGATGCGCTGGTCGGTGTGCTTGACCAGCAGCACTGCAAACGAGCGCTTGCCGTCACGTCCTGCCCTGCCCGCCTCCTGGTAATACTCCTCAAGCGAGTTGGGGACATCGATATGGACCACCAGACGCACATCGGGCTTGTCGATGCCCATGCCGAAGGCGTTGGTCGCCACCATCACCCGGCACTCGTCGCTGGTCCATTTGTTTTGCTTGTCTTCCTTGTCTTCAACATAGAGGCCCGCATGGTAGAAATCGGCGCGAATGCCCATACGGTTGAGTTCGTCACTGATCTGCTTGGTGCGCTTGCGTGAGCGCACATACACAATCGCTGTGCCGGGCACCGAGCGCAGGATGTGAACCAGCTCGGTGAGCTTTTCCTCGGTGGGACGCACGACATACGACAGATTGCTGCGCGCAAAGCTCATCGAGAACACGTTGGGAGCCTGGAACTTGAGGCAACGCTGGATGTCCTCGACCACCACAGGCGTGGCAGTGGCGGTGAGCGCCAGAACAGGAACGTTGGGGAACAGTTTGCGCACCTCGACGATACGCAGGAACGACGGGCGGAAATCATAGCCCCACTGCGAGATGCAATGCGCCTCATCGACGACGATGAGTTTCACGGGCATCTGGCGCAGACGCTCCAAGAATGTCTGGGACTGGAGGCGCTCGGGAGAGACATACAGGAACTTGCAGTTGCCGTAGAGGCATTTCTCATAGGTGCGGTTCACCTCGGCACGCGTCAGGCCTGCATACAGGTAGGTGGCCTTGATGTTCAAGACGCGCAGGCGGTCCACCTGGTCCTTCATGAGCGAAATGATGGGCGTGACAACGAGGGCCATCCCATCGATAGCCATAGTGGGTACCTGAAAAGTGATGGACTTGCCGCCCCCGGTGGGCATCAGCCCCAGCGTGTCGCGTCCCTGAAGAACCGACTCGATGATATCCTGCTGTAATGGCCTGAAGGCATCATAGCCCCAATACCTCTTGAGGACATCAAGAATGGGTCGGTGCTGGCTCGGCATCGTCGTGGAGTTTTATTGCCTTTACCATGAGTTGCACGTTGGTAGATGTGCGGTGACGGGTTTCCTCGATTGTATAGCAGATGTCGATGGGCTTGCCGGCCTTGAGGGCGTCGTTATAGCGTGCCATGCCAAAGGCGATGGCGTTGTTCACCTTGTTGCCGGCCTCATCAACGAGGTCGAGCTTGATGTGCTCGTTTTTCTTGCCCACCACCTTGCTCGATCCGGCATCATAGACCTTGCGGGTCATAAATACCGGCTTGCTGTTGCCGGGACCGTAGGGGTTGAGCAAGCGCAGGTAACGCAACAGCGAGCCGTTGATGTCGCTGAACTTGATTTCACAATCGATATCCATGGCCGGGGTCACCTGCTCGTCGTGGATGTGCTCCTCGACATAGGCGGTGAGACGGCGCCTGAATTCGGGAATGTTCTCCTCCTTGATGGACAGACCCACGGCATTGGTATGGCCACCGAAGGTCTCCAGCAGGTCGCGGCACGACTTGATAGCCGTGTAGACATCAAATCCGCGCACCGAACGCGACGAACCCGTTGCGATGCCGTCGGCATAATAGGTGAGCACGACCGAGGGCCTGAAGTACAACTCGGCGAGCCTTGCCGCTACGATACCGATGACACCCTTGTGCCAGTTGCGGTCATAGATGACGATGGGCTTCTTGCCGTCAAGCACCTGAGCATGGCTCTCGATAATCTCGTTGGCCTCGACAGTCACCTGGCTATCAAGCTCCTTGCGGTTGCTGTTATACTGGTCGATGCGCTTGGATATCTCCATGGCGCTCTGCATGTTGCGGCTCACGAGCAGCTCTACCGACTCCTGGCCCGACTCCATGCGGCCCGACGCATTGATGCGAGGTCCTATTTTGAAGATGATGTCGTTGATGGTGAGCTCGTGACGGTTCAAGCCGCAAGTGCGGATGATGCTGCGCAGACCCACATTGGGATTGTTGTTCAAACGGCGCAGGCCATAGAACATCATCACACGGTTCTCGCCCGTGAGCGGCACGATATCGGCCGCGATGCTCACGGCCACCAGGTCGAGCATGGCTTCGAGGTTGTACATCATCCCCAGGCCGTTACTCTTGGAGAAGGCCTGCATGAACTTGAAGCCCACACCGCAACCCGACAACCCCTTGAACGGATAGGTGTCGTCGACGAGTTTAGGATTAAGGATAGCTGCTGCATCGGGCAAGACATCATCGGGGACATGGTGGTCACACACGATGAAGTCGATGCCCTTCTGCTTAGCATAGGCAATTTCCTCAATCGCCTTGATGCCGCAATCGAGCACGATAATCAACGATACTCCGATAGACTCTGCATAGTCGATGCTCTGCAGCGAGATACCATACCCGTCGTCGTCACGTGTCGGGATATAGTAAACCAGATCGGAGTAAATGTTTTGAAGATACTTATACACTAGCGCTACAGCTGTGGTTCCATCCACATCGTAGTCGCCATACACCATGATCTTCTCTTTTGCCCCTAACGCGTGATTCAGCCTTGCCACTGCCTTGTCCATGTTCTTGAGCAAGAACGGATCGTGCAGCTGCTGGAGCGACGGGTAGAGGAAGTCGTGGACGTCGTCCGCGGTCTTCAAGCCCCTGAGCACCAACAGCCGAGCGATCGCGGGGCAGTTGGGGAACTGGGCCGCCAGCTGCTCCTCGGCAATGCGTTCGTCGGATGTTAGAGGTAAGTAATTCCATTTACTTATCATTTATGTTAGTTTTTTTGATATGCGAAAATAGGGGCTCACTACCGCAGAGTAATGAGCTAGTGGAGATAGTTATATATAGTATTGGAATCCAGTTATTTACGGCACCGGTTTTTAAAAAGCCGCCCCTGTGGGATGCCACCAGTCGCCTTTCGACCCCAATTTAAAGTGCACAAAAGTACTGTAAAAGCGGCTTTTTTCAAAGAAATTCGACCACAATTTGAGGGCGCCGACATCAATTTATAGAAATTTAACACTACTCTATCCAATGGGATTATTGCCAAACCATCAAGTATCACTTTAAAGGTCATGCTTCATTTTGCAACCCCACAGCATTATACAATAAAAAAACCGCAAACCGATATTCTCAGTAAGCGATTCCTTGTTGAGGTCGCTAGCGGACTCGAACCGCTGTGCCCGGTTTTGCAGACCGGTGACTAAACCACTCATCCAAGCGACCTTTTGCGTTTAGCGGTGCAAAATTACTGCTACTTTTTGAGCTGTGCAACTTTATCGGCACATTTTTTCACAGAATTTTTCTCAGGCTTGCGGCACACGTCCTGCAACTTGCATGCAGCACAGGCAGTTAGCGCCGTCTTTTTGTCATGGGCCGCCCACCACATTGCGCGCCCCACGGCAAACACGGCAGCTGCCACTATCAATCCTGCCAGCACATACTGGATCACTTCATTCAATGACATAGCTTGATGGTGTTACTTGACCTTAAAGTTCTTCTTGACCAGGCGGGACAGCTTGGCCGGCGTCGAATCGGCGGGATACTCGGTAAACGGCAGCACGGTGTGGCAGCCGTTCTTGTACTCGCTGCAGCCAAAGGCCGTATTGCCCTTGACCAGATGCCCCTTGCCGCACACGGGGCACGGGATTTCCTCAATACTCTTCAGGCGTGGCGCCCGCGGCTTTTTGGGCTTCTCTTCCCCACCCGATGGCGACTTGGGCTTGACGGGCTTGCCCTGCTCGACGGCGATGCTGCCTCCGGTGTTGTCACGCAGCACATTAAGCACAATCTCGCCGATCATCTGCTTGAGTTCATCGATGAATTGGGCAGGAACATATTCTCCGCGTTCTATTTCGCGCAACTTTTTCTCCCACAGTCCCGTAAGTGCTGCACTTTTAAGTAAAGGTTCATGTATGATGTCGATGAGCTGGATGCCCGCCATTGTGGGTGCCAGGCTCTTGCGCTCCTTGCGGATGTAACGGCGCTTGAACAGCGTCTCGATGATGGCGGCGCGTGTCGAAGGGCGCCCGATGCCGTTCTCCTTCATGGCATCGCGCAGCTCCTCGTCGTCAACGGTCTTGCCTGCTGTTTCCATGGCACGCAGCAGCGTACCCTCGGTATAAGGTTTGGGCGGCTGGGTGGTGCGCTTGAGCACCGAGGGCTCATGAGGACCGCTCTCCCCTTTCTCGAAGTGCGGCATCACGCCATTGTCCTCATCGTCAGCCTTTTCCTTGCCTTCTTCGTCGGCATTTTTGTCACCCGGCTTGTTATAGAGATCACGCCAGCCGGGTTTGAGAATCTCCTTGCCCGTGGCCTTGAAGCCATACTCGCCCACCTGGGCCATTACGGTTGTCGTATTGAATTCACAATCAGGATAAAAGGCGGCGATAAAGCGGACGGCAATCAGGTGATAGACGCGCTTTTCCTCGGGCGTCATAGCGACGGTTGCCGGGTTGACATTGGTGGGAATGATGGCATGGTGGTCGGTCACCTTGCTGTTGTCAAACACCTTTTTGCTCTTGGGCAACTTGTTGAGTGCCAGCACGGGAGCAGTCAGGTTGGCATAGGGCACCATAGCCTGCATGATGCCGGGCACCTGCGGATAGATGTCGTCGCTCAGATAAGTGGTATCGACACGCGGATAGGTGGTCGCCTTTTTCTCGTACAACGACTGGATGGTCTTGAGGGCATCGTCGGCCGACATGCCAAACTTCTTGTTGCACTCCACCTGCAGGCTCGTCAGGTCGAACAGGCGCGGCGGCGCCTCGCGGCCTTTCTTGGTCTCGACCGAGGTCACCTCAAGCGGTAACTGCTTGATTTGCTCGACGATATCATTTGCTTCGCCCTCGGTCTTGAAGCGGCCGCGCGTGCTGTTGAACGTCACGCCGCGGTATTTGGTCTTCAGTTCCCAGTAGTTCTCGGGAACGAAATTCTCTATCTCGCGCTGGCGAGCGACAATCATGGCGAGCGTGGGCGTCTGCACACGGCCCACCGAGAGCACATCGCGCGAGCGGGAATACTTCAGCGTATAGAGGCGCGTGGCATTCATGCCCAAGATCCAATCGCCAATGGCTCGCGACAGACCTGCAAAGTACAGGTTATCAAAGTCTTTGGAATCTTTCAGCTCCTGAAAGCCCTTGCGGATGCTTTCGTCGGTCAACGACGAAATCCACAGTCGCTTAACGGGTTTATCGCACTCGGCCTTCTGATACACCCAACGCTGGATGAGCTCTCCCTCTTGGCCGGCATCACCGCAGTTGACGACCTCATCTGCACTGGCTATCAGGCTTTTAATGACGTTGAATTGTTTCTTGATGCCCTCATCGTCCTTCAACTTGATGCCGAAACGCTGCGGTATCATGGGCAACTGGCCCAGACTCCACCACTTCCACTGGTCGGTATAGTCGTTGGGCGCCTTGAGTTCACACAAGTGTCCGAAAGTCCACGTCACCTGATAGCCATTGCCCTCGAAGTAGCCGTCGTGCCTGTCGTTGGCACCAAGCAGCCGGGCAATGTCACGAGCCACACTGGGTTTCTCTGTTACGCAGACTTTCATAGTTGGGAATTCTTAGTTCTTAGTTGATAGTGGATTTTGACTTGACGTCTAAACTAATACTTTAAATTGCTATTCGCCAAGGTGTTGCGCTTTGGCCTCGTTCCAGAGTTCGTCCATCTCGGCCAGGGTCAGCTCGTTGACATGGCGTCCCTGCTCGTTGGCCTTTTGCTCGATGTAGTTGAAACGGGCGATGAATTTGCGGTTGGTGCGCTCCAAGGCATTGTCGGGACGCACGTTGTAGAGTCGCGCCGCATTGACCAGCGAGAAGAAGAGATCACCGAATTCCTTTTCACGGTCGGCGGCATCGTTGCCGCGCAGTTCGGCCTCCACCTCGCCCAGTTCTTCTTTGACTTTGTCCCATACGTCCTCGCGCTTCTGCCAGTCGAAGCCTACATTGGCGGCTTTTTCCTGCACGCGCTCGGCCTTGATGAGCGACGGCAAACTGCGAGGTACTCCGCTGAGTACCATCTTATTACCATCCTTTTCGCTCATCTTGATGAGTTCCCAGTTCTTGAGCACCTGGGCTGCGGTATCGGCTTTCTCGTCGCCGAAGACGTGCGGATGGCGGTAAACGAGTTTCTCGCACAGGGCATCGCACACGTCGGCGATGTCAAACTTGCCCTTCTCGTCACCGATTTTGGCATAAAAAACGATGTGCAACAGCACGTCGCCCAGCTCTTTACGGATCTTATCGTCGTCCTCGCCCATGATGGCATCGGCGAGTTCCATGGTTTCCTCGATGGTGTTGGGACGCAGGCTCTCGTTGGTCTGTTTGCGGTCCCAGGGGCATTTCACGCGCAGCTCGTCCAGGATATCGAGCAGTCGCCCAAAGGCCTCCAATTTCTTCTCTCTGCTGTTATTAGGCATGTTGTTGTATTGATAAATCAATGAATAATTGCGCAAATTTACACAGAATTCGGAATTCTGTGTAAATTTGCAGCCAGATTTTTTAAACACCACATCACGAAAACTATAATGAAGAAGAAAGCATTCCTTCTCACCTTATTCACCAGCCTGTTGACACTGACAGCTATGGCTCAAGGCCATAACACACGCATGGGCGGTGAGGATCAGGACACCGAATCTCTAGCCGAGCGCATTTTCAATCTCGAGAAAAAGACCGACGCCTTTAACTTCCATATCAACTTCGCATCAAGCCTGATGGCCGAGGACGCCGACAACGGCGAGTGGGACACCCGTTTCATCTGCCGTGACCTGCGCCTCGACATCAAGGGTGACATCACGCCGCGGGTATTTTACCGCCTGCGCCACCAGCTCAACATGAGCCAGACTGCCAAGGGTTTAGACCGCTTTGCCAAGGCCACCGACATCATGATGGTGGGCTACCGCCCGAGCAGCAAGGTGGAAATCGCCGCCGGCAAGCTGTGCCAGATTTGGGGCGGCTTTGAGTATGACCAGAACCCGATGGAGATCTACCGCTACAGCGACTTGGTGGAGATGATGGACATCTTCATGGCCGGAGCGATGATAAGCTACCACCCTATCCCCAGCCAAGAGTTGGCCCTGCAGGCCACCAACAGCTACAACGACTCGTTCACCGAGGAACTGGGCGACAATCCCCAAGTGGTGACCAGCGACCTGGCAAAGCCCGAGAAACTGAGCCGCAGCCGCGCACCGCTCACCTATATCGTGAACTGGAACGGCAACCTCTTTCACGACCAGTTGCAGACCCGCTGGGCATGGGGCATCCAGACCCAAGCCAAGCACAAATACTCCCGCATGTGGACCCTGGGGCAGCAGCTCAATCTGCCCAACTACCAGCTGTATCTCGACTATTATGGCGAATGGGACGATGTGGATCGCCTGCACTATGCGACCCATGACCTGTGCGACCGGCTCGCGCCAGGCTCGACCCACGTGGGCAAGGTGCACAGCCATTCGCTGGTGGCCAAGATGAACTGGCAGTTTGCCCACAAATGGAACCTGATGCTCAAGGGCACCTACGAGACGACAAGCGTGGCACGCATCGAGGAGCTGCACAACTACCGCAAGTCGATCGGTTATCTGGGCAGCCTGGAGTTCTGGCCCCTGCCTAAGCACGACTTCCGCATTTTCCTGGCCTACCTGGGACACCGATACAATTTCAACAAATTCAGCAACCTCAACAGCTACAACACCAACCGCGTGGAATTGGGCTTCATGTACCGCATCAAGTGCTACTAAGCATTCAACTTGTTAACAGCCGGCCTTGACAATAAATGAGCAGTGGTTTCAAGATTTTTTGTATATTTGCAGTCCTAATCAACAAAGACATTAACTGCTTATGGCAAAATTCTTTATAGTTGCTTTGACCGTGATGCTGGTCATGCAGGGATTCGTGTCGTGGCACGTGTGGCGCGTGCTGCCGTTCTCAACGCCCGTCAAGGTTATCGTTCTCCTGCTCATGCTGCTGGCCCTGGCCTGCATGGTGCTGCAGTTCAAGAGCGACAGTGTGCCGCTGGGCATGGCCACAGCGATGTATGAGATCGGCAACTCATGGCTGGTCATCATGTTCTACCTGCTCATGGCGTTTCTCGTGCTCGACATCGGGCGGCTGGTGCATCTGGTGCCTGCTACATGGCTGCGGGGCAATGCTATCACCTCGCTGGTGCTGACGGGTGTGATGCTGGTGACCTTTATCGGTGGCAACATCCATTACCACAACAAGCAACGTCAGGAAATCAACCTCACCACCGACAAACCTCTGGAACGTCCACTTAAAATCGTCATGCTGAGCGACTTGCATGCCGGATTCCATAACCCCCGGGCCGAGGTAGGCCGCTGGGTGAACATGATCAATGCCGAGAAGGCCGACCTTATCCTTATCGCCGGCGACATTATCGACGGCAACGTGCGTCCCCTGCTGGAGCAGGGCACCGTCGAGGAACTGCAGCGCCTCAATGCTCCTACCCTAGCCTGCCTGGGCAATCACGAATACATTACCGGCATAGACAAGGCGCTGGATCTGCTAGGCAAGACAGGTATCCGCATCCTGCGCGACGACCGCATTAACGTGGGCAATGTGACGATTGTGGGACGTGACGACCGCAGCAACCGCCGTCGCAAGAGCGTAGAGCAACTGATGCAAGGCGTCACGCGCGGCGACTACATCATCCTGCTTGACCACCAGCCGTTTAACCTTGAGGAGGCCGAGCAGAACGGTGTGGATCTGCAACTGAGCGGCCACACCCACCGCGGCCAGGTTTGGCCGCTGAACTGGGTCACCAAGAAGATGTATGAGTGTGATTACGGCCAGTGGCGCAAGGGCAAGACCGACTACTATGTGAGTTCGGGCATGGGCATCTGGGGCGGTAAATTCCGCATCGGCACCGATTCGGAGTACGCTGTCATTACCATCACGCCCAATAAGTGATGGAACGGACGGCATAGCCGCCATTAACTTTACATCATTTCCATTTCTTGGGGGAGACGCCGACGGTTTCCTTGAAATATTTGCCGAAGAAGGACTGGTTGGGGAAATGCAGTTCTTCGGCTATCTGCTGGATGGAATAGCGGCCGCTGCGCAGCATCGTTTTGGCCTCCAGGATGACATAATCCTTAATCCATTTTGAGGGATGGCGCCCTGTCTTCTCATAGATGACATGGGACATGTACTTGAGCGAGAGGCCTAACTGATCGGCATAGAAACCCAACTCACGGTGCTCACGGTAATTTTCCTGTACGCATTTCAAGAAACGGGAGACAATCTCGTCGGCGCGTGTCGCCTTGACGGCGCGCTGTGAGCCGTTTTCCTGCCCAATGATGCTCGCCATGAGGTTGAGGCAACCGGCTGCGCTTTCTTCCCTGTTGGGGGCAAAGGCGTCATCGAGCAGAATGGTGCGCAGCATGTGATAAACCTGTTTAAGCATCGCCATGTGCTCGTCACGCAGCTTGCACGTCATGACCTGGTTGGCATTTTGCTGGACACAGGGCATGGACGGGAGCTGGTTGCGTGAGAACAACACCAGGACAAAACGGGCATGGTCATCCTCCGCCCACTCGACAATCGCACCCTCGCTGATGATAGCGCAACTGCCGGCGCCCACCACCGAGTCCTGGAAATTGACGTTTAATCTGACTTCACCGCTCTCGACAATGAGCAGGCAAGAGTGCGACAACTTCATGGGAAACCGGCCCGAGGGACTTTGCTCCCCGGGGAAGATCAACGGCGATGCCAGCGTGTCCATCACGAGCATTTTTTCGCCCAGGGTGATGGCCGTCACGTTGACAGGCAGTATCGACCTGTTTAACAACTGTATTGCTTGCTCCTCCATTTCAGTTCAGTGATTGGGAGTGCAAATATAGGCAAAATTGGCCAAAAGTCAGAATAAATGACTAATTTTGCGCCGCAAAAAAACAACAATCTTGAACAACTCATTAGGCATGCAATACCTGCAACAATTCTACACCATCGGACTGCTCATCGTGTCCAATATCTTCATGACGTTTGCCTGGTACGGGCATTTGAAACTGCAACAGATCAAGGTCTTCACCGACAACACGCCGCTCTATGTCATCATCCTGCTGTCGTGGCTGCTTGCGCTGCCCGAGTATTCGTGCCAAGTGCCCGCCAACCGCATCGGCTTCGAAGGCAACGGAGGCCCCTTCAACATCATGCAGCTCAAGGTCATTCAGGAAGTGGTATCATTGGCCGTATTCACGGTATTTGTAACGGTGTTTTTTAATGGCGAGACCTTGAGGTGGAACCATTTGGCGGCTTTCTTCTGTCTAGTCATGGCCGTCTATTTCGTGTTCTACAAGTAATAGTACAAGAAACGGGAGACACCACATGGTACCTCCCGTAAGCCACAAAAATCAATGTCAGTGCGCTGGTCTCGTATCTTTATTTGAAAGGACCGAGACTAGAGAGCCAGACGAAATCCCAGGCCGCTTGTTGCACCCGATACCTGAACATCATAGAACCGGGTCGACACACGGCAATCCCTGGCAGTATAGCCCCAGGCGCCACCGCGACGCACACGTAAAGATCCAGAAGTCGGACCCGTCGGATTGGTTTGAGCTGCGCTGCTGTAATCGCCGTACTTGTCCCGACACCATTCCCAAACGTTGCCGCTCATGTCGTACAGGCCCAACTCGTTGGCCTTCTTCGTGCGTACGGGTTGGGTGCCGTAGCCTGGGGTTCTGCTCGTCTGAGACGGTATGTTTTCCCAATACCATGCCACCTCGTCAAGCCTGTTGCTGCCTGCATATTTATAACCCTTGCTCTTGTTGCCGCCACGAGCGGCAAACTCCCATTCGGCTTCTGTTGGCAGGCGGAAATGCATACCCGTCATCTCGTTCAGTTTGCTGATAAAAGTCTGGCAATCGTTCCAAGTTATCATCTCCACAGGACGGTTGAGATCCTCGGTATAACCATTACGTGGAGTGAAATAGCTCGGATTGGAGCCCATCACAGCCAGCCAAAGGGCTTGCGTCACTTCGGTTTCGCCGATGCGGTAGTCCGATAGCGTAACCTGATGTGCCGGGCTCTCGGAGCTGTAGGCATCACTGCCCTGCTCGGCTGTAGCGCCCATCTTGAACGTGCCACCGTCAACAAAAATCATCTTATAAGTCACGCCGTCCACCACTATCATCTGTTCTGTTGTGGTAGGAGCGGTTTCCAAAATCATATCGATGATGGCGTTAACGTCGGCAATATTGACAACTCCATCATTGTTCACGTCATAGTTCATGTTGAATGGGTCATTCATCATGGCATCAATGACAGTATTCAAATCAGAAATATTAATCTCATCATCGTTGTTCACATCATTGTTGCTCTGGTTTACAGATGAACCGAAAACATTTCCGGCCATTAGCATTGCAATAAAAACAAAAAGAATTTTTTTCATCATTCTCACTCAATTAGTTAAATATCTGAATTTTAAAAATATATGGCGTTACATAACAAAACAAGCCAAACACCTATTCAGGCTTAGGGGCTCATCAAGGCTGTAACGAGGCAGAGGTGTTTAGGGAGGGTGCCGTCGGTGCTCCACTCGAGGTCAATGCCTAACAGCTCACGCGTCATGGCGACGATATCAAAGCCTACCGATTCGAGCGAGTGGCGCAAGCGGTCGGGGTGGCGGCAAGGCTTGCCTTCGGGGCGGGTGCAGCCCTCGGGACACAAGACACAACGAAAGGTGAAACAGCGGCTGCCTGGCGTTTCCCGCTCCATCTCATACAATCGCGGCAGCAGATCCTTCCACACTTCTTCCATCGCTTCATGCCCCATGGCAGTCGACTGCTCGGCGCCCTTGCATGAGGCCCGCGTCGCCTCGTCAAATTCTATTGTCGTGCCCATCAACCTCACGGTTTTAAAACCATCGCTAACAGTTCGCGGATCGAAGTCAAATGGCGGGCAGCCCCACGACGTGCCATAGCCGGGGCACTGCAGGCAATAGGCGCCAATGCGCTCCACGTCACGATAGCGACGGATGAACTCATCGGCGGCAATGGTTACCTCTTTAGTGGTTACTGAGTAATTCACGGTTGCAAAATTAGGAGATACTGACTACCTTTGCAAATGTTTTTCAAATAAAATGACACATCATGGACAATAACAACGATAAGATGCACGTCGTGTTTGACCTGGGCGGCGTTGTGTTCCGACTGGACAAATCGATTGCTATCCGGCGGTTTAAGGAAGTCGGTGTCACGCGGGTTGAGGAATTCCTGGACGATTATGCCCAAAAGGGCATCTTTGGCGACCTCGAAGCCGGCAAACTCACCGCCGAGCAATACCGCGACGAACTTAGCCGCATAGTGGGCAAGCCGCTGACAATGGAACAGTTGGAATATGCCTGGACAGGCTATGCCGCCGAATTATATCAGCGCAACTTCGATGCCCTACTGCACCTGCGGCAAGAGGGATTTCCCATTGCCCTGCTGTCCAACACCAACCCCTTCATGATGCGGTGGGCACGCAGCAACGCGTTCGACGGTAACGGGCACGGCCTGGACTACTATTTTGACCGCTTGTATCTGAGCTACGAAATGCGCATGATGAAGCCGGCTCCTGAGATTTTCGAAGCGATGATTGAAGGAGAAGGGACAGACCCTGGCAACATCCTCTTCATCGACGACAGCGCCCGCAACTGCGAGGCAGCTGCGGCATTGGGCATCCGAACGCTCAACCCCGACAACGGCGGCGACTGGCGCCATGATGTCTACTCATTATTGGGAATCGACTAGACAATCCAGATACTCCAGAATAACACTAACAGGGTGGTCCTGATCGGGACCACCCTGTTGCATTCATTGATGAACTATTCTATCAGTTCTGTTTCTCCTCGACTGCGGGAGCAGGATTAGCGGCAGCCTTGGCTGCGGCGATGGAGTCCTGCTCGGCCTTGTACTGCTTGGCAGCCTCGCTGTCGGGCTTCAGCCATGTGTCGAGCCAGCGGAAGAACTCACGCTGCCACATGATGCTGTTCTGGGGCTTGAGAATCCAGTGGTTCTCGTCGGGGAAGAGCAGCAGACGTGCGGGCAGGCCCTTGATCTTGGCGGCATTGAATGCCTGGCAAGCCTGGGTGAAGACGATGCGGTAATCGAGTTCGCCAGCGGTGCACATGATGGGGGTATCCCAATTCTGAACATAGTTCTTGGGGTTGGCCTGGGTGTAGGAACGCTGTGCGACAGCATTGTTTTTATCCCAGAATGCGCCACCCAGATCCCACTGTACAAACCACATCTCCTCGGTCTCGAGGTACTGTGCCTCGAGGTTGAAGATACCGGCATGTGCCAGGAAGCAAGCGAAGCGCTTGTTGTGGTTACCAGCCAGGAAGTAAACCGAATAGCCACCATAGCTAGCGCCAACAGCGCCAATGTGGTCACCATCGATGTAGGGCTCCTTCTTCATGTAATCGACTGCAGCCAGGTAGTCACGCATGTTCTGGCCACCGTAATCGCCACTGATCTGGGCATTCCACTCGGTGCCGAAGCCGGGCAGACCGCGGCGGTTGGGCAGGATGACGATGTAGCCGTTGCTGGCCATGATGCGCATGTTCCAGCGATAGCTCCAGAACTGGCTTACGGGCGACTGGGGACCGCCCTCACAGAAGAGGATGGCGGGATACTTCTTGTTGGGGTCGAAGTTGGGCGGGTAGCATACCCAAGTGGTCATGAGCTTGCCGTCGGTGGTGGGCACCATACGCTTCTCGATGCCGATGGGATCAACCTGGGCGAGCATCTCGTCGTTGACGTGGGTGAGCTGAACGGGCTCCTTGCCCATCTCTACGCTATAGATCTCGTTAGGAGTCTGGTAGCTGTGCTGGCAGGTGATGACCTTGCCGCCCTCGGCAAATGCAAGACCGTCGTAGTCACAAACGCCCATGGCGATGGTATCCACCTTCTGGGTAGCAACATCCATGCGGAAGATGGGCTGCACACCCTGGAACGGGCAGATGAAATAGATGGCCTTCTCGTCGGGCGACCAGGCGATAGCGTCCACGCTGTAGTCCCAGTTCTCGGTCAGGTCCTTCTTGTTGCCGGCAGCATCCATGAAGAAGATGCGGTTCTTGTCGGCCTCGTAGCCGTCATGCTCCATCGAGAGCCAAGCCATTTCACCCTTGCTGTTGATGATGGGATAGGTGTCATAACCCATCATGCCCTGGGTCAGGTTCTCGGTCTTGCCGGTCTCCAGATTGTACTTGTACAGGTCACTGTTGGTCGAGAAAGCATAGTCCTTGCCTGTTTTCTTGCGGCTAACGTAAACCAGGTTCTTGCTGTCGGGGGTCCAAGCCAGAGACTCGATGCCGCCCCAAGGACGCATGGGCGATTCATAGGGCTCTCCCTCGAGGATGTCCTTCACGTTACCGGCCTTGTTGCCATCAAAGTCTGCAACAAAGGGATGGGGAATCACGGTTACCCACTCGTCCCAGTGCTTGTACATCATGTCGTCATAGAGCTTGCCGGTGGTCTT
The DNA here is from genome assembly GCA_902793405.1 of uncultured Bacteroidales bacterium. Taxonomy (GTDB): domain Bacteria; phylum Bacteroidota; class Bacteroidia; order Bacteroidales; family Muribaculaceae; genus Sodaliphilus. The sequence goes on along the minus strand of CADBDH010000002.1, from coordinate 90,347 downwards.
GTCCAGGTCGGGATAAACATCCTGAGCCGTCTTGCCATACTTCACCTGGGCAATCATGACCACGCGCTTCTCGTCGGGAGAGAACACGAAGCCCTCGATACCCTCGTCGATGTTGCTGACGCAACTGCGACCGCCACCGTCGGCGTTCATGATCCACAACTGCGGGCACTTGGCCTCACCGTCCTCGGTATAGATGAAAGCGATCTTCTTGCCTCCGTCAATCCACACATAATTGCTCTCACTCTTGGGAGTGTTAGTAATCTGCTTGGCATTGCTGCCGTCGATATCCATCACCCACAAATCGCAGTTGCCCTTGTTGGTCGAGATATCATAATAGGTCACGCCATAAAGGATTTTCTTACCGTCGGGCGACACCTGAGGACCGCCCACACGACCCAGCGAATTAAGGAATTCGGGAGTAAACTCTTTCTTCTCCATCTTGGTTGTGGTTTTCTCGGTAGCAGGACCCTGGGCTGGCGCCGATTCCTGCTTGGAGCAGGTCGAGGAGCTCAATAGAGCCAAGACCGCAACCGACAATGCTGTTAATTTTGCTAATTTCATAAATAAATTGTTAATGATGTTATAGTGTTAAATTGGTTTCTAGACGTTTCAACCCGCAAATTTATGACTTTTCCTCTTGCGGTGCAATATTTCGCCGAAAGTTTTTTACAATCGGCTTTACTGCAAAGGGAAAAGTTGAGGTCAATTGGATGAAAAGTTGTATCTTTGCACCGATTTTTCAGGAAGCCGATAGCAATGATTCAAGTCAAAATAGATCCAAGGATATTAGAAGCCTGTCCCGAGACCCGCATCGGGCTCATCCGCGCAACGGTAATCAACGAGCCGACGTGCGATGCCTTGTGGGCCGAGATTGAGGCTGCAGCCCAAGAAATCAAGGAGCGCTACGAGTTGCTCGAGATCAATCAGCGACCCGCTATTGCCGGCACCCGCCACTTGTACAAGGCGCTGGGCAAGGACCCCAGCCGCTACCGCGTGTCGAGCGAGGCCCTGTGCCGCCGCATCATCCGCGGGCTGGGCATTTACCGGTTGACCACCCTCATCGATGTGGTGAACCTGGTGTCCATCAAGAGCGGATATGCCATCAGCGGACTTGACGGCGACCGCATCGTCGGCGACACGCTCACGATGAGCGTGGGCACCAGTGATGACGTGTATAACGGCATCGGGCGCGGCCTGCTCAACATCGAGGGAATGCCCGTTTACCGCGATGCCGCAGGCCCAATCGCCACCCCGACCAGCGACGAGGAACGCACCAAGTTCACCGATCAGACGGTTACTGCCCAAATCAACATCAACGCCTTTGCGCCCGAGATGCCCGTTGAGCAAGCCGTCGACTGGATGGCCCGCCTGCTCAAGGAATATGCCCACGCGACCAACGTCGAGACCGCTATCTATACACCTGCCACAAGCAACTAAACAATAGAATCACAACATATGGAACTACTCGAGATTTTAGAGAAAAACGTCAACCAACGCCACATCGACCAAGTGGTCAAGACCCTCAAGGACGGAGGACTCATCATCTACCCGACCGACACGGTGTATGCGCTGGGTTGTGACGCACTCAACAACCAGGCCATTGAGCGCATCTGCTCCATCAAGGAGATGAAGTCGGCCAAGACCAACTTGTCCATCATCTGCGACGACATCTCTCAGGTGGCACAATACGCCAAGTTTGACAACACGCAGTTCAGGCTGATGAAGTCTAACCTGCCTGGCCCGTTCACCTTCATCCTCCCTGCCCTGTCCAAGTTGCCCAAGGCCTTCAAGGGCCGCCGCACCGTGGGCATCCGCATTCCCGACAACAAAATCGCGCTGGCCATCGTGCGCACACTGGGAGGTCCCATCCTGACGACCTCGGTCCCCGGCGACGACGAGGATTACCGCTGCGAACCCGGCCTGATGGCCGAGGCCTTCGCGTCTCAAGTGGACATCGTCATCGACTCGGGCCGCGGACAGCTGCTGCCCTCGACCATTGTGGACTGCACAGGCAGTGAGCCCGAAATCACCCGTCTGGGCAAGGGTAAACTCATCAGTTAACAGACATTCAGATAATCAAATCATAAAATGAAGAAGTTTTTATTCATCGTGGCAATCGTGATGATGGTCGCATCCTGCAACAACAGGGCCGAACAGAATCAGGCCGAGGAGACCGTCACCAACGAGATGACCCAAGACGAGGCAACTGCCGAGGCCGCAAGTGAAGCAGGACAGGACGACGGATGGATGAAGCAAAGCACCATCATGTCGGCAAAGCCCATGGTAGTTGACTTTTACGCCACCTGGTGCGGCCCCTGCAAGGAGTTGGCGCCCATCCTCGACGAAATCGAGCAGCATCACAAGGGCGATGTCATCTTTGAGCGCATCGACATTGACCAGAAACCCGAACTGGCCCAGGAGTTCCACATCGAGGCCATCCCGATGCTGATGTTCATCACCCCCGAGGGCGAATACCAGACCATCGTCGGGGTGGAAAAGCCTGCCGTTATCGAGGCAAAAATAGCCGAACTGCTCACCCGCAGCGCAAAGTAAAAAAGCCCCAAAAGGGCCCAAAAGGGCACATTGTTGTCTTTTTTAACACATCGCAACTCGACGAGAACAATCTAAAGTTGTGATATTGAGTTTCTTCGGCAAAACCACTGCAAAGGGCGATCGGCATAAAAAACCAAGAAATTTGTTTTGTTCTGCGCCCGTTTATTCGTAACTTTGCAGCCGTTTTTGAAAACTACTGACTAGTCAATATAACTACACATCATGGAAATTACTGCACAACAACTTGCAGCAATGGTTAACGGCACAGTCGACGGCGACGCATCGACCGTGATTAACAACTATGCTAAAATCGAAGAGGCCACCGCAGGCTGCCTGACGTTTCTGGCCAATCCCAAATACACTCATTACGTGTACACGACCGAGGCCTCGGCAATTCTTGTCCGCAAGGACTTCGAGCCCGAGCATGAGGTGAAAGCCACCCTGATTCGTGTCGATGACCCCTACAAGACGCTCGCCGATCTGCTCAACTTTGTGAACAGCCAGCGCCCCGAGAAGCGCGGCATCGAACAGCCCATCCACGTGGGTCAGGGCACCCAGCTGCCCGACGATGTGTACGTCGGCGCGTTTGCCTACATCGGCGATGGCGTGACCATCGGCAAGAACGTCAAGATTTATCCCCAGGTGTATGTGGGTGACGGTGTTACCCTGGGTGACGATGTCATCCTGTATCCCGGCGTGAAGATCTACCATGGCTGCCGCATCGGCAACCGCTGCATTGTGCAGGGCGGTGCTGTTATCGGTGGCGACGGCTTCGGCTTCGCTCCCAAGGAGGACGGCACCTATGAGAAGATTTCCCAGGTGGGCATCGTCATTCTCGAGGACGATGTCGAGATTGGAGCCAACACGACCATCGACCGTGCCACCATGGGCGCTACCGTGGTCAAGCAGGGCGCCAAGCTCGACAACCTCATCCAGATTGCCCATAACGTTGAGGTGGGCCAGTGCACCGTCATGGCTGCCCAAGTGGGTGTCGCCGGTTCGACCAAGATCGGTAAATACAACATGGTGGGCGGCCAGGTAGGCTTTGCCGGCCACATCACCGTGGGCGACAAGAACGGCATCGGCGCACAAACGGGTGTCGACAACAGCATTGGCAGCAATGGCAAGTGGCTGGGCGCTCCCGTACAGCCGGCCATGGAATTTGCCCGCCAGACCGTTTATCTGAAACGTCTGGGCGAGATGTATAGCGACATCAAGGAGTTGAAGAAGAAAATCAACAATTAAGCCTTAGGCTGACTTCACACTGAAATCATGAAACAGAAGACATTAAAGAATTCCTTTACCGTCACCGGCAAAGGCCTGCACACGGGACAACTGTCGACCGCAACCTTCAAGCCCGCCGAGGTGAACACCGGCTATGTGTTCAAGCGCATGGACCTTGAAGGCCAGCCCACCATCCAGGCCCTGGCCGAGCACGTCATCGAAACCACTCGCGGCACCGTGATTGCCAGCAAGAGCAATAAGGATGCCCGCATGAGCACCATCGAGCATGCCATGGCCGCCCTGTATGCCGCCGGCATCGACAACTGCCTGATTGAGGTCAACTGCGGCGAGGTGCCCATTCTGGACGGTAGCGCCATCATCTGGTGCGAGGAAATCGAGAAGGCCGGCATCGTCGAGCAGGAAGCCGAGAAGGAGTTCTATGTAGTGAAACAGCGCATCAAGGTCGTTGACAAAGAGACGGGTTCATCACTCATCGTGCTGCCCGACGACGATTTGTCGATCGACTGCATGATCGAGTTTGACTCTCCCGTGCTGGGCAACCAGTTCGCCTCGCTGACCGACATTCGCCAGTTCAAGCAGGAGATTGCCGCCAGCCGCACGTTTGTATTTGTGCGCGAGGTGTTGCCCCTCATCCACCTCAACCTCATCAAGGGCGGTGACCTGGACAACGCCATCGTCATCTATGACTCGCCCATGAAGCAGGAAGAACTGGACCACATGGCCGACGTGATGAAGGTGCCCCGCAAGCCCGCCACCGAACTGGGCTACCTGAACAACAAGCCCCTGGCATTCAAGAACGAGCCTGCGCGCCACAAGCTGCTCGACGTGATGGGTGACCTGGCATTGATTGGCCGTCCGTTGAAGGGCCGCATTGTAGCCACCCGTCCGGGCCACACCATCAACACCCAGCTGTCCAAGAAGATACGTCAAGAGTTGCGCTACCAGAATGTGCAAGCGCCCATCTATGACCCCAACAAGGAACCGCTCTACGACATCAACCAGATTCGTGCCATGTTGCCCCATCGCTATCCCATGCTCCTCGTTGACAAAATCATCGAGAAGGGCAAGAAGCATGTGGTGGGCATCAAGAACGTTACCGCCAACGAGCCTTTCTTCCAGGGGCACTTCCCCGACGAGCCCATCATGCCCGGTGTGCTGCAAGTCGAGGCGATGGCCCAAGTGGGCGGCATCCTGGTGCTGAGCGGTGTTGACGACCCCGAGAACTATTCAACCTACTTCCTCAAGATTGACAACGTCAAGTTCCGCCACAAGGTGGTTCCTGGCGACACACTCATCTTCCACCTGTCGCTAATGACACCCATCCGCCGCGGCACCGCCATCATGAAGGGATATGCCTTTGTGGGCGAGAAGATTGTCACCGAAGCCGAGTTCATGGCCCAAATCGTCAAGAATCCGGAATAGGTTTTAGGCATTAGGTGTTAGGCTTTAAGAAATCAATATCAATAACAGATACAAGAAACAGAATATGGATATCCATCAGTTTGCCGTCGTCCACCCTGACGCAAAAATCGGGGAAAACGTGAAAATCGGTCCTTTTGTGACCATCGATGCCAATGTAGAGATTGGTGACGGCACCATCATCGACAGCGGAGCCGTCGTGCGCAGTGGTGCGCGCATCGGCAAGAACTGCCACATCCACTCCAACGCCGTTGTTTGCGACATTCCTCAAGACCTCAAGTTCCAGGGCGAGGATACCGTTGCCATCGTTGGCGACAACACCGTCATCCGTGAGTTTGTCACCATCCACCGTGGCACCGCATCACGCGGCAAGACCGTTGTGGGCAACAACTGCCTGATTATGGCTTACTGCCATGTGGCACACGACTGCATTGTGGGCAACCACGTCATCATGTCCAACTCGGCACAACTTGCCGGCGAGGTCGAGGTGGCCGACTATGCCATCATCGGTGGCGGCGCACTCGTGCACCAGTTCACCCACATCGGCTGTCATGTGATGATTCAAGGCGGCGCGCTGGTCAACAAGGACATTCCTCCCTATTGCATGGCCGCCCGCTACCCCATCGCCTATGAGGGTGTCAACAAGGTGGGCCTGCACCGCCGTGGCTACAGCAGCGAGCAGATTGACGCCATTGCCGACGTTTACCGCACCATCTATGATTCGGGCCTGAACGTCACCCAGTCACTCGAGGAGGCCGCCAAGTTGCCCGCCTCACCCGAGCGCGACATCATCATCGACTTTGTGCGCGCCAGCAAGCGCGGCATCGTACGCAAGCCGTAACGGTTTATTCAGTTCCTGATCATGGTCAGGAACTGAAGTTTAGGGTTTAGAAAAACGAGGTCGTGGCGAGAATTCTCGTCACGACCTCATTTTATATATTGCATTATCCTTTATTGCGCGGCTTCGATGGCCTGCAGTTTATCGGCTTCTCCCAGCTTGTAGTAGATGTCGCGCAAGGCATTGACCAAGTCCTGATTCCTGGGATTGATGGCGTAGGACTTCTCCAGATAGGGCAAAGCCTCACGGTACATGGGGTTAACCAGATCGGCCAACTTCTTACCATGCAGGTTGCTGTTCATGCGCGTTTCCATCGCCTTGTTGTAGAAATAGCGGCCCACGTTGAACAGTCCACCGGCATTACTGTCGTTAAGCTCTATGCAACGCTGGTAATAGGGAAATGCGTCATAAATGTTCTCCTTGCTTTCGATGACCAGTCCCTTGAGATTCAGCAATTCGTCGTCATCGGGATTAATCTCCATGGCCTCGTCAATCAGGTCGTTGGCGCCCGAATAGTCCTCACGGGTAATATAGTCGTTGATCAAGATGCGGATGTATTGCGGGTCGCTGGTACCGAATTTAAGGAAGGCGTCCCATGCCAGTTTCACCACCTCGGCCTCGTTGCCCAGATCATTCAGGCACACCAAGGCGTAGTCGTAGGCCTCCTTGTGGTTATAGCCCGAGTGGCGTGCCACGCTGAACAGGCGCACGGCATCGATGGTATCGGTCTTTTGCCAGGCAGCGATGCCCTGGTAGTAGCGCACCTCGGCCACGAGGCTGTCGGGTTTGATCCAGCGGCGGTCGTCGCTGCGGCTTGCCATCTGACAATAGATGTCCCATGCCTCGTAGGCGCCATCCCAGTCCTTGATATTGTAGAGTTCACTGCCCGTCAGGCGATAGTCATCGTGGTGTTCCACCATGCGGTTCACGACGTCCTTGCTGAACTTGGTTCTTGCCTTGGGGCGCTTGGTCTTCTTGTCGATAACGGGATCACCCTTCTTGTCCAGAATGTGGATGGTGTCGAGCTTGAGCGCGATAAGGCTGTAGTCATAGGCATCAATGAGCGAGTGGCCCATCGCCTGGATATCAATCTTCTTGCCCACGCGGCGGTTGTCCATGTACTTGTCAAACAGTTCATACTTGATTCGGCTGGCAATAGCCCACGTCTCGGCCTGGTTGCGGGTCTCGTCATTGGTGAGGGCTGGCTTGAGGCGGTTAAACGCCTTATTATAGCTGTCTACCGTCATCGTCAAGCCCGTGATATCCTTCTTGGCTTGACCGACCAGCTGATGTTGGGCCACTGCAGTGAACGGCAGCAGCACAGCTATTATCAATAATGTGATAGTTAACTTATTCACAACGAAATTTTACCTATTATTTAAAAACCGCGGCAAAATTAGTCATTTTTCCTTAACCGTGCAACTGCTGCCAAAAGAGCGGGCGGTGAAGGAACCGATTCCTCGCCGCCCGCGTTAGTACTTAATGAATTAACCTGATTACTTCACGCCCATAACCTCAAACTTGTAGAGGATGTCATCCAAGACGTTCTTAGCCTTGCTGTCATCGGGATTGAGCTGGGAAGCCTTCTCCAGGAAGGGGATTGCCTCGTCATAGATGGGCTTGATCTTGGGAACGAGCTCCTTGTTGGTGGCGCTGGGATTATCGTCGATAATCTTCTGAGCCTGCAGGTAGAGGCAGCGGCCAACATCAAAGAAAGCGTTTGCATAGGTAGGATCAACCTCGGTGGCCTTGCGATAGAAGGGCAACGCGGCGTCAACACCATCCTTCAACTCAACAGTAAAGCCCTTGATGTCGTGCAGGGTACCGTTGTTGGGATCACCCTTCAAGGCATTGTCGATGAAGTTAAAGGCCTTGTCATACTCATTCTTGTCGAGCATGCCCTGTACCATGTTGGCCAGCGACGAGGTCTGGAAATCGACGATGTTGTTGTCGGTGTAACCCAGCTTGCGGGCCTTGGTGAAAGCATCATAAGCCTCGGCAAACTTCTGGATCTGATACAGCGAATAACCCTCGAAGAAACGCACCTGGCTCAAAGTGCTGTCGGGAGCGGCAACGCCGTTGGCGATAGCGAAGGCCGACGATGCGATATTGGCATAGTTACCGAAAGAGGCGGCAGCCTTCTCCCAGTTGCTGGCCTGCAGATAAACATTGCCGGCATTGGCAATGTCACCCATGTGCGAGGTGAGCGCGCCGATAATCTCCTTGCTATACTTGGTCTTGATCTTCTTGCTACCGTCCTTGTTGAGCTTGGGAGCGCCATTCTTGTCGAGCTCAGGCACGCTGTCCATGGGGAGGGCCTCCATGTAGCATTCGTAAGCGCTGGACAACAACTCGTTCATCATATCGTCATCAACGGGCTGTTGCATGAGTTTCATCTTGTACATCTCGTCGTACAGACCAAAGGCAGCCTTACCATAGGTGTAGTAAGTGAGCACGTCTTTGGCAGTCTCAGGGTTCTCAAAGGCGGGTTCAATGGCCTGAAGCACCTCCATGAGTGCCTGAGGGTTGCCCGAAGCGGCCTTCTTGGCGAGGTCTTTCACAAGGCTCATCTGAGCCGATGCGCCGAACGCCATGATGGCGGCTGCGGCGAAAAGAATCATCTTTTTCATTTTTCTTAACAATTAAATCAGTTTATAATGTTTATTCGTTATCGTTTTGTTGTTCGTTTTCATCTTGCTGAATGTCCTGGTTGTCCTGGACTTCCTCGACATTCCTGATCTCACCATTTTCTTGACTGAAGGCGTCGCGAACGCTCTCTTCGTCGGTAGTCTCGGGCTCGGTGTCGACCTTGCAAACGCTTGCTATCTCGTCGTTCTTCTTTTCCAGGTTGATGAGTCTCACGCCTTGTGTCGCGCGTCCCACTACCCTGAGCGAGCTCACCTTGAGCCTGATGGCGATACCGCTCTTGTTGATGATGACAAGGTCGTTATCGTCGTTCACATTCTTGATTGCAATTAGCTTGCCAGTTTTGGCGGTAATGTTAATTGTTTTAACACCCTTGCCGCCACGGTTGGTCACGCGGTAGTCCTCGAGGGCACTGCGCTTGCCCATACCCTGCTCCGAAACAACGAGCACGTCGTCGCGGGTGCCGGCACGCATGCAAATCATGCCGATGACCTCATCGTCCTCGCTCAGGCGCATACCCTTCACACCGGTGGCGGTGCGGCCCATGGAGCGGACAGCCGTCTCGGGGAAGCGGATGGCGTAGCCCTTGCTGTTGGCCAGGATAACCTCGCTGTCGCCCTCGGTGAGGATGGCGCCCACGAGCTGGTCGTCTTCGGCAATGTTCAAGGCACGCACACCGTTGGCACGGGGACGGGAGTAGGCACTCAGGCTCGTGCGCTTAACGATACCGTTCTTGGTGGCAAATACAATATAATGTGACTGGTTGTACTCGGGATCGGTGAGTTTGGTAGCACGCACAAAGGCCATGATACGGTTCTCGGCATCCAGGTTGAGCAGGTTCTGGATGGCACGACCCTTACTGTTCTTGGTGCCCTCGGGAATCTCAAACACACGCAGCCAGAAGCAGCGTCCCGTGGCCGTGAAGAACAGCATGTAGTTGTGGTTGGTGGCTTCATAAACATACTCGATGAAGTCCTCATCGCGTGTGTCACTGCCCTTGGCGCCCACGCCGCCACGTGCCTGTGCACGGTATTCCTTGAGCGGGGTGCGCTTGATATAACCAAAGTGGGAGATGGTGATGATCATGGGATCGTCGCTGTAGAAGTCCTCGGCATTCATCTCCTCGCTGGAATAAACGATTTGGGTGCGGCGCTCGTCGCCGAATTTCTCCTTGACTTCGAGCAGTTCCTGCTCGATGACCTTGCGGCACTCGGCGGGATCGTCGAGGATAGCCTGCAGGTGCTCGATGGTCTTGCGCACCTCGGCCAACTCGTTGTGCAGCTTCTCCTGCTCCAAGCCGGTGAGCTGACGCAGACGCATCTCGACGATGGCACGGGCCTGAATCTCGGTGAGGTTGAAACGCTCACACAGGCGCTGGATGGCGTGCTCGGTCGAGTCGCTGCTCTTGATGATGGCGATCACCTCGTCGATGTTGTCGCTGGCAATGATGAGTCCCTCCAGGATGTGGGCGCGCTCCTTGGCCTTCTTGAGGTCGAACTGGGTGCGGCGGATAACCACCTCGTGGCGGTGCTCCAGGAAGTAGTGCAGCAACTGCTTCAGGTTGAGCAACATGGGACGGCCGTTGACCAGACACACGTTGTTCACGCTGAACGACGACTGCAGCTCGGTCATCTTGTAGAGCTTGTTGAGCAGCACGTTGGGGTTGAAGTCCTTCTTGATGTCGATGACGATGCGCATACCGTGGCGGTCGCTCTCGTCGTTGATGTCGGCAATGCCCTCGATCTTCTTCTCCTCGACCAGGCGGGCAATGTTCTCGATAAGGTCCTTTTTGTTGACGTTGTAAGGAATCTCGTTCACGACGATGCGCTCGTGGTTGTGCTCGGTCTCGATCTCGGCCTTGGCACGCACGACGATGCGTCCGCGTCCTGTCTCAAAGGCGTCTTTCACACCCTGGTAGCCGTAGATGATACCACCCGTGGGGAAGTCGGGAGCCTTGATGTAGTTCATCAGGTCGCTCACCTCCATCTCGGGATCCTCGAGCAGCGCCAGGCAGCCGTCGATGCACTCACCCAGGTTGTGGGGAGCCATGTTGGTGGCCATGCCGACAGCGATACCCGTTGCACCGTTCACCAGCAGGTTGGGGATGCGGGTGGGCAGCACCGAGGGCTCCTCGAGGGTGTTGTCGAAGTTGGGCACAAAGTCAACGGTGTCCTTGTCCATGTCTTCCATCATGCTCTCGCCCATCTTGTCGAGACGCACCTCGGTGTAACGCATAGCAGCGGGGCTGTCACCGTCTACCGAGCCAAAGTTACCCTGTCCGTCAACCAGCGGATAGCGCATTGCCCATTCCTGGGCCAGACGGACCATGGCAAAGTAAACCGACGAGTCGCCGTGGGGGTGGTACTTACCGAGCACGTCTACCCTGCGGTGCACCGGCTTGAAGCCGTCGCGCACATCGGGTAGCGCACGCGAAACGATGACCGACATCGAGTAATCGATGTAACTGGTCTTCATTTCATTTTCAATGTTGATCTCTAAAATTCGATCGTTGTTCATTTTGTATCTTTCTTTTTAAATCTCTTTCGGACACCGCACTGCAGGCTCACTTTAGCCCCAGGCTAGCACGAGTGCCACGACATTAGGTTTAACCTACAAAGATAGTCATATTCTCTCAATCAACAGTTTGATTTGCGCCACTTTTTGACTGAATTGTTGATAAAATGTTTAATTTGAGGTAAAAATTCTTTGTCTGCCACCATTTCAGGGATTTATATTACCTTTGCACAGTTATTTTACTACCAATGAAGGATTTTGCCGCCATAGATTTCGAGACTGCCAACAGCGAACGCACCAGCGTGTGCTCGGTGGGTATTATCATTGTGCGCAATGGCCGCATTGTGGACTCCTTTTATTCGCTCATCCAGCCCGAGCCCAACTATTACAGCTACTGGTGCCAGCGCGTCCACGGCCTGGGCCACGAGGACACCGACGACGCTCCTGTCTTCCCCCTGGTGTGGGCTCAGATTGAGCCGCTCATCGAGGGGCTGCCGCTGGTCGCCCACAACAAAGCCTTCGACGAGAGTTGCCTGAAGGCCGTCTTCCGCTGCTACCAGATGGACTACCCCGACTATGATTTTTATTGCACCTGTGTAGCCGCCAAGCGACGGCTCAAGCAGCTGCCCAACCACCGTCTCGACACTGTCGCTGCCTACTGCGGCTTTGACCTGCGCAATCACCACAACGCCCTGGCCGATGCCGAGGCATGCGCCCACATCGCCCTGCAACTCCTCTAGCCCACCCCAGCCCTCACGCTATTATCAAACAACCCTGGCAACTATGGGGTTAAACAACCAAAACAACTTTTTGTTTAATCAACACAAGATGGGCGGACCCGAGATAAATCAGGTCCACCCTCGTTGATGATTCTCTTGACTTGAGTTATTGAGTCAGGCTGGCAGTAATAGCCTGGACTTCACGTGAGAAGTCTTTCTCGATCGACATGCGCTGCTCAATCTGGATGCAGGCATGAAGCACGGTAGCATGGGTGCGGTCGAGCTTGGCACCGATGCTGGTCGATGACATCTGCGCCTCTTTCTTGGCCAGGTACATCACCAGCTGGCGGGCATCGCTGATCTCGCGCTTGCGCGACTTGCCATACAGCAGGTCGGTGGGCAGATTGTAATGGTCGGCAACCGTCTCGACAATGTACTCAAAGGTCAACTGCTGCTTGGGCGCTACCTTGACCGTGTTGCCGATGATGTTGCGGGCCAGGTCGATCGTGATATCCTGGTTGAGCATGGTGGCATGGGCCAGCAGCGACACCATCACACCCTCGAGCTCGCGAACGCTCTCGGTGACATTGGTGGCGATAAAATCAAGCACTTCGCCACTGATGCGTAGTCCGTCCTGTGCGGCCTTCATGGCCAGGAACTGACGGCGCAATTCATAGTCGGGCTTTTCCAGTTCCACGGTCATTCCCCACTTGAATCGCGAAATGAGCCTGGGCTCCATACCGTCGAGGTCACTCGGGCGACAGTCACTGGACATCACCAGTTGGCGCTGGTGCTGGTGCAAGTGGTTGAAGATGTGGAAGAAAGTATTCTGGGTTTTCTCCTTGCCTGCCAAGAACTGGATATCGTCGAGCAGGAGCACGTCAATACTCTGGTAAAAATTGATGAAGTCGTTGACCTTCTTCTGGATCACAGCTGTCGTGTACTGGCTCTCAAATACCCTCGATGATACATAGAGTACTCTCATGCGCGGATTATTCTCCTTAAGCTTGATGCCGATGGCCTGTAACAGGTGTGTCTTGCCAACGCCCGTGGAGCCGAAGACAAACAAGGGATTGTAGGTCTTCACCTCGGGGTGCTCGGCAATCGTCTGGGCAATGCTCACGGCGAGCTTATTGCTCATGCTGCTGCAGTAGTTCTCGAAGGTGTATCGAGGATTGAGCTGCGGGTCGATGTCCTCCAGACGGTCGTCTTGGGCGAAGGGGTTAGCAATGCGCGGCTTGCGGATGTTGAGTTCCTTCTTGAGCCGGGTGCTCGAGTTGTCCTCGTTCTGCTCTACTGCGCTGGTGTCGTCGCTGCCCACCACATTATATTTATAGGTGAGCCTGACGTTTTCGCCAAAGACCTTTTTCAAGGCTGCCGAAAGGATGGTGATATATCGTCCCTCGATTTGCTCGACAAAGAACTGCGAGGGCACTCTGAGCGTCACACGGTTGTTTTCCTGGTCAAAGTCAACGGCAACAATGGGTGCGAACCAAACATCGAACTGTTCGGCCGGCAGGTTTGCCTTGATGACGTCAAGGCAGCGGTTCCACTGTTGTGCAACGTTATACATTTTTAATATTTTAGCTTAGTATGGTTGGTTTGTTAGGTGCTTTTTAGCAGTACAAATTTCGGTCAATAATTTCTTTCAAAAAAGTGCTCGAAAAATTTGGAAATTTCATTTTTAGCATAACATTATTGAAAAACAAAGGTTTAGAACTCTATTTAAAAAATGTAACATTTCGAGGTGTGCACATATTTTTATTTTGCTGTACATCAATCATTTAACTATTTTATAGATTTTTCCTATCTGTTTTGGTACGCGCGCAAATGACTGTCACTGCAAGGGTTTGGATTTGTAAATCCCGAAAACAGTAATTTTAAAAAAAATCCCTATTTAGATTAAGTCCAAATAGGAATTCTTTGCCGTCAATTCTGCGTATTTTTTGACACGCTGCACATTGTTCTGCTGGCTATGAATATGTTATCTTTCATCAGAACACTTTCACGTTGATATAGCGTTTGGGATGTGCCTTGATATCGGTCAGCAACGAGTCGAGACTGGCGATAGCATGGTTGGCGTTATCATAGAGTTCACGGTCGTTGATGACCTTGCCCAGTGACGAATTCTTGTCGTTGAGCTGCTCGCTCAGGGCCTGCAGGTTGGCAAGCGTGGTGTTGAGCTTGTTCATCGTCTCGTCGAGGGGCAACTGCTTGAGCGACTCCGACAAATCCGTCAGGTTGCTGCTGGCTCCTGTGAGGTTGCTGGTGATACCGTTCACATTGTTCACCACGCCGGGCACGCTGCGGTTCAAGTTGCTCATGAGCATGGTCAACTGCTGTGCGCTGATCTGCAGTTGGCGCGTGATGCCGTCAAGACGGGACAACGCTGCAGCCAATGCCGGATCACCGGTCAGGCCGTTTACATTATTCATAATAGAGTCCACCTTGGGCAACATGTTGGTCACCATGGGCATGACATTCTCGGTCACATGGTCCATCAAGCCGGGCTTTTCGGCCGTAGGGATGTAACTGCCGGTTTCCATGGCCGGTCCCTTGCCCAGATTGAGCACGAGCGAAGCGCCTCCCATGAGCCCCGACACCATGTTGATGGTGCTACCCTTGGGCACCTTCATATTCTTGTCCATGGCCAGCATGACCGTTATCTTGTTCTTATCGTAATCATACTTGATTTCCCTCACCTGTCCCACCTGGAAGCCATTGACAGTGATGGGAGCAGCCTGCAGCAGGCCATCAGAGCTCTCAACCTCGGTATAGTAATAATTGGCAGGAGTCAGCAAATTGATACCTTTCAGATAATTAATGCCCCAATACAGCAGCACCAGACCTGCAATGACAGTGAGCGCGATCTTGACGTTCTTATTGAAAAACTTCATATTCTATTTAAATGATTCTATCGTTCTAAACGGCAAAATTACTAATTTGTTCTATAATTCTGCGGCATTTTACTCATTTTTACACTATTTTAAGAGCTAATTCACCCCTCCGAAGGTGATTATAAGGCAAAAAAACGGCTCATTAAGCAAAAAAATGACCAATATCGGTGACTATTACAAGAAAACTGACTATTTTTGCGATAACTAAACATCCATAATTATGAAATCTCCACATGCCTGTAAACATATTTACGGACTGATCGGCTATCCGCTGGTTCATTCATTCTCGCGGGACTTCTTCAACCAGAAGTTCCTGACCGAGGACATAGACGCTCAATATGTCAACTTTGAGATAGAGGACATCGGGCAACTGATGGAAGTGATTGC
Source organism: uncultured Bacteroidales bacterium (assembly GCA_902793405.1). Taxonomy (GTDB): domain Bacteria; phylum Bacteroidota; class Bacteroidia; order Bacteroidales; family Muribaculaceae; genus Sodaliphilus. Next base: position 75,129 of record CADBDH010000002.1, on the reverse strand, counting down.
CGAGTACCCCAACCTGAACGGTCTCAACGTCACCGCCCCCTACAAGGAGGCGGTCATCCCGCTGCTCGACTCGCTCGATGACGATGCGCGCGAGGTCGGGGCGGTCAATGTGATACGTTTCATCCGCGACCACAATTCAGGAGACTTTGTGGAACTGCGAGGCTACAACAGCGATGTCGTCGGGTTTGAAAAGACCATCCCCGGCATCCTCACTCCTTCACGCACCAAGGCGATGATACTGGGCACCGGTGGCGCCGCCAAAGCCGTCAGCACCGCATTGCGGCGCAACGGCATCGACGTGCAGCTGGTGTCACGGCGCAAGTCAGAACACACATTAATCTATGAAGAAATCACCCGCGCCATGGTTGCCGAGTACAAAATCATTGTCAATGCCACACCACTGGGCAAGTTTCCCGATGAGAACCTGTGCCCTGATTTCCCCTATCGCTTCCTGACCAAGGAGCACCTGTGCTATGACTTGATTTACAACCCCGAGGAGACATTGTTCATGAAGAACTCGGCACGGTATGGTGCCGAAACCAAGAACGGCATCGAGATGCTGTTGCTGCAGGCATTTGACTCTTACGAGATCTGGACGATGGATGACTAGCCGATAGGTTTATTCACAATGGGTGCGAGGTCGGTGCTGTCCAGAATTCCTGTTTTACGCGTACTCGTGCCGTTCGCGCTGGGCATCATGGTTCAGCGCCTGTGGCACAACTGGTGGGCACCGGTCATGGTGATTGCGGTAGCCGTCGCTGTGTACGGCCTCCTCAACCTCAGGTCACGCACGCCCAGCAGGAGATTGCGCCTGCGTCACTATTACATCGTTCCACTTGCAATGATTGCCTTGTCGCTAGGCTGGCTGGCCGCGGTGATACACTGTCCGCCACAGCTCACTGCCGGTCAGCGCACTGGCCGCCTCATGACTGGCCGCGTCATCGGCCTGGACTATACCGATTTCTCGATGCGCCTGACTGTCCAGGTGCTGAATCCCGACCTGCCGCAGTGCCGTGTCCTGGTATCGACACGCGGCTGCGACTACACCATGCGGGCCGGAGACCTGATCACCTGGCAAAGTGACCTCGTTGAAGTGGGCACCATGGGCAACCCCGGCGAAATGGATTATGCCCGCTACCTGCTCGACAGCAAGAGCATCCGTTACCAGCAGCACCTGCCAGTGGGCCAAATCAGGAAAACGGGGCACTCCCCCACCCTGGTCACCCGCCTGGCCAACGTGAGGCGCGACCTTCAACGCATGGTGCTCAACTCACGCCTGTCCACTGGGGCGCAGCGCTTTGTCGTGGCGCTCTTGCTGGGCGACAGCAGCCTGATCGACAAGGCCACGCAACAGGAATTCTCGGCAGCCGGTGTGGCCCACGTGTTGGCACTGAGCGGTCTGCATGTCGGCTTCATCGCTTTGATTATCTGGTGGTTACTTTTCCAGCTCGACTATATGCGCATGAAGAAGGTAAGGCTCGTGATTACCTTAGCGGCCATTGCTGGGTTCGCCTTGTTCACGGGTCTGTCTCCCAGTGTGGTGCGTGCCACAGTCATGATTGGGTTTGTATTTGCCTCACTCATCTTCTACCGCCGCTCGGTCTCGCTCAATGCGCTGGCCATGGCGGCATTGGTCATCCTGCTTTTCTCTCCCTCGGCATTGTACAGTGTGGGATTCCAACTGAGTTTCCTCACTGTGGCCGCCGTGCTGCTGTTCGCCGGCCTGCCCAAGCAACTTGAAAGCCGCTACAAGTGGGTGAACCGGCTCACCTCAACGGCATTGACATCGCTAGTGGCGATGGGGGCCACAATCGCTTTGACAGCCCACTATTTCCACACCGTCTCATTCCTGTCGGTACTGAGCAACCTGCTCATTCTGCCCGTGATGCCTGTATTCATGGTGCTGGGGGCACTGTTCCTGCTGGTCAGCGCTGCTGGCTTGCACTGGCAGTTGCTCAACTGGCTGCTCGACAACATTTACCGTTACATCCATTGGGCGACAGGCGCCGTCAATGCCATCCCCTTCTCGCATGCCAGCGGCGTGTATGTGAGCGCCTTTGGAGTAATTGGCTATTTCGTCATCGTGGCCCTGGTGGTGTTGTGGCTTTATCACCGCAACTACCGTTACCTGCTGGCTTCGTTTTTTGCCCTTGCCGTGTTGCTGGCTCACTCGCTTTGGCTTGATGCCCGCACTCCGCGCCAGGGCCTTGTCGTGTTCAACTCATTCACCTCGACGCCAGTGCTCTATTACACCCAAGGAAAGGGCTATGTGTGGACCCCCGATGACGAGGATACCGACTCGGCATCCTTCGCCCGCTATCATGCGGGGTTCCTGGCCCGTTACAACATTCAGGAACTGGATTTCATTCCCAACGATACCACGGTGCGCCTGGATGGCGCCCTGTTCAAGCCGCCTTTTGCCCACCTGATGGGGCAGCGCTTTGTTGCCGTGGGCAGCGGGCGGTGGAAGCATGCCAGCACATCGGTCCCAATAGACGTTGACCGCATTATCGTGACGAAGCGTTACCATGGCAGTGCGGCCAAGTTGCAGGAACTTTACCGTTGTGACAGCCTGATCATCTCGGGTGCGATGTATTCCACAACCCTCTCACCACTGCTGCATGAATGCGACTCGCTGTCCATTGCCACACACCCTCTCGCTATGCAAGGAGCATACCTCCTACCAAACAACTGAGTCCTCCCCGATAAGCCTTCTTTCAATAAAATGTCGTACCTTTGTGCCGACAAATGACTTGATAATTGATCTTAGAGTATGGGAACAATCAATTTCACTCAGATTCTTAGCGCGACGCTGGTATTGCTCAGTATCATCGATATTGTAGGGTCAATACCTATCATCCTGCAGTTGAGGGAGAAAGGGCGTCATATTGACGCCGTCAAGGCCACCCTCTATTCCACCCTGCTGATGGTCGGCTTCTACTATGGCGGCCACTGGTTGCTGCGCATCTTCAACTGCGACATTCACTCCTTCGCCACGGCAGGCGGTTTCCTGATGTTCCTGATGGCGCTGGAGATGATTCTGGACGTGGAAATCTTCAAGAACAACACGCCCAACAAGGGGGCGACAATGGTGCCGATGGTGTTCCCGCTGATTGCCGGTGCCGGTGTGCTGACGACGTTGATTTCGCTCAAGGCGATGTATGACGACATCAACATCTTCATCGGCCTGGCCATCAACATGATATGGGTATTCCTGGTTATCAAGAGCACCGGCAAAATCCAGCAACTGCTGGGCGACGGCGGCATGATGTTCTCCCGCAAATTTTTCGGCATCATCCTGCTGGCGATGAGCGTGAAAATGATGACCGAGAACATCGCCCACCTGTTCTAGCAGCAAACACATCAAGGAAAAATAAAAAAATGCGGCAACCGTCCTGAATTGGGGCGGTTGCCGCTTGATTGAGTATGGGAGAGGCTTTGGGCTATTTCCAGGCGGGGTCGCTCTCGTTCCAGCATCGGTCGAGAGCGGTGACGGCATATTGCCAGTTGCCCTTGCCGCCGTCGGGCAACTGATAGGTGGTCTCGCCCGTGATGGCGAGGATGTTGGCGGGATTGTCGAGATGTCCCTTCTTGCCCTTGGGATAGCGGTAAACGACGTAACGCACGGCCTGCTGCATGGGGTCATCGGTTTCATGGACCCTCCACACGAGGCATTTCTTGCCTTTCACCTTCTTGATGTTGAGGTCATGGACCTTGTGCGGTTTCTCGGCGTCAAGCCATGTATAGGCAGGAATGAGTGCGGGATAGCAGGTCTGCCGGCTGGAGAGCGAGTCAAGCACGCCCTTGAAATTGCTGGTGATGGTATAACCCGGCCACCAGGTCACGCCGTGCACGTTGTCCATCGCACGCTGCAACCGCATCTTGTGGTCGAGCTGCGTGGGATTGGTGGGGTCACCGCCCTCGTCGGCGATGTCCTGGTGCGACATCACGTTATTGAGTGCCTGGCCGTAGTACATGTGACGGCCGTTGGCGTGGTCGTTCCACCAGTGCATGAGCACCAGGTCGCTGGCGGCCTTATGTTCCAGTTCCCAGTAGAGCTGGGGCACCATGTAGTCCACCCATCCCTCGGCCGTCCACTTCAGGCAGTCGGCATAGAGGGCGTCATAGCACTGCAGGCCGTTGGTTTCGCTGCCGTCGGGGTCACTGGCCTTGTTGCGCCAGATACCGAAGGGGCTGATGCCAAAACGCACCCAGGGCTTGACTTCCTGAATGGTATTGTGCAGCTGCTCGATGAGCAGGTCCACGTTGTGACGGCGCCAGTCGTTCTTATCCCAGCCGATGCCGTACTCGTTATAGGACGTCGTGTCGGGGAACTCGGCTCCCGAGACAGGATAGGGATAGAAATAATCGTCCATGTGCAGGGCATCGATGTCGTAGCGCACCAGGATGTCCCTGACCACCGTGTCGATAAAGTCACGGCTTTCGGGCAGGCCCGGGTCGAAGTAGAGCTTTCCGTCGGCATACTTGAGGAACCACTCGGGGTGATCATAGTAGATATTGCCCTCGGCAGGCTGGTCCTCCTGGCTGCTGGTCACACGATAGGGATTGATCCAGGCGTGCAGTTCCATGCCGCGCTGGTGGGTCTGCTCGATCATGAACTGCAGGGGATCCCACACGGGATTGGGGGCCTTGCCGGGTTCACCGGTGAGCCAGCGGGTCCACGGCTCCAATTTGCTGGGATAGGCGGCATCGGCTTGCGGCCTAATTTGCCAAATGATTGCATTGCAGTTAGCCTGCTGCAGGAGGTCGAGCTGCTTAATGAGATAGTCGCGCATCTGTTCGGGCGTCATCTCGGCATACTGTTTCTGCCCGATGATATGCATCCACGCACCGCGGAACTCATGCTTGGGCAATTCGCGCTGCTGAACGCTACCATCGGCAGCGGCCAGACAGCCTGTCAATGCCATCACGAGCATCGACAAGAGAAAAAATCGTTTCATATATACTCCAGGATATCGGTTAATCGGTATCGTCCTCGTCTATCGGAACCCAGGCATAGGCTCCCAAATCGATGGCACCGCGCGTCAAACGGTCGATGCCATAGTGGTCATAACGCGCCTCGGCAGGACAATAGTCAGGATTTCCTTTGCCAATAGCGTCACTCTCGTTGTCAAGGCGGTAATCAAAGATGTAATCGTCGCGCACAGTGAGGAATAGCGGATCGCCGCCCCAAACGCAGTTGATGAAGTGGGCGTCGTCGGTTCCGTCGCTCCTGAGCAGGCAATAACGCAGATATACATCGAAATCGTCCAATTTACCCTCGTTGAGTTCTTTAGAGAGTCCACAGATGATGCTGTTGTCGAAACGCGCCTTGATTTTGCCGATAGAGCCGTCGCTGTACTCTACATTGAACACGTTGACAATGGGGAACGAGGGCACCTTGAACAGGTAATAGTTAGCAAAGGTACACTGGCTGGCCAGCACCTTGCCTCCGGCAAAATAGGCCACTTCCTCGGCGGCATCGCTGATTTCGGTACCAATGAGCTGAACATAGCAAGTCTGCGTCGCCAGGCAAGTCGATGCCGAATTGGTCAACACGCAGTTGACAAGTTTAAGGGCGCAATGGGTAGTATCACTGTTTGCGGTACAGTGCATGCCTATGCTGCTGCCCTTCATGATGACGTGTGAGAGCACATTATTCATCGTGGGAGGCGTGAAGATGATGCCACCCCATTGACCCGACATGATGTCAAAGCTGGTGCGGCCAACGACGCGGTCCAGACGGTCGCCGCGGAAGGTGATAGGCTCCTCGGCAGTACCATTGGCCAGCATTCGGCCAGCGCAACGCATGGCAGCCTTGTCGTGGAAGAGCAAGGTGGCCCCGGCATCGATGTACAGCGTGACCCCTTCTTTCACAAACACAGTGTCATAAATCAGGTAGGGCTTATCTGCCGTGAGACGCGTGGTGCGGCCAATCGTGTCGCCATTGATGCGCACCACATCCTGTCCCCAAGCCGAGAGCAAGACGTGCTGGGTAACACCGTTAGTCACAAAGTCCAAACGGTCCTCCACCAGCGTGGGCTCATCCTTCTCCATCTCATCGAGACGCGCCTCAATAAAGATGAAAATCGAGTCATTGCCGCGGATTTCCACATTATGGAATTCATCACCGCGCACACCATCCACGTTGAGGTAGAAGCGTCCCTTGGAAGCAAGACCTGCCACCTTAATCGATGAGATGCTGATCTGTTTCTTGCTGCGGTTATAGACCACCATCTGCTTGGTGGCGGTTCCCTGCAGGGTTATGACCGTGTCGAATGCGACCGTATCCTTGTTGAAGGCCAGCACATCGCTGGACGATGTCGTGAAACCGTCCTCGATACATGAAGTGAAGGCCAGCAACACCAGGCTGCAGGCAACGGCAACAAGCCACAATAGATTTCTGGTATGAGTCATTGTTTTTTAAGTCCTGTTTATATAATAAGAACGTAAAACAGGCCCGTTTAGTGTATCATTCCCCGTCATCACCGCTCAAACATGGCCACGAGCGGGTAATGGTCACTCTCGCCAGCCTTGACCCGACGGCACCACAGCGGCTTGAGGTGACCGCGATACAGGATGTGGTCAATTCTCACATACAGGTGATGGGAATTGAAGGTATAGGTGGGTCCCAGACCCGTCTCGGCCCAAGCGTCATGCAGGTCATCGCCGCACACGGTACGGTAGGCAAACGATCCAGGCGTGTCGTTCATGTCACCCATGACCAGCACATCGCCAGGAGTATCGTTCAGCACCTGGCGTATTGCATCGGCCTGACGGGCATGGTTGATGAAACCGGTGTCCAGCTTGCGCGTCACAGACTTGATGCGGCGCTTGCGGCCTGATGGCATATTGATCGTCTCGATGACGCCGCGCTCGTTGTTGTTGAGCCGCAGCGAACTCAAGTGCATGCTTATCACCCTGATGTCTCCACCTGGAGCTTCCACATCCCAGGCCTTGATAAAGTAGCCCAGCGAGTCCTGGGCGAGCACGGGCGATTGCACCTCGGTGAATGGGTACTTGGACAAGATGCCGACGTCAAAAAAGTGCTTCTTGCGATAGGGGTATTTCTTGTACAGTTCCTCCAGCATGGGCTTGATGCGTGCCTGCTGCTCATAGGAGTAATAAACCAGTCCTTCCTGGATAACAACGATATCGGCATTCTCATCGAGTATATATCGCATGTTCTTGCTTGGCTCGGTGGTATTGTCCTGCCAGTTGAACTCGGTCACATTCATTGTCATCACCTTGAGGTGGACCTCGTCGGGATCCTCTTTCGGGCCCCAGAAGTTGACGGGAGATATCAACCGCAGCGTGGGCCAGGACAGGCAGAGGGCTCCGACAAGGATAACCGCTGCCCGCCATTGGCGGAACAATACCAATAATACCAGCAGAGCCAATACCGCTGCAGCCACTGCAGGCAACGCCAGCGTAGCCAGCGAGGGCAAGGTCCACACGTTGGGGTCAACGCGTCCGCCATAGGCTGCAAACAACAGAACAAATGCGGCTATCACCGCTATGAGTCGAAAAATATATTTCATGGTTTCACAGTTTCCATCCCGGCTTGAAGAAGGGCTCTTGAGCCACAAAACGCGGGAAACAAGTCTTGAGTACCCAAATCATGGGCAGTTCCAGCAACATGGTCAAGGCAAACACCACCAACGTGAGCGTCACGCTAGGCTCTAATCCATAATGAATGAGCACGAAACGGATAGGCAGGAAAAACAAGGGGTGCGTGCCCAAGATGATTAACGAGTAACGGCCATAATGGCACATGAGAGGCACCCTCTTGATGGGCTTGCACGCCCAAAAGAGCGCCAAGATGGCCAGGAACGGGAAAAAGTAGAGTTTCCAGTAATGCGGCAGCACCTGGTAATGGAGATTCAGAAAATCGCTAAAGAGATAGATGGGCACAAGGGCAACGGCGAGCACCAATACGCCCCACCGGTCCCACCGCGAGGGCTGCAGCGCTCCCATGCGATGGATGCCCCACCCCAGCACAAAATAGGGCAAAGCCACCAGCGACGTGTCCATCATGAGGGGCAGTTGCACCTTGTTGGCCGCCAGGGCATAGCCAGCCACCGACAAGGCTGCCGTTACCAGCAGCAAGGCCCATAAGGGCTTGACGTAACGATGGATGGCATAGAATAGGATATTGACCCAGAACAGGCTGAGCAGGAACCACAACGGCGTGGTCCACAGCCAAGTGCGCAGGTAGAACGGTTCCACAAGAATCACCGGGTTGACCTCGATGGGGTCGGCACCGATCACGAGACGCAACAAAGCCTCGACGCACTTCATCGCAAAGTTAAGGACAATAAAGAAAACAAACGGCACAAGGATGTTATTCACCTTGCGCCGCGTGAAATCGGCAAACCCCTCATAGAGTTTGAAGAAGATGCCCGAGATAAAGTAGTACATGGGCAGGCGAAAAGCCTGCAAAGCGTTATTCAGATTAGGCGCCAGGTAATTGAAGAAATCATGGTCGATGTGGTACATCACGATGAGCATGATGCACAAGCACTTCATGAAATCGATGTAGGCTATTCGCTGGCGTGGCATCCAATCAACTCGGAGTGAATGAGTTACATTTTAGACTTCAACATCGCAATCACGCGGTCAAAGTCGGTCATCTCGGCAATCTCCTCGGGTTCCAGTTCCAGGTCAAAGGCCTCTTCCAGCTCCGAAGCAAGCGTGAGATGACGCAACGAGTCCCATTGCTCACAATTCTTCTGTGAGACATCGGCGGCCACTTCATCGACGTCGAAAACCTCACACATGATTTCCTTAACTTTCTCTTCCAGATTCATAACACTCTGATATTGTAGTAGTTCTTGATTTCAAATACACCATTCAAGGCCATCTCATAGTATTTCACACCATCGTTGGCCACGCGCGTGCAGGTCAGGCCCATGCGCTCATAAAAGTCGGCCGTCTGGCTATTCTTGGCTGTAGGCAGATAAACTGCGATGACCTTGCGGTAGCCATCCAGGCGCAACAGGTTCAGCACCGTCTTGAAAAAGGCCTCTTCAATCCCCTTGCCCAGGATGCGGCAACTGAGCAGCAGCGTGTCGATATTGACCGTCACATCGTCAACGGGCTCAAGGAAGATTGTACCTGTGATACCGTTGTCGCCAAAGCGGTCGCTCACGCTCATGCAATAAATGCGCCAACCGTCATCCAGGCGCAGCTGAACGTCGGCCTCGCTATAGCGACGGGTCGTCAGGTTGAACTGGTTCGTCTTTTGGGTCATCTGGGCAATGCGCGGCAGATTGTGCACATCGGCAGGGATAACGTCCAGGGCCATATCCAGGCTATAGAGATACGTTTCCAGGTCGGCAAAACGGGACTGCTCGGCATTGCGGCGCGCATTGGCGTGATACTGCTCGGTTTTACGACGGTCCTCGTCGGTCACAGCATATATACGGAAATAGCTCTCCACCAGTTCTTTAAAGAACGGCATGAGCTGATAAGGCTTGTCGGGGAATTCAGGCACGACCACCTCGGGCATCAGTTGTTTGATAAGTTCGCGCTCGGTGGGGTTGTCATCGAGGAAGACCATACTGTCCAGACCGATGTTGAGTTCGGCAGCCAGCTCACGCATATTGGTGGCCTTATCGTTCCAGTTGATGCGCATGGCACTGAAGTGCTCATGCTTGAGCACCATGGCGGGATTCTTTTCCCATGCCTCGAGGACATCGGCCTCATTATTCTTGCTGCAGATGGCCAGAATCACGCCCTGACGGGCCAGTTGCAATAGGGAGCGCTGCCAGTAGGAATATGCCTTGCCGGGATAATCTCCGCCCAGCTTGATGCCGTCGATGCCGTCCTCGCCGAGTACCCCACCCCACAAGGTGTTGTCCAAATCGAGGACCAGGCATTTTTTGCGTTTCAATGCCATCTCGTCCTCGATGCGTGTCCACCATGCCTGGAAGTCGTGTGCCAGTTTGGGATTGAGGAGCGTCTGCGACATGAGGTAGTACTTCCAGTTGACCAACGAGGCCGAGTCATAACGCGAAGTGAATTCGCTGAAGTCCACCCACTTGACGTTACCGCGTTCCCTGGACAGCTGCGCCGCATAACCGTTAAAGCGGGCTATGGCCTCGGCAAGAGCCGTCTCGTTGCCAGTCAACCTTAACGGGAACAAATCAACCAGCGAAAAGATGATGAATGGCTTGTGGAGATCAGCACTGGCGAGCACCAGGTCCAATTTGTCACAATAGGACTCGATTTCCTCGGCCAGCTGTACCCTGTCGGCATTGACGGGCACTTGATAAAACCAGACATACCGATCCACATCAACGGGCACCTGACTGATGTCGTCATAGCCAGAGTAGGTCATGGCGTCATAGCCCAGAAAAGGCTCCACCGTTTGATTGCGAAAGACAAACGTCGTCATTTCATTATCTTACTTTTTGATAGATTTTGCTTAATAGTTTCCACAGGCCGGGAACCATCATCAGGCGGTGGATGATCTTCCACTTCGCCCCATGGTAATCGGCCTCGGGCCCCACACAGGGGAAAGGATACAGACCCGCCTTGCTGATGCGGTCCAGCACCTCGTCCACCATGCCACAGGTCAGCGCCTTGGTCATGGAGAAATAGAGGTAGACATTCCTCACGCCATCGACACTGGCAGGAGCCGGATGGCCCGCCGTGGCCTCGAACTGCCGTGCGGTGGCATTGATTGACGCTGCTGCATCGACCTGGCTGAATACCCGTCGGCGCAAGTGCTCCTTATCGGGATTGTGCATCGCACTGTCGCTGCGGTTCACATAGCAGTAGGCAATGGTGTCCTCATGTGCCATGCGAGGGGCGTTCAACAGGAAACGGGCAATGAGGACCCCATCCTCACACACGATGAGCGAAGGGTCGAAACGCCAACCGCCCTGCTGCAGATATTCGCGCCGAAGGAGAAAACGCCACACATAGGGTGTCATGCTGTGGGCTTTAAGGAAGTCATAGCCCGTAACGACAGGTGTCGTGGCATAGTTGTCCTCGCGCGAGTGAGGCAGGACATTTCCCTGGGCATCCTCACATTCATAGTTGAACGACAGTACATCCAGGTCATCGTCGATGGCACGCTGCACCAAGCGGTGAATCACATCATCGCCCAAGCGGTCATCACTGTCCACAAACATGAGATAGCGGCCACGGGCATTATCCATGGCCAGATTGCGGGCAGCACTCACGCCAGCATTCTGTTGCGTCAGCAGTTTCACCTGACGGTGTTCGGCTGCGAACGCCTCTACAACAGCACGGCTGCCATCGGTCGAGCCGTCATCAACGACCAGCACCTCATAGTCATCGGGCCACAATTGCTGGTTCACTATTGACTGCAAACACCGCAGCACATAGCGCTCGGTGTTATAAACAGGAATAATGTATGTCAGCAGGATTTCGTTCATCAGGGTTGAGCCTCAACCAATTCGATGAGCCCTGTATTCTTCTGGAAAAGAAAGGCTATGCGCCTGTCGCCCATCGCACATGCCGGGACCGGGCCATTGACAAGCAAGAAGCGCTGACCGCGCAGGTGATTGACCGCCGCCTCGATATCCTGGACCTCATAACACATGTGATAGGGCGAGACACCAGATGTGGCCAGGGTGCGCGCTACCGGACTCTGGTCATCGAGCGGTTCCAGCAGTTCGATACGAGGAGCTCCCTCCTTCTCGAGGAAACTGATGCGCACGTGCTGTAACGGGTCTTCAACAACGGGCGAGGCCGTGTAGCCCTGTCCCAGATAGAAGGCTTGAGTCTTGGCTATGTCACGGCAGGCGATGCCGATGTGGTGAAAGGTCAACATCAATATTCAATGACGGGAAAGACATTGCAATCGTGCATCGACATGATGGCTGAGCCCCAGCTCAAACCGGCGCCGAAGGCGCTCAAGACAACCGTGTGGTCACCTTCGAGACGTCCCTGGAGTTCGCTGGCAATGGTCAAGGGCACTGATGCGCTGCTCGTGTTTCCATACTTGTTGATGCAATAGGGCACACGCTCGGGCGACATCTTGAGTTTCTTGACAAAGAAGTCCATCATGAAGCGATTGGCCTGATGGAAAATGAGATAATCCACATCGTCGACAGTATGTTCGGTCTCTTTGAGCAACTGCTTGATGCTCTTGGGCACCTTGCTGATGGCAAAGTTGAAGACATCCATGCCGTCCATGAACACTTCCAGGTCACTGCGGATGTTGCCATCCTCCTGCTCGCGTTCCACACATGATTCGGCCGTGATGGGATTCCTCATTCCCGCATGAATCTTGAGCACATTCTCTCCGCTGCCATCGGTGTTGAGCATGAATGTGGAAGTGCCATAATCACCCTTCTCGACCAGCGTTGCCGTGCCGGCATCGCCATATAGGGGCCAATCCACCTTGTCACGACGGTTGACAATCTTGGAGAAGGTCTCGCCATCGAGCAGGAGCACGCGGTTGACGCCCTGCATCGAAGCGTAGGCAAAAGCCGTGCTCAAGGCAAACAGATAGCCCGAGCATCCCAGCGAGATGTCAAAGCACATCGTCTCACGCGGCAGACCCAAGCGGTGCTGCAGCAGACACGATGTTGCAGGAATGCGGTAATCGGGCGTCTGGCTCATGAACAAGAGCACGTCGATGCTCGACGGGTCAATATCATTGTCTTCCATCAGCTGGCACGCAGCCTTGTAACACAGGTCGCTGGCGGTGACATCGGGGGCGGCTATGCGCCGTTGCTCGATTCCGATGTTATTGATGGTCTTCTCGATCTCTTCCTCGGGGATGAGATAACCCAGGTCCTTATTATAGACGACCTCGGGGGGTACGCAAGCGCTCAAAGCCTTGATACCGACTCCTTGAAAAGTAATTTTAGCCATAATACCAGGGAATTATCCCTCAGATTAAAAGTGGGAATTACCTATAGAATAAACCGAATGGATATATCGGTTGCCCGGGCCCTCGCCGCGGTGCTTAACCGACGCTATGTGCTATGAGCCACTACTCGACCCTATTCTTGACAATATTGTAAAGGTCCTCAACAGTGTTGCTGCCGCGGATATCATCACCACGAAATTCCACATCATATTCCTCGTCAACCATCGCAATGACTGACAATGCAACAAGTGATGACCACTCATCCAAACTCTTGAATTGGGTTGTGGCCGATATAGTAGCGGGGTCTGTTTCATCAAACAGATCCGTGAAATTCTCTATGAATTTATCTATGTCCATTAACTGGATAGCTGGCATATTTTTTTACAGCCCGCAAAATTACACAAAAAATCTTAATAATGCACTCTCTTGTGTGATTTTAAAGAAGTTTTTTTTCATGCCATTGATTAATTACCTCAAAATCGGTAGTTTTTGGGTCCATCAAGAGGCAATTTCAGAAGTCAAACTTCTTGGCTGGCACGCCCAGGTAGGTGGAATTGTCACGGGGCTGCGTCATGAGCACACTGTTGGCGCCCAGAGTCACCCCATTGCCGATAGTCATTCCCTGCAGGACGACACTGGCCACTCCCAGCAGGTTATTGTCACCAATGGTGATACCACCCGAGAGATGCGCTGCCGGCATGAGCCCGTTGAAGTTGCCAATCACATTGTCGTGACCCACAACAACGTGGTCGTTGATGAGATTGAAGTTGCCAATCGTGACATCGCACGAAATCATGCAGTCGTTCTGGATGACATTGCCCTCGCCCATCTTCAACGTGTCGCCATCAACCAGGAACAATGAAGGGTCAACCAGGTTGGGGAAAGTGACATTGGGATTGCTGATGCTCTCACGAATCCGCCTGACGGCCTTGTTATCGTTGATCGCGATAGCGATGGCCAAGGGTTCGGCATAGCTGGACAATAAATCCATGCCACCAAGCACCGTTCCGTAGCTGGAAACCGGCATGCCTTCGGGCTTGGAGTCATCAAAGAAGCCTATCAGGTTCCAGTCACCGCCGTTGGCGTTGATTCTCTTGATGAGACAGGCCACTTCTTTGCCAAATCCCCCAGCTCCATAGATTGCGATATTCATTAGTCTATATGTTTTGGTTAGTTAATTTCGTGTCTTTACTTCTTGCAGCAAGCGATGATCTCACGAGCCACACGCTCAACATCCTCGTCACTCACCCAGGGTCCGCTGGGCAAGCACAAACCCATCGAGAACAGATGCTCACTCACGCCATTGACATAGGCAGGCGCGCCCGAGAATACGGGCTGGGTGTGCATCGGCTTCCACAAGGGGCGCGACTCGATGTTGCATGTTTCCAGATGCTGACGCACGGTCTCATAATCGGTGCCCGTCTTGGCAGGGTCGATCAGAATCGTGTTGAGCCAGTAGTTACTGTCGGAACGCTCGTCGTAGTTGGTGTGCACGTCGATACCGTCAACGTCGGCAAACAACTCGACATAGCGGTCACACAAGTGCTTGTGGTGTGCCAGGTGCTCTTCAAACACCGTCATCTGACCGCGACCGATGCCGGCACAGATGTTGCTCATGCGATAGTTGTAACCGATCTCCTTGTGCAGATAATAAGGCAGGGGCTCGCGGGACTGGGTGGCATAGAACATGATTTTCTTCTTGGCTTCTTCATCGGGACAAATCAGAGCGCCACCGCCACTGGTGGTAATCATCTTGTTGCCGTTGAAACTCATGATGCCGTAGTCGCCAAAGGTGCCACACAACTGTCCGCGGTAGCGCGAGCCGAAGGCCTCGGCCGAATCCTCGACAACGGGAATCTCGTAGCGGCGGGCCACCTCCATGATGTCATCAATCTTGGCTGGCATGCCATAGAGATAAACCGGGATGATGGCTTTGGGCTTGCGTCCCGTCTTGGCGATGCGGTCCTTGATGGCATCTTCAAGAAGATTGGGGTCGATGTTCCATGTGTCGGCCTCACTATCGACAAAAACCGGGACACCACCCTGATAAGTCACAGGGTTAGCACTGGCCGAGAACGTCATGGACTGACAAATCACCTCGTCGTCACGGCCCACACCCAGTTTGACAAGTGCCAGATGTATCGCTGCCGTGCCAGCACTGAGGGCTACCACCTTCTTGCCCTGGCCACAGAGCTTTTCCAGGTCTTCTTCAAATGCATTCACATTGGGTCCAAGGGGCACCACCCAATTGGTATCGAACGCCTCTTGGATATATTTCATCTCCTGGCCGCTCATGTGAGCCAGACAAAGCAATATTCTCTTGTTATCAGCCATAATAAATTCTCTTTCTTTAAATCATAAATCCAACTCCAACTGCGACGGATGACCCGGATAAACCCGACAAGACTCGGCCAAACTCAAGATGCGCTCGCGGCTTTCTCCCGCAAGTCGCTTATCGGAATGCGGGAAATTGGTCACCGTTTTCACCCCAGGAATATAACTGTCGCCCGTAAAAAGCGCGTCGTCAATCTTCCATGTCACACTGCAAGGGCTGTGGCCCGGAGTGTATATCGCTTGAGCGCTGATGCCCTCAAAGAGTTCAAGTCGCTCCTGGTCGCTGACCAGCCGAATGTCCTCGGGAGTATCAAGAATAAACGGGGTCTCGTGATATCTCGAGAAATTCAGCTTGTCGCTGAGCAATCCTTCACGTCCTGCGGCATTAGTGAGCACGGGAGTGTGCGGGAAATGCGCGAGCAGGTCATTTAACCCGTAGATGTGGTCAAAATGGGAATGTGTTAACATCACACCCCGCAGTTGACCCTTGATGAGCGGCAACAGCATTTCAATATCTCCACAATCCACAACCCATGATGCGCCGTCCTGAACGAGGACATAACTGCAGGAGTTGAAAACCGTATTGACGACTTGCCGTATTACCACTTTTCGTACGTTAGATTGTCCGTTATATATAACGGAAAAAACGGTTTAAAATTGCCTTAGGCTCACTGCATGTGCAGGTGGAAGGTCATTTTTTTGCCAAAGGTCTTTTTAAACGTCTGCAAACGAGCACATTCGACTTGACGTGCGCGATCAATCACCTCGTCAAGGAATGAGCCGAACATGGGTCCTGCCATCAACTGCGGTCCCTCAACACTGGGCACGAGATTGAACTCGATGAGCAAGGGCTCGCCATCGGGCAAAACGGTGACATCCCAGCCAACAAAGTCGAAATACGGCAACCTGCGATGCAGGCTCAGGAGTTTCTCAATCACCTTGCCGTAATTGGGCACGACGAGGTTCTCCACACCCGTTTCCTGCTTGAGCGAGGACACTTCCATGCGCTTGAAGCGATAGACCCTGTCATCAACCGTCCCGTCGGGATGAATCAGGCAAGTGCCACCACCCTGCGACACATTGTCCTTGATGGCGCCTTTGCCACCGAAGCGCATGTGTGCAAACGGGTACAGGAACTCATAACTGCCGTCTTGACGGCGATAAGTATACAGGCGCATCGAATTGAGCGACGTGGGATTGACCCGCTGTAGATCGGGATGCTGGCGCACCTTTTCCTGCACGATAAAGTTGAGTTCATATTGGTCGAACAAGGCTTTGAGGCTGCCCGGGTCGCGGTCAGTGATCTGTTCAACGCCCTCACCGTTACAGGTCTCGACAGTGGGCTTGATGATGAGGTCATGGTCGGCTGCAATCACCGCTTGGATAGCCTGTTCCTGGGTTATTTCCTCTCCTTGACGGTAATAATGGCCATGGATGTTCTTGACGACGGCAAGCGGCTGTTTCACTTGGGGGAACAGCTCGCTATAGATGTTTTTGTCAAGATAAGCGTCCTTGAAGTCATGACGGTTAAGGGCGGGAATCACGTAGAAATAGTACACATCCATCGACAGATAACGGTCGCTGTGGATGCCGCTGAGGCTCGAGAAATAGTCATCGAACATCATCGACACCTTGAAGCCGCGCTGCTCGTAGTATTGGGAGAGTTCTTTCTTGTGGGCCTTGTAGTTAAAGTCGGCAGGCATGACGTGGTTCTTGAAGTACCAGTCACCCCAATAAAACTCCTGATTGGAATTGATATATTTAGCCATCGGGTTGATTGTTTAATAGGTCACCAAGTCACTCACTTTCACGTCGTTGGCATAGAATTCCATGCTAGCCCATGCCAATCCCACACCGAAACCGCATGCCAGGCAATGCTGTTGGGTGGCGCCTGACAACTTATCCTGGCAGCGCGTCACCATGGTCAATGGGATAGAGGCACTCGTGACATTGCCATATTCCTCAAGGCAATAAGGCGTCTTCTCGGGGGGAATCTGGATGGCTTTGCGGATTTTCTCATCAATGAATTTGTTGGCCTGATGCAGGAACAGCAGGTCGACAGTCTCCACGTCGATATTGAAGGTGGAAATCAGTTCCTTGAGCGAGCGGGGCGGCCGCTTGATGGCAAAACCGAAGACATCCATGCCGTTAACAATCATGTCGACACCACGCCTGAACACACCCGGCGACACTTCCTTTTCCTCGAGAGCATCAGCAGTGACGGGGTTGCGCATGCCTCCATAAGGAGCCCACACGGCATCAAAACCGGCACCGTCCACGCCATACATGAAATTCATGGGACGTGAGTGCTCTGGGTCAAACTCGAGAGCCGTGGCCGTAGCGGCATCGCCGAACAGTGGACGCACCGTCGTGTCACGCTGGTTGCGGTTCTGCGTATTGGTCTCGGCTGCTACCAGAATGGCCCGCTTGAGGGTGCCGTGGGACATCATCGAGCCGACAATGCTCATTCCGTAGACCCAACCCGAGCAGCCAAACGGCAAGTCGAACACGCAGCAGTCGTTGCGTAACTTGAGGCGGTCCTGGAGTATGCAGGCAGTTTGCGGAGCAATGTAGTCCCTGGAAGTGCAGACGTAGGCAAAGCAATCAACCTCATCGGGTTGCCAACCCATGTCTTCGAGCAGTCTCTCCACTGCCTTGACCGTAAGGTCCGAAGCCGTTGTGCCTGGCTCCACCTTGTGATGCCGCTCGATGCCTGTTGATGCAATGACTTTCAGGGCCTCGCTCTCATCCTTGTAGATGGGCAGCGTGCGGTTATCCTCTACCTGGGCGGGCACGCAGGCGCTCATGCCTGCAATGCGCACGTTGTTGATGGTGAGTTGTGACATATCTTATTGTTTGAGTTTTAATCGTTGAATCTTTCCCGAGTTGGTACGGGGTATGAGGTCAACCCATTCCCACTGGACGGGTATCTCGTGGGGTGGCAGCAACCGGCTCAATTGCTGCTTGATTTCTTCGATATCGGGCTGATTGTCGCTCTTTTGGAGGAAAGCCTTGGGCACCTCGCCCAGGACGCCATTGGGGTCGGGAATGGCGATGCAGGCGCAATCGGTGATACCCAGTGAACGTATTGCGTCCTCGATGGCGGCAGGGCTCACTTTCTCGCCTCCCACGTTGATCAGTTCCTTTTTGCGGCCGGTTAGGTAGAAATCACCGGCAGGATCACGGTGTCCCCAGTCACCCGTTCGGAACCAGTCGCCATAAAAACTGTCCTCATTGTCCTCGGGTAAAAAATAGGAGCCCGTTACCATATTGCCCCGCACACAGATTTCGCCGTCCACGCCGTCATCCACGGGGTTGCCGTCATCGTCGCGCACCGAAGCCTCGACAAGGGCCGAGGCAGGACGGCCGACGGTCTCCAGATTCCCCGAATGGGTATGAAACTCGGTGAACATGGCCCGCGATGCCTCGGTAAGGCCGTAATGCATGCACAAACGCGTGTTGGGGAACAATTCCATAAGCAGGCGCTTGTCCTCGACGGGCAAGGCGGCACTGCCCATTTCAATATACCGCAATTGGTCGGCAAAACGGGCGATGCGACGCCCGCTTAACCGCTTGATATACTGCCAAATGGCAGGCACCATACCGAAGCCCGTGACATGCCAGGCTTCCAGGATATTGAAGAAGGATTTCAGGTTGGCAAAATTACCCACGAGCACCAGAGTCGCGCCCACGCTGAGCACACAACGGAGTCGCCCAAGACCGAACGAATGGCTCAAGGGCAGCGCGAGGGCTTCTACATCATCAGAACAAGTCCCGATAAAGCCATTGGTATTGCTTGCCGACCCGGCGATGTTGTCATGGGTGAGACAGACGCCTTTGGGCGCGCCGGTGGTTCCTGTTGTGAACATGATGTCGGCCACATCGGTTGATGCGACATGCGGCCATGTGCATTCATCAGGCTTGACCTCGCTTGCATCTTGCCAGCTGAAGTCGTGGCAAGGTATGCCCTCGACATGATAAACGCCACTGCCAAACAGGGCTGCAGGCTTGACCACACTGGTAATGTAGTCCAGGCGCTCCCGGGGTGACGAGGCGTCCACCACCACATTGACGACACCCAGCAAATGGGCGGCAAAGTAGTAGTAGACGAAGGGCAATTCCTTGAGTGCAGCCAGGACAATGCGGTCACCCGGCCCCAAACCTGATGCGAGCATCAAGCGTGCAGCCTGGTCGATATTAGTGACCAACTGAGCGTAGGTGACACGGTTATCCCCCTCGACAAGAGCTATCTTGTCGGGGGTATTGATGGCATGCCTTAAAATGTTACACAGCAGAGCGCTGTGCGGAGCGTCAAACATTAGTGATTTTCTCAACCTCCTCGACTATCGACTTAACCGAGGTCAGATCAAAGAGGTCTTCGAGCGGGAATTCTATTTCCAGTTCCTGCTCTAATGTACTGATTATTGCCAAATTACCCACAGAGTCCCACTCGGGAATGTCACCCGAGGACAAGTCGTCGGTAATCCGGTCTAGAGCCACGTTCAATACACGGGCTATGATTTCCTTGATATGTGATTCCATTGATAGGCCTGAACCCCAGGCAGCGTTTTATCCACGCAGGTTGACAACAACGTCAAACAGGTCCTTAATGGTGTCGGAACTGATGATGTCATTGCCCTTAATGATGACATCATATTCATCGTCAACCATGGCGATAATTGACAAGGCGGCCAGTGAAGACCACTCATCCAGCTGTTTGAATTTGGTATCGGCGGTAAACTGGTCTGCCTCAGTGTCATCGAATTGAGCAGCGAAGTTTTCAATAAATTCTTCTAAGTTCATATTGTGGTGTTATTGCAATCAAATAAATAACGTGAGGAATCAATAAAAATTAATTCAACGGGCAAAAGTACACACAATTCTGAAATCTGCAAAAAAAACTTGAAAAAACTATATTGAGAAACCGCCGTCAATAACCAAATCATGGCCTGTGAGCCACGACGCGGCGTCACTGAGCAGGTATATCGCGCCATGGGCAATATCGTCGGGGCGGCCATAACGGCCCAGAGGATAGCGCTTGGCGTCTTCGGCAAGCTGCTCCTCGGTAATTGTGCCGCGATGGATGAGCGGCGTGTCCACCATGCCCGGGCAGATGCTGTTGACACGCACCTTGCGCGAAGCATACTCACGGGCAGCATATTTCATCACAGAGTTCAATGCAGCCTTGGATGCGCCATAAACGCCATTGCCAGGCATAAAGCTGTGCGTGCCGCCAATCGAAGCGATGAGCACAACCGAAGCGCCCTTCTGAAGGACTTTCTTTTTATACATCAAGCGCAGCAGCTCCACCGGGGCAAAGAAGTTGACATCGAACATGTCATCAAACTTCTCGCGTGTGCCGAATTGCAGCGGCAGCGTCGTCGAGTTGCCGGCACACAACACCGCGCCGTCGAGCGGCGGAAGGGCTGCGACCAGTTTCTCCACATCCTCTTGAACGATAAGGTCAGCAACAATCTGACCTTTTGCTTCTCCCATGAGATCGGCTGTCGCCTGTAGACGCTCAGCATCACGTCCGGTGATGACTACGTCGGCACCCATTTGAGCACAAGCGATGGCCGTCGCCTGCCCGATGCCCGACGAGGCGCCCGTAATCAGGATGGTTTTGCCTTGAAGTGAAAAGGGATTATTATACTCCATTTCAAAAGTACTGTAAATTATTCAAAATCAAATTTCTTGGCAGGGATACCGATATAGGTGAAGCCGTCCTTGGGCTTAGTCATCATCACACTGCCGGCGCCTACGGTGACATTATTGCCAACTTTAACACGCTGCAGCACAATGCTATCCACACCCAAGAGGTTGCAATCACCTATGGAAACCTCTCCCGACAAGCGTACACCAGGCATCAAGACGTTAAAGTCGCCCACATTGACGTCATGGCCCATCGCATTTGAGCCGTTAAAGACGTTGAAACTACCCAGCTTCACATCACAGGTGACACTGCAGTTGTCTTGGATGATGTTACCCTCACCTATCTCGAAGGTTTGCTTGTCAAGTATCCTGAACGACGGAGCAATCAGATTGGGGAAAGTGATATTGGGGTTGGTGATACGGTCATGGATCAGTTTCCTGGTTTTGGGCGCTCCGACGGCAATAGCCAGGGCCAACGGCTCTTCAAAGTTGTTCAGCTCGTCGATGCCACCCAGCACATTGCCATAATGCGACACCTGTGCACCAACAGGGATGTTATCGTCAAAGAATCCGACAATCTCCCACTGCTGGCGACCCGCATTATTGATGCGGACAATGCCACCGGCCACCTCGCGGCCCAATCCTCCAGCCCCGTAAATGGCGATGCGCTTTACAGGATGCGCACTCTGATCACAGAATGGAATTGACGGCTTTGTCCTGATTCGGCACGGATTGCCAAAGGCCATAACCCCGTCAGGGACATCGCTCACGACAACACTGCCGGCACCAATAGTACACCATTTGCCAATTTTGACACCTGGAATCACAACTGCCGACGCTCCAATCCACGCGCCTTCTCCCACCTGGACATTGCCACACAGCGTCGCCTGAGGTGAAATGTGCACATAGTCACCGATGACACACTCGTGGTCGACCGAAGCACCGGTATTCAAAATGCAATGCTTTCCCATTTTCACATCGCTTTGAATAATGGCGCCTTGCATGACTACGGTGCCCTCGCCGACAGTGGCATTGGGAGAAACCACAGCGGTCGGGTGAATTACCGTCCCGAACTCGCAGTCAAGTTTCTCGGCTATCTGCCTGCGTGAGAGATTGTTGCCCACACTGACCACAACTGGAGATTCGCCTTTCCACTGGTGTCTGACCGGAATAGACAACAACTCCTTGATAGTAGGGTCGTCATCAAACAATGCATCGACCTTGATTCCAGATGCATTCAAGATGTCAATTATGACTTTAGCGTGTCCGCTAGCTCCGTAAAGATACATTAGTTATTCCCGTTAAATGATTCCATTGTTGCTTGACCGTCCTGGGATATGCCATCCCTAACGATCACTTTCTTTATCGTAGTAAATATCACTTTCAAGTCTGTCATGAAGCTGCAGTGGTCCACATACCACACGTCAAGCTTGAATTTTTCTTGCCATGACAGGGTGTTGCGGCCATGACATTGAGCCCATCCCGTGATGCCAGGCCGCACCTCGTGGCGGCGAGCCTGCTCGGGGGAGTAAAGGGGCAGGTACTGAACCAACAGCGGACGGGGCCCTATCAGTGCCATGTCGCCCTTGAGCACATTGAAGAGTTGGGGCAGTTCGTCTATACTTGTTGAACGGACAAAACGCCCTACCCTAGTCAATCGCTGAGCGTCGGGCAGCAGTTTGCCGTCAGCGTCACGCTCGTCGGTCATCGTCTTATATTTGATAATCTTAAAAATCTTGCTGTTCTTGCCGGGGCGCTCCTGGAAGAAAAACGCGCCAGCACCTTTGTTGGCAAAATGCAGCCAGATCGTCACTACCAGCAGCAGTGGCGACAAGCAGATAATAGCCACGAGTGCGATGCCGAAACCCAGCACCCGCTTGATGCCATCCCGATAAATCTTCATCTCATTCACCTAATATCTCTTTGTAATAGTCATAGAGGCATTGTCTCACATAACCTTGCTCAAAGCGGGATTCGATCAGCGGACGGGCATTTGCTGCCAACTTCTGTACCACATCGGGCATTGTGACAAAGCGTTTCATGGCTTCGTAGAGTGCCTCCGTGTTTTGAGAGGGTACGATGACTCCGTTTTGGCCATCAATGATGATTTCGCGTGAACCATTGATATCGGTAACGATGCTTGGAAGCCCCATCGCTCCGGCCTCAATAACCACATTGGGAAAACCCTCGCGATAGCTAGGGAATACCAACGCATCAGCCTGGGCATAAAGCGGCCGGACGTCGCTCTGACGGCCAAGGGACTCGATACCGTCACCGCGATTGATGCGTTCCTGGGTTGATGGCAAAACAGGATCGAGCTCATCCTCATTGGGCCCGACCAAAACCAGACGAGTATCGGCATATTCCTTGTGCAAGCGGTCAAATGCTGCAACCAGCTCATTGATGCCCTTGTCTCGAACAATGCGCCCCACAAACACAAAGGTAAACCCATCGTGAGGCTCTTTGTTGTATTGCTCGGGGTTGTAACGCTCCAGATCAATGCCACGCACATTGCCGTAGCCCAGCACCTTAATCGGTTTTCGGGTGATATGGTGATTGAGCAAGTCGCTCTTCACGCCCTCCCCTTCAGGAATCACATGTGTGGCACAAGCGCAGGTCAACCAATCGGTAGCCATCAAGATGCGGCGCTTCAAGCCAGTTGCCGTAGGCCACACCAGTCCCGTAAACGTGTGAACACGCACAGGCACCCCAGCCAGCCAGCCGCCCACCATGCTCATAAGGCCAGCCTTGGGAGTCATTGAATGGATCATGTCCGGCTTTTCCTGACGCAGCACCCGCCACATCCGCCACAGCGACTTCAGGTCACTGATGAGCGATATGCGCCGTTGCATCGGCACCGCAACAGTCCTCACCCCCTCACGAGAGCTCACCTCATCAAGTTCCTCGCCAGGCGAAGACACCGCCACAACCTCATACCATTGCGACAACTCCTTCAACACCCCCCGACAGAACGTATTCAACGACTCCGGCACAGTAGCACTCCGAATCAGTTTCATATTCTAAGGATCTCTTTCAATAATCGAATAAAATGCTTCTACTTTGACACTTGTGTTACAGGTATTGCCATCTCTCTTCATCTGAATGATATCCTCCAATATTTATATGAGGCAGCTATTATGACTGTTATCAGAAGAGAGATTATGTAAAAGGCAATCGGATATACAGATACAATTGATGGACACAGTTCATTGATAGTCAACATTGGCAACCGCTGATAAATATACAACGGGAATAAATTCACACCCAACCATATCAGGAATCGATTCTGTATTCTTATCCTCGATGTCAAAGTTACAATCAAAAAAGCGAAAAATATACTCGCTGCATTATAGGCCAAAACACTGGACTTCTTATATACCCAAAGAACAAGGAACAAAGCTATAAGTCCAAACAGTACTGACCAAAAATAATTCTTTACTAGTTTTAAAAGCCAGTCTTTATTCATGGCCATAAAGACTCCAGCAGGATAGGCAAGAAGAGTATTATACCACCATGAACCCTTTAGTAAATACAATACATATATCAACAAGATTGTCATAGACAATAACAAGCCGAATCTAATCCTGTTATTTGATGTCAATTGTGAAGAGATATATGTTATAATATACAACGAAAGGATATCAAAAATATACCATTCACTATTACCGACCGAGTCCCATGCGAATAAGCTCATCAACACCCTCTTCAAAGGCATCTCGTTCCCCAGCAACAGATTAGTGATAATGAAAACAACAACCGCCAGATCAAAGTTAATGAGTGTCGTTAATATTCTACGCCTAGGCATATCTTTTACATACTGTTTTCCTTTTCTTGCAATTGACCATTCTGTGCCATAGCCAGAATAAAAGAAAAACATGACTACACACAGCTGTCCGATTGATGACTTAATACCAAGGAAAACATCGTCTCCCAACATTGAGTATTGATAATCACTTGCCGAGACATATTGACTTGCATGACTGATAAAAACCAACAGGATAGATATACCTTTAATTGCATTACATTGTTCAATGGACAACGCTTCGCCATTTGTGGAGTCTTTCCTCAATCCTGATCCATAAATGCTTATCAATAGGACCAACAAATAGAATACCAACATAAATGAATCCTAAGCCCTAATATCTTGTTATCTCGCCATTCGCAAGAGAAATCCTTGCATCTCTCATTTCTTACTAATGTTCATTCTTACGCCTTGTCGCACTTTCGACCTGATTAAAAAGTATAGTGCTATTCCACTTGGCACACAACATAACGTCAATAATTTCTCAGGGCTCTCTTGAAGGAACCTCCAATTTCGACTGATTATGCTACTAGACACATAATGCGTACAAACTTGCAATTTCCGCTTCAGGCTAGTCGGCATTTTCATTTCTGCCTTGCGGAAAAACGCAAAACCACGAGGATTATTCCAATACTGTTTATACATATTGAAGCTAGACCCATCAGGCTGATACTCAACGATAACTAACGGTTCATTTAATGTGATGAGTTCATAATCCAGGTCGATGAGCATATACTTGTAAGCAAGGCCCACATAGCGTTCGCCTTCAAAAATCGGGTACTCAGGATAGCTCTTAATCACATCAGTCCGGTACACTAATTTCTTATCACCCTTTCCTCCTGCTTGATAAAAGCCTTGAAGAGTAGTCGTTTTCATCGTTTCGGGAAACGAAGTGCCGATCACTCTCCCATCCTCTGTAACATCGAGTCCAATAATGCCAGCAACTTTGTCACTGCCAAATTGATTCCAACATTTTAGTATCTTCTCAACACCATCATCGGGCATATAATCATCGCTATCAATGCACGTGTTCAACGGTGTATCAATATTTCGATAAGCTGTATTGTGAGCACCATGCATTCCTTGGTTTTTCTGATAAATGTATTTAATTGGAATCTTTCCCTCTGCAATCCATTCTTCAACCATTTGACGGGTATTATCGGTCGACCCATCATCAATGATTAACCAGCAAAAATCTTTGCAGGTCTGGCGGCACAAGCTCTCATACGTTCGCCCTAGAGTGTGTGCACGATTATAAGCTGGGGTAAAAACCGTTAGAGTTGACATAAGTAATATATTTATGAATGATGCTTACCACACAGTTCATCATATAATTTCAAATAATTTTCAGCCATTACTGATATATCGTATTGGCGGGCTCTTTCCTGACACTGTCGGGAAATTCTCTGATACTCTACAGGATGCTCACATAGGCTTTGAATCTGTATAGCAAGTTCTTGGTCATCTCCTTCTGGGAAGAGAATGCCGGCCCCTTTCACTATTTCATGTAAACCATCCACGTCACTCGCGACAAAGGGACGACCTGAAGCCATGCCCTCGATACTTGATAGTGATAAACCTTCCCAATGTGATGAAAGGACGACAACATCGCTATCTTCCAGTATCACAGGAATATCTGAACGGATTCCCATGAAATCCACTCGCTTGTCAAGCCCTAGTTGAGTGCAATAAGCCTTTATGCGAGCACCTTCATGAGCATCTCCTCCACCCACAATCTGTAGCCGGTAGTTATTTGGCAAATGGGTCATCGCCCGCAATAATGTATCATAATCCTTCTGAGGCCTAAACGCCGCTACCATCGTTATGACATATTCATTCTTGTTGGAGATGTCTCCTATCGGTTTTAGGAATCGCGACACATCTACGCCATTGAGAATGGTGTGCAAACGGTTATTGTTGCCAAGATATCCAGATAAATTATTATAGGTCTGATCTGCAATGCAAACAATCGCATCGTAGCAATTATACATCCATTTATCAAATGGTTTAAACCAACGTATTGCGCGACGACGATTGGTTGAGTTATGCTCTGTTGTCACCAGTTTCGCTTTACACCGAGTAAGAAGGCTAGCAAGTGCAACATAAAACTGACAAGCGGTATTATGGCTATGAACCACATCATAACTCCCTAATATCGGTAACAGCTTTACTAAGTTCAATGGATTATAGACATTGCGGGAACGAGAAAGCACTTTGATGCTAACACCTTTTGACTTCAGTTCTTGATAAAATGCTTTGCCGGCACATTTAAAGACAACCAATTCAACAGAATTAGTGTTCTCTTCATTGAGAAGCGGGAGCAAATCAACCATTAAGCGCTCTGCTCCACCCACATCAAGAGTCGTTATGACATGAAGTATCTTCATCTATTTCAATTATAACCCTATCCCTGTCTCCACCAATACTGGTCGAAGCCATTAAATCCGTTACTCGTTCCGAAATAATAAATAAAGAACATAAAGAAAGTAAAGCCAGAATACAGGAAGAAAAGCAGTGAGGTTTTACGATCTTGGTCCTTCCAAATATTCATACGCAAAAGCGGATAAGCCATAACCACAGGATAAAGAAACCATGAGAGGTAAGCAAATCGATTAGAAAATGCGGAACGAATTACCATAATCCAAAATGCGTTACATAGTAGATAAGAAATTGCAAAAATGTGGTAAATCTGATCTGAGAATTTTCGATATCGCGTTATGTACCAAATCATAACAACAGGAGCAGCACTATAAAACAAGAAATCCCATCGAAAACCGGATTGCGAGAACTGAGACATTGAGTATTCATCTTGGTTCGTACTTGCATAATCACTCATTCGGTCATCGAAGCCTAATGCAGCAAAGAATTGCTCAACTAATGGACCAGCTAACAGTGATATGCCAATCGAAATAATCCAAAAGCGAATAGCCATTTTCGTATCTTTAATAAAAAAGACTGATGCAATTGATGCTGCACTTGGCAATATTGTAGAACGATGAATTCCAAATGCCATAATCATTAAGAAATAACCGATATATCGTTTTGCACCACCTAACGCAAACAAACAAATTGCTACCAATTCGATACTACACCCAAGTCCATTGCGGATACCATTTGTACTGAAAGAATAACATGAGAAAGCCGTATAGAAGAACAATACCGCAATCCACAGGTTTTTACGCATCAAAATCATCGCACACATGAACATACCGGCAAAATATCCAATTTCCACAATTAGGAAGAACTCGTAAACATTAAAACCTGTACTCTTACAAAAATACATCAAATTATCCCATAACCACTCGGTGCTGAGGCTAAATGAAGAGTATTGATATATTACATTTTCATAGGTATGCGTATACATGCGCATATCACCAAATATTAACGATACTTGTCTCAATCCCAAAAAGAACGTAAGAGCCAATGTCAAAGCCAAAGCTGCGCCCTGCATAGGAGACCCCTCGGCATGAAGTATCTTTTGCTTGGATGAACCCACATAATACAACACCGTAAACCATGAAAGGATTAACAATAAGATATAGTAAGCAGTACCGAAGTACCAGGGGGATATAAAATCAATTGGTTGCATATCGTGTTTCTAATAAGTTCTACCAGTGTCTCAAGAATTAAAGTTTACCAAACAAATTTAGAAGATTTTCTTTTAAAAGGTGCAAGTGCAAACCGAAGATACGGTGAGAAAGCCTTGAAATCCATCTTCTAAATTTGCTAGACTCCTGCCATGATGCCATATACCAATGAATCGATCGTGTGTTCGTCGTCTTAAACAAACGCCCCGTTAAAGAATCGAGAGGATTGAAATAGTCCTTCGGATAAATCCAAATACCAGCAACTTGCTGCAGACCATTATAAGGTTGGAGCCCAGACTCAACCAAGACTCGAGTTGTGCGAGGAACAACTGTTTCGTGGTCAAGGACTCCATTCTCGTCCATAAAATTAACAAGTGAATAATAATCTATCATTCGTTTATAAACTTCATGTCCAGTTTCTACAGCAATGCCTAATCCAGGAGCGACCATAGGATATTGTTGTTGCGGTCCACAATCCACTTCAATACCCATGAAGGGACCTTTCTCAATGATATCATCCATCGGTTTAATGACCTCAACATCGGTATCGAAATAAACACCACCAAAGTGGTACAATATCCAAAAACGGGCATAATCACTCACAAAAGCATATTTGCGTGCCTGGTAAGCCTCAGCTGTATAGGGAATACTGTTAACATCAAAGTTGTCTTCGTTCCACTCCTTTATTTCATAATCAGGAAAGTATTTGCGCCAACTATTGATGCATTTAATCGCACTCTCTGGCAACGGATTGCGGCCAAACCAGCAATAATGTATTATCTTGGGTATCATATTTCAGCTTATCAGATTGACAAAATCCTGTATATTTTGTTCACTTCACTCTCGTTGCCGTAATCATGGGAGGAAAGATAGTTTGTAATGGATCTTAGCACATCTTTATTATTGATAGCATCTGTCATGGTGTGAGCGCAACCCTGATTATCTTGAGGCACAATGACGCCATCCACCCCATCCTTAATTTGGCTGTGAGCCGTCGGGTAATTAGTGACGATTACCGGCTTGCATAAAACCTGAGCCTCACGGACGGTCACACTCTTACCCTCGTAACGGCTTGGCTGGACATAGATGTCGCATGCCTTAATATAAGGATATGGATTATCCTTCTTGCCCAACAGAATCACATGGTCCTCCATTCCTGCTTCAGCAATTCTTTGCCGAATTAGTGGTTCATCACCACCAAAGCCGATAATATACCACTTCAAGTCCGGGAATCCCAACTCCACAATCCGTTTTGTGATGTCTGGAACATTATCATAATTCTTGGCATGACAATAACGGCCCACCGAGAGGAGATTGATTCCCGATTTCGGCATTTCTTCTCTCACGTCAAGCAATTCAGCCTGTTGACGAATAAAATCTGTTGATAGAATGTTCTCTATCTGAATAATCTTATCCTTTAATGATGGAAACGTGGACAGGAACGAGCGAGTACAGTCAGGCGAGATTGACACTATATGGTCAAAACCAGCCCAAACGGGTAGTTCCAACTCAGCATTGACATGTATAGTCGAGTAGTCTGTGTGAATCCAAGCAATCTTCTTCTTTGCCCTCACTTTATTCAATACGATATTGTGAGGCTGCAAAAAGCTGATTGCCAAATCATACTCGCCCAAATCATCCAACGACGGCAAAAAACGCTGGACACACTCAGCCACATAGTGGAATGAGCTGGAGTCAAATGCTTTTTCTTTTTCTGACAGTGATTGATAGTATTTTTTATGGAACCTGCGTGCCCTCAAACGGCCCAAAACAATGCCAATCTGCCCTTCTCTGAGAATCTGTTTCATCGACCGTTCAATGGCATTATAGCCACGTCGTTCAGGCAACAGGTTAATACTCTTGGGAATCAAAGGCATAAATTCGCCAGTATGTTGATTCAAGAACAAGTCCACATCAACCTTGTTGGTATCAAAAGCATTGAGAAGGCCCAGCAGCGCCCTTTCAGCGCCACCAAGCTCCATATAATGCATATTGATAAAGATGCGAGGCTTGGCCATACTCCCAAATACTTTATTGAGTTATTTATTCAACCAGTTAATGTCATGCTTCACGACACGCGCGGGGTTCCCAGCCATTATCGAGTTCTTGGGGCAATCTTTAGTAACAATCGCTCCATAAGCAATGACCGAGTCGTTTCCAATGGTAACCCCCTTAAGAATAGTAGATCGCTCACAAAGCCAAACATGGTCACCGATGACAACATCCCGAGCTTTATTAGTAACATTGCCGTCTTGATCCAACACTTTATGGGAATCGTTATTGCGCACTATCACATCATAGCTGAACATGCAATTTCGACCCACTGTGATATTTGCATCCTTTGCCACAAATGTGACACCTCGGATACCACTGTTGCGCCCAATGTAAAGTGTTGAATTTCCTTCAAGTGTGATCTTACAGGGGCCGTCCAGTTTGGAGCCGTCCTCAGCAATAATGTGATTATTGTCGCCCGAAATCAAAATTTGAGTATTCTTCAAACGGCTTCCTTCTCCGATATTGATAGAATTGTTATTCCCATCAATTCGAACAAGGAAATGATGTCGCTTAGATTTTATCACCACTACATTATTCTTACCATTGATGATCGTTGGTCGCAACCATCTGTATAAGCCACGAATGAATGCCGGATAAATCATGATCTGAAACGTCTTAGCATGTTATACACACGAACCTTAAATGCAATCCATTGCACTTTCTTGAAAATCAACCAACGTTCTTTCAACTGATCAGAAAGTTTATTAACAAGGTTAAGTGTCGGGCTCGCCATCCACTGATTTTGCCGAATCTTGTCTAGGGTAACTGCTGCAATATCTAATGTCTCCTCATGATCGTCAGCAATATGCAATGAGTCCTTACCTTTGCCCAGCAATTGACGGATTCCATTCTTCTCCCTCAAAACCGCATCCAATGAGTTTTCAGATGCAAACATCACAAGAGAAAGTGATGATTTCCCATAAACTCTTGAAGCTTTGTCCAAAACGTAGTCAGGATTTTGCGTCCATTCTTGTCTCCTGTAGATGTATCCAACAAAGTTTGCCAATGAATGCAGGTCACACTTGATGTCCTTGCGGTATGCAATCTGATGTTGGCTACCAAGCATTTCAACAACAATCTGCTTTTGTTTTGCATCTGTTGAAGGCCATAAGCACGCCACAAGTAATTCGTCTATCCACTTGACCATCTCCAAAGCTATGGTATCAGCGACTTCCCAGGCAAGACCACGATTTTTGAAGTATGTGTAATCAAAATCACATTTTGCTTCGACGCCATCAAACCTTGCTATAGTAACAGTCTTTCCAAAATAGGCCAGGGCGGCAATGCGGTGTGCACCATCAAGAATCACGCCATTCCGATCAACAGGGACAACCGATATCTCGTCGTCGAAGTCATGCTCCTTGAAGTGGGAGATAATCTGGTCAAAGGCTGAAACAAAATCGTTTATGCCGTCCTTGTCCTCTCTGCCTGGTTCACGACCATCAGGGTTAAATGCCTTGATGTGCTCGCCATAAACCCTCATCGCGTTATCCCTATTTGTCATGACATTGCCAATGTAATACAGTTTGGCAAACAAATCAAAGCGTTGGGGCTTGAGTAATGAACGGGCAGGAAACTGCTCAATTACTCGGCACTCGTGGTTCCTTAAATGATAAACATCTACAGTATGTTTCTGTAGCAGATTGAAATCCATCTGTTTTATCGAGTAAAAATGTGTTTGATCTTCACTAGCCACTCTATAGTATTGACCATAAAGTCAAATCCAAGATGGCGCAACTGGAGCCCTCTATCTTTATCTATAAGTTTTTCATCCACAAGATTAAATCGGTTTGGCACCATATGATCTTGAGAGTATGAATAACGATAACCATGAGTCCTCATGTGGCTCTCCAAAAGCTTGAGCAACCCTCCTTCGCTAGGTTCATCAACGGCCAACTCTAGTTGTCTCGCCATCTCAACGAGTCGAGAACGATACTCTTCGCTCAAGGAGCGTTTTTGTAATATTGCATGATATGTAAGAGTATAGAAATAATCCTCATTACTCATCACATAGAAACAATCATGTTTAACCCTTCGTTCCAGCAACTCTTTTTCCCACTGCCGGCAATAGTATCCATCACCTACCTGGCGCAAATCAAGTTGTACTGAATGCCCGTCAACTTCTATTGAATAATGGATTCCATCGCCTCGCAAATTGCGTCTGTCTCGCGTTAACGGTTTTGCATCAATCAGGTGTACTATCGCCTGCGAATCATCACAAAGCAAGTCGATGTCCCCATGACCACCAAGATACATTTCTGGCTCCAATAGATTCTCATAATTACGCAGTACCAGATAACTGATTCCTGCATTATTCAATGCCTGGAAAAATTCTACTATGCTAGTGAAACTGAATCTCATTATTGTGCCTTGATGCGTTTCAAGGGCCTCCTATGAATGAACTTATTTACCCGCTGACAAAAGAGATAAATAGGCAACCATATTGAATTCCTGTCAGCCAACCGGAAAGTCAACGTCTGCTTTAATTCAGCGCTGAAAAGATCGGAATAGGCGTTATTGATTCTCTTGAATAACGCATTCATCTCTTTTCCTCGCCCACGCATCTCGAAACAATTCTTCCACAGATGATCGGCAGCCAATGAGGTCAAATCAGGATAATGGTCCCTGATAAACAACAGTCTCGATTCCAACCCTTGATTCAAATCAAGATATCTCATGCCAAGCTCATTGGATATGCTGTTGGCACGTTGCCGATAATAATACAAGGGCCTGGGTATCACGCCATAGCGATTACAATCATGGATTATCAGATGCTGCCAATAGCTATCCTCGAAATACTTACCAAAAGGGAATGGATGTGACTTAACTATCGAGGTTTTATAAACCTTACCCCATGCAAAGTTTTTCACATATAGGTTCTTGACCAACTCTCTCATCGCCTCATATCTAGTCAAAACAAAAGGCTCATCATTTGCTTTGAAATAGCGGTCGTTGTGCTCTAGATGATCATCGAAAGCATAATAATAACTGCCCTCTACCACATCACAGTTGTGATCAACGGCGAAATGATACAGCACATCGATAGCGTCTGGTTCCATCCAGTCATCACTGTCCACATAACAGATATAGTCACCCTTAGCCACTTCTGTACCCTTATTGCGCGCATCACTCAGGCCACCGTTTTCCTTATCGATTACGACGATGTTACTGAATCGCTCCTGATACTCCTTACAAATGCCCCTGCTGCCATCGGTGCTGCCATCATTAACGAGTAGAATCTCAACATCTTCACTTCCCAATACTCCCAAACTATCAAGGCATTGGCGCAAATACTGCTCAACGTTATAAACAGGTATGATGACTGACAGGCTGACTGACATCGTTATTTCAATAATTTGGACAGTACGTCATATAACAGGAAATGCCTGCCACACAATAGATGTTTGTTGACGCTATCCTTCCATGACACGGGCTCTTTCCACTTCTCGTAATAGCTGAAGTCCAGCTGCTTCAAGAATTTCAGCCGATCGCTAAAACCATAGCTATTGCCAATGCTGTAAATCGAGTTAATCACTCGATCGAACCAATAGACCAGATAATGCCGAGGATAAGGATGACTTATTTCGGTCAAATTGAGCAATACCGTCTTCATACGCTCATATCCGTAAAGCTCGGTTTGGAATGGTGCCATAATTTGTGACATGAGAGAACCATCTCTCAAGCAATACACATAATAAGCACCTGATGCTACACTTATTATTTGACAATGAAGCAGATAGGTATAGACAAACAAGGCATCTTCACCTCGGCTCAAGCGCTCATCAAAGCGTATGCCATGGTTGTTGAGGATCTCACGCTTGAACAATTTGATGACAGGTCCTTTTTGATACTGCATGATCTCTTGTTCATAGAACTTCTCAATTTCGTCTCGGGTAACAACACATTCAGGCCATTCACGCACAACATCTTCAATCGGCTTTTCCTCATACCGACGCACAATGCCTGTCATGACAAAATCACTGTTGTACTTTTCGGCGTTGTTATAGAGATTCTGCAGATACTGAGGCAAGATGTAATCATCCGAATCAATAAAGGTAATCCACTCTCCCGTCGCCAAGTCGATGCCATTGTTACGGGCAGCGCTCACACCGTGATTTTCGGTGTGCTCCACACGCACCCAACGGCTATACTTGGCCGCAAATCGGTCACAAATCTCTCCGCTTGCGTCTGTCGAACCATCATCGACAAGTATTAGCTCATAGTCAATAAACGTTTGTGCTATCACGCTCTCGATTACTCGCGTGATATAACTCTCTGTGTTGTAGACTGGGATGATAACTGAAATCTTAGGCATCTCCGATGAACATAAAGCTGATTATGATCATTTGTGAATTTTCTTGATCACCGAAAGTACTTTCTGTCGCACAAATGATCTTGCAGAAACGTCCAGTATCAGCCAGTATGATAGTGCTGAACACAAGCACAAAATGATAGCCGTATTCACAATGAGCCTCACAAAGCTCGCATCATAATGCCGCACAATATAAATGGCCGGCAGTACAGACACGACAATCACTAAAGCACTCTTCACGAATAACCACATATAGTCTGTCAGGCTCAGAGATGACACCAAATGCTTGCATATCACCATATTGGACAGGAATATCACAATATTAGCTCCTAAAATGCAGTAGTAGGAATACAATACTCCAAATCCAAGTTTAAAGAAGATATACATGACAGGTATGGTCAACATGAAAATAGACCCAGTGTAAATGTTCATCTGGCGGTTATATCCGGTGGCCTCGATACCGATGGTGAAGATCAAGGTGATAAGTGCGAAAAAGCCCGACACAATCAACAGCCTTACAAACTCCACAGCCATCACAGGAGTATTTACGAGCCACAAGTCCATCACATAATCAATTTCGATATAGAGCGGTAAAGAAATCAGCAGCGACAGGAAAATTGCCAGTGACATGGCCGATTTCATGAGGCGCTTCATTTCTTGAAGGCTTCCTTGAGCATAGGCCTTGATGATTGGTGGCCTGAATGCCATAGTAGAACTGTAAGTGAAACCTTTCACGACGCCTTGAATTGTTGTCGCCAAACTTGATGCGGCATTAAATATCACGCCAAAGAAGATGTTGATCAAGAAATTTGTACCCTGTTGACGTGTGGTCAGGCATAAAGCGCCATAGAAATTCCAACCACTATAAACCAACATTGGTTTCAATATTGACTTGTCCCATACCCAATGAAGATGGGACTCCTCAAAATGCCGGACGCAATAGATGCGGTATATCATCCTGATCAATACACTGACAATAAAGACCAAGAAGGCATATAAGATAAGTTTGTCAAAGTTTCCAATCGACAACAGATAGACAATCAATAGCTTCAGCGACACATTGAGAATCTCGACATAGGCATACACGTCCATCCTCTCATGGGCTATAATGGTAGCATTGTATGGAGCCTGAGTAATCCACAACATAGCACTCGCAATGCTCAACTGATAGACCCACTGGGCTGCCGGCATACGTCCGGCAGGAATGACCAATTTGTTGTTCAAGAACCACAAGCCAACCGTTTCGGCAAGGAACAAAACCAGTAAAGCTATGCCAATGTGAATAATCAATGCGCTGGAAAAAGTATCAGCCAAACGTTTTTCATTTCCTTTACCCAATTCAAACGTCAAGAAACGGCTTGTCGCACCACTCATCGAGCTGTTAATGAAACCTATCATGGCCACGATACCCCCGACGACGCCATAAGTACCGTAATCTTCAACGCCAAGCACATTCAACACCACCCGCGAGGTATACAACCCCACAATCATGGTAAAGAACATGCGGACATAAAGCATCACCGCATTCTTCGCTATCCGCCGGTTACCGCCATCCATCAGTCAAAACGAGCAACATCTGGTTTTCAAACGATTATTCTACAGCATCTATCTGGTATTGTAGATACGATTTTGATTTAACGATATCTTGTGACAACAATGCCACAACCGGCTTGTAATCAATCTTGCTTAATAAAACAGACTGATCAATAGTTTCATCAATCAGTCTTTCATTAAGACCATAGTAGTTAAGTAAATCTTGCATCCTTGAGTTAAGGCCATCCTTTCGTTTGACTACAAAAAAGTCTTTCCCATAAATCATCGAAAATGCAGTTCCATGAAAAGAATTGCTAATAATACATCGAGCATGCTTGATTAACGAGACAAATTTTAATGGACTACAGCAAACAAAAGATTTTTCAGCATATTCCCGATTTATTGGGCTAACAGAATAAATCCTGCACTTCAAGAGAGTAGCCAGACGTAATGCGATGGGTTCAATGATACTTTGTCTTAACTCAAAATCATAAGTTAGGATATAATCTTCGTTTTCACCCTGGAACTCGCTCCCGTCGGCATTGAGAACATCATCCCACACCTGTCGTTCCAATAAAAAAACGGGATCAACCACTTCAATACCATCATAACCCAAAGATTTCAGAAGGCTCAAACCAGTCCGTTCCCTTAAACTGATAGCATCAAAACGAGCTAATCGGCGACGAACAATACCCGTATATCCTTTTTTCAAATTCTGAGTAGCAAAGCTTGCTGCATAGCTGATTTTGCGTCTCGGTGTGCCAAAATCCAGATAGAAAGCAGCATCTCTACCATTCTTTAAGTTGGTATTCCAAATTTGATCACTGCCTGCTATATATAAATCTGCTTCAGGTGGATTCGCCCTCAACTGCCTGATAGAAGTATATTGCTTTTGGGTCACTGGAATGTACTTGTTGAAAAACAGTTCAAAAGCATCTCGACGAGCCTGTTCCAATTCATATTCATCCTTCCTCTTGGGGGCCTGCATTTTTTTATACCATCCGTACAGATGACGTATGCCGAATATGCTAAAAAAACCCACAGAAACAAATCCAGGATCAACCTTATGACCTGGCATATAATCAGGTCTATAGTCAATCACCTCAACATCATGCCCCTGTGACTGCAAATACTTCACTAGAGCAAATGCCTGCAGCATGGCTCCATGATTAAACGAATGATGACAAGTAATCGTCCGAATCTTCATCTTAAACTTCAATCAGCTTGTTAAACTTCTGAATCTCAGTTGATGATGTCATATTACTCTCCTTTTCCAGATTCTTTATTATCTGGTTTTTCAACGACTCATTGTCTAATAATTCCTGTATCTTTTCAGAGACGCTCTCGGGAGTCATCTGGGCAATCAATCCATTTTGACCATCTATGATCTGATCATGAACGATATCAAAATCAGTACTTACAACAGGTCTATGAAGAATCTTGGCCTCAGCAATTGTCAGTCCAAAGCCCTCAAAACTAGATGTCTGAACATACACATCTGCTTTAGCCATATATGGATATGGATTCTCTTTAAATCCCAATAATAAGACTTGATTATTTAAGCCCTTTTCAGATATCTTGGATTCAATCGACTTACGCATTTCTCCTTCGCCAACAAAAAACCATTTGAATTCCAAGCCTTTATCTTTAAGTATTTTTGCGGCATCTACAGCGAGAAGATAGTTCTTAGGTCTCGTGAGTCGTCCCACCGTAACAATAGATACTTCCCCTCTTGCAACAATCATGTCGTGGACAGCTTTGCCTGCAAGACGGCATATCACATCAGGATTAATGATGTCATAGATGCAAGTTAGTCTATCCCTCATCCACGTAGCCTTGGTACAAAGCAGATTCTGGAGTTTATTAGAAACGGCAACAATGAAATCCATCTGTTCATAAAACCGCTGGCAATACTCCAAATCATACCCTGCAGCAAAAACATCAGCATTGATCCAAGCTATTTTTTTCTTCGCATTTACTTTCGTTGCCAGAAAGAAAGTGGGAACGCCCTGCTGATATGCAATCGCAACATCATAAACACCAGGAGAGCTGTGGTACATGCCATGCATGGTACGCCAATGAATCTCAGCACCATGACGTTTCTTATTCAAACGCAGTTGTGGGGACAACAAAGCATGGCAGAAAAGTTCTTTCATTTTTCCCAAAAGATTGGATTCATATAAATCATAGTCAACAATCTTTACTTCCTTAGGAACATATTTCTCGTACACGCCGCCATGCTTAAAAATGATCAAATCTACATCATATCGAGCATAATCAATCAGTGGCAAGAGTGAGATAAGACTCTTCTCTGCGCCCCCACCTCCCAGTGAATCAATAATTAACAGCAATCTCCTTTTCATCGGTATTTTGTCATTACTGTTATACTAAACAAAAGACAAAAACACTTGATTCTGTTTCCATGTTACTCGTTGGCAATAGTAAAAAGTAACACTATTATCATAAACACACTCTCTTTATCTTTTCCGAATCATTAAATAACCAAATCTATTCAAAATATTGCGCACAACATATTCAATTCTCCATCGTATTTTATACGCTATTGTGTATTGAATATCATTTCGTGATCTTTCTCGCCAACTACCCATTGCAAAATGACAACAGAAGGAATTGTCCCGTGGAGACACACAATCAAAGAATTCAGATGGAAGTATAACTAAACCATCTTTACATATTTGCATTTTATTCATCAATACAGAACTATCATATCCGATCTGAGATGCTAATTCACTCTGAATGAATGGCAATAACGTAGTATCGTATTTCAGCGACATAGGCAACGATTTATCTTCAGATGTAATAAAATGTCTCCCATCATAATAACTAAGACACCTACTAATAAATGGATGACCTTTCTCTGCTCCAAAACAATGTGAGGAGAGATAAACATCTGTTGAACTACCATGAACGTGGATAGAGTTTTCGCGACCGATGAAAGCCTGATGGCTTAAAAGAGAGTCAAAGCTGCTATATACCATTACATCTGTATCCAGATATATGCCCCCATAATGATACACAGCGTATAGTCTAACGACGTCAGCAGCAAAAGCCCATTTCCGTTCTTTCAAAGCCTCTTTTAGAAAGACGGAATCAATATCTTGTACTGAAGCCATGTCCCAGAGTCTGAAATCGTAATCAGGCATCCATTTCTTCCATGAATCGATACACTCTTGAATCAACTCTGGATAAGGGTCTCCACTAAACCAAGTATAATGTATAATTTTAGGAATCATACTCTGCGTGTTAATTACTAATTTATATCATTCTAATTATGTCCCATCATTTTCCAGTTATTCCTTTCGAGGAAATACTGTCTGCTTTAATTCAACTGCCTCAGCATAATTGAGAAGAGATTTTGTAGATAATATAACACACAACTACCGATAATAATAATCATGATACACAACGAGATGATCACTAACGGATTACCAATAGTAGTTTTCCCCATAAAATGATCCAAAGCAAAATTCTGGGCAAGATAAATCTCCAATGAATGCTTCCCCACAAAACAGAAGAACCGTTTACATGGAAGAACAAAACTACATTTACTAAATGCATATAGAATCAAAGGCAGCGTTAAAGAACAAAATAGAGTAACACTATCAATCATTAGAAAAGTAATGATTGCTCCTATTACATAATACTTGATCAAGAGATGATTATTATCACATTCGTCATCCTTTAACAAAAAGAAGGTTGCAGCTCCAATGATTATTATTGGAATACGATAAGCAAAATCCGAAATAAAAAATCTGTCGATTACAAAAACGAATAAACTTAATAATAGAGCCACACAAAAAAACAAGACTGACTTCCTGCTGATGGTTCCAGCGAATTTGTAGATAACAGGAAATAACGCATAAACAAGTATCTGAGCTGGCATATACCATTCAACGTGCAGATGGCTAAATGTCAGTGTAGAAAACCCTGAGATTTGCTTTATAAACATCAACCACCATGGTTGGTGATAATACTTTGAAATAATTAGGACAAGTCCTATTGTATAAATAAAATAAATAGGGAATATCCGGAAGAAACGATTTCTGTAGAATTTTCCCAAAGAATTATTACTTAAGGAACATGCGCATCCATATGCAGAGAGAAAAAAGAAGATATCTACACCCAAGTATCCTTTTGAAAAAAAGAAATCCAAGAAATCGATATTAATGTAACTCTTCAAGCCGCCATCCAGACACCACATATGGAATAATATGATCCAAAGTATGGCGAAGCCCATCCACCAATGGCGATTATTCCGAGATAGTACTAATTCTTTCATCTACACGATCGATACTTGAGTCAGCGATTCATTACAATTTGCCATGCTATCTTCATTGGCTCGACAATTGAAATCAACAAGGCTCGCCGAAGGCCTAGATAGCGGTAATAATTCTTTATAGTGTTCCACCTTCTATCAAGAATTACAGATAAGGCAAAAGGCTTTAGATAATTAAAGACAAACTCTCTTGATTGCTCCGTTTGTTCTACTTGACAAAGACTAAACATCGCATCATTGGTGTTGAGGCGGAACTCTTTAATGTTTTTGGATGCTGTCAAACTATTTGGTTGAATCCGATAGCAGCCCATTACCCTGTTAAACAATCGGCACTTTCCCTGGGTCATCAGGGCATAGAACAAAGTCATGTCAAACTTTGCACCATACTTGTCAAATTTTGAACTCTGTAAAGAGCATCGACGATATACACCTGTTAACGTTTTGGTAAAGAATACTCCAGTTGCAAAATCATCTAAAGTCAAAGTCAGATCATTATCAATCCCCTGAAGATACTTTATCCGGTGAGGGCGAAAATCTTTCTTCAACTCATCCCATTCCGTGTATTCATGAACAGTTAATGAGAAATCTGGATGGTTTTCAAGAAAGTCGACCTGAATCTGCAATTTGTTGGGATCTGTCCAGTAGTCATCACCCTCACAAGAGGCTATATATTTGGAGTTGGGGTGCATAGCGGCATCCATGGATTTGCTGATTGTGCCTTTTCCCCATTGGTTCTCAGTTTCGTAGATGGGTTTGATGATGTCTGGGTATTTCTCAGCGTATTCGCGAAGGATTGCTGCAGAGCCGTCGGTAGAGGCATCATCATGGACAATGGCCTCGAAGGGGAAGGTCGTCTGCTGCATCACAAAACCGTCCAGGCATTGCCTCAAATACGGCTCATGATTATAAACCAAACAACGAATCGATACTAATGGATCGCCAGTCATTTTTTCAACTACGAATTAGGCAAATTTCTCTAATTGGTTCCGACTTTCTATAACCATAAATTGCACTGATTCAATTAAAATACTTATTCGAATAATTCGTATAATTTGTAGTTTAAAACTACCTGCGGTGGATGATGTCGAGGGCTTCCTGCAGCTCGGGCATCTTGAAGACCTTTGCTATGGCCAGATAAAGCGCCATTCCCAAAGGAATACCCACAGCCAGTTTCACCCAATTGTTGTCGAAGGGCATCACAGCGAAGTACACGACCACACCCATCGCCAAGGAGGCAAGCAGCGTGGGTGTCATGTCCAGCATCTGCCTGACAAAGCCCACATCGATCAGTTTCCCAGTATAATAGGTATTGATGGCCAAGCAAATAATTGACGTGCACAATGAACCAATACAGATACCCATAATACCAAATGGGACACAAATAAATATAGCCACTGTCGCAATCGCTTTCTTGATGACTTCTAGTCGCAGGAACAAATCGCTCCTACCCTTCACTTGCAACAGGTTGAGGTTAATAGCGTGAACTGGATACCACATCGAAGCGAAACAAATTACCTGAAGGTAGGGCACACACTGCGCCCACTTATCAGTCACGAGAGCTATTACCAAGGGGTATGCCAACGCCGCCATGCCTATCATGATAGGAAAAACCCAAAAAACGGTAAATCGTAGCATGCGACGATAGCTGCCTGCCAGGCGCTCATCATCTTCTTGAATCTGGCTCAAAACTGGAAAGGTTACCTGCTGAATCACTCCCGTCAAACCTTGAGAAGGCATGGAGGCATATTGTTTTGCACGGGTATATTGCCCCAAGTCGGCAGCAGAATAGAATTTTCCAATAACGATTGGATAAATATTGCTGTAAACTGTATCCAGTAATCCTGATGCCAGCAACTTGGAACCATAACCCCATAGATAACCAAAAGAACGCTTATCCCATTGTCCCCGTGGACGCCAAGGAGAAATCACCCAAAACAGTATCATTCGGATAATGCCACTGGCAATATGCTGGATTACCAACGACCACACCCCAAAGCCCCGATAAGCAGCAACAATTGCAATCGCGCCTGCCAAGACTTGAGAGGCTACGTTGATAATCATTTTAGCCTTGAAGTTCAAGGCACGCGTCAGCTGGGCATTCTGGACAATAGTGAATGATGAGATAATCAATAGCAAACCTTCAACTCGCAGTAGCTGACACAGAATCGGCTTATCATAGAACATAGCAACCAGCGGTGCAATCAGCCAAATCACTCCGGCCATCACTACTCCAGCCACAATATTGAAATAAAAAGCCGTACTGTTATCATTCTCGGTCAGGTCCGGTTTCCGAATCAATGCATTGCCAAATCCGCTGTTGATAAACGCAAAAGCGATTGCATTGAATACAGCAATCATGGCCAGCAAGCCATAATCGTCAGGGCTGAGGATTCGCGCCAGAATCACCCCAATGACAAAGCCAAAGCCAAGTGTCGCTACCTGGTCCAACGAGGTCCAGGCAACGCCCTTAACGGTCTTTTTCTTCAGCGATTCCGGCATAGATTGTTGTTTCATTATATCATTAGGTCAATCTAGCTACTGCGAATAAAGCCATCGGATTCAGCATGGCATAAACTAACAGCATCATAGCCTGGCAATAAACCAATCAACACATATCATTAATGATAGAGAGATAACGTGATGGTGTATAGATCGGTTTTCCTTCATCATCAACAACTTTTATTCCCCCATCTTTCAATGCAGTCTGCCACTTTGTCGCTTTAGAATACTTCCGCATCGGGTCCATCAAATATGGAACGGGCAGAAATCCCTCTTCGAAAACCTTAAAGAGTCCCTCAGCAGTATATAAGTTAGGGATATGTTTCTCCAATAACCTGATACTCTCCATGGCCTCAGATTTCAAACCCTCAAAACGAGAATTCACGTCCCTGCTATATTCCATATTTTCAATCTTACCTTTTTTACGCAGGGCCCGATACTCCTCAAGTGCAGATAAGGTTATTTTTATGCTTTCATTGATTATATCAGGAGTAGCCAGTCTAACAGCTTCACTATAACTGACGACATGAATAATTTCAGGACTATTATCATTATTTGGCTCGATATCGTCCATTAACGCCGTCACTTCTGCCAGTTGAACTTTGGCTTTATCTAAATCTGGAGCAAAATAGTCAAGTCCTGCACGCAATTGTAAATGAACACTAAAATTGTCATCTTCCAAAGTACGAACAAGGAATAAAAGGGCCCGACATTTTGCTATATCTTGTATTCCTAAAGTATACTTAGGCGTGTTAAGCATATTCTGTAAAATCAGATGCCTAATGCCATATTTTTTTGCAGTCTTCGCGGCAAGATAACCAGATATTATAAATGTCACATCATCACCGCCCCTAAACGCGAAATGATGAGGGACATTAGGTTCCAACGGTTTACCTGTAGATGATATAAACCTAATTGTTTCTATCATCTCCTTTAGGTTATCCAATACCGTATTAGGTCCACGGCCATCAATTTCACAAAACCACCAGAATGACAACGCAT
Source organism: uncultured Bacteroidales bacterium (assembly GCA_902793405.1). Classification (GTDB taxonomy): domain Bacteria; phylum Bacteroidota; class Bacteroidia; order Bacteroidales; family Muribaculaceae; genus Sodaliphilus. The sequence goes on along the minus strand of CADBDH010000002.1, from coordinate 31,203 downwards.
GCCAACAGATATTCAGAGTCCGCTCGTGAATATCGGCCAACCATGGCAAATTATTAGAGCCCGCATAAGTTCTGACTAACATCGGCTTAGCGGCATCACTAATCATACGATACTCCAATTCGCTGTTAACAGGCACTCCTCCTCCATTTGGCAGTCCGTCCCAATTATCTCCAAAACGAGATTGTGTTAACTGAGAGGTTCCAATAGAAAGGATATCTAAATAGCGAGCAGAAGATAATGCTTTTGCCCAATCTATAAACTCCTTGACAGCTTCTACTCTATTTGGATTATAAGGTCCCGCATGAGCGCGTATTAACGGTAGTGTGTGATTGGCTTTACAAAAGTTCAATCTATCAATCACGCTATCCTTATTACTTCCCGCTTCAGAATAACCCAAATGATTCCTAGGTGAGGTTTTCTGATATGATTCGCTCTCAATCAGTTTTTTTGCAAAATCGGCACGCATTCTGTCATATTGCGAGCTAAGCAACAAATCTTGCGGAAGTTTTCTTTCTGGTACACCTAATTTGAGTAACGTCTCTTGAGGTGACTCATCTCCTTTAAACACAAGAATACGTTTCCCTAATTCACGATGGACCAAATCACAAGAATCAGGCAAGCCAGCAAAATAGATCAGTTTGATGCTACCACCACTCTCTGCAAACATATTATTGGACTGTAATGCATAATACAGTTTACAGAAATAATCCCTAGCCTCTTGTGGATCAAGTCTATAACTAAAGCCCAATACACTAATGTGATTCTGATCAATCCACTGCTTGAGAACTCCAAAATTATTTAACTTTTTTATATCTTCGACTGCAGTTGATACATTCTCAGGAGAAATATAACAACGGTACCCACAGTCAAGCAGTAGATGATATACCGTTGAAAGGCCTAACGTATGAACATCAATTGATGTTTTCAGCAAACCAAAAACATCATTATTCCCTAATTCCATCATGAAATCACATCAATGATTTGCTCTACAGTCAACCCCGCCAATCCTAGGCGATTAAGAGTTCTTCCCGATATAGAAAAATCAACGTTTAGTAATGCCGAAGACAAACATATGAAAGAATCCATCAACGGGGTTTCCACGCCAGCCACATGTCCCAATTCACTCATAGGTAACAGACCTGTTGGAATATCTTCAGTCAATTGTCGGGTGAAAATACTTCCTGGCGCCTTTATATCATAATACGCAGGGTTATTCCTCAGTCTCTCACACAAAGTTTTGCCTTTCGTTGATGGGTATGCATAGGAAATCCATTCACTTACAGGCATCAACTCTAGCCCATAGGCACTCGCTACATCCAATCTTTCTCTATCCAAACGTTCAATACAGCTTGCAATTTGTGGAGTCATTTCACGATAGAAAAAGAAATTGTCATTTCTTTCTATTGTAGCAGCATTGAAAATCACAATGCTCGGATGAAAAATAGCACCTACGTTCAGGAACCCTGTCTCGATCAAACTTTTTGCCTTAATAAAACAAGGAAAAATTGGTGATAACAGATGATGAACATAACTTGTTTCCTCAGAATTCCTTCCAGCGAGCAACACTTTATCTTTAACCCCAATGATGTTAACAACACCAGGAGACTTAATACGACATGCAAAAATCAATGTCTGCGCTTCAGCAATACGGCATTTCAACGAAGGTCGTTTTAGTTTCAATACATTGCCAAATTCCAACACGCCAAAAGTTCGACCTGGATTTAGAATGATTGTATGGTCATCTGTCAGATATGGTGCAATTTGTTCGGCAATCTCACAATGTGCAGTAGCAGTGGTAACGACAAGAATCAAATTACTGTAATTGATAGCCTCACAAATATCATGAGTGATAACATCTATCTGCCCCTCCAAACTTAACGCACCGGTTAATTGGATACGTTTAGTTGAAATCAATGGTGTTAATGCTTCCATCGACCTATCATAGAGGCAAGCACTATACCCTTGAGAAGCGCAATAGCCAGCTATGGCCTGTCCACCATTACCTGCTCCTATAACAGAAATTCTCATAATATTCGATTATCTGCATTAACAACCAATTGAAAACAACCCTTTAAACCCAAATAACATAGAACAACAATTACCAGAGTTTCATTACTAGATTTTTCCCTTCTCTATTATATATCTTTAGGGTTTCCTGAATATATTTTATATCGCGAATCAAGGCCTCACGGCATTCTGCTTCCATAGAGAATTTAAAAGCAATCTGCTGTGTGGTTCCTGGTACCTTCACAGTATCTCCCTCATACTTCATTTGCGAGTAAGCATAGATTGAAGGTAGTTTCTTTACTTTCTCTACATTTTCTATCTTTGCAATGGTGTCAGGTTCGATAAGAACATTCAACGAACAGTAGTGATGTTTAAACTTAGCATTATCGCAAATAGAAGCATCCCAACCTTCAAACTTACCCGTCAAAGCAAATCGCAACAACATTTCAAGAATGTCCATACCATTTTCCTTGCGAACAAAGTCATGATGGTGCATGCCTCCTAAACGAAACTGCATCTCGAACACAAAAATATCATTGTCTTTAACAACACCCTCTATACCAATAACGCCCTGCATAAGGCCAAGGTCTGTGACAAATGACTGTACTTTAGAGACCATCTTCTTCTCGCACAGGTCAACATATTGTGAAGGAAGAAAATACCCCATTGGCATCTTAGGCCCGTTGTTCTCGAAATTACCAAATACAGGCTTATCGGACATAGTGGCCAAGGTGACATGACCATTCTGTATGGTAAAGAACATCACTGTATAGTCGCCCTGTACATATTCCTCAATGATGACATTGTTTGAAACAGAGAACTTCATAGATTCCTGATAGAGTTTTTTCAGGTCTTCTTTTTTGGTGCATACATAAATGCCACACTGGCCACTGTTATCTACAGGCTTGGTTAAAACGGGGAACGTTATGTCGGTCAAGTTGTCAATATCCTCAACTGATGAGATATGGTAGCGTTTTGACACCGATATACCGTGGTCAATACACATCTGCTTAGACAAATCCTTATGGGTAATAGTTCGGATTTGTTCCATATTGGCAAGACATGGCAGTCCTGCAGCCTCACAAATATTGACGTAAAAAGGCAAGAATAAATCCGTGTAATTGGCAAACACTCCGTCAATATGATGTTCCTTAATCATCCTTACCATCTGTTCCGTATCTGCTAGACTTACCATCCAATATTCATCTGCTACTCTCTTTGCCGGCGAACGTTCTATCTCATGCCAGTCGGTAACGACAGTATAGATGCCCATGCTTTTAGCTTTGAGCACTGATTCTGTCATATATGCTGATCCACCAAGTATCAGCAGTTTCTTTCCTTTCAATGATTCCATTGTATTTTCTTATTTTGTATTTTCAAAAATTCACACAACAATTATTTAATTGGTAGAGCAAATGACTTTTTCAACGATAAGAACATCATTAAATGTGTCACCTAACATCAACAGTTTTTTCATCGATACTATCTAAAACGATTTATATTCTGAACTAATCTCTCCATATCTTGTATATCATACCGCTGGTCAATAACCAGTGACAGCATATCTTCATGAAAATCCACATCCATAGCTGGACACTGTTCCAAAACCTGTGGTGGCGTATGCCAAATAATCGGGCAATAAAGACGCTCCTTGATCAGTGCTTGCTGCAATGCGTCTCGTTGACCATTGTGCACATAAATCTGCATGTAAAGCGGGGCCGTCGCTATAGGCAATGCGCTGAAGATAATTTCCACTAATGGATTATTGATATGGTTCAGCAAATAGTTATAATTAGCCCGCCGTGTTTCAATAATCCGCTTGAAATCAGCATGCATCAAAATATCTAGCGAGAATGAGCTCATGCGGTATTGACGACTCACATCACCAAAAATTCCATTGTTTTTATAAAATAGCGGTAGAAACACTTCTTTTAGTTCATCGTTGTACGTCCTTAAGTATTCCTGCTTAAGTTTTGAAGCATTTATAAAATTCAGAACAATATCAGTCTCCTCTTGATGAGTTTGATAGAATCTGGCAGTGTCAAAATCATTTAGACCCCAAACAAAGCCGCCATCAGGAATTTCCAACCACTTGCGCAAACTGCAAACCACAACATCGGCTGCCGCGGAAGCTAAACCGCTGAACAGGGAATGAGTCACATCCTCGATAATCTTGATACCCATATGCTGGATATCCTTATAGCGTTCACGCAACGAGGACAAAGTGTCAAAACCGAATAGAGGGCAGGTGTATAGTATCGCTGGCTTGTGTTCGTCAATCAATCTAAACAAATCTGCATCTTTAACTGTCAGATCATCACAGCTAACAAGGTAATAATGAATTCTACAATCACAGGCTGAAAATGCATCAGTAATCGAATGACATGAAAATGAGGGGATTAACACCTCACATCCCTCTAACCCAAGATGATGAACAGCAGTTATAATAGCACTACGGCCGCTGTGCGTGAACACTACATGCTCCCATTCCTGGAAATCGGCAGGGTACGGGACATGATTGTTTCCGCAACTATCTATCTGTGCCTGGGTGAGACAAAAATTGCCTCCCATTTCAATACATGGCATATTCAACCGATTATTTTATGGTCTGACTGATATATGAAATAACCCATTCTATCTCCATTACGCTTACAATCATTGATTTCCTCATTTAAACAAGATGTTTCCACAATGAAGGGATATTCTTTTGCATTATCGATGTAATTCTTCACATCTGGAGTGAGAGAACTAAAATAATATATGCCCGAGAAATACTTATTTCTAATATCGGGATCCCTAAAGCATCCTGTTGCTAGCTCCATTGCTCCCTGCACCATATCATAGCCAGTGGAAAGACGGACAAGGTCGGAAGTTATATGGTCTCCACCCAAACGGGCCCCAGTCTCAATGATAAAAAGTTCGTCATTACTGCTAAGTTTCACCTCGGTATGGCTAGGAGAATTCTCCACACACAGAGCAGTCAATGCCTTCTCCACTACATCACAGATTCTCTCATGGAGCTCGCTACTGATATCGGCTGGTTGATGATGTTGCAGCTCAATAAAATAAGGGGGGCCACTCGTAACCTTATCTGTTATTTGCATGTTGTAATGCATTCCTTTACAACTGAGATATTCCACGCTGAACTCTCGGCCATCAATAAATTGTTCAATTATCACTTTTCCACAGTGCGAATACTCCATGGAGCGCTCATAGGCACTCTTCAAGTCATCTTTCTTACCAACCAACGTCACGCCCTGACTACCCCCACTATCCACTGGTTTCACAACACAAGGAAAAGGAACCTGTAGGTCCTCCAGCTGTGATGTATCTGATATAATCACATATCTAGGGTTAGGGATTCCAGCTGTATCTAGAGCTTTCCGCATTGTGTATTTATCGGTCAGTTTCCTTACACACTCTTCTGTATTACTGACTAGACCTAGCTTCTGAGCCACATACACCACTGTTGGTAGCGCCGATTCAAGCGAGAAAGAGGTAATTCCATCAATCATTTCGGCTCTACACACTTCTAACACTTTATCCTTTTCAACAAAAGAGACAGGATAAAACTTGTCACAATATTGCTTGCATACAGCACCTTTTTCGTAGGCAATCCCAATTATATAATAACCGAGGGATTTGGCCTGCCTATAAAATGGCTCTAATGGTTTATTGGCCCCTATTACGGCTAATTTTTTCATCGACAAAGCACTTTGTTTTTTAATGACTATCTCAGCTGGTAGATATCACTGAGTGATGATTGTGATACAATCGTTGGGGTTCTTCACAAACTGATCCAGTTGTTCGCGGGTGTCAAATCGCAGGAAGATGGTTCCTAGCGACTGGTTGGCACCGGTGAATGCCGACACGTGATCGCCTGGCTTGACCCAAGGGCCTTTTTCAATGACATGCATCTTCTCAAAGTCGGGCTCAATGTGGATATCCTGAATTGTTCCTTCCTTCTCGCTATGTAACACATTGATGGCATAGAAGCCATTATAGTTAGGTTCATGGACATCTGGCAGAGGAAGTCCTACAGATGCACACACCTCGGCTTCGATAATGTCAACATCGGCAGCGTAGTTCAGAATCTCGGCCAAACGGTTGCCTCCGGCACGGGGCGAGACCTCCATGAGATAGGCTTTGCCATCGGTACACACTCGGCACTCTACATTGAAAATGCCCGTCCTTATACCCAGAAGATCAATTAGCCGCTGGAGTTCGTCTTTGAATTCCTGTTCACGGTCCTGGCCCATGGCCGATGGCCAATATTCACCTGACGGAGCATAGGGATTCTGGGCTTCATTATCAAAGAACTGGTCGTAAAAGGCATTGTACAACAGTTTGCCATTAACAACAAAACACTCATCACCCATCGATGGACCTGCTTTCTCGAGGAAGTCCTCGATGATGTAGTGGCGAGAGGGGGAGCAGTCGAGGGCATGGGCGATGGCAGCGGTGAGGTCGGCGGGGGCGTCGACGCGTGTTACGCCTTTGCTGCCGGCGCTGTCCACGGGTTTGACGATGACAGGCCAGTTGAAGTAGTCGATATCTTTGAGTGCATCGTCGCCCTCGCTGTAGCCGCGTGCATTGGGCACGTTGAAGCCGTTGTCGGCAAGGAACTTACGGAATCTGGATTTGTCCTGAAGAATACAGGCTGCTTCGTAGCTGCACTGGAAGGGCAGGCCCATTTTCTCAGCCGTGTAAGCGGCTGCCACAACTCCGGGATCGACAGCAAACGACATGATGCCGTCAATCTGCAGTTCCTGAGCCAAAGCGAGCACAGCATCCTTGTCGATGATGCTCACGTTATGGTACTCATCGCTGTAACGATGGGCGATATTGTCGGGCAGATAATCCACCGTAATGACGTGGATACTATGACGATGCGCAGCCTCGATGACGGGCAACAGGTAGCGCAAGCCGCCCAAGAGCATCAGTTTCTTTTTTGCTTCAGCCATCGGAGTTATTTGTTGATGATGATATCGAGGATGCGAGTGAGATCGGCATCGGTGAGTTCGTGGTGCATGGGCAGGCAGATGACCGTGTCGGCCATGCGGGTGGCGTTGGGCAGATTCTCGCGGGTGGCGCTAGGCAAGCCCTTGTAGGTGGAGAAGGTGCTGATGAGCGGATAGAAATAGCGGCGAGACAGAATGCCCTGCTCGCGCATTTTGAAGTAAAGCTCATCGCGCGTCATGCCATACTTGTCGGCATCGACAAAGATGGGGAAATAGCTATAGTTGTGGCGCACACCGGGCATATCGTCCCAGAAGTCGATGCCCTCGACTGAGCGTAGCGCCTCGCGGTAGCGGATAGCAACCTGATGACGGGCCTCGATGCAGTCATCCACGTGTTGCAGGTTCAACAGGCCGAAAGCGGCACGCACCTCGTCCATCTTGCCGTTGATGCCGGGAGCCACAACCTCGGTCTCGCCATTAAAGCCGAAGTTCTTCAGGTAGTCGATACGTTGCTTCATCTTCTCGTCGTGCATGACGAGCGCACCGCCCTCGATGGTGTTATAGACCTTGGTGGCATGGAAACTCAGGGTGGACATGTCGCCCTCGTTGAGGATGCTCTTGCCGTCCACCTCGATGCCGAAGGCATGTGCGGCATCATAGATGACGCGCAGGCCGTACTTGTCGGCTATCGCCTGAATTTCAGCAGTTCGGCAAGGCTTACCATACACGTGCACAGGCATAATGGCCGTTGTGCGCGGCGTGATGGCAGCCTCGATACGATCAGGGTCAATGCCGCCCGTCGCCGGGTCGATATCGACAAATACCGGCTTAATGCCGTTCCACCAAATGGAATGGGTGGTGGCGACAAAGCTGTAAGGCGTGGTGATGACCTCGCCACTGATGTTGAGCGCCTGCAGTGCCGTGATGAGCGGCAAAGTGCCGTTGGTGAACAGGCTGATGTAAGGCACCTTGAGGTAGTCACACAGTGCCTGTTCCAGCCTTTTGTGGAAAGAGCCGTTATTGGTAATCCACTTGCTGTCCCATATCTCGCGTAGCATCCGGTTGAACTCGTCGAGGTCGGGCAGCAAAGGGGATGTTACAGTAATCAAATCTTTATTCATCGCTATCGTCAGTTGGAGATAAAACGGGGGTCACCGGGTCTTGCGGACCTGGCGAACCAGTGGAGAGTAGGCAATGCTGGCGACACTATCGCAGTAGTCATTATCAGCGAGTTACCTCTTTATGTCACATTGCGCAGTGGCTCCATCGCCCGTGGTTAGGGCGCTTGCCGCGCATAGTTTTAACTCGCAAAATTACCTTTTTCTACCGAGATGTGCAAGTTTGCGACTGAAAAAATAGGACATCTGTAAATAAAATAACGCAAATGATTGCCATTGCAAGAAATCGCAGTAACTTTGTGCTTCGTAGAGGCCACGAGGGCGATTCCTCAAGTGGCGCTGTCACTCAAGAAGATATGGTACTGACACGCGAACAGAGCAACGGCATGAAAGGCTATGCCATCCTGCTGATCATGATCCACAACTTCGTGGACCACCTCATGGGCATTGGCTGCAACGAGATGGCCTATTCGCCATCGGATACCGCCGACTTTGTAACCATGGCCACATCACAGCCTTCGGTCTGGCACTTCTTCTCGTTTACCGGATGGATTGGCGTGGCCTTGTTCCTGTTCGTCAGCGGGTATGGCTTGACGCGCAAATACGGCAACGGCATCGACGATAAGCCGGGCTTTATCCGCCGGCACACCGTCAAACTATTACTTTTGCTCATACCTGTTTATCTGCTCTATGTTGTCGTTCAGCATTGCTGGTGCGGCGAGCCTCACAACTGGCAGTCCGTGATAGCCCAATTGACCTTCACAATCAACCTCCTGAGCTATGGCGACAACGGGTTCGTCATCGAACCTGGTGTGTATTGGTTCTTTGGCGCCATCCTGCATTTCTACTTGTTATTTTTATTCATCCGCAGATGGCGAGCAAGTTGGCTGATAATTGCGATGGCATGCGCAATAGTGCTCCACTACACCTTCCTCTATTTCACCAATGACGATACCATGTGGTGGTTCAGGCAAAACTGCATCGGCTGGGGCGCACCGTTCCTGTTGGGAATGATTGCAGCGAAAAGCTCTTGGCAACCCACCAAATCTTCAATCCTCTTGCTATGCCACGCTTCTCTTGTATTGTTGTTTATCAGTCTGGCCAGCAAACCATTAATGCCATTCACAGAGGTATTTACCATCTTATTCTTCGGCTCCTTGGCACTGTTGCTGAACCTTAGAATCATTAATGCCATCGGGGTCATTTCGGCAAGCATCTTTGTCATCCATCCCTTTGTTCGGATGACATTCTACAAGGCATTTGAAAACAGCGAATTAGGCGTCACCCCAATGATTGTCATTTACTTTGTTACGGTAATATTGCTCAGCGCTGTTCATTTTTGGTTCTACAGGAAGTTCTCAACCAGAGAATACTAGACCTAATCCATCAATAAAAACATATTCAGCATAAAGTTTTTTATGGGGCAATATTTTTTCGTCAAGATTTTTGCTTGTTAAAATTTATTCATGTAAATTTGCGCCTTGCATGTAATAATATGCGAAAAGACGCGAGTCACTCTAATAGCCGCGTCCCTTCAGGAGGCTTGCCCTCCATTAGATGAAGACAAATAGTTTCTTCCTCAACAATTGATTGATAACCAAAATTTTATAACAATAATTAAAATCTTAGCACTATGAGACGATTTCTACTCTTTAAGTTGTGTGCGGCCGTGCTGTTGGCATCTATATGCTGCAGCCATGCCCAAGCGGCCGTCACACTCAACTCAGCCAACTTTCCTGATGCCAACTTCAGGGCCGCATTGACGGCGGCAACGGGTGTCAACGAGGGGGGAAGCATCAACGAAACCACCCTCACCACTCTCGATGTGTCCAACAAAGGCATTTCCGACCTCACGGGCCTAGGCCTTTTGACCGGATTGAACTATCTTGACATCAGCGGCAACAGCACGCTGGCCACCGGTGCCAACCTCACCGGCCTTACCGCCTTGACAACACTCAAGGCGAGCAACTGTAACATCACCACCCTAGCCGGCACAACCGGTGCCAGTGGCCACCCCGGTGCAGGACTGACCATCGGCAGCGGTAACAGTAACATCACTTATTTGGATCTGTCCCATAACATCAACTTCTACACGAGCGGCAATCTGCAGTACCTGACCAAGCTGGAAACGCTGCTGCTGAACAATTGCACTAATTTTGATTATTGGGGCACCAATGCCGGCAATGGATTAAGGAGCGTCAAGTGGGTTGACGTGAGTTACTGCACAGCTCTGGACCGTATTTTCCTTCCTAATGCCACCCGCCTTGAGCACCTTAATGCCGAGGGCACTAAACTCAAGGGATTCACAAGCGGCACCACGGCTATTACACAATACTATATTGTATTGCCGAGCAACTCAATTCTCAAGTACCTTAATATCGGTCATTGCGACGTCGGCAATAGTGGTGTGGACAACATGACGCACTACTGCGCGAGCACCATCGACACTTTGATCTTGAGAGGCAACAGTTCGTTTGGCTACAGCAGCGCTTTCCAACAGATGGGCGCACTCACCTATCTCGACATCAGCGATTGTGACGTCTATTTCCGTGTCGGCTCCTCTCCCCACTACCTGCTTTATTACCTGACGCCAACCAACAACCCCAACCTGGAGACACTCATTTCGAGCAATTCGGCCATGGGCACCCACACCGAGGGCCTCACTGGTTTCACCAAGCTGAAAACCGTGGATATCTCTGGCAACTCTGGAGTCACCCAATTCTGGGTAGATGGCAGCCCCTTGCTGGAGTCCCTAAACATCAGTGGCTTAAATCGCCTTACATATTTACAGCTTAACGGCGATGCCCTGCCACGCAACAATTTCACACTCGAGGGAGGCAGCAGCTGCACAACATTGCGCAGCCTGTTTCTGAACGGCAACAACTACGCATCTGTAGGTCAAGCAACAAACGACTTTGCCAGCATCGGCTCGCTCGCGTTCCTGTATCTGGAGAACAACAGCGGCTTCACCGGCGGCGCATTGACGATGGACGCGAGCGACTGCGGCTCGTTGACGGGCATCGATTTGGGCAATAACGGATTCACCAGTTTCTCAGCGCCCAGCCTGCCCGAGACATTGACGGCTCTCATGCTTGGCGGCAACACCAGCATGACCCGTCTCGAAATGCACAACAATCCAGGCATCACAACGATGACCAGCAGCCCGACTATGGCCGATGGCAGCGGCCTGTATCTGCTGGGCAACACTGCACTGACCTACATGGACATCAGCGGCACTGCCGAGCAACCCAACTATTTCCAGCGCATCGGTAACAACAGTTCGCTTAACGCTGTGCCCATCGACACGCTCAAAGCCAGCTACAACAAGTTCTACACCTTCAGGAACCTCACTCCAGTGGCAGGCGACAACTATGAGAGATGGTCCAAAACTACAGCCCAATACGACAACATCGTGTCGAGCACGCCCCCCAGCCTCGACTCCTATTACTACGCTTACTGGCCCGCATCACCCGCTCAGACCGACAGCGCTTCATTAGAGCAATTGACCGGGCTTAAATATCTGGATTTGAGTCACTGCCAGCTAAAAGACTCGCTCTACCTGCACAAAAACACCGAGTTGCGCTACCTGGACGTGAGCCACAACCGCACCATCGCACGTTACACTACCTCTCAAGACAAGGGTGCCGCCTATCGCGCATCAATTCCCGCGAACAGCACCTTTAACCGCGACTTTCCCGACTACAAGAAGTACTTATGGCTCACTTCAAACCACGATGACCGTGAATACTTCACCGGGGATTACAACGACACCACAGGCCTGTATATCCTTGACCTGATGGACAATGACAAGCTGGAGTATCTCAACATCAGCTATACAGGCATCGAGCAGACGGCACTCACCCATTGCCACGTATCCAATGCGCGTTACATTTGGATTCAGGACCTGCACAACCTCAAGTACTTCTACGCCGACTACAACGGAATGCGATCGATGGGTATCGGCACCCTATACGGCAAACGAAACCGAGAAGGGTTGAAATCACTGGAGAGGTTATCAGTCATCGGCATGCGCGGTGCAGATAACCGCACCATGCAAGGCTCTATCAACTTCAGGGAGAACTCCGTCTGCACCCAATTGCACTACGTCAACCTCTCCTACTCTCGTTTTGACTCCATTGGCGTGTATGCCCCTCAAATCGACACTCTCATCATCACAGGCAACCCATTGCACTATGTCGACGTACAAAAGGTAAATGACATCACCTACATCGATGCCAGCAAATGCGCTTACAAGACCCGCGGCTATGACATCGAGACCGGAAAAATATTCTACCCCGATGCGAACGTTTACAAGAATGGTGCCCGAGTGGGCGGAACATACAACGGTGCGGTGACCACCCCGCTAAGCGGACTGCGGGGTATCAGGGCATTCAACCGCCCCAAGCTGACAACCGTGTTACTTGACAGCTGTAATGCGCTGACCGACGTTTATTGCCACCATGACCCCATGTTGCCTAAAATCAATGGTTTCGACAAGTTGGCATTCAACAAGTCCTATGACGCGCAATATGGTTTCCCGGCCGCTGACGCTGACTCATTGACGTTGGTATGGGTGAATGACAACGCCATTTTCAACGAACTTGATCTGAGCCATAATGACAACCTCAAATACCTGCATGCTTACAACGACAAGGCACTGGGAGCAGCGTTGGGCGATGTGGGCATGGATTTGACCGCCAATAAGAACCTCATCACCGCATGGGTATCGAACTCACTACTTCAGGCATTTACCAACGATGCCAAAGAGCATCTTGACACGCTCAAAATCTGGCAGAACCCACAATTAGACTACCTTGACGTGACCAAGAACACAGGACTACGATGGTTCGACCTGCGCAACTGCATGGTTCGCACACTCGACGTGACCAAGAACAACCACCTTGAGTACTTTGACTGCAGCAACATGGACAGCATCTCGGCAGGCTGGAACACCTTCAACAACTATGGTTTTGAAATGCCTGCTCCCGTGCCCACTTCGATGAATCAGCCTGGCAAGAACAGTATCGCCGATCTGCACTTCGCCAGCAATGCCCTGCATGTCGTTCGGGCCGACAATAATGACCTGTACTGCATGGACGGCCTGAATGACAACGCATCGCTGCAGACGCTCACTTACAGCTACAACCACATCAACGCCATTGACCTGAGCGGATGCCCGAGCATTACAGAATACAACTGCTACCATAATGTGCGAGGATTGATTATGGGTGAGCTAGCCGCATGGAAGGAAAGAGGGCCAAACAATGAAGTGCTCGACTGCAGCATGTATTACCTGCAGCTCGAGGAAGACGCAGGCGACGCATTACACGACAACTACGATACCTTCCTGGGCCACAAGTGCGGTCAAGACACTATCGAATCAGCCTCATCGGCCGGCTATCAAAGGCAATTCACGGCTGACGGATTTGACCCCGCTAAAGTCATATCATTTACCGTCAACTCAGCAGGTCCTTACATCGGAACCAGAGGCAGAGCCATCAACGCGCCAAGTCGAGCCGCTGTGGTTTATGGACCCGATGATGCCGTGATTGACCCCAGCAACATTTATGGAACAATCGCCGTTATCAAGATGTATGACCCCTATCGCAATTACATCGAATATCTCTACGATGACGGAAGGCCCGGCACTTCGTTGAAATCGGGCGGAGGTTCCAGCTTTGGCATTGCATGGGCTCCTCCAGGCGAACCCACACGCATCGAGGAGATTGCTGGAGATGAGATGGCGGCTCCAACCGTTATCAGCGAACGTTACTATGACGCTAGCGGCAAAGAGCACAGCGAACCTGTCAGCGGTGTGAATATCATCGTACGTCAGATGAGCGACGGCACTACTCAAACAGTTAAGATGGTAAGATAACACTGTCTTTCATGGTTATTCAGGGACGCCCCACACCACCAGGACGTCCCTGTTTTGTTATGCAACGAAGACAAACCCTAAGCACGCGTTTGCAGGGTTGGGAATAATTACATACCTTTGCAGGTCGAAAAAGACAAAATCGATAATTTAATAGATAACAAATGAGCGAAAACAATAACAAGCGACTGAAAGTCGGCATCACAATAGGAGACACTAACGGCATCGGAGCCGAAGTGGTCATGAAGGCTGTATCCGAGCCTGAAATGCTGGGCCTATGCGTGCCTATCATTTACGGGTCAGGAAAAATCATCAGCTACCACCGTAATGCATGCAACTTGCCTGGTTTTCAGATCAATCACACAAAAACGCCTGAAAACATCAAGGAAAACATGCCCAACCTTGTGGAATGCATTGAGCAGGAAATCAAGGTAGAGTTAGGACATCCCAGCAAACAGGCAGGCACCGCTGCTTTCATGGCGCTGGAGGCCGCCGTGAGGGATCTCAAAACAGGCCTCATCGACGTTTTGGTCACCGCCCCCATCAGCAAGGACAACATCCAGAGCGACCAGTTCCATTTCCCTGGCCACACCGAATACCTGGAGAGTGCCGCCGGAGAAGACAACAAAGCGCTGATGATTCTTTGCACGGCAGGATTGCGTGTGGCCCTAGTTACCGGCCACCTTCCCTTGTCGCAGGTACCCGCAGCGTTAACCATCGAAGGCATACGTGAGAAGCTGCGTCTGTTCAATGATTCGCTGAAGCGCGACTTCAACATCGACGGCCCCCGAATCGCCGTGTTATCTCTTAACCCCCACGCCGGCGAGAACGGAATGCTCGGCAATGAGGAGCGCGACATCATCTTGCCCGCCATCCAGCAGTCGCTTGACGAAGAAGGCATTCAGAGTTTTGGTCCATATGCCGCTGACGGTTTCTTCGGTGCTCGCCATTATCGCCGTTTCGACGGTGTGCTTGCGATGTATCACGACCAAGGCCTGGCGCCCTTCAAAACCATTGCCATGGACGAAGGTGTGAACTTCACAGCCGGCCTTCCGTTCGTGCGCACCAGTCCTGACCACGGCACGGGATATGATATCGCGGGTCAAGGCATTGCCAACGAGTCATCGATGAGGCAGGCCATCTACACCGCCATCGACGTATACCGCAACCGAATCCGCTATGATGAGGCAAGACAGAATCCCCTGCCCAAACTCTTCCAAGACCGAGGCCGTGACAATGTGAAACTCGACCTGACCAAGGAGGATTAATCCGGCTTTCAACAATGATTAAAGGACTTATCTTTGATTATGGCGGTACGCTCGACAGCCGCGGTGTACACTGGAGCGAAGTGCTATGGCAGGGCTACAGCCTAGCGGGTGTTCCCATCGACAAAGAAACTTTCCGCAATGCCTATGTCGAAGGCGAGCGTGCACTTGCTCGTGAACGGATCATCCTGCCACAGGACAACTTCCATACCCTGCTACTCAAAAAAGTAACACTCGAAATATCTTATCTGCCTCAACGGCCCGACGAAGCCACCCATAAGCGCTGGGCCGACGAAGTGGCCGCCTACTGTGACAATGCCGCACGAGAATGCATCAATGAGGCACGGCCAGTGCTGGAACAGCTGCACGAGCGCTATCCCATGATGCTGGTAAGCAATTTCTACGGCAACATTGACGAGGTGTTGCGCTCATATGGCATTCGTCATTTATTCAAAGGCATCATCGAGAGTGCAGTCGTCGGAGTGCGCAAGCCCAATCCCACCCTGTTCAAACTGGGCATTGACGCGTTGGAACTCGAGCCTAATGAAGTCGTAGTAGTCGGCGACAGCTTACGCAAGGACATCGAGCCAGCTGAGCAACTGGGTTGCCATGTGCTGTGGCTCAAAGGCAAGGGTTGGACAACCCAAGAAGATGAGCAGACCCATCCCAACACCATTTTCAGGGTAACACAAGTCATGGATTGGCTTGACCGTTTCTAATTCTCACGCATTAACAATATAACATAAGAGATAATGAATTTTGCAATTATTGCAGCTGGCGAAGGTTCCAGACTGGCTCAAGAAGGTGTGGCAAAGCCCAAACCTTTGGTCGAATTACAAGGCGAGCCCATGATAGGACGCCTCATCAACATTATGCTCAGGTGCAATGCCGAGAGCATCAGCATCATTGTCAACGAACACATGACCGAGGTGCGAGAGTACCTCGAGAGCCTAGAACTACCAGTTCCTCTCAATCTGGTTGTCAAGACGACCCCGAGTTCTATGCACAGCCTGTGGCACCTGAGCCATGTCATTCCTGAAGGCAAGTTTTGCCTTACTACGGTAGACACGATCTTCCGCGAGGAAGATTTTAAGGGATATATCCATGCCTTTGAGAAAGACGAAGACCATGACGGAATGTGGGCAGTTACCCCCTTTGTCGATGACGAGAAGCCTTTGTGGGTCGAAGTTGATGACCAGATGAACATCACCGCCTTTAGAGATAAGGGGTGGGATGGAGCAAAATATGTCTCGGGCGGAGTATATGCAATGACCGACAAGGCTTTCCCTGTATTGAACGACTGCATCGAACAGGGCATCAGCAGGATGCGCAACTTCCAGCGGGCACTCATCAAGGCCGGTCATCATCTGCAAGCCTACAGCATAGAAAAAATCGTGGACGTGGATCACGCCGGCGATATCGATACAGCCGAAGATTTCCTGAATCAATAACTGCTCATTACAACATTTTTATCGCGCAGAGCCACAGTCGCCCCGCGCCATTTCTAAAAAAATGTTATCAAAGCCGTAGCTGCCAATAATCGGCTCAAAAATAACTCATTTTTCATCTTATTGGGGCAAGGTGGCGTTATGATTAATTAACAATTCGCATTGAGAATTGCTTGAATTTTAGAAATTTTATCTCTTTT
Organism: uncultured Bacteroidales bacterium; assembly: GCA_902793405.1. GTDB lineage: Bacteria > Bacteroidota > Bacteroidia > Bacteroidales > Muribaculaceae > Sodaliphilus. The sequence continues at coordinate 14,329 of CADBDH010000002.1, read as the reverse complement.
CTCTAGAATTTAAATATTTTAAATATAATTTACTAATTATTTAGTTTTTCGTTTATAAAAAAGACAGTAATTTAGCGCCGTTTTTTGCGAGAGCAAACTTCGACAAGAGACAAAACCCAGGTATGGGTTAGACTTAAATAAGCATTTGAAAACAATTTAAACATTAACTGTAATAAAAGATTATGGCAAAAGAAATCGTTAAGCCCGCTACCGGCAAGTTAGGTATTATGGTAGTAGGATTGGGTGCCGTGAGCACCACCTTCATGACCGGTGTTATGATGATCCGCAAGGGTCTTGCAAAGCCCGTGGGCAGCATGACTCAGTACGACAAAATCCGTATCGGAAAAGGCGCTGACAAGAAGTACTTGCATTATAATGAGATCGTATCGATGCCTTCGCTCGATGACATCGAGTTCGCTGCATGGGACGTATTCCCCGAGAACGCTTATGAGAGTGCAATCAAGGCTGAAGTTCTCAAGGAGAAGGACATTGAGCCCGTTAAGGATGAGCTTTTGAAGATTAAGCCCATGAAGGCCGCTTTCGACGTGAACTACGCCAAGCGCCTGGATGGTGACAACGTAAAGCAGTGCAAGGATCGTTGGGACATGGCCGAGCAGGTTCGTCAGGACATCCGCGACTTCAAGAAGAACAGCGGTGTTGACCGCGTGGTTGTTCTGTGGGCTGCTTCGACCGAGATCTACGTCGAGCCCGACATGAAGTACCACGGCAAACTCGCCGACCTGGAGCAGGCAATGAAGGATAACGTGGTGGACAAGATTGCCCCCTCGATGTGCTACGCCTACGCCGCTTTGATGGAGGATGCTCCCTTCGTGATGGGTGCTCCCAATACTACCGTTGATATCCCCGCCATGTGGGAACTCGCCGAGAAGAAGCAGTTGCCTATCGCCGGCAAGGACTTCAAGACCGGCCAGACTCTGGTGAAGAGCGGTTTCGCTCCCATCATCGGCACCCGTATGCTGGGTCTGAATGGTTGGTTCTCGACCAACATCCTGGGCAACCGCGACGGCCTCGTTCTGGATGAGCCCGCCAACTTCCGCACCAAGGAGGTCAGCAAGCTCTCGACCCTCGAGTCTATCCTGGTAGCCGATAACCAGCCTGACCTGTACAGCAACTACTGCCACAAGGTTCGCATCAACTACTATCCTCCCCGCAACGATAACAAGGAGGGCTGGGACAACATCGACATCTTTGGCTGGATGGGCTATCCCATGCAGATCAAGATCAACTTCCTGTGCCGCGACTCTATCCTCGCAGCTCCGTTGTGCCTTGACCTGTGTCTGCTCATCGACCTCGCACGCCGCGCCGGCCGTTGGGGCACTCAGCGCTTCTTGAGTTTCTTCCTCAAGAGCCCGATGCACGATTACACCAAGGACGAGATTCCCGTTAACCACCTGTTCCAGCAGTATGTCATGCTGAAGAACGCCATCCGCGAGATGGGCGGTTATCCCGCTGACGAAGAGATGGACTAATCTCATAAATACCTAAGTATTTAAACCCATAATGGGGTGGAGCCGTTACTGGTTTCCACCCTATTTTTTTCGCTGCGCTATGACGTTGGATTCTTTTTAATAATTTTTTATTGAACCAACACATTGCCAATTCAACTAATTACAGTAAATTTGCGCTTGAATATGCCTAGTAGAGAACCATTGGTTGTCCGATAGGCAACATCATTCATTTCATGTGGAAAAATATTAACTAGATATGCAACAAATAGTTCAAGAAGACTTGGCTGCAAGAGCAGCTGCCGAAGAAAAAAAGAAAAAACGCGCTCGCACTGGTATTAAGTGGGACCGTTTGTTCATGGCATGTGCCTACAACTGGTACTGGTTTGTATTATCCATGATTGTATGTGCAAGCATTTCATACCTGTACGCAAAAACCAAGCCACAGTTCTACATGGCTAGATCATCAATCCTGATTCGCTCTAAGGATAGTGCTCAGGGTACTCCCTCAATGACTTTCAGCGATTTGGGATTGAATACTGTTAATTACATTCCCAATGAACCGCACAAACTCAGGTCGTCAAGAGTGATGGAGGTTGTTGTGAACTCGCTGGGACTGAATGTACAGTACTACGGTCACATGTTCCTCCGCGATGTCAACATCTACAAGGACACACCCGTACAAGTCACCCCACTCAAGGAGGTCACCCGCGGTTTTTCTCTCACCATTGTACCTAAAAGCTCTGAGGAATTCGAATTCAGAGTAAACGGCGGTGAATGGAAAAAAGCCCACTTTGGCAACAAGGTAAACACGGACTTTGGTCCAGTTGCTATCACTAAGACTAAAGTGTTTAACAACCAGTATATCGACTATACTGTACTTGTGAGAGTTTTGAACCCAACGAGTATGGCAAGGTCTCTTTCTGGTTCACTGCATGTGGAGAATGCCGATCAGCACAGCGATGTACTCAATCTTGCAATTAGAGGTGAAAATCCCGAAATGTGTGCTGATATCCTGAATGCTTTGGTTGTTGCCTATAACCAAGAAGGTATCAATGACATGAACCAGATTGCGCGCAACACTGAAGCCTTTATTGCTGAACGTGTGTCTGACTTGTCCAAGGACTTGAGTGGCGTTGATAATGAGGTAGCAATCCTGACAGCTGGTTCAGCAAATTCACGCATGTGGGGTACCGACGGCAATACAATGAACCAAATCAACCAAACTGAAGATGTAACTCTGGAAATCAATTTGGTTTCACAAATTCGCCGGTTTATTGCAAGTATGGGACCAGGCGAACTGATTCCAGCCAATAACGGCATGAATAACGCTGGTATCTCAAGCCAAATCAACCAGTACAATGAGGCAATGCAAGAATATCAGAAGATATCTGCGACCTCAAGTGCCGAGAACCCTGTAATGAAAGAGCTCTCCAGTTCACTTACAGCACAGAAAAAGAACATTCTCGCCAGCCTTGACAACTATATGAGCACCCTGCGCACCCGCCAAGGACAGGCGCAACGCATGCAGAGCCAAGCTCAAAGCAGCATGACGGCCAACCCCTCACACGAGAAAGCCATCACCGAGGTAACACGCCAACAGAAAATCAAGGAACAACTCTACCTTTACCTTCTCAACAAGCGCGAGGAAAACGCATTGCAGATGGCTATCACCGAGCCCAATGCCAAGGTAATGGAACCAGCGATACCTAACCATTCACCCGTCACTGCACCACTTACACGTATCGTGTTGACTGGTATGATTATTGGTTTGCTGATTCCCGCATTTATTCTTTACGGCGTATTCTGGTACTTCTCGCTTGACAAGACCATCCATACTCGCCGCGAGGTTGAAGAGGTTTGCGATATTCCCATTTTGGGTGAGTTGCCTGCTAAGAAGAGCAATGTCACTGGTGAGATTGTGGTTAACGAGACCTCTAACGACCGCATGAATGAGGCGTTCCGTATTGTCCGAAACAACCTAGACTTTGTCACCAACCAAGACAAGCCCAACGGCGAGGGCACAGTCATCCAGTTTACCTCAACCATGTCTGGTGAAGGAAAGAGCTTTGTGGCTGTGAACTTGGCATTGTCCTACACTTATGTGAACAAGTCCGTTATTGTAGTCGACCTTGACCTTCGTAAGGGTAAGTTCTCAGAGTATGTGGGCGTACAGGACGGTAAGGGTGCATCGGCCTATCTGTCTGGCAAGGAGACTAATCTGGACAATGTCATCCATCGCGGAGCATTGCATGAAGGCTTTGACATTATCAGTGTTGGTGCTATTCCTCCCAACCCCACCTCGTTGCTGTTGAGCGAAAACATGACCAAGATGGTCGAGGAGCTCAAGAAGCGTTACGACTATGTAATCCTTGATACCGTGCCTTTCAACCTGATTGCCGACGCAGCGGTTGTGAACCGACATGTAGACCTCACCATCTATGTTATCCGTGACGGTAGGGTTGAACAGACTTACATGTACGAACTTGAGCACATGGCCGAAGAAGGCAAGATCAAGAATCTTACCATTCTCGTCAACGACATCAAGGTGAGCAAGACCCGCTATAACTACTCTTATGCTTACGGTTATGGTAAGGGTTACGGTTACGGTTACGGATATGGCTACGGCTACGGTTACGGTGGTGATAGCGGCGGTTATTACGTCGATGACACTCCCAAGGACCGAGAGAAGCCTATCAACAGTTAATATTGAACAATTTCATTTTTCGGGTTTCACTATCTAGTGGAGCCCGAAAATGTTACCACCATACAATTAGTTATGAATGTTGCTATAGTTGGCACCGGATATGTGGGACTGGTTACCGGCACCTGTTTCAGCGAAATGGGCGTGCATGTGACTTGTGTTGACGTTGATGAGCACAAAATTGAAGCGCTCAACCAAGGTATAGTTCCCATCTATGAACCTGGTTTAGAGACCCTGGTCAAGAAGAACAAGAAGTCAGGTCGCCTCAAGTTCACTACACGTCTTGAGGACATCATCAACGATGTTGACATTGTATTCAGTGCCGTAGGTACGCCTCCCGACGAGGACGGCAGTGCAGACCTGAAGTATGTTCTTGAAGTGGCCCGCACAATCGGCAAGCACATGAATCATTACCTCCTGGTGGTGACCAAGAGCACCGTGCCTGTGGGAACAGCCCAAAAAGTCAAGGCCGTCATCCAGGAAGAACTGGACAAACGCGGAGTTGACATTGAGTTTGACGTGGCCAGCAATCCCGAGTTCCTCAAGGAGGGTAATGCCGTGAAGGACTTTATGAGCCCAGACCGCGTCGTTGTGGGAGTTGAAAGCGAACGAGCCCGCAAACTCATGGCCCGCCTCTACAAGCCTTTCATGATTGTCAGCGACCGACTGATTTTCACCGATATCGCTTCGGCCGAGATGATCAAGTATGCCGCAAACTCGATGCTCGCGACTCGCATCAGCTTCATGAATGATATCGCCAACTTGTGCGAACTGGTCGGAGCCGACGTCAACATGGTGCGTAAAGGCATAGGCAGCGATACCCGAATTGGCAAAAAGTTCCTCTATGCCGGTTGCGGCTATGGCGGTTCGTGTTTCCCCAAGGATGTTAAAGCCCTTATCAAGACGGCAGCAGACATGGGTTACCCCATGCGTGTCCTGCAAGCCGTCGAGGAGGTCAACAAGGACCAGAAGCTTGTGCTCTACCGCAAGATTGTGAATTACTACGGCGGCGAAGAACAGCTCAAGGACAAGACCGTGGCCATTTGGGGACTGGCATTCAAACCGGAGACCGACGATATGCGCGAAGCCCCTTCACTGGTGCTGATAGACCTGTTGCTTAAGGCAGGTGCCCATGTCAAGGTTTATGACCCGGTGGCTATGGACGAGTGCCGACGCCGTATCGGCGACAAGGTGACCTATGCCCACGACATGTATGATGCCGTAGACGGTGCCGATGCCTTGATGCTGGTGACCGAGTGGAAGGAATTGCGCATGCCCAACATGGAGACATTGAAAGGCAAGATGCGTGGTCGCCTCGTGCTTGACGGACGCAACATCCTCGATGCCGACGAACTGCACCAGGCTGGCTTTGACTACCATTGCATCGGCAGGTAAGTTGCTATCTTATAGAATTTTAAGGAGAGGCGCAAGGTCATTTCGAACCTTGCGCCTCTTTGTTTAGTCTTGTTTGTGAAGGCTGAGTTGCATCACTTGACAACCACCTTGCGGGAGCGGTTGTCATCGGCTACAACATAGACGCCAACGGGCATGTCGATGAAGCTTTCACCCTGTGACATGATTACGGCACAACAGTTGCCATCCATGTCATAGACTTCCAGATTCTCGCCAGTATAGTTTTCAACTGCGATGCCGCCGATTGCGGGATAGGCATCCCAGCCGCTCTTCATTACGGCCGAAGCGCCACCCAACAATCTGTCTATCAATGCAGTAACATCTGCGATGTTAACCATGCCATCTTGCTCGACATCGGCAGCAACGATATCGATTATGCTCTCGTCTCCGCCCAAGAGGTAGTCGATGAGTGTCGTCACGTCGGCAATATTCACGCTGCCATCCATGTTCACGTCCCCGACAATCACAGGCGCAGCATTGACAGTACCCTGCACATCGGCATAAGCGCTCACCCTACCCGTGGTAGCAGTAACGGTACCATTGAAGTTACCGACCGTGCTGGTGTTGGCCAGACGCACATAGAAGACCTCGCCTGTCGGATCAAGCGTCAAGCTGCGGGCCCAATCGCGCCTGTTCAGGCTCAGCTCAAAATTGCCCTCCACAGTCAACGTGATGTCATCGGTATTGTCGTCGGCGGTGACAGTACCCGTAACGATGGACGATTCACCATTCTGTTCGGCCTCGATTGCGGCAATAGCAGTGATAGCGATTGACGGCTCGACGGGTGTTGCCACATTGCTGGTGATGGCAATATCATCGATATTCAAGCGCGACCCTGCCGTCTGCTGGAACTTGAAACGTACATTTCCGGTCACATCCATGTCGAATGTGTACTGCTGCCAGGTTCCATTGAGCGTGCAAGTTGTCAACGTGGTCCAGGTGCTTCCGCCGTTTGTGCTATACTGAACCTGCAACGTAGCATTGGCATCACTGCCGTATTTTGCTGCATAGAACGTGATTTTGCTGGCACCATTATGGACGTCTTCGTTCATCGTAATGGCGGAATTGGTATTCTTGCCAAAGCAACAGCCAAGCGAGCCGTTCCAGTGATCATTCTCACGGGCATAGAGTCCGGCATTGTTGAAGTCCCACTTGAAAGCTGCGCCTTGCACTTCCTGTGTCCAGTAACCACCCGTAGAACAACCTTCCCAGGTCTCGATAACCTCTTCATCTTCGGTCTGACCACCGCCACTCTGGTAAGATGCGGTAAGGTTGACTGTAGCGTTCACCTCGGTGCTGCTGATGGTGAGCGTGCCGGTTGCGTTGCTCTGAGTGCCGTTATAGGTCACGGTAACCGTTGTTCCGTTGTTGGCATTGGCTGCAGTGATGCTTGTCGGGGTTACCGAGAAGCCGTTGCCGCTGACGCTGATGGTCAAGGCCTTGGTCAGGTTAGCGCCCTTAACGGTGATGGTCTTGCTCACGCCTTCGCCCGTGTGGGTACCCACGTCAACGGTCGAGCCATTGGCAGGAGACGTCAACATCGGTGTCGGGGCTCCACTGGGATTCCACACACTACCCTTCTTGTTTCCCCAGATGTATTCTACCAACTCAGGATAGTCGACAAAGGGGTTACGGTTCTTCTGGATACCATATACCGCATCGTTGCGCCTGGTTTCAAGCGTGCTCACGGGATCATTGCGGTGCCACTCCAGCAGCTGGTTGATGGCCCAATTAGTCAGTCCCAGATAGGTGCTGGCAGTGAACACGACATTGCCGGTACCGCTGGTATAGTTGCTCATACGCGTCATGTAGCGTGTCGCGAAATAGAAATAAACACGCGCGAAGTCGCCCTTGTACTCGTCGGCGACCTCAAACACAGTGCCGTTATATCCGCTAAAGGTGCATGTGCCCAATTTGCCGGTACCCTTGGCCACGCCGTGGGCACAGTCGCCAAACGGATGATTGCCGCGTTCGTTGTTCACCCATCCGTCAACAGGGAACATGTGATGCAGGTCGGTGTAGGCAGTATCACTATCGCTCCCACCCCACCAGCTGTTGGGAATCGAGTGCTCACGGTTGTAGCAGTCTCCAACGCCGCTGTAATTACCGCACTGGTCGCTGCTATAGGTGTATTGTGTCGTGGAATAGCGGTCGATAATGGTTGTGCCGTTGCAGTCTGTTGACTTGAAGTCAGACCACAGTTGTTGGTAGGAGCGCTTGGTGTGTCCATCGATAATCGAATGCAGTGCTGCCATCAGGGCCTGGTCGCTCTTGTTGTTGGCATTGTTGTAGTAGCCACTGGGAACTGCAGCGGCCGCTGTCATGCCCACAATCGCTGCAAGCAGGAGCAACAGGTAATGTCGTTTTTTGTCCATCGTAGTGTTTTGATTTATGTTAATAATAATGTGAATGCGAATAACATACAGACCGCAAAAGTACAAAAAAACCATGACAATGACTCCCTGGACTCGAAACTAATCAATCAACGGCCACATTAATAATAGCAACACCCTTCCCCCGTGGGAGGGTCAACAAGTTGGCCGTGGCATCATTCAAGCCTGTATTTATGTCCGTGCTTCGCACGGAGAAATTAAACAAAAATTTGTATAAAAATCAAATATGATAACTATTTATTTTGATTTTATTAATAATTTTGTTCAATTTCTCGGCCGATAGACCGATTGAATATCCTGAGGCAAATGATGACACATCCCCATTTTCTGGAAACATCATGTCAAGTGGGCGGTGGCTCCGCCACCGTTTCGGCATTTTTAACCTTATTCCTGCTCCCAGTGCCTAAACATAGCACCGGCATGCCCTAATTTTGCACCGGATTACAGACACGCGTTTTTGCGAGAAATGGGATCGCGTGAAATCATTCGTTATCTATGATGCCCGTTTTTCAAGAAAATGCTTATCTTTGCGTCCGGAACAAGAATATTTTATATTCTTGACCTGCAATAGACCGAGAGTTGAACGATATAACAAACTCCTTTGCGGTTATATAGGCTTTGGTCGGCCTGCAGGGACTGCATCGGGGCTTGTTTTTAGATATAGCAACTTCTCATAATATTGATTATGGCGAACATGACAATCCAAGAGCTATCTGAAGAGGACATAAAACTGCGCTATATCACACCTGCTATTCTGGCAAAGGGATGGTCGGTTGAGGATATTACCATGGAAACGAAGGTGAAACTAACTGATGGTAAGATTAATCTTCGTGGCAATTTCGTGGTGCGTGATAAAGCGAAGTTTGCAGACTATGTGCTCTATTTCAACCGAGCTACTCCAATCGCTATTGTTGAGGCCAAGGATGCCAATCATTCCGTATCATTTGGTATGCAGCAAGCCAAGGAATATGCCCAAATGATGGATGTGCCGTTTGCCTATAGCACTAACGGCTTTGGATTCCAGGAATATGATTTCCTGACGGGGACAGAACGTTCTATTAAAATGGATGAGTTCCCGACCAAGGACGAATTATACAGCCGTTTCCTTGCTGAGAGTCACGAGGGGCACGGTTTTTCAGAAGAAGAGCAAAGGATTATCAATCAGCCCTATTGCACGGGGCAAGAGATATTCCCACCCAGATATTACCAGCGCACAGCCATCAACAGGACGGTCAATGCCGTAGCACAGGGACAAAAGCGCTTGTTACTGGTGATGGCAACGGGCACGGGAAAAACCTATACTGCTTTCCAGATCGTTTATCGATTGCTCAAGGCAAAATTGGTGAAGAAGGTGCTTTATCTTGCAGATAGAAATATCTTGGTTGACCAATCTATCCAGCAGGATTTCAAGCCATTGAACAAGACCATCCATAAAGTTAATTACCAGCAGGACACGAATGCTGGGGTTACCGCCTATGAAGTTTATTTTGCGCTCTATCAGCAACTAATCGGTCAAGGTGGTAAACAGAATTACAAGGAACTCTTTAAGCCCGAGTTCTTTGACATGGTCATCGTTGATGAGTGCCATCGAGGCAGCGCCAAGGATGACAGCAACTGGCGTGAAATTCTTGACTACTTTGAAGGCGCTATTCAATTGGGTATGACAGCAACACCCAAGGAGACAAAATACCAGTCTAGTATCAGCTATTTCGGAGAGCCCATTTACACCTATAGCCTAAAAGAAGGCATCGAGGATGGCTTCCTGGCTCCATTCAAGGTCGTGAATATCACCACAAACATTGGTGATGAATGGCGTCCCGCCAAAGGCCAGGTTGATATCTTCGGCAACGAGATTGAAGACCGCATCTACAACAATTCCGACTACGACTATAACATCATAATCGAAGACCGCATCCGTGAGGTGGCCCAGGAAATCACCAGCTATCTGAAGCACACCGACCGTATGGCTAAAACCATTGTGTTCTGTGCTGATGAGGATCATGCCGAGCGCATGCGCATTGCTCTTGTCAATGCAAACAAAGACATGTGCAAGAAAAACCCCGACTATGTGGTACGTATCACGGGCAGTGACCCTTACGGGCAATCCAAGTTGGATTACTTTATTTCTGTTTCAGCCCCATATCCAGTAATAGCCACGACCAGCAAATTGCTCTCAACGGGTGTTGACTGCAAAATGGTAAAACTAATCGTGCTCGACCAGCGCATTAACTCGATGACAGAATTCAAACAGATTGTGGGTCGTGGTACCAGAATCAGGGAGAAAGAGGGTAAAACCCATTTCGCCATTATGGACTTCCGCAACATCACACGTCTTTTTGCCGATCCAGACTGGGATGGTCCCATTACGGTTGACGAAAACTACAAGCCAGGGGCCAAACCCTATCCCGAGCCTAAGGAACCTGGAACAACCAACGAGCCTGGCGATCCCGAGCCGAAACAGCCCAAACCTGTTGTTGACAAGAACGGTTGTAAGGTATTTGTGGTAAACAAAGTTGTTTCGGTTTATGATACAAACGGCAAATTGCTCAGAACCGAAAGCATTACCGACTATACAAGGAAGAACATTAATGACACGTATGCTAATCTTGACGAGTTTATTCATCGTTGGAACGCAGCTGAAAAGAAAGCCGAAATCACCGACCTGTTGCGTGAAAGCGGCATTGACCTGCAAGCACTGAAGCATGAGAACGGCATGGAAGATGTAGATGATTTTGACTTCATCTGTCACATTGCCTATGGCAAGAAAGCGTTGACCCGTAGGGAACGTGCTGAAAATGTCAAGAAACGTGATGTGTTCAATAAATATGGAGAGGAGGCTAGAAAAGTCCTTGAAGCACTTCTAGACAAATACGCCAACGACGGAATCACACAATTAGAGAACCGGGCTGTGCTTCGCCTTGATCCCTTCCGCCAGATGGGCTCTCCTGCCAACATTGCCAAGCTGTTTGGAGGCAATCAGCAGTATTTTGAGGCAGTAAAAGAACTTGAATCATTAATCTATAGCGATATCGCATAACACAATATGGCACTCAATAATTTTGTAAAGAATATAAGGAACATTATGCGTAATGATGCGGGAATCAATGGTGATGCCCAACGTATCGAACAAATTGCGTGGATGCTGTTCCTAAAAGTATATGACGAGAAGGAAAATGACTGGGAGTTCAATGAGGATGACTATGTGTCTTTCATCCCCGAGAATTGCAGGTGGCGCAACTGGGCTAAAGATAGTGGCGATGGCGAGGCTTTGACGGCCGATGCCCTGCTGGACTTTGTGAACAACACTCTTTTCCCCACTTTAAAAGGCCTTGAGGTCACCCCTGCCACGCCTATGCGTAGCGCTATTGTCCGTACCACTTTTGAGGACGCCAATCAATATATGAAAGATGGTGTATTGCTGCGCCAGATAATCAATGTCATTGATCAACTCGACCTGGGGGATTATGAAGAGAGTCATGCCTTCGGTGAGATTTACGAAAGCATTTTGAAGGAAATGCAGTCAGCTGGTACTGCTGGCGAGTTTTATACACCCCGTGCCCTCACTGACCTCATGGCCGAGATCATTCAGCCAACGATAGGCGAAAAGATGGCAGACTTTGCTTGTGGAACAGGTGGTTTTATCACCAGTTGGCTCAAAGCCCTCGATAAGAAAGTAAAAACTGCAGAGGATAAGGACGAATACGCCCAATCCATCTACGGCATTGAGAAAAAGCAGTTTCCCTACATGTTGTGTGTCACCAACATGCTGCTGCATGATATCGATTCGCCTCATGTCATGCACGACAATTCATTGACGAGGGATGTGCTGAACTACACCGACGAGGACAAGTTTGACGTGGTGCTGATGAATCCACCCTACGGTGGCAGTGAAAAGAATGATATCAAACAGCACTTCCCGTCAGACCTGAGTTCAAGTGAGACGGCTGACCTTTTCATGGTATTAATCATGTACCGCCTGAAAAAGAATGGCCGTGCTGCAGTCATTCTGCCTGATGGATTTTTGTTCGGCACTGACAATGCAAAACTAGCGATTAAAGAAAAGCTGCTGCGTGAGTTCAACCTACACACTATTATCCGTTTGCCGGGCAGTATTTTCTCGCCATATACCAGCATCTCCACCAATATCCTCTTCTTCAATAACGAAGAAGCAGAAGGTGTCAAGCAGGGTTTCAGTACAAAGGAAACGTGGTTCTATCGTCTCGACATGCCAGAGGGTTATAAGCATTTTTCCAAGACGAAGCCCATGCGTTCAGAGCATTGCCAACCCATTGTGGATTGGTGGAATGACCGCCACGAGATAGTGGATGGGGACAATAACGACGAGAAATCCCGCTGCTTCACTGCACAGCAGTTGTTAGAAATGGACTGCAACTTCGATCAATGCAAGTTCCCGAAAAATGAAGAGGAGGTGTTGCCACCAGATGAACTGCTACGTAGCTACTGGCAACATCGAGAAGCACTTGACCGCAAGATTGATTCCACATTAGGTAAGATTCAAGAATTGTTAGGCATCAAACTTTGAAAGGCATGAACGGAAAACAAGTAAAGAATTCTATTCTTCAACTTGCGATACAAGGCAAACTTGTACCACAAGATCCTAATGATGAGCCAGCATCTGTTCTCTTAGCGAGGATTCGTAAAAAGAAAGAGTCACTGGTGAAAGAAGGGAAACTAAAAAAGAAAGACCTCAATTGTGAACCAGTCACTGATGAAGAGAAACCATTTGAAATCCCTGTGTCATGGGAATGGGTTCGCTTTGGAGACATTTTTTCTCACAACAATGGAAAACAACTTAATCGTGCAGACACGCAAGGAGAATTACATGATTATATAACGACATCTAATCTATATTGGGATAGGTTTGATTTAAAGGATGTGAGACAGATGTTGTTTACAGAAGATGAACTTAAAAGATGTACTGCTACAAAAGGTGACCTTTTAGTTTGTGAAGGTGGTGATGTTGGTCGTTCAGCTATATGGAATTATGACTATGATATTTGCATTCAAAACCACATTCATAGAGTCCGGGCTTATCTGCCTCTTTGTACGAGATTTTTTTTGTTCTTATTAATGTTCAATAAATCTACAGGCCGAATTGGAGGTAAGGGCATTGGAATTCAGGGTTTTTCTGCAAAAGCGCTACACAATACAATAGTAGCCCTCCCACCTCTCGCTGAGCAACATCGCATTGTAGCCAAGATTGAGGAACTGTTGCCATTTGTCGAGGAATACGACAAGGCGCAAATTAAACTGGATAATCTTAATGCGAATTTACCTGAAGCATTAAAGAAGAGCATCCTTCAAGAAGCGATTCAAGGCAAACTCGTACCACAAGACCCAAATGACGAACCTGCCTCTATACTTCTTCAGCGCATCAGTGAAGAGAAAGCCCGTCTTGTCAAGGAAGGCAAGTTGAAGAAGAAAGACATAGTTGATACTGTCATCTATCGAGGTGACGATAACAAATATTATGAGAAACGAGACAAAGAAGTGAATTGCATTGATGAGGAGATACCATTTGATATTCCCAATACATGGGAATGGGTTCGATTGAATTATCTTGCATCAGTCGCTCGTGGGGGGTCACCACGTCCAATCAAAGACTTTATTACCGAATCGTCTGAAGGTGTGAACTGGATTAAAATTGGCGATACAGAAAAAGGAGGAAAATATATCAACAGTTGTGCTGAGAAAATTAAGCCAGAAGGAGTACAACGTAGTAGAATGGTTTATCCTGGCGATTTCCTTCTTACTAACTCTATGAGTTTTGGCAGACCATACATCACAAACGTTAAAGGCTGCATCCATGACGGATGGTTGGTCATATCTCAATATTTACAAGTATACGATAATGATTTCTTGTATTATCTATTATCATCACCATTTGCATTTGCACAATTCTCTGACAAGACAGCGGGTGCCGTTGTTCAGAATCTTAATAAAGATAAGGTAGCTGGATCCATATTCCCATTGCCTCCAATAACAGAACAAATAAGAATCATTCAAAAAATCGAAGAGATATTTAAGATTCTCAAATAGATATCTATTTTCATTGTAATTCACCCTAATATATTTAAATTTCAAATAGATTCGGTTCACTTGAATCATTGAACTCTTTGACACTGTTGAAACTCGGTTTGTCAAACAGGCCCCTTAATGAGTTCTGGCACGTAAAATACAAGCACCAAATCAGTTAAATTCGTGAAATTCGCATTAGCCCCGCAGGGTTCAGATGTCTTGACCTGAAAAAAGTTGACAGATTCGAGAGGCAAAAAGAGAATGCCAAATGCAAGAATTTGTACAACGATCCACTGTAACGGAGGTGGACCCCA
>CADBDH010000001.1 GCA_902793405.1 uncultured Bacteroidales bacterium | reverse complement strand
CGACTCGGGCGGTGCCCGCATCCAGGAGAGCGTTAACGCTCTGGCTGGCTATGCCGAGATTTTCCAGCGCAACATCAACGCATCGGGTGTCATTCCTCAAATCAGCGCCATTCTTGGCCCCTGTGCCGGTGGTGCCGTTTACTCCCCTGCCCTGACCGACTTCATTATTATGGCCAAGGGTATCTCCTTCATGTTCCTGACTGGTCCCAAGGTGGTTAAGACCGTGACCGGCGAGAACGTGACTCAGGAACAGCTGGGTGGTGCAGGTATTCATGCCAGCAAGAGCGGTGTGGCTCACTTCGCTGCCGAGACCGAGGAAGAGGCTATCGCCATCATCCGTCAGTTGTTGAGCTACATGCCCAGCAACAACATGGAAGAGACTCCCCGTGTGGAGTGCACCGATCCCATCGACCGCGTGGAGGATGCCTTGAACAGCATCATCCCCGAGAGCGCCAACGACCCCTACGACATGTATCAGGTCATCAGCGCCATCGTCGATAACGGTGAGTTCCTCGAGGTCCACAAGGACTTTGCCAAGAACATCATCGTGGGCTTTGCCCGCTTCAACGGCCAGGCCGTGGGTGTTGTGGCCAACCAGCCCAACTGCATGGCAGGTGTGCTCGACGTGAACGCATCCAAGAAGGGCGGCCGCTTCGTCCGTTTCTGCGATGCCTTCAACATTCCTCTGGTAACCCTCGTTGACGTGCCCGGCTTCCTGCCCGGTACCGGACAAGAGTACAACGCCGTTATCATGAACGGTGCCAAGTTGCTCTACGCCTATGGCGAGGCTACCGTGCCCAAGGTTACCGTTACCCTGCGCAAGAGCTATGGCGGTTCACACATCGTGATGAGCTGCAAGCAGCTGCGCGGTGACTTGAACTACGCTTGGCCCAGCGCCGAGATCGCCGTTATGGGTGCTGCAGGTGCTGCCGAGATTCTCTATGCCAAGGACAGCAAGAACTTCAAGACCCAAGCCGAGGAAGCCAAGGCTGCTGGCGACGAAGCCAAGGCCAAGGAACTGCTCGAGGCCGGCAAGAAATTCATCCAGGACAAGGAGGATGAGTACAACAACCTCTTCTGCACGCCTTACAATGCAGCCCGCTATGGCTACATTGATGACGTGATTGAGCCCAGGAACACCCGTTTCCGTGTCATCCGCGCTCTTGAGGTGCTCCGCACCAAGAAGTTGAACAACCCTGCCAAGAAGCACGGTAACATCCCCTTGTAATCAATGCGATCTGCTATGAGTAAAAGAGCATTGACACTCATGCTGCTGTGTGCCATCCTCGCACTGCCCACGCTGGCTCAACGCAAAAACGTGCGCATCAACGAGATAATGGTTCAGCAGGATAGCACGGGCGGCAATGGCTGGGTCGAGTTCTACAACTCTTCCTACAGCTCCACTGCCGTCGAGAAGATGTTCATCACCACGCTTAGCCGCGAGGAGATTCAGAAGGTCTTCGATGCAAACAAGGGCACTAACAAGAAGCCCAACCAGGTGCTGATTGAGTTGTGTGCTGCCCAGCCCATGGACATCTACGAGATTCCCCGTGGCGATGAGCGCAACACCAAGATTGCACCCCGCACCCACTTTGTCATGGAAGCCGACGGCGATCCCAAGGCAGGAACTTTCCACATGCCTTTCACTTTTACCGCCGGTCAGGACAATTATATTGCCCTCTATGACGTGAATGGTGACCTGGTTGATGACGTGACGATTCCCGCCACCCTGAACCCGGGCGAAACCTATGCCATCAAGGCCGAAGGCCGTCTGCCCAGCGTCCTGAACGACGCGGTTCCCGCCGATTCGATCTGGACCGTTAAGAACAACAGCTCGATCGAGACCGCTATCACCAAGGGCAACTACAACATCCGCGAGGTGAACGAGAACATCGAGGCCTTCCACGAGAAGGACCCGCATGGTTTCTGGATTGCCCTGCTGGCGATGTCGGTAGTGTTCTCGGCATTGGCACTGCTGTACATCTGCTTCAAGTTGTTCGGCAAGTTTGCCAGCCGCAACCTGAAGGATGAGTCCAAGGATCAGCCCGCTGCTGCTCCTGTTGCTGCCCAGGCCGCAACAGTTCCCGCTGCCGCCGGTACCGATGGAGAGACGATGGCAGCTATCTGCTTTGCGCTCTACCAGCACCTCAACGCCCACGACACCGAGAGTGGCGTGTTGACGCTGACGCCCCGCGATGGTTCGGCATGGTCCAGCAAGACCAGCCTGATGCGTGAAATACCCGTTATCAAGAAATAATCACCAATAAAAATCATTCACTCAAATGAAGGAATATAAATATAAGATCAATGGTAACGAGTATAATGTTGCCATCGAAAACATTGAGGACAACATCGCCCACATCCAGGTCAATGGTGTGAAATATGACGTAGAGTTGCCCGAGCAGCCCAAGGCAGCGCCCGCCGTTAAGCGTGTGGCAGTGAGCGATGCTCCCGCCGCCGCTCCCAAGCCCGCAGCCCGCAAGGCCGCTCCCGCCGCTGGCGGTCATGTGATTGAGTCGCCGCTTCCCGGCGTCATCAAGGACATTTTTGTTAAGGAAGGTCAACAGGTTAAGGCCGACGACGTTGTCTGCATCCTCGAAGCCATGAAGATGGGTAACGAGATTCATGCCGGCGTTGACGGCGTTGTCAAGAGCATTGAGGTATCTAAAGAGGACTCGGTGCTTGAGGGTAATACCATCATGGTAATCGGTTAAACCAAGTTGTAAGCCTTTGAGTTGTAAGTTTTCAAGTATGATTACCATAGCCTAAATAATCGTTAGGCCCAGGTAACATCGCTTACAGCCAAGGACTAAGAACTAAAAACTAAGAAACATGGTACTGCTCGACAATTTCCTGTTCACCAAGTTGCTGGATTTCTGGCACTTTACCGGATTCTACAACTTTGACTACACTAACCTGATCATGATTTTGGTGGGTCTGTTCTTTATCTACCTCGCCATTAAACATGATTTTGAACCCATGCTTCTCGTGCCCATCGGCTTCGGTATCCTGATTGGTAACATTCCTTTCCAGCCGGGCAACGAGATTGGCATCTATGAGGACGGTTCGGTGCTCAACATCCTATACCAGGGTGTGCGCAACGGATGGTACCCGCCGCTCATCTTCCTGGGCATCGGTGCAATGACCGACTTCAGCGCCCTGCTTGCCAACCCCAAACTGATGCTTGTGGGTGCAGCAGCACAGTTCGGTATCTTCGGTGCCTATATGATTGCTCTTGCACTTGGATTCATGCCCGACCAGGCCGGTGCTATCGCCATCATCGGTGGTGCCGATGGTCCTACCGCTATCTTCCTGTCGTCCAAGCTGGCTCCCAACCTGATGGGTGCGATTGCCGTGAGCGCTTACAGCTATATGGCTCTCGTGCCAGTGATTCAGCCGCCCATCATGCGCCTGCTCACGACCGAGAAGGAGCGCAAGATGCGCATGAAACCCGCCCGCAAGGTCAGCCAGCTCGAGAAGATCATCTTCCCCATCTTTGGTTTGCTGCTCACCTGCTTTGTGGTGCCTTCGGCAATTCCTTTGCTGGGTATGCTGTTCTTCGGCAACCTGCTGCGTGAGAGTGGCGTGACCAAGCGTCTTGCCCACACCGCCAGCAATGCCATGACCGACATTGTGACCATCCTGCTGGGTATGACCGTGGGTGCTTCGACCCAGGCTTCACAGTTCCTGACCAAGGAGACCATCTTCATCTTCTTCTTGGGCTTCTGTGCCTTTGTCATCGCAACCTGCTCGGGTGTGCTGTTTGTGAAGTGCTTCAACCTCATCTTGCCCAAGAGCAAGAAGTTGAACCCGCTTATTGGTAACGCCGGTGTATCGGCCGTTCCCATGGCAGCCCGCATCAGCAATGACCAGGGTCTCAAGACCGACCCCAGCAACTACCTGCTCATGCACGCCATGGGTCCCAACGTGGCCGGTGTGATCGGTTCGGCAGTTGCCGCTGGTGTCCTCCTGGGCTTCCTGGGATAATAGACGCTAGATAGAGTCTAATCATAAAAAGAGAATAGTTAATAGTTGCGGCACCCGCCCACTATTAACTATTCTCTTTTTACGTTATTATCTCCGCACTCTTCTATACCTTGAACATGCGGTCGATGGCGCGCTTGTCCTCGCGCTCCTTGATGCTCTGCCGCTTGTCATACTGTTTCTTGCCTCGGGCTATGGCGATAACCAGCTTGGCAAGGCCGCGCTCGTTGATGAACAGCCGCAGCGGGACGATTGAATAGCCGGGCTGCAGGTTGTCCTTAGCGATGCGGCGAATCTCCTTGCGGTTGAGCAGCAGCTTGCGGTCGCGGTGGGTCGTGTGGTTGTTGTAGGAGCCGAAGCTATACTCGGCAATGTACATGTTCTTGACCCAGACCTCGCCATTGATGACCATACAGTAGGTGTCGGTAAGTCCCACCTTACCCTGCCTGATGGACTTGATCTCGGTACCGGTGAGAACGATGCCAGCCGTGAAGGTCTCGACTAGCTCATAGTCGAATGTGGCCCTACGGTTCTTGACATTGATCGTATTGTTATGGTTATTGTTCCTAGCCATGATTCCTCTATACGACGGTTAAACAATGAGCAGGCTCAAAACGGCCTTGAGCAAAATGGGCAATCCTAACAGCAGCACCGATGAAATGACCACAAACTTAGCCACCTTCTCTTTCTTCACAAACAGGTGATCGGTACCACGATAGGCCATCCAGGGCAAGTAGACCATGAGAAAGAGAACCGGTGTGAAATCACTGGGCAACAGGTTGCGCAGTATCATCAACAGCACCAGGAAAATGAGATTATACAGGATATAATCGTTGAGTCGCGCCGAGGCGCCCTCGGTCTTCACCAGCTCGGGGTAAAAGCCGCCCAACAGGTAGATGATGATGTAATAGCTGATGAAATAGGTGGAAAAGAGCACGATTCCCGTCATCAGCGACCTGGAGAATGACAACGTGTGATCATAAATCATGGGGACAAAGCACGACAAGGCCAACACGCACAACAAGGGCAGATAGGCATTGCGCAACACTTTACCCGTGGGAATGTTGGACTCGTTGATGACTTCCCACCCGTATTTTGGGGCGGTAATCACACAAAATATGTTATTCCAGATGCTCATTTTATTTTTTGCGGGTGCAAAGATACACAATTATTTACAAATACAAACTCTCTAGACCGATTTTAATTTACATTAGCAAAAACAATGCCATTTTCTTGATGTTCGACCGAAAAATAAGTATCTTTGTCCCCATCAGAAATCATAAAGTCATTATCAGCTATGGAAGAGAACAAGAGGATTACAGGTGGATCTCTAGGCAGATTCACACCCGAGAGGATTAGTAAACTGGCTCAGAACGAGGTATTTGTATTCGGCAGCAACCTGCAAGGATTTCATGGTGGCGGAGCTGCCCGTGCGGCACGCAACCTGTTTGGCGCCATTTGGGGTCAAGGAGTGGGACTGCAGGGGCAAAGCTACGCTATCCCCACCATGCAGGGCGGTACCGATACCATACGGCCCTATGTTGACGAGTTCATCCAATTTGCCGAGTCACGTCCCGACTTATACTTCTATGTGACACGCATCGGGTGCGGCATCGCTGGATTTGTCGACGAGGATATCGCCCCCCTGTTCAAGGACGCCCTGGCACTTGACAATGTGGCGTTGCCAAAGACCTTTTACGACATTTTGACAGAGTAATCACCCTCCATTATTAACCATTCAAAGTATAGAAAAATGAAAAAATTAGTATTAGCAATGGCTACCGTATTAATGACACTGGGCGCATGCTCGACTCAAGGCAATGAGAACCAAGAGACTGCCGCCAACGACCTTGACAAGGGTCAGGCCGCTATCGAGAACATCATGACGCGCACGAGCGTTCGCCAGTACAAGGACCAGCCCGTGGAGCAAGAGAAGATTGACATCATGCTCAAAGCAGCCATGGCAGCACCCACTGCCGTGAATCTGCAGCCCTGGCACTTTATTGTCATCACCGACAAGCAGACCATCGGCCTGCTCTCGGGACAGCAGCCCACCAACGCCCCGCTGCTGATTGCCGTGTGCGGCGACACCGACAAGACCACAACACCCGACGGCAAGATGAAATTGCCCGACTTCTGGGTAGAAGACGTTTCGGCTGCTACCGAGAACCTGCTGCTTGCCGCTCACGCGCTTGGACTGGGCGCCGTCTGGACCGGTGTATATCCCGCTATGGACCGCACGGCCGAAGTGGCCAACGTGCTCAACTGCCCGAAGAACATTGTTCCCATGGCTGTTGTCCGCATTGGCTATCCCGATGAATCACCCGAGCCCAAGAACAAGTTCAAAGAGGAGAACATCAGCTACAACAAGTTTGGTGGCAAGAAGGAGTAAACCACTTCCCCACCCTGTTGAATCAAAACAAGAAACTCGTCCTTCCAGCGCTGGGGGGACGAGTTTCTTGTTGATGATTATGACTTGTCCATCACATCAGGAAAGTGTGATAGAGTTCGGGCATATAGATACTGCCGCCAATCAACTGCGACTTGGCAATCTCGTAATAAATGTAGTAGAAATTGGAGATGGCGATGAGTGCAAAAGCCCACCACAGACGCTTGCGCCACAAGTAGCACAACAGGTAACACAGCATGATCACGAAACACGTGCGCATGAGTTCTCCCGGACGGGCGAGATACTGGGTAGTGTTGGCAAACAGATTGATGTATCCCATGTACACAAGCGCAAAACGGTAGGTAGCCGCCAGGTACTTGTCACCGGCAAACATCCCCTTGATTCCGGGATAGAACCAAATCATTGCCAAGCACGACAGCAGCGGGAGCAAACGCGCGGGGCCCATCACTGTACGGAAGGCGTATTCCAGATTGTGCGAGGCAAACAGGCGATGATAGTGGCCATAGCCCAGAACCTCGGCCAGTTGCCCGATGCGGTCAAATGTCCAACGTATCCACTGCGGGAAGGAACCCAAAGCGACGCATAGCGCTATCAACACAAACGGCAGCCAGCGTTTGGCTTTGCTTGCCGGTATGAGAGGAATCACATACAACGGGATAAACAGGATGCACATCTTGTGGATAGAAACGGCCACCAACGAGAGCAGCAGATACCACCAGAACTTGCGCCTGACGATGAGTTCCACCATGACAACAAACAGGGCTTCGACCACCGACTGGCGTACAAATCCCATCCAGAAGATATAATACGGTCCCAGGAAAATGCATAACGCCAGCCATGGCAACAGCTCCTTGCGCTGCCTGAGCGCATAATAGAGCAAGACAATCTGAACCAGTGCCCAGAAAGCGAAGTAGAACGCAAAATGCAAGCCTGCCTTACCCATCACATGGGCCACGAGCGAGAATCCCGGCTCAAAGTTCTCACGGGAATATTCACCCAGCGACTGCATGGCCACATAGTGATTGTAGTACATGTTGTAGTCCCAGCTCGTCTGCCAGCGCAAGGCCGAAACCACAACATAGATGAGAATGGATGCCAATATCTCCCATGACACCAGGGGCAGATGCTTGCCCCCTGCCGCCAGAACATGCTGCTCACGCTCGCCGACATGCCAGCCAAGCCATGCCATCACAACGGCAGTAAGTGTATATACGGCAAGACTCAGTATCATAACATGTTATTTGGCAAGTGACATATTGATCCTCAAACCGTAGTTGCTGTTGGTCGTGGGATAGGCCGAAGTGGATACCAACGGCACGTTGGACTGATAGTCAAAGTAAAGACCCATGGTGATGAGCTTGCTGACCACATAGTCGGCAGTAAAGTCCACACTCCATGTGCGCGTTCCGCTTGTCGCCTGGGCAGTATTGGACTCAATCTTGCGAATGAGGTTGGTGTTGCTCGACATCTTCACATTGAGGCTGAAGGTGAGGTCGTTGTTCACATTCTGCTGTTTTTTCTTGATTTTGAGCACCTGGTTGAAGTTGGCAATCTTGTAACTGCCTCCCAGGGTAAAGCCCTTGCTTACCGCCTCAACAAGCTGGCCTGCAGCTGAGTTCAGGGTGAGGGTGCGCTGAGTCTCATAATTAGCAGTGAGCTGGAGGTCATTGTAAAGTGTGGCATTAATACCCGCCAGCGGTCCGAACTGCTCCTTCAGTACGACTGACGCGATATTGTAGGGCGATGACGGTATCGCACCATTGGTGAGCACATCCTTAGTGAAGCCCAAGCCTTCGCCAATGCTTACCCAGTCACTGAACGAAGTGAAGGAGCCCACTTGATAAGTACACTGGTAGGCGTGATTCAAGCTGAAGCTCTTGAACAGTTTCTTGAAGAACGGAATACGCATCAAGCCATCATAAGTCACGCGCCAGTTAGGCAAGATAGCCTTCAAGCCGGGGAAGGGATTCAAGTCAATAGTCTTGGCGTTCTTTCCCGAGTATGCTGCCAAGAAGGCAGGTATCAGCACATCGCTGCTGGACCTGTTAATCTCGCCATTATCCTTACTATAGGGTTTTCCACCCAATTCCACATCATGCAAGAAGCCGCGGTCAGGATAGGTGGTTCCTTCATAACGTTCTTGCAGTCGTTGGGCAATAATCTCTCTATTCTCCAGGAACTTGTTGAACGTCTCACTGCTGTAATTCTCATCAGCCCTGAATCCCTTGAAAGCTGTTGCCATTGCGATATGAGTCTTGATATAGCTACCGCCATATATAATTGTGGGATTCTCATACATGAACTGGATCTGGTTAGAGCGATTATCGGTCCTGTTACCTGTTAACTTGATTTTCAGTCCAGCTATGGGCTCAATATCCACCTCGGCCTTGAACTCAAGGTTGCGAGTGTACAAAGCTGGTGAAGTCAGGGTCGAGTCACCCAAGAGCCAGCCACGGCTCTTTGCCCTCTCGATATAGGACTGGCCAACAAAGCCAAAGGCGAAGTCCAAACCGGGAGACATCACATCATAACGGGTTGACTGACCGAAGATGTCACCAATATCGGGAACGAACTGCGGAACCGACAGCGTTGTCGTTTGCTTCAAGGTCAGGTTCATACCGCGCACACTCATGAGCACACGGCTCAAGTATTGGGCCGATTCGGTAAAGAAGTTCTTACGTTCCTCTTTCTGCACCTCGGTAACGGTGAATTTAAGGTTCTCGGTACCTAATGTGGTGATTTCCACATTATCCTTATCCTTAATTTTGTACTCAATTTTGAATGGCTGGTCATCGGACGTGGTAGCCGTCACTTTGACGTCCTTTACGCCCATCTTGTGGTTGATGATCGTCGCCGAATCCGGATTCAGCTTTATCGTGCGGTTGAACCTCTTGGGTTTTGCCTTCTTGGGCTGTTTGGCATTGCGCTTAGTGTTCTTGCTCGAGAAGCGCTCATCAACCTTCTTGAGGTAGGGAACCTTGCTATAGAATTGCTCCAAGGAGAATCGTCCATCAAGTTGACGGGTTGTCTGGTTATAAATCGAGTTACCTGATGAATAGCCATCAATAACCGTACCACGGTCCCATTTATAAATTGAATTATAGCTGGCACTAGCGGTAATCCAACTCAAGATGGGAATCTGGTTGAACGGAGCCTTATAGGTCACATTAAAGGTTTGGTCATAGGCCCACGGGGTTCCTAAATCCTTGATCGATGCAATCACCGAATCACGCCAGTCGCGGTAACGATCGGGGAACAGTTTGCGGTTCACTTGGCCCACCGGCTCAAGGATGTGTGCCTTGGTGTTGCTATTGAATTTTACCGACAATGACTTGGTGAATTCCCATGTCAAGGCAAATTGCCTATCCCAAATGAAGTTCTTGCTGACAGATACAGGCAAATCAATATCAATACCCGTTTCGTTGCGCGTCTGCTGTTCATGATAGTTGCGCGAAATGATGTTACGGTATGATATATTGGCCGGCAACCAGTGGAACTCCCAGTCGCGTAAGAACTTCATGCTCTTGTCCTTCTCATTGACAAATCGGGAGAACGGCTTGAACGGCTTGTGGTAGGGAGTCCAGTTGTACTCCAAGCTGCCACGGTAGTCGTTGGTGTTCTCATACACATTCTCTGGGTCATTGAGATGCTGCTTATTGAATGAGTAGCTGAACGACAAGTTGGCAGGATCCCAAGGCATGGGATTCTTCATCGTTCTCACATCAAACTTGAGACCCGAGATCGAGAAGCTCTTGGCAGTGCGCTGTGTGACGGCATACTCCATGATGCTGTCCCGCTGCTCTTTGGTCTCGCAGATATCAAGAGACTCCTTCAGTTT
Organism: uncultured Bacteroidales bacterium; assembly: GCA_902793405.1. Lineage (GTDB taxonomy): Bacteria > Bacteroidota > Bacteroidia > Bacteroidales > Muribaculaceae > Sodaliphilus. The sequence goes on along the minus strand of CADBDH010000001.1, from coordinate 129,320 downwards.
AACGTCCTGGTCAAGGGGATTATACTTGGGAGTGGTCTTCTCATTATTATAAGAATAGTAGATGGGGGCATGCAGCTTGGCTTTCTCGGGGATGAAACGGCCCAAGTCGGTCTGCACCGCAACGTTGTACTGGTCATAGTTATCCAAGCGACGTTGAGACAGACTCTGCTCTACCGAGCCGAATCCCTCGGTCTCCTTGTGGAAACCGACATTGACCGTAGCGATGTCGCTCATGTTGAGTGTCATCGAGGCCTTGGCAGCCCAACCGCCCTCACTATCGAAGTCGGTCACGCGCAGCTCATCAACCCAAACGACACAACTCTTGGTCGTGGGCGAATTGTTGCGAACACCGATGAGCATTACCCTCACTTTGCTTAACGAAGGATTACCGATGACATACACCTTGTTGTTGGGGTGATCCTCGTCAACGCCCTGATAGCGCACACCATAGCCAACATCTCCAATACCAGCCATCTTCTCGGCATTGCGGTTCTTCTTGACATTGACCAGAACATCGAGATTGATGTCAAGCATATTCTCCTCGGGCCATACTTTAAGCCTGTCGGACGAGCTATTGGTGCTGTAACGGCCGGCGGGTGTCACGGTCAAGGGTATTTCGTACTCATAGTAGTTGTTCTTCACATCGGAACCGAGGCGAATGAACAATGACACATCACCATTGCGCAGATTGGTCTCATTGTCGATCATGGCCTCGTTGTGGACAAACATCTGCAAGCGTTTGTAGGTGCGCAGGTCGAGGTCGGTATTGCGGTAAACGCCACGGGCATCGCCGGCATCGAGGTTATCGACGGTCAGCTGCATGGATTGCTCGTTGATTTGCCTGATTTGTGACTGGCCGCTGTCGATGATACGTGATACACCGGGAGGCAGCACATAGTTCACGGGCTCACGCGAAGCATTCTCCTCGATATTCACCGTATTGATGCTGATGCTACCGTTAGCAGGATGCTCGCCACGCATGTTGAGGTTGTACTTATAGTTGCGCCACTCGCCACGGACGAGTTCAAGCGAAGCAAACCTCAAGTGCGTCTCCTCTTTGAAGCCGGTCAAGAACATGCGCATGAAGCGGATTGTCGAGAAGTCCTGAATATTACCCTCTTTCTTCTCATAGTTGAGCAGAGGGATGGTGAACTGATACCAAGTTGCCTGCTGCACCTCACCATTGCGGGTGTGCACATTGGCAACCTGCTTGTCGGTAACATAGTTCATGCCCACTTTCAGGGAGTCGGGATGAATGGCTACGCGATACTGGAAGTAACGCTCGTACTCGTTCAGTGTATTGTCCTGGTTGATATCCTCGACATCGGGAGTGGAACGTGACGTCTGGTATTGTCCATCGGCAGCATCGCTTTGCGACAATGAGTTACCTTCGGTACCATTATAGTGTTTATAGCGTTCGTTGATGGTAGCGTGAGACGTATCATAATAGTTATGGCGATAGAAGGCATAATTATCGCCAGCGGGGTCGTTCAAGGGTGAGAACGGGTTCTCTTGCATGGCCATAATAGTCGACTCGGGCAAGATTGAACGCAGTTCGTTCAAGAAATTCTGATATGACGGATGCGTGTATTCCTCGGCAGTTGACAAACCGTCAAGACCAACGTCCTGCAGGATGCGGGCACCGTTGGTGTTATCAAACGCATAGGTCAGCGACGACTGTGACGATACCTTACCCCAAACGGTGCTAGACACATAGGTTGAATCCCCATTGATGGGCAGACCATTCTCATAACTCTTGAGTCCGTCCTTGAGGATATCCTCGCTCATCTCACCCAAATTGAAGTATAACGAACCGCCATCCCGATTGTCCAATTCAGGGTCCATAAACGGATCGAGCATCCAGAATTTGATGTATTCGATATTGGTTTGCTCGAAATTGGTGTTGTCGATTTTGCGCATGATACCGCCCCAACGATCCTGGGGGTTAAGGAAATCGCCGGTTTCCTTATCAATGTTGGCGGGATCGGCATCCAGGTTGTATGGACCACGCTCACGAGGATAGAACGATAGGTTCAACGTCTGGATAACCGACGATTCACCATAGTTGAGCTCACGACCGGGGAACACCTCACTGAAGGCTACCTCTCGGGCATAAGGATAGGACAAGGCATTCAAGTCGCTCTTGATATAACCGGGGGCATAAGAAGAATTGCGCTGCGTGAACAGGCGGTCAATGTAGTACCACGACAACAAAGCACGGTTTTTGCCAGAATTCACGTCATTGATGAGAGCCGACTCGGGGAAATATGAGGGCACCGAAGACAAGAACCATGAATACGGGGAACGGATATCGATTGGCGTCTGAGTTGACTCGAAGTCGTCAATGTAAGAGCTACCCGAATTGGAGCCTGTCTTGGCCTGGTGAGGCACCAACTGGGCAAACTCGCCCAGGAAATTGATGCTTGACGGAGCAACAGCATTCACCGTAGGAATCTTGTTGAGCAGATTGGTCAGCCACATGAATTGAGTGTTGTAGGACACGTTCATGCCCCAAATGGTGTTGTTCACCAGTTCACTACCGATGGCCACCTTATCTCCGATGGCCTTCTCACCATAATGCATAACAGTCGCGCCGACATGGAAATCCTTGTTGATGGCATAATCCAGGTCCAATCCCAAGAGTGTCTTGCGCTGCATGCTGAAGGTGGATTGATTCTCCAGAGAAACACTGATGTTGGTACCAGCGTCAATAATGCTCTGGTTGGTGATGGACACAGTACCCATGGTGTAGTCAACCTCGTAGTCAGCGTGCTCGGTCAGCGTCACACCGCCAGCAGTCACAACAACCGAACCACGGGCGACATTGGTGGCATTAAGTTTGATGACACTACCCGAACTGGACTGGTACTCGCCCGCCAGCACAAACTTGTTCTTATCGCTGAACTGCTGAGCCACAGTAAGTGTTGAGTCATACAACTCGGTATAGATATATTTCTTGGCAAGTTCTTTATCGACGAACTTACTGCGCAGATGCTCACCGAAGGGTTCCACAACGGGGAAAATGACTTTGCCCCTTGATACTTCAATCGTTTTTTGCTCAAGGAAGTCGAATTTACCGTCAATATTAGGCTCCTGGTTGGCATCCAAACGGTCCAGATTCATCACCTGGAGCAAGGGTTTGCCATTGATGGAGTCGTCACTGCAAGGGATATATATCAGTTCATTACCGGTCGTGTCACTCAGGTACTTGATGTTCAGTTTGAAGTTGTTTCTCTGAATTGCGTTAGCACCCAAATCATACACGTTCTTCATCGCCAGGTCCCACATGGGATAATAAGGCGATGATGTCGTTCCCTTCAGCATCTTGACATATAGGGACTGATCGGTCGAAGTGATGTTTCCCGAGAACTCACCCACCTGATAGGTTTTACCGTCTCTATAAGTATACTCGTAGGCAACCGCAAGGATCTCATCACTTGACAATGCCGTCTTAAGCATGATGTAACCCAGGTCGGCGTTCAAGGTGTAATCCGAGGAGGACAGCAATCGGGCACTCTCGATTTTCTCATAATCGGTACCTCCCTCAAATCCGTATCTCTTCAATGGGGCCAAGGCGTTTGAGGCCTTGCTCATATAACGTGCGTCGGGATAATCCGAAATGATTTCCGATAGAAGATCATTAGACTCATTTGAGGGGTTATCGGCACCGGTTCCATGCCAATGGTCATTTTTGATATTGCGTTCGTTTCCCTCGCCCAAGTCCATGAATGCCATAATGTTACGCGACTCGTTAAAGTTGCTTCGCTTGTTGGTCACCCACACCTCGATGCGGTTGATGTGCATACCCGATTTGACATGCGGGAAACTTGAGCACCAACGGTCGTAGTTGTCACGGAAACAATGGGAAAGGAAGAAGTTGCGGTTTTGGTCATACTTGTCGGCAGTGATATAAAACTCAGTGGTCTGAGAACCGCCCTTGCTGCTAACAGTCTGGGACTCACTGTTCTGCTGCGATACCAATGCAGTCGCCGTGAGTTTGCCGAACTGCATTTTGGTCTTGATACCGAACAGGGCCGCACTACCGCGAATGAGCGATGATCCGGTGGTCATGCTCACATTACCGGCCTCGATATTCTTGATGATTTCGTCCTCCTTGCCTTCGTAGGCCAGTTTGAGGTTTTTACTGTCAAAGTCAAATGTCGCTCCAGTATTATAAGACATATTGAAGCGCATTTTGTCACCCACCGTGGCGGTAATGTTGGCCTGAATCTTTTGCTCAAAATCGAAATAGGTCTTGCGACGCTGGGAAACCGACAACGCGGGGTTATCGGTTGAATTGCTCTTGACACCCATGTTGATGACGACCGAACCCGTGGTCTTGAGTTGGACGCCACCAGGGCCGAATACCGATTCAAGAGGACCCATGCCGAATTGCATATCCAAGAAGTTGAAGGGGTCTTTCTCCTGGTTTTGAGCGCTTTCGGCATTCTTCTGGCGGTAGTATTCCATCATCGAGCGCCTGAAATCCATGTTGCTGTATTCGTCAGACGACATGATATAGGGCGTGACAATGTCATAGTCACCCAAGCGGGTGTGAATCACATAACATCCGGTCTCGGGGTCAAATTCCACTTCACTCGAGATGTTAGACGGGGTTTTCAGGTCGGCAGAATACTCTCCGAGACCCTGTACATCATCATAGGTACGAGGAATCGTGGGCTTTACATCAAAGTGCAAGTCCAGTTGCGGTGTTGCCTGCCGCTGCGCCGAGGGTCGTGTGTCGGGAGGTGGCGGGGGAGGTGGTAAGGTGCTGGTCACGTATTGCGCCAACACAGATTCATTGCCAGCCCACCAACCCAAAAGGCTGCCAATAAATATTGCGATGAATATTTTTTTTCGGTTCAGCATGAACAATAATACAAAGACTAGTCTTCAGACCCGTGCCATGCGATGGTTTACATCATCTTGAGCGCCTGTTTGATTGCCTGCTCGACAGTCAATGCTGGATTGCTGGCAAACAGCGACTTAAGCGCTTTTTGAGATGCCTGTTGGGTAAATCCCAACATGACAAGAGCAGCAAGTGCTTCGTCAAAAGCCTCACCTGTGGCAAGGTCTGCTTTCTCTAATAACGTATTATCTGCCAGTTTTATTTTATCCTTGAGGTCAACAATTATGCGTTGAGCGGTTTTTGCGCCAACACCTTTCACGGCTTTGAAGAGTGCGACATTATTTCCGGCGATGGCCTTTGAGAAATCATCGGCGCTCATCGACGAGAGAATCATGCGCGCAGTATTGGGTCCGACTCCCGAAACCGATATGAGCAACTGGAAAGCTTCGCGCTCCTTCTTCGTGCTGAAGCCATATAGCAGATGGGCATCCTCCCTGATGGCTTCATACACAAACAGTTTTGCGTCATTTCCTTGTCCCGCCTGCGACAGGCTGTCATAGGTCGAAAGGGAAATGTTCAAAAAGTATCCTATGCCGTGATTGTCAATAACCGCAAATGCGGGATTGAGTTCCACAAGATTTCCTTTAATATAATCGATCATAAGCTATCTTTGTTATCTTAGTTTAATATCATGCCAATCACACAGTTGAGGTCCGAGATGTTGATTTCGGTATTGCCGTCCACATCGGCACGCACCAAGCGGTGTGTAGCGAAATCCAAGGGCAAGCCCTGAATGATATTGATAATCGCCAGAGCATCAGCAATATTCACTTCTCCGTCGTTATTCACATCACCCGTCATGAAAGTGTTCTGGATCACATCATTCACCGCTGCCCACACATCGAGTTTACCGGCACCCCAACGCGATAAATCGTCACCCATGACATGTTCATCCTTGACGGCAGTGCGCTTCAAAACCTCACGCACATCGGCCACGGTCAGCATGGGATTGGCCTGAAGCATCAAGGCTATCGCACCCGTAACGACAGGCGCCGACATCGAGGTTCCCTTGTTGGGGTAATAGGGATATTCCTGGCCATTCACCACTGCGGGTGCGGGCCATTGAGTACGGTCGGAGTGCTCATCATACCTGTTGGCCGACGACATGACAATAGCGCCGGGAGCGCAAACATCAGGACGCTGAATGCCGTTTTCATCTGGGCCATAAGAGGAGAATGCAGCAATCGCAGTAGGCTGATAGCCATCAAAATACACCATGTCGCCCGAGGCCGCACAATAAGACTGCCTGGAACAGTAAGCGCCGACCGAAATGACGCTGTCGGTTGTGGCAAGGTCACTGATGGAGCCTACCGGTGAGCCGCCTGTAGCACCAGGCATGGCAAAGGAATAGAAGTAGGCGTCCTGGGTACACCAGCCCACCAATTCAATCGCAGTATCTGCAAAATACTGAAGTCCAATCAGATGTCCCGACTTAACAGACTCGACATCAAACACCCAATAAGAGTGGAAACGTCCTAGTTCTAGTTGGGTTCCTTCGCTGTCAAACACAGGCTCAAGGCCACTGGCATAGCTGATTTCGCCAGTATAGTAGGCAGCAAAGGCTATGTCCGATTCACTGGATATCGTAAAGATGCTGTCCTCGTCGAGTGTTCCCACAATGGGAGAGGCATACTCCAATTCACCTGTAGAGCGGTTCACGATCACGACACGGGTCCTATGTTCCTGAGGGACATCATTCCACATGCTCACATAACCCTGCCGCTGCAGTCCGCCCCACCGATTGCGCAAGAACGTGGTTACCGTATCGTTTTTTTGCTTGATCGAGGACCTGAAACAGATAGGCACATCACCATCATTGCCAGCCGATAAGACACACATGCGGCCAGGACCCGACAGTGACGAGAAAACCCGACAAAGGAACGAGGTTCCGTCATTGGGCCCGCTGTTGCTGCCCAGGCTCAGATTAATGACACAGGGCTTCCCTACCCTGCAGGCATAATCAAAAATATACTTCACTGCATTGGCGATGTTGACATCGTTCAGCAGATCTGAAGGGATGCCACAAGCCACGATATCGGCCTCTGGGGCAACGCCATGCCACCCATTGCCACGGTAGCTGCCGGCAGCCGTTCCGGTCGTGTGAGTGCCATGCGACGAGTTGGGCTCATCAGTTGTCAGGGACTCGATCTCTTGCGAATCCTCATAACAGCTTCCAGGCAGTTCAATGCCGTCAACAACAGGGTGTCGCCCCGTTGAATCGGCGGGCATGTAAACAGCACACACTCGCGTGCGGCCGGCACTGTCACACAGGTTGATGTGATTGAAATCAATACCGATATCCACGATGCCGACAATGACACCCTTGCCCGTGAATGAGCCGATGTGCCCATGATTGACCTGGGCAGGAGCCACATTGGAATAAAAGAGCGAACTGTCGTTGCACCAGTGCAAGGGCTGAGCCAGCGACACATAGCTCACCGCGTCGCTAGCCATCACCGACTGCAGACAATCCATAGGGATGCGTGCCGAGACAAATCCGTCAAAAACGGCATCAACAACCACCCCCTTGCGCTGCAGCTCGCTCAGGCTATCCATATCTTTCAATTCAATAAACGCCTGATGAACAGAACCGTAACCATAACTACGGAGAAGGCTTCCAGTGGATCGGCGCGACAACAATAACTTGGACGCAACACTCAGTGGTGTTGTCGCCCAGGCTGCCGATAACATCACAGCCATGCACAACATCGACAATACCAACCGTTTGTTCATCCAAGTATTAAAACTGTTGCTATAAAAGAATGATTGATTAGCTGTTCAAGATGATACCAATGATCATGTTCACATCGCTAATATTGACCTCATCATCTTTATTCACATCGGCACGCCTCAATACATCAGATGCAACTTCTTCGCCCAGGATGATGCTGATAACCACATTAATGTCGGCGATATTCACCTCACGGTCATTATTCACGTCACCAATAATCTCGTCAAGTTTCAGCACATTGAGCAAGCCGGCGTATGCGTCAAGTTTGCCGGCACCCCATCGTTCACGGCTGCCCGAGCGCACATAGGAATCACGAAGGGCGGTACGCTTGAGCACTTCTCTCACGTCATTCACGGTCAATGTGGGAACAGCCTGCATCCACATGGCTATAGCTCCGGCAACAATAGGTGCCGACATCGAAGTACCCAAGTCGGGAGAATAGGTGTACTCTACCCCATCAACAAAGGCCGACGGCTGCCAGTACTGCAGGTTGGGAGCATCGACGAAATAACGGTTGGCCGAGGATACCAGCACACTGCCAGGTGCACAGACATCAGGGCGTGAAATGCCGTTCTCGTCGGGTCCGTAGGAAGAGAATGAAGACAGATATCCCGGCGTGCTGTTGGGACGGAAATAATATGAGCCATCCCTCAAGGGAACAGTCTGCCTGCTGTTATAGGAGCCTACCGAGATTATGCTGTCGGTGGCCGCCAAATCACTGATGGAGCCCACCGATGATCCTTTCTCGGCCCAAGAGAAACCATAACTATCGATATAAGAGTATTTAGACGTGAAAATCACCAAATCGTTAGCCGAAGGAGAATAGTACTGGAAGCCCAAGCAATAATTCCTGCTGTTGGCCACCATATCGATATTGCACATGGAGTTGGGCTTACCGTTGGCTTCAATCGAGCCGATGACTTCTACCGAACCAGTGAAGTACCTTGCCAACACGGTATCGGTTTCGGTCGAGAAAGTCGCAAGCACACCTCTGGACGTAGCGCCAATCGCACGTGAACGGTACAGGATTTCACCATTGGACTTGTTGACCACAATCAGTCGGGTATTAAACGGTTTCTTGGCATTGCTCCTGGCATTGACATAACCTGAGTATTGTGTCGAAGCACGGAAACCGTTCAACAAGGTGAACACCGTGTCCCTTGAGTTTTCGATTGTACGATGAGAAGTCACATTATAGGCGCCATCATTACCTGCCGATGTCACAAACACACGGCCGGGACCCGCCAGCTGCTGGCAAACGCGGTTCAGATAGGAAGTGCCATCGTGGGGGCCCACATTGGAGCAAAGACTCATGGAAATCACACAAGGTTTCATCTGACGACGTGCATAGTCGCAGATGTAACTGATGCAGTTGGCAACCCTGACATCGGTGAGCTCACCCTCGGGCATACCGCAGAGCACAATGTCGGCATCAGGAGCCATGCCATACCAGCCGTTATCCTTATAACCGCCAACCGCAAGACCGGCGGTCAGCGTGCCATGTGTAGATTGATTATCATCTGTAGTGAGTGCAGCAATTTGGCTTGGTGTCTCATAGCAGCTGCCCGGCAACCTGACCATATTAACGACAGGAGGCGTCATTGTCGTGTCGAGGGGAAGATAGACCGCCTTGACACGCGAGACGCCATTGGAATCAAAGAAGTTGATGTGATTGAAGTCAAAACCGCAATCGATCAAACCGACAATAACTCCTGAACCTGTGTAAGGCATCTCCAATCCCTCGCCCATATGAGCAGGTGCAACATTCGAGCAAACCCTTGCCGTGTCGATACTCGTCAGCAAGGTCAATGCTTTGGTCACATAGTCGACGCCCTCGATATCAACCAGGGTGAAGGGGTCAACGCCATTATTCACGCGAACGGTCATAAAACCGTTGAAACGACCAGTAACCAGTGCACCCGCCTGCCTGAGCTGATAAAGCGAGTACTCTTGCAGGTTGTCATTGATCTCAAGGAATGCCTCATAATAGCTGCCGGTTTCCTGTGCCGATGCGCACAAGTTCATACCCATCAACAAGGATACAATCATCCAGCCTAAAAAACTCTTCTTCATATTCTTCAGGTTAAAACATTTCAACTTATCAAGGATAATATGTCCATTAAACGGGGAAACCGACACATTATCATTTCCATTCACTGCTTAAAACAAACCATTTGAAACCACAAAATTAGTAAAAATCACGTTGATTCACCACATTTTAGGCAAAAAAAGATGCACCGGTAAAAACAAAAGGCGACTGTCGCATTGACAGTCGCCCGTTAGAGGCACTCACAAGAGTGCTGTTCAGTCAATCAATTACTTCAGGCTGTTGACGTAGTTGCGGAGTGACTCATTCTCAGGATCATACTCCAGCCATTTCTGATAATATGTCTTAGCCGTAGCCTTGTCACCCTTGGTGAAGTAGTAAGTAGCCAGATAATTGTAGGCATACTTGTAGTAGCGTGCATAGCTGGCGGGATCGGGCTTAGTGTCGAGAATGCTGAGCAACTCGTTGTAAGCAGCCAGTGCGGCACCATTGTTGTTATCACCCTCGCGGAACTTGGCGATCTTAGCCTTCTGGTTCACAATCTGTACGTTGCCGGGAACCAGCTTGTCAACCTCGTCAATGTACTTCTGGGACTTGGCAAGAGCGTCGGCCTTGGTTGCAGCATCAAGAGAGTCGGTGCTGGCAACGCCCAGGTAATAGTTGGACAGGGTGAAGAGGTCATTGGACTTGTTGTTGCCGTCATCCACAAGGCGCTGGTAGTACTCGGCAGCCTTGACAAAGTTCTCGGCATCAGCATAGCTGTCACCCAGGTTGCGGATCAGGTCGGTGTTCTTGGGATTCAGGTCGATAGCCTTGTTATAGGCTGCGATTGCCTCCTCGGGGAATCCGGCGGTCTGCAGAGCCTGACCGTAGTCGGTGTAGTCACGTACCTCATAGTTGGAACCCTTGGGCAGTGCGTTAGCGAAGAACGACTTACCGGCTTCAACGGCCTCGGGCCACTTCTGGAGCATAACCAGGTTGTAGAGCTGCATACGCTTCATGTAGAACACCTTCTCATCGGCAGGATTGAGTTTGTTGACGAGGCTGGTGGCCAGATCCAGAGACTCCTGATACTTCTCGCCGAAGAACAGCAGCTGTACATAGCGCACCTCATCCTGAGCAAAGTGGTTGGGGTTCTTGATGTACTTGCCGTACTGCTCGGCGGCCTTTGCGCCCAGGTTGTCGGCATAGTACTTCTCGGCGAGCTCACGCTGAACCAGTGCCGAGTTGGGAACCTTGGCCTGCAGCTCCTCGAGTCGCTCAATGGCCATCTGGGGGTTCACGTTGAAGTAAGTGTTGGCATACTTCACATAGGCCTCGATGTTGTTGGGATCCTTGTCGAAAGCCAACTCGTAGATACCGGCTGCATTGCCCCAATCCTTCTTGTCGGCCTTGGTGTCGGCCTCGAAGATATAGCTGTCGGGATCATCGGCATTCCACTTACGGGCATTCTTGATACATTTCTCGATGTCCTTGGCATAGGTGGTGGGGTTAGCATCATAGAAAGCGCGTGCAATTTCCATCTCCAGCTTGGCATCCTTCTTCGAGAGTTTGCGTGCCTTCTCGAGCAGAGTCTTGACATCACCGCCATTCTTGAGAGCGATAGCAGCCTGACCCACATAGTTGTAAGGGTTCATTGCGTTGGCTGCGATACCTTTTTCAAAGTTGGCAGCTGCCTGAGCGATCTGACCCTGGTGGAGTGCAATCTGCCCCAGATAGTAGAATGCCTCAGCCTTGTCGGTGCTGGCGGCGTTAAGATTGCGCTCGAGCAGCTCCTTGGCATTGTCCAGTTTGTCAACCTTGTAGTACTCAATACCGTCCTTGTAGCCTTGTGCGTTGGCTACCAGCGATGCACCCATTAACATGAGTGATGCAAAAAAGAATTTCCGTTTCATTGTAGTAACAATTTAATGTTAATATTTATGAGTTAGTTTTGTTTTATTATTGATTTTGCAAATTCCGTGCCAATCTATTAAATCATTGAACCTCAACATATCTAACAGGCTCGGCAGCGGGCAAGATTCCGGTTTGGAGGATAATCTTCTGCCCTATCACGCCCGTCAAGAAGGCATAGAAGCCATGATCGAGCGTGCCGTTATAGGAAGCGTCGATGGCCCAGATGGTGCGCACCAGCGGATAGTCGCCGCTGTTGATGTGTGCCTGATAGGGCTTGACTCCCTGCACCTGGTCATCGCCACGCAGGGGCATCACCTTGATGCGGTCGGTGAAGTCGATGACGCTCACCTCGTTCTTGGTCTTGAGTTCCTCATACTTTTGGGCGATGGGAATCTCGGCCGACTTCAGGTCGCTGGTAATCCAGCTCACCCCGATAAAGCCAATCACGTTCTTATAGGTCTCCACCGCTTCAAAGACGTCCTTGCTTGAACTTCTAGCATACACGTTAGGACCAAAATTGGCTCCGTTGAGGAATTTCTCTTTCATGTAATGCACAACGCCAGTTCCCGAGCCGTCAAACATCACCTTGATGGTATCATTCTTGAGTTTGGTGGGGAACACTTCACCCCAGCGCTTTACCTTGCCCGAGAAGATGTCCCTCAGGTCATCCATCGACAACTCGTCAATGTCGTTCTGCTTGTTGACGATGACCGCGATGGCATCCACGGCAATCATCTTGGAGCGATAGCCGCGTCCCAATTTCTTGAGGCTTTCGCGCTGTTCCTTGGTCAGGTCACGCGAGGTGATGATCAGGTCCACCTTGCCATTCATCAGCGAGTCGAGCGAGGCATGCTCGTTGATATACTCGGGCATGATGCTGGCCTCAGGATACTGGTACTCAAACACGGCAATCTCCTGTTCCAGAACACTCTGGAATGACTCGTCGCACATGATCCTGGCAATGCCTCGCGTGCTGGTGCTCTTAGGGCGCTGGTCGCCGCACGATACCAGCATGAGCAATGCCACCAGTGCCGATAAACCTAATATGTTTCTTCTCTTCATTGTTCCTGACATTTTAGTGATGAACTCCAGTCAATTACTCTTCGTCCTGGTCATAGCGGCGCATGCCATAGGTATGCTCTCCCTTGATCTCACGATAACCGCGATATAACCCGTAGGCAGCAAAGATGATGGCAAACAACCACCTGACGCCCTTCCACAACGGGGTATTGTTCCAATCAAAGTAGTTCAGGGCCATCAATGCAGCCATTCCCAGATACACGAACACCATGAAGATGCCGAAAAACATCTTCACACCACGATTCAGGCCTGTTTGACTCTTGTTCATATTCATCAATACTAAATTGAATTCGTCATGCCGTTAGACTGCTGCCACCTCATTTGGTTTACAGCTATCAAACCACAAAATTAACATTTTATCCTCATATAGAAATGTGTTATCACAAAAAATATTGCGTGTTTCATTAAAAAAAAGTGAAAACAGGAATGCAAAATCATGAATTCGAGCCCTCGCTTCGGGCAAACGATTTGCCTTTTGGGGCCAAAATTCGGTAAAAACATTGCCCAAGTGAAAAATTATGACTAATTTTGCAAAACCTTAAATCAAACTTTTATTCATACTATTTTTTCCTAGGGCACCTTCGTTGTGAAACGAAGTGCTTTTTTATATCCATCTTACAATAAAAATGCGTCTCACCTTAACAACAAGAAAACGGGAGCCTTACAACAAAAAACGGGAGCCTTTCGGTTCCCGTAATCATTAATTCCTGATAAACTCTCAAGTGAGCTTTCTCGTCACGCGCATTTCTGTAGCCCGATCAATAGTTGCGGGCAAAAATCACGCGGCGGTTGCTGGGCTTGCCAGTGTAGATGCACTTGCCCTCTTCCTCGGGAGCATCCAGGGGGATGCAGCGGATGGTCGCTTTGGTCTCTTCCTTGATCTTCTCCTCGGTCTCGGTAGTGCCATCCCAGTGTGCCAGGATAAAGCCACCCTTCTCGATCTGCTCCTTGAACTCGTCCCAAGTGTCCACCTTGAAGGTCATCTCCTCGCGGTGACGCAGAGCCTTGGTGTAGATGTTCTGCTGAATCTCCTCGAGCAGGTCCTTAACGCGGTTCTCGATGCCGGCGAGCTGCTCGCTCGACTTCTCGAGTGTGTCGCGGCGCATGACCTCGACGGTGCCGTTCTCGATATCACGTGCACCCAGCACGAGACGAACAGGCACACCCTTGAGCTCGTAGTCGGCAAACTTGAAGCCCGGACGCTTGTTGTCGGCATTGTCATACTTCACCGAGATGCCCATGCCCCTCAGGTTGTTGACGATGGGCTCTACCACCTTGTTCACCTCTTCGAGCTGGTCGTTGGTCTTGTAAACGGGAACAATGACAACCTGGATGGGAGCCAGATGCGGAGGCAGTACCAAACCGTTGTCGTCGCTGTGGGTCATGATCAGGGCACCCATCAGGCGGGTCGATACACCCCACGAGGTGGCCCAAACGTCCTGCAGCTTGTTCTCCTTGTCGATGAACTTCACGTCAAATGCCTTGGCAAAGTTCTGACCCAGGAAGTGGCTGGTACCCGACTGCAAGGCCTTACCATCCTGCATCATGGCCTCGATGGTATAGGTCTCGAGAGCGCCGGCGAAGCGCTCGTTGGCGGTCTTGATACCCTTGACAACGGGCAGTGCCATGTATTTCTCGGCAAAATCAGCATACACATTCAGCATCTCAACGGCCTTAGCCTCGGCTTCCTCCTTGGTGGCGTGGGCGGTATGGCCCTCTTGCCACAGGAACTCGGCGGTGCGCAGGAACATGCGGGTGCGCATCTCCCAACGGAAAACGTTAGCCCACTGGTTGATGAGCAGAGGCAGGTCGCGGTAGCTGTTGATCCAGTTGCGGTAGGTGTTCCAGATGATGGTCTCGCTGGTGGGGCGAATCACCAGTTCCTCTTCGAGGCGTGCCGACGGGTCAACGACCACACCCTTGCCACCGGGGTCATTCATCAGGCGGTAATGGGTCACGACAGCACATTCCTTGGCAAAGCCCTCGACATGGTCGGCCTCGCGGCTAAGGAACGATTTGGGAATAAGCAGAGGGAAATAGGCATTCTGCACACCAGTTGCCTTAAACATATCATCGAGCTGGCGCTGCATCTTCTCCCAGATGGCGTAACCATAAGGCTTGATGACCATACAGCCACGCACGGCCGATTGCTCGGCGAGATCGGCTTTCACCACCAGTTCATTATACCATTGAGAGTAGTTGTCGGCTCTCTTAGTTAAATCTTTAAGCTCTTTTGCCATTGTATAAAAGTCCTGTAATATATTATTATAATGTGTTATTTTCAGTTTTTGCCCATCTGGCTGATGTTGATCTTGCCTTTCTTGGCCTGCTGCAGCATCGTCTGCTCGGGAACCAGGAAGATTTCCAGACGGCGATTGGTCTTGCGGTTCTCCACCGAGTTGTTGTCAACAAGGGGGTCGGTCTCGCCCAGGGCATAAGGCACCACATAGTCCACACTGCCGTTCTCGTCAAACCAGTCGAAGATGGCATTCACGCGCTGGCGGGTAAGGTTCAGCGTGTACTCCGAGCTGCCCGTGTTGTCGCTGTGCATGACCAGCAGCATCTTGTAGAAACCCGGATTCTTGACCATCCTCAGGAAGGGCTTCAGCTGCTCCTCGCCCAACTTGCTCAACACGGTATCGTTGGGTTCAAACAGCTGGCTGGCGGGAATGGTGATGACGATGACCTCGTCGTCGCGCATGACCTCGACCTCGTAGTTGGATTTCTTGAATGCCACGGCCATATTGTACTGGTATTCCTGAATCCTGTCGGCCTGTTTGTCGCTCTTGATCTCGGGCGTCATCAGGTTCTCGTCGAGCGACAGGTCATAGATGTCCTCGACATGATCCTTGGCGTCCAGCGACATGGAGCAAACCATGGCGACAATCGCCAGGGCAATCAAGCAGATATGTGATACGCGTTGCATCATTTCTTTTCAGTTATGTTACCGGTTCAGGTCCAGGATGCCTTGGGGCAAGTCCATGACCATCACCTTCTTATCCAAGTCAAATTCCACAATCAGGTCGTCGCTGGCCGGCAGCAGAAGTTCGCCTTCGCCATCATCGACGATGAAGATGGCATTCTCGGTCTGCTCATCGACCTGGACAATCTCCCCCACCCTGGTGCCGTCGCTGTCCTGCAGCTCAAAGCCGATGAAATAGTCCAGCGGATAGCCGTCGGCATCGGCATCGTCACTCTCCTGGCGGAACTCCCGCTTCAGGGCATAGATGTCATGGTTTACCAGGCGCGCTGCCTCTTGCTCAGAGTTGATGCCGTCGATGGTCAACAGCACCGTCTCGCTGGTCTTGGGCCTCAACGAGTTGACGAAGAACGGGACATAAATGCCGTCCATCTCGCTCACCAGGCAGGAGAGTGCGCCCAGCACGTCAATCTCGACATCGACGGTAGCCGACAATTCACCGGCCACGCCGTGCGGCTTGTTGTAGTGCCCGATAGCGATAAGTTCCTCTCGTGTTATCATAATGCCAGCAGTCGGTCTTCGGCCCTGATGCCTCAGGGTTTCATTTTTTCTTTTTCTTCTTGCCCGTGGTCTGGGCGGGTTTCACGATCTGATACTCGTGCAGGTGATGTGTCTCGGGGTCAAGACGGATGGCACCGTGGCTGTAGCGCTCCAGGTCCTTGAAGATCTTGGCATCTTCCACATCCTCGTTGTTGATTTGGAAGATGAGTTTCTTCATGTGGTTGGCCAGCAGCAGGACCAGAGCGTCGCGCTCCTCGCCCTCGGGGTAGGTGGCGGCACGTTCAATCATGCGCTCGATGTTCTTGCCGTAGTGACGGTACTGGATGGGTTCCAGCTCATATTTGATGGGAGCCGGCTTGGTGTCCAGGCTCTCCTCCCTGATGATGTCGTCGAAGGGGAAATCGACATCCAGTTTAAACCCGCTCATGATCATCAGGTGGTCCCACAACTTGTGCTGGTAGTCGGTCTCGGCACGCAGCTGCGGAAAAATGTTGGCCATGTTCTGGACGATGGTAAAGGCGCAACGGGTGCGTTCGTCACGGTCTTCAATCGTCAAACAATGGTCAACCATCTGCTGGATGTTGCGACCGTACTCGGGCAACACCAGTTTCTTGAGTTGTGAATTATATGTCAGCATAATCGGCAAAAATACAATAAAAAATACATTTGTGAAAATCCAGCCCGATTTTTCTCGTCACTGGCTACACATCGAGGATGGGATTCTTGGGCTTCGTCGCCTGGAATTCTTTGAGATAGAGCGGCGTGCTGTAGGCCACATCAATGAATGCCTGCTCCCGATAGGCCTTTTCGGCCAGCGCCAGCATATCGACGGCCACCGGCTTGATGCCCTCTACAAATCGGACACCGTCGCG
Source organism: uncultured Bacteroidales bacterium (assembly GCA_902793405.1). Taxonomy (GTDB): domain Bacteria; phylum Bacteroidota; class Bacteroidia; order Bacteroidales; family Muribaculaceae; genus Sodaliphilus. The sequence goes on along the minus strand of CADBDH010000001.1, from coordinate 112,304 downwards.
TGTCAGCACCTGGCGGGCCTTGTCGCTGCCGTTGCCCATGAGCACAAGCGTGTAACCCTGGTCCAGCAAGTGACCGAACGACTGCTCGTCGAGGATCATCGCCTGGGGCTCGAGCACAGCCTCGAGCGAGGGTGCATAGGCCGCGGTATAGACCTCCATGCGGCGTGCATCGATCATGGGCACGTAGAGCAGGTTGTCATCGTCGATGAAGTGGTTGAACATCGTGGTCACCGTGAGCAGCTGCAGGGTGTTCACCCCAATCAGCGGCACGTCAAGGCCGAAGGCGAGCCCCTTGGCCTCGCTCAGGCCGATGCGCAGGCCCGTGTAGGAGCCCGGACCGATGCTCACGGCTATCGCGTCGATTTTCATCTCACGCGAACGCGCATAGTCCAGCATCTCCTTCACATACTGGCTCAAGAGCGTGGCATGGGTCTGGCCCTCGTAGTTCTCACGATGGTCCAGCACCTGTCCCTCGCTGGTCAGCGCCACCGAGCACACGTCGGTCGAAGTCTCTATGTTCAAGATTACAGCCATCTCCTCTATTGAAAAAACGTGCAAAATTACAAAAAAGTATAGAGTTGAGGGCCCTGTTTCGCGAGTTTTTTGAAAAATGGCACCTTAAAGGGCGGCGATGAGGGCATCGACGTCGCTGGGCTGCGTGGCCCAACTGGTGACAAAGCGGCAGTTCATCATGTCGCCCACGGGATACCACTGCTCAAAGACGAAGTCCTTCTCCAGACGCTCGATCGTCTCCTTGTCGAGCAGCACAAACTGCTGATTGGTAGGAGAATCGGCATACATCTGGTAACCCTTCTCGACAAAGGCGTCGAGCAGGCGCATCGCCTGCTCGACGGCATGTCGGGCAATCTTGAAGTACAGGCCGTTCTCCATCAGCACGTCGAACTGGATGCCCAGCAGGCGACCCTTGGCCATCAGGGCACCGTGCTGCTTGACGATGGTGAAGAAATGTGCCGGGGCATTGTGGTGCGGGAACACGACGGCCTCGCCGCAGTAGGCACCGCACTTGGTACCGCCCAGGTAGAACACGTCGCACAGGTCGGCCAGCTGCTCGAGCGTCACGTCACAGCCCTGGGCCATCAGGCCGTAGCCCAAGCGCGCGCCGTCGATAAACAGGGGCAGCTCATAGCGGTGGCACACCTCGCTGATGGCACGCAGCTGCTCCAGCGTGTAGATCGTGCCCCGCTCAGTGGCGAAGGTGATATAGACCATGCCCGGAAAGACCATGTGGTCATAGGTCGGGTCGGCATAGAAGTCGTGCAGCCACTGCTCCAGCTCGCCAGCTTCCATCCTGCCGTCGTGCGAGGGCAGTGTCAGCACCTTGTGGCCGCTGGACTCGATGGCGCCCGACTCGTGGACGTTGATGTGGCCGGTATCGACGGTGAGCACACCCTGATAGGACTGCAGCATGGCGTCGATGACGGTGGCATTGGTCTGGGTACCGCCCACCAGGAAGAACACATCAGCCTCGGGGCAACCACATGCGGCGCGTATCTTCGCTTTGGCCGCCGTGCAGTAATCGTCCAAGCCGTAGCCCGTTGCCTGTTCGCCGTTGGTTTCCATCAGGCGCCTGAGGATGGCCTCGTGGCAGCCGTTATTGTAATCGCTCTCAAATGAAATCATATTTTTAGCTTTAGTTTTTAGTTTCTAGTTTCTAGTCCTTAGTTTCTAGTCCTTAGTTTTTAGTCCCTAGTTTCTTGTTGTTAGCCCTTTTAGACCGCAAAGGTAATCAAAAAACTAAAGCCTGATGCCTAAAACCTGAAACCTTTTCACTATCTTTGCCACATGAAAGAGAAGAAAAAAGCGATTATCTACCAGTTGATGCCACGCTGGTTCACCAACTGCAACGAGAAGTGCGTTCCTCACGGCACCATCCGCCAGAACGGATGCGGCAAGCTGGCCGACATCGATGAGGACAAGTTGAGGCAAATCAAGTCGTTGGGTGCCACCCACGTGTGGTACACCGGCGTCATCGAGCACGCTACTGCCACCCGCTACACCCGCCAGGGCATCAAGCCCTGCAATCCCCATGTGGTGAAAGGCAAGGCGGGCTCGCCCTATGCCATCCGCGACTACTATGACGTGTGTCCCGACCTGGCCGTGAAGGTCAAGGACCGCATGGCCGAGTTTGAGGCGCTCATCGAGCGTACCCACCGCACCGGTCTCAAGGCCATCATCGACTTTGTGCCCAACCACGTGGCCCGCGAGTATGAGAGCGACGTCAAGCCCGCCCATGTTCAAGACCTGGGCGAGGGCGACAACCCCATGATGTTCTTCGACCCCAAGAACAACTTCTTCTACATCACCGGCCAGGAGTTTGCGCCGCAGGGCGTGGACCTGGGGCACGGCGACGATGCCTACCGCGAGTTCCCTGCCCGCGCCACGGGCAACGACTGCTACACGGCCTCGCCCCATCGCGACGACTGGTTTGAAACGGTAAAACTCAATTACGGCATCGACCCGTGGAACGGCAGCACCCATTTCGACCCCGTGCCGTCCACCTGGCTGAAGATGCTCGACATCCTCAAGTTCTGGGCCGCCAAGGGCGTTGACGGTTTCCGCTGCGACATGGCCCACATGGTGCCTGTCGCCTTCTGGCAGTGGGCCATCGGACAGATCAAGGCCATTCACCCCGATATCGTCTTCATTGCCGAGATCTATGACGTGGCACTGTACCGCAGCTACATCTATGACGGCGGCTTCGACTACCTGTATGACAAGGTAACGCTCTACGACACGCTGCGCGGCATCCTGTGCGAGGGCTGGGCCGCCAGCGAACTAACGCGTTGCTGGCAAACGGTAGAGGGTATCGGAGGCAACATGCTCAACTTCCTCGAGAACCATGACGAGCAGCGCATTGCCTCACAGCAGTTCCTGGGCGACGCCTTCAAGGCACTGCCCGCGCTGGTTGTCAGTGCCACGATGTCGACGGGTCCGTTCATGCTCTATGCCGGGCAGGAACTGGGTGAGCCGGCAGCCGATGCCGAGGGCTACAGCGGCCACGACGGGCGCACGACCATCTTCGACTACTGGAGCGTCCCCACCCTGCGCCGCTGGCACCAGGGCAAGCCCACCGCCGCCGAGCGCCGTCTGCGGGCCCTGTACCACAAGGTGTTGGGCCTGTGCAACAGCAACAAGGCCCTGGCGTGTGGCCAATTCTTCGACTTGATGTACGTCAACCAGGACACGCTCGACACCCGGCACCAATATGCCTACCTGCGCTATCACGGCGGCGAGATGGTGCTCGTCGTCGCCAACTTCGGTGACCAGGCCGTTGACGCCATCGTCCGCATCCCCCAGCATGCCCTGGACTGTGCCCAAATGGCCCACGGCACCTACCGCTGCACCGAGCTGATGACCCAAGAGTCCACTCTGGTGACCCTCTCGGCCGACACGTGTGTGACCATCCACGCCGATGCGCACGGAGCGGCAATTTTGGCCCTAAAACCCTAAAAGCACGGGCAGTCGGCAAGACAGTCTAAAAAATCTTGCCGATTGTTGGGCAAAAGTTGCTGCTATTGCAGGAAAAATGTTTACCTTTGCCGATAGATAAACCTAAATAATCGTATCACTATCATTATGGCTGAAATGAAAATATTCTCGGGCACTAATTCACGTTATGTTGCCCTGAAGATTGCAGAACAACTGGGTGTGGAACTGGGCAAGATCAAAATCCTGCATTTTGCCGACGGTGAGTTTGAAGTGAGCTACGAGGAGCCGGTGCGTGGCGCCGAGGTCTATCTCGTGCAATCCACCTTCAACGCCAGCGAGAACCTGATGGAGCTGCTGCTGATGATTGACGCCGCTAAGCGCGCATCGGCACAGTCGGTCATCGCCGTGATTCCCTACTTCGGGTGGGCGCGCCAGGACCGCAAGGACAAGCCCCGCGTGTCCATCGCCGCCAAGCTGGTCACCAACCTGCTGATTGCCGCGGGCATCGACCGCCTGATCACCATGGACCTGCATGCCGACCAGATTCAGGGCTTCTTTGACATTCCCGTGGACCACCTGTATGCCTCCACGATGTTTGTCCCCGACATCGCCAGCCTAAACCTCGAGAACCTCGTTATCGCCTCGCCCGACGTGGGCGGCGCCAAGCGAGCCAACTCCTATGCCAAATACTTTAATGCCCCGCTCGTGCTGTGCCACAAGCACCGTCAAGAGGCCAACGTGGTCGAGTCGATGACCATCATTGGCGACGTGCAGGACAAGGACGTCATCCTCATCGACGACATGGTCGATACCGCAGGCACCATCTGCAAGGCTGCCTCGCTGATGAAGGAGAACGGTGCCCGCAGCGTGCGTGCCTACATCTCCCATGCCGTGATGAGCGACCCCGCCAGCGAGCGCGTGATGGCCAGCGGCCTTGACGAACTGGTTGTCAGCGACAGCATCCCCTACGACACCGACCGCTGTCCCAAGGTGCGCGTGCTGAGTGTGGACAAGATGTTCGCCCATGCCATCAAGCATGTCAACATCAAGAAGTCCATCAACGACCTCTTCCTCTTCAAATAATACACCATCTTACTGTCGGCGAATTAAACGAATTAAACTAATTGCATCCGCACTCCCCCAGTTTTCAGGAGTGCGGATGTCTTCGTTAAATCCGCGTAATTCGCGTTAAAATCAAAAACTCTCTAAGCCCTAAACCCTAGACCCTAGACCCTAGACCCTAGACCTCTAATGCTCACTTTGCGAGCATTAGAGTTTTTAAACACATTTTATTTGTTATTTACATTATTTTTATATATTTTTGCTGCAATCAATAGCTTTGCTTATTTTTATTAAAATTCATATTACCTAATTGTTTAACTTTAAACCATTTAACCATCATGATGAGAAAACTACTTTTCGCTTTGGCGTTAGGCTTCTCGATGAGTGCAATGGGTCAGGTGCTGCAAGTGACCTCGATCGAGCGGGTCAATCTGCCTGACAAAGCTGCAGTAGCGGCCATCAGCCCCCAGGGCGATTACCTGCTGCTGACCAGCGCTACCAACCAGGGCCTCACCAAGCTAGACCTGACGAGTGGCCAGACACAAGTGCTGAGCAATGCTCCCAGTGCAGGCCATAACGTGAAGATTTCGCCCGACGGCCAGACAGTCGTTTACCGTGAGAGCTCGTTCAATGACAATCACCTGCGCCTGTCCACGCTCAAGAGTGTGAACCTGACTACGGGAGCCAGCCAAGTGCTGGTAAAGCCCACGCGCGACCTGCAGGGCTATGCTGTCGACGCCACGAGCGCCGGCGCCGTTAACAAGGGAAAATTCAGCAAGAAGGCCATCGGCGCTGCCAAGGCCCAGAACGTGCCCGTGCTCTCGATCGACAAGGGCCAGCTGATGATTACCGTGAACGGCAAGACCCGCCAGCTGTCGCCCAACGGCACCCAATTCAGCTACATGTGGGCATCGCTGTCGCCCGACGGCACCAAGGTGCTCTATTATCAGGCCGCCCATGGCGCCTATGTGTGCAACCTGGACGGTAGCAACGTGCGTAAGGTGGGCCAGATGCGTGCCCCGGTATGGTATGACGACAACACCGTTGTGGGCATGATGGACCAGGACGACGGCGAGTTCATCTACGCCTCGACCATCGTTGCCGCCACACTCGACGGCAAGACCCAGGTGCTCACCGGCGATGACGTGATCGCCATGTATCCCCACGCCACCAGTGGCAAGATTGTATTCAGCACTCCTGCCGGAGAGGCTTATTTGATTAACGTAACCCAATGATGACCGCTATGAAAAAGATATTGTTACTTGCCGTAGCCGCCATCATGGCAGCAGGCATCATGCAGGCGAAAACCGCCGACGAACTGCGCATCTACCTGAATCCGGGCCACGGCAGCTGGGGTCCCAACGACCGCCCGATGGCGACAATCCCCTACCCCATGCTGGCCGAGACCGGACGTCCCGACACCAACGGCTTCTATGAGAGCAACACCAACTTGTGGAAATCGATTGAGACCTATCATGCCCTGATCAAGATGGGCGTGAAAGCCGAGAACATCACCCTGTCGAGGTGGTTCAACGGCCCGTTCCCCTATGTGCAGGGGGCTCCCGATGCCGAAATCTATAACCGCCCCTTGTCTGAGATCTGCGAGGAGGTGGAAGTGGGCAACTACGACATGTTCCTGTCGCACCACTCCAACGCCCTGACCGACGGCACAGCGACCAACTACCCACTGATGCTGTACCGCGGCAATGACGGCGAGGGCGGCGACGGTGCCCCTGGCAGCCGTGCCATGGGTCTGACCTGCTGGCCCATCTTCTACACCAACGAGATTGACCCGATGACCAACTACAGCCCGTCGAGCCCCAACGTGCGCGGCGACATCAACTTCTATGGCAGTTCATCGACGCGCGTAGACCCCAACACGGGCATGTCCTACACCGGCTATCTGGGCGTGTTGAAGCACGGTGCCCCGGGCTTCCTGGTAGAGGGTTATTTCCACACCTACCAGCCCGCACGCCACCGCGCGCTCAACATCGACTACTGCCACCAGGAGGGTATCCGCATCGCCCGCGGTATCGGTGAGTACTTCGGCCTCACCCCCTACAACAAGGGCTACATCATGGGTACCGTGAAGGATGTGCACACCCACCTTGTCCACAACCTGTACAACTACAGCGCGGGCACCATGGACCAGTGGGCTCCCATCAATGGCGCTGTGGTCATCCTGTACCAGAACGGCACCGAGGTGGCACGCTACACCACCGACGAGAACTACAACGGTGTGTTTGTGTTCGAGGACCTGGAGCCGGGAACCTATACCCTGGCTGTCGAGGCCGAGGGCTACAAGCCGCTGGGCGAATTCACCGCCCCCACTGTCGATAGCGAGTGGCAAGAGTGGATTGGCAAGGCTACCGGCGACATCGTTGTCGAGGCCAACAAGACCACCTATGAAGTGCCCATGCTCGAGGCTACCGACTATGTCATCCCCGAGGACCTCTACCAGAACTATCCCGAGCCCGAGCTGCCCGCCTATGTGATTGCTCCCGAGAAGCTCATCCTGACCCGCGACGAGGGCACCGAGTTTGAGCTGGACGGCGCCATCAAGCGCATGATTGTGCGCGGCGACAGCACCATCGTGCTCACCAATGCCGAGGACGGCACGCCCCACCTGTACCTGATCAACAACGTTGACAAGGCCATCGTCAAGGAACTGAGCATCAACGGCATTGCCGAGGCCGAGCCCGAGAACGCCGGCTACTACAGCCGCCTGAACGACATCGCCTTTACGGCCGATGGCCAGCTCGTGGGCATCAACAGCGTTCAGACCCAGTTTGGCGAAGGCCAGGTGAATGAGGGCTATCAGCGCGGCACGCTGCGCCTGTTCAAGTGGGCCGACTTTGACAGTGATCCCATCGAGTGGGTAACCACCCTGAGCTCAGCCAACTTCTACTACTACCGTGCCCAGTCGCTGGCCATCGACGGCGCGGCCGACGAGTGCACCGTGACCATCATCGGCACCAACGACGCTGCATCCAGCGCCGGCGGCATGAGGTTCCTGAAACTGGCTATCGTGAACAACGCGATTACCAGCACCGTCTATACCGAGAAGACCATCAGCGCACAGAGTAACTTCACCAAGTCGAAGATTGGTGTGCCGCAGATCAACATCTCGCCGCGCGACGACGACCAGATCATGCTCGATGGCGAGAACACGCTGATGATGGAAGTGGCTACCGCCAAGGCCAACGGCAACGACAGCGAGGTTGTTGCCCGCTTCGAGAGCGACGATGATGACGCTGCCGCCGTGGGTGCTTCGTTCTTCAAGTATGCCAAGCACCAGTTCATGGTAACGCCCTATATGGACCAGGAAGCCGTTGCCGGCATCAAGCTCTATGACATCACGGCCGGCCTTGACCAGGCAGCCCTGGTGGCCACGACCAACACCGACCTTGATCCGCAGGCCTGCGGATTCATGTCGACCGGTGCCGCTGTCAAGGGTCAGGACATCTACCTGTACCTGATGCAGGACAACAAGATGACCAAGTGGCAGACCGACGTTGCCTCACAACCCGGCGTGCCCGGCATCTATGCCTATGGCTTGACCACCGCCGACAACGAGGACAGCTACACGTTCACTTTCAATGCCAATGACGATGCCCAGGCCGCCTTCATCAACTTCTATGACGAGGAGGGCAACCTGGTGGGCACCATCGAGGTTCCCGACGTTGTCAAGGGCCAGAACAGCATCGAAATCAAGTTTGAGGACCTGCCCGGCGATCCTGGCGACACCCTGTCATGGGCAGTCACCGTCGAGGGTGAGAGCATCACCACCATCCAGCGCATCAACCCGCTCGTCGAGAACTACAGCGGCCAGCTGTTTGTTGCTGTCGACAAGTCGCCCAGCAGTCCCAAGATGGGTACCATCTATACCGGAAACCGTGTCGGTAGCGGCAGCGCCAGCAACGGCGTTTACGTGTGCGACGCCATGGGCCAGCGCGTGAGCGGTGACCTGTATCGCGGCGGCCACAACTGGAGCAGCAACTACCGCATGGGCATCGACGAGCAAGGCAAGCTCTACGTGCCCGATTGGGGTGATGGCACCTCGGGCGTTTACATCGCCGATCCCAACGACATCGCCGGCAACTGGACCGAGTTCTTTATCGGTACCCGCAACGGCGACGGTCTGATCACCAACGACGGCCAGAGGGTCGGTTCCTCGACGCCTGGCGTAGCCATTGGCGGCAGCGGTGCCGACACCAAGCTATATGTATATCTCGAGGACTTCGGCAACGGTGTGGGTGTTTACAACATCGGCCAGGAAGACGGCACCATCGTTGACACCTGGTCAACCGCTCCCAACCAGTACTTCGACATCGGCGCATGGCAGCTCAACACCAACGGTAACGTGGTTGCCGATGCCGGTGGACGCGGTGTTTGGGTATCGCAGTACCGCAGTGCCGGCAACAATGCAGCAGGCGTTCCCTCGCTCATGTTTGTCGACAACGACGGCAATGTGACCTTCAACTCGGGCCGCTCGCCCTATGCCGAGATATTGAACGGTAGCGACCGTGCCGGCTTTGCCGTGAACGATGCTGCCGACATGCTCGTCATCAACGACGGCAGCGGCATCCTGCAGTTCTACGACCTGACGTGGGACGGCACCACGCCCGACATCGCGCCCAAGTATTCCTACACGGCCGATGCCCGCAACAGTGCCGGCTCCATCTTCCAGATGGCATTTGACTATGCAGGCAACCTGGTTTGCGCCGGTGGCAACATCGGCATGTACTCGCTGCCCACTACCGAGAATGTACACACCACTCCCGCTTGCGGTAAATACAAGTTCATCTCGATTCCCAGCGCAGTCAACGAGACCAGCGTGGCCAAGACCGTGGTGAGCGAGCGCTACTACGACGTGCGCGGTATTGAATACAGCCAGCCCGTGAAGGGTGTGAACATCATTGTGCGCACCTATAGCGACGGCTCAACCCAGAGTGTGAAAGTCATCAAGTAATCCTAATTTAACGGACGCCTATAATCGTTCGTTGCATCAATCAGGCGGCTCGATTCCATGTCGGGCCGCCTGTTGTGTTATTTTTCTATAAATGACCCGCCATTATTCGTGCCCATTCGGCTGTTTTTTGTACCTTTGGCACCCGATTTGCGTTTCTACAATCATTTGATTATCTAATGAAGGAATATGATTGATCTTTTAGACAATATAGATGCCGAGTTGAACGATGGCAGCACCCGCGTCGTTCCCATCATCACCGAGATTCACGAAGTGAATGACGGCACTGACATTCAGGACAATAAGGCCAGCGACATCGGCATTTTGCCCTTGCGCAACATGGTGTTGTTTCCCATGATGACGATGCCGGTGTCGGTGGGTCGCGACAAGTCGATGCGCCTCATCAAGGAGGCCGAGGAGAGCCACAGCAGTATCGCTGTGTTCTGCCAACATGACAGCCATGTCGAGGACCCCGTCGAGAAGGACCTGTACTGCCACGGCACCATCGCCTCGATCATTAAGGTGCTGGAATTGCCCGACGGCTCGACCAACGTCATCCTGCAGGGCCGCTCGGCCTGCCAGCTCGAGAAAGTGGCACAGACGTCGCCCTACATGCGCGGCTCGGTCACATTGATCGACGACAGGCTGCCGCTGGCCGGCGACAAGGAGTTTGAGATGCTCATGCAGTCGATTGCCGAGGTCACCCTGCGCATGCTGCGCAACATGGGTCAGAATGGCCGCGACCTGGCTTTTGCCATGAAGAACATCGACAATCCCATCTATCTGATGAACTTCCTGGCCACCAACATCGCCTTTGAGTCAGACCAAAAGCAGCACCTGCTCGAGGAACGCGACGTGAAAAAGCGGGCCTACCTGCTCTATGCCATGCTGGCACGTGAGGAGCAGCTGGTCGAAATCAAGGCCAACATCCAGTCACGCACCCGCGAGGACCTGTCGCAACAGCAACGCGAACACTTCCTGCAGCAGCAGATACGCACCATCCAGGAGGAACTGGGTACCGATATCGACGACATCGACGAACTGCAGCAGCGTGGCGCCAAAATGAAATGGAGCGACGAGGTGCAGAAACACTTCGACAAGGAACTGCGCAAACTCGAGCGTCTGAATCCCCAGTCGCCCGACTACTCGGTCCAGTATGCCTACCTCGACAATATGCTCAACTTGCCCTGGGACACCTATTCCGAGGACAGTTTTGACCTGAAGAAGGTCGAGGAGAAGCTCAATGCCGACCACTACGGCCTGGAAAAGGTCAAGGACCGCATCCTGGAGCACTTGTCGGTATTGAAGCTGCGTGGCGACCTCAAGGCGCCCATCCTGTGCCTGTATGGCCCTCCCGGTGTGGGCAAGACCTCACTGGGCAAGTCGATTGCCGACGCGCTGCACCGCGAGTATGCCCGCATCTCGCTGGGCGGCCTGCATGACGAGGCCGAGATACGCGGTCACCGCCGCACCTACATCGGCGCCATGCCGGGACGCATCATCGCTGCCCTGGCCAAGTGCGGCACGGGCAACCCTGTCATCGTCCTTGACGAAATCGACAAGGTGGGTCAAGACTTCAAGGGCGACCCGTCGTCGGCCTTGCTCGAGGTACTTGATCCCGAGCAGAACGGCCATTTCCACGACAACTATCTGGACGTGGACTATGACCTGTCCAAGATCCTGTTCATTGCCACGGCCAACAGCCTGGCCACCGTGAGCCGTCCCCTGCTCGACCGCATGGAGGTCATCGAGATCAACGGCTATATCCCCGAGGAGAAACTGGAGATTGCCAAGCGTCACCTCGTTCCCAAGCAGCTGCAGGAGAACGGATTCAAGAAGAACGAAATCAAATTCGGCAAGCAGGTGTTGCTCAAGATCATCGAGGACTACACCCGCGAGTCGGGCGTGCGCCAGCTGGAGAAGAAAATCGCTACCGTGCTGCGCCGAGTGGCACGCCACAAGGCCAGCGGCGACCCCTATCCCACCAGCATCAAGGTCGATGACCTGAAGACCTATCTGGGATCTCCCGACTACAGCCGCGACAAGTATGAGGGCAACGAGTTTGCCGGTGTCGTGACGGGACTGGCCTGGACCGCAGTGGGCGGCGAGATACTGTTTGTCGAGTCCTCGCTGGCACACGGCAAAGGCGAGAAACTCACCTTGACAGGCAACCTGGGCGACGTGATGAAGGAGTCGGCAGTGATTGCGCTGCAATACCTGCGCTCACACTGCTCGATCATCGGCATCGACCCCGAACTGTTCGACAAGTACAACGTGCACATCCATGTGCCCGAGGGCGCTATTCCCAAGGACGGCCCGTCGGCTGGTGTGACGATGGTCACCTCGCTGGCCTCGTCGTTCACCCAACGCAAGGTGAAAGACCACCTGGCCATGACCGGCGAAATCACCCTGCGCGGCAAGGTGCTGCCCGTGGGCGGCATCAAGGAGAAAATCCTCGCCGCCAAGCGTGCCGGCATCAAGGACATCATCCTGTGCCAGGCCAACCGCAAGGACATTGAGGAAATCAACGAGATGTACCTGCATGGCCTGACGTTCCACTATGTGAACACCATCAAGGAGGTGCTGGACATCGCACTCCTGCCCGAGAAGGTGAAAGACGCCATCGAGCTCTAACCGCTCTCGGCTTTCATTTACTTGTAGCAATCGACCTGAAAAATCCCCTGTCTGCATCACTGCTGACAGGGGATTAACCAAATAAATCTAAATGTTATGAAAAATCTAACCTCTTCGTTTCTTTTCTAGACGGATTACATCATGCCGCCCATGCCGCCACCCATGCCGGGGCCTCCAGCGGGCATTGCGGGCTCGGGCTCGCGCTTCTCGGCGATGACGCACTCGGTGGTGAGGAACATACCGGCGATGCTGGCAGCGTTCTCCAGGGCGATGCGGGCAACCTTGGCAGGATCGATGACACCGGTCTCGAACAGGTTCTCGTACTGCTCGGTGCGGGCATTGTAACCGAAGTCGCCATTGCCTTCCTTAACGCGGTTCACAACCACGGCACCCTCCAGGCCTGCATTGGCCACGATCTGGCGCAGGGGCTCTTCAATAGCGCGCTGGATGATGTGGATACCTGTGGTCTCGTCGTCGTTGTCACCCTTCATGCCCTCGAGGGCCTTGAGGCAACGGATGTAGGCGGTACCGCCACCGGGCACGATACCCTCGGCAACGGCTGCGCGGGTAGCGCTGAGGGCGTCATCGACGCGGTCCTTCTTCTCCTTCATCTCAACCTCGCTGGGAGCACCGATGTAGAGCACTGCTACACCACCCGACATCTTGGCGAGACGCTCCTGGAGTTTCTCCTTGTCATAGGTGGACTTGGTATTCTCGATCTGCACGCGAATCTGGGCGATGCGGTCGGCAATCTGGTCCTTGTTGCCGGCGCCGTTGACGATAGTGGTGTTCTCCTTGTCGACGGTGACCTTCTCGGCAGTACCCAGCATCTCGAGGGTGGCCTTCTCAAGCGACAGGCCGGTTTCCTCGCTGATGACGGTGCCACCGGTGAGGATGGCGATGTCCTGCAGCATCTCTTTGCGACGGTCGCCAAAGCCGGGAGCCTTCACGGCACATACCTCGAGCGAGCCACGCAGGCGGTTCACTACGAGCGATGCCAGAGCCTCGCCGTCAACGTCCTCGGCAATGATGAGCATGGGACGGTGAGCCTGAACGGCACCCTGCAGCAAGGGCAGCAGGTCCTTGAGGCCCGAAATCTTCTTGTCAAAAATCAGGATATAGGGACGCTCCATCTCGCATGCCATTTTGTCGGCATTGGTGACAAAGTAGGGCGAGATGTAGCCACGGTCAAACTGCATACCCTCGACCACGTCAACGCGGGTCTCAGTGCCCTTGGCCTCCTCGACGGTGATGACACCGTCCTGTTTTACCTTCTTCATAGCCTCGGCAATGAGCTGGCCGATGGCGTCATCGTTGTTGGCGCTGATGCGGGCCACGTTCTCGATCTTGCCAAAGTCGTCGCCCACTTCCTGAGCCTGCTCCTTGATGCCATCAACAACGACCTTGACGGCCTTGTCGATACCGCGCTTCACATCCATGGGGTTAGCGCCGGCAGCCACGTTCTTGAGACCCTCGGTGATAATGGCCTGGGCCAGAACGGTAGCAGTGGTGGTGCCGTCACCGGCATCGTCGTTGGTCTTGCTGGCGACCTCCTTGACGAGCTGTGCGCCAATATTCTGGAATTCGTCCTCCAGTTCCACTTCACGGGCAACGGTCACACCGTCCTTGGTGATGTGGGGAGCACCATACTTCTTGTCAACAATCACGTTGCGGCCCTTGGGACCAAGGGTTACCTTTACGGCATCGCTCAACTGGTCGACGCCCTTCTTGAGCTCTTCGCGAGCCTTGATATCGAATTTGATTAATTTGGACATATTTTTTTAGTTGTTAGTTTCTAGTTTTTAGTTTTTAGTCGGCTTGCGCCAACATTCCTAATTCTTATATTTAAAACTATTTTAGTCGATGACGATGGCCAGGATGTCGTTTTGGCGCATCATCAACAGCTTCTCACCGTCGATTTCGATTTCGTTGCCGGCATACTTGCCATAGAGGACGGTATCACCGGGCTTAACAATCATTTCCTCGTCTTTGGTTCCGTTGCCTGCGGCACGCACTTTGCCCTTGAGAGGTTTTTCCTTAGCACTGTCGGGGATGATGATGCCACCGACAACTTCTTCTGCTTTAGCCGGTTCGATGAGAACGCGGTCGTTCAATGGTTTAATAGTCATGATTAATCGTTTGATGTTATTAAAATGTTAGTTGATTTTCTGCTTTGCTAATTAGCAACGAGTATGCCAATAGGCGAAAACCGCCATTTTGTCACAATGTCTGCCACTTGAGTGATGACAGGAACGGCCTATCTGTCGGGCCACGCGATAAACGGGCGCCGTGACGCCGCGAGCGAGGGATTAGGGTGATAGGCATGTGGGGGGAGGAATTGACGCCCGCTATGGGGTGTTCTATTATGATCTGACTTTTTCATATTCATAAATGTATTACCTGAAACAATAACATAAAAAAAACACTTTCCAGGCATCAAAAAAGCAATTAACGTGCCATTTGTTGCAAAAAACAATTATCTTTGCGTCAACAATGAATATGAATCAAGTGCTTAAGCCACATCTGTGGCTCATGGCGATAGCTGTGGGCCTGTTGTTGTGTGCCTGTCACGGACGGCAGGAGATGAACAGTCAGGTGATTGTCCAGAACGACGCTTTTACCGTTACTGGCGACAGTGTCATCGAGGACACCGTCATGGCGTGGGTGCCACGTCGCGGCGACCGCATCGAGACCAACGTGGGGCTTGGCCGCTTGGATACCATCTATAACCGCTACGACTCCCTGAACATTAAATTTGTGCAGGGCAAGAAGTGGCACAAACGCAAGGAGCGCCCTGCCACCATGCCCGAGTTCAAGAGTGGCCTGCGGCTGGTGGACGCCCTCTACGACATGTCGATGGACCACATTGCCGACGGCATCGACAAGAACGGCAACTTCGTCGCCGAGCACAATTACAGCCGCCTGTACTGCGCCATCTACCTGTCATTGGCTTGCCTCAAGCCCCACCAGGCCATGTCTACCCTCAAGACCATGGTGGACCGCGACAGCATCATCATGCAGCGCGAGGGTCAGTGGCCCATCGTGAGCGACCACATCGGCTGGGCAACGGCCGCTTGGGAGGTGTATAAGACCACCGGCGACCGCCAGTGGCTGGCCTATTCCTACCATGTCATCAAAAAAACGCTGGATATCAACAGCCAAGTGCTGCCCGACCGCACTACCGGCCTGAATCACGGGGCAGGATTCACCTCGTCACGCCCCCTGGGCGCCCGCCGCATGACCTGGATGGGCTATAACGACCTGTTCTCGTGCATGTCGCTGGGCAACAACATCCTCACCGCCCATGCCTATGCCATCTTAGCCGAAATGGCCGACGAGATGGAAATCGAGCACTCCCATGACAAAGACGCCCAGCGCCTCAAGGATGGCATCAACCAATACCTGTGGAACGAGCAGCGGGGCTTTTACAGTTCATTCCTCTATGGCATGGCTGTGCCCAAGCAGTCACCGCTCACCGACAACACCTCGCAGGCGATGTGCGTCTTGTGGGGCATTGCCGACGATGACCGCGCCGAGAACCTGATCAGCCAAACGCCCGTCTCGAACTGCGGCGTGAATGTCACCTACCCGCCCTCGACAGCCATCGAGCCCTATTTTGCCAACGCATCGTGGGCGACGACCCAGGCCTTGTGGAACCTGGCAGCGGCCTATACCCGCAACGAGAACGCCCTGCGCCGCGGCCTGGGCGCCCTGTACCGCGCCCAAGCGCTCTACCAGTCCCATGGCATTCACATCCAGGGCATCAATACCGACGACCTGGGAACCGCCGCGTCCAATGCCGCCATGGTGATGCGGGTGCTCATGGGCATGAACTTCAAGCCCGAAGGCATCGAGTTCACGCCTACCGTGCCCGATGGCATGCCCGGCACCAAGGTACTGACCGGATTCAACTACCGCCATGCCGTGCTCGACATCACGGTCGAGGGCATCGGCAACGACGTAGCCAAAATCACTGATAACGGCACTGTCCTCGAGAGCGCGTTCCTGCCCAACGACATTGAGGGTCGCCACAGCATTGTCATCACCATGCAGCAGGGCCAGCGCAAGACCAACAAGGTCACGCTGCACCACAACGAGGTGTTCATGCCCCCCACCCCAACGGTGGAATGGACCGACGACAGCGGACACATCGTCGATTACAATCCCCAACTGAACTATCGCCTGTTGATCAACGGCAGGAAGACCGAAATCCACGACTCGGTGTTTGCCCTGCCCCAGAATGACGGCTTTGTCGAGTATGCGGTAGAGATAGCCGGCAAATATGTCAACGGCTACATGTCCAGGCCTTACATAGCCTTCAACCTGACGCCGCAGATCGCCTTCTTCCCCGACAGCGTGGGCGGCCAAACCACCATCACCGTCAGTGTGGCCGAGGGTGGCGATTATCTGGTTGACCTGGGTTATCATCCCACCGGCACGCTCGACGTGAGGGAAGTGACCGTCAACACCCACCTGATGGGAACGCTGGTGATGACCAACATCAACGACTTCAGCATCAACGGTATTGCCCACAGCAACATGGTTCCCGTCAAGCTGCTCAAGGGCGAGAACGCCATCACCTTCAGGCAAATCAGGCTTCCCAAGGCATTCACGCCCTGCGAACCCGTCCACCTCAGGGTTATCAAGCGCTGACACAACGAATAGAACATAACTAACAACTTAAAACTAAAAACTAAAAACTTAAAACTAAAAACTAAAAACTAAAAACTCAAGAACAATGAATCCAAAATTCATCCTGATGGCAGCATTGGCTGCCGTGGCTTTGAACAGCCAGGCCGACGAGGGACGCCTGTTGCGTTTCCCCGGCACCAACGGCCGTGACGTCGCCTTCTCCTATGCCGGCGACATCTACACTGTGCCCATCACCGGCGGCACGGCACGCAAACTCACGTCACACAAGGGCTACGAGGCCTTTGCCCGCTTCTCGCCCGACGGGCAGACCATCGCCTTCACGGGCCAGTACGACGGCAACACCGAGGTCTATGTCATGCCCGCCCAGGGTGGCGAGCCCCGCCGCATCACCTTCACGGCCAGCAACCCTCGTGACGACTGGGGCGACCGCATGGGTCCCAACAACATCGTGATGACCTGGACCCCCGATGGCCGTAGCGTCGTCTATCGCAACCGCATCAGCGACAGCTTTGACGGCAAACTGTGGTGCGCTCCCATCGACGGCAGCATGTCCAAGCAGCTGCCCTTGCCCGAGGGCGGTTTCTGCTCCTACAACGCCGATGGCACCAAGATGGCCTACAACCGCGTCTTCCGCGAGTTCCGCACGTGGAAATACTACAAGGGCGGTATGGCCGACGACATCTGGATCTATGACACCCAGACCAAGACGGTGACCAACATCACCGACAACATTGCCCAGGACATCGACCCGATGTGGATTGGCGACGAGATTTACTTCATGAGCGACCGCGACAACCGCATGAACATCTTCGTCTACAACACCCGCACCGGCGCAACGCAGAAGGTGACCGACTTCACCGAGTATGACGTGAAGTTTGCCAACTGCGGTGGCGGCAAGATCGTTTTTGAGAACGGCGGCTACCTGTATGTGCTCGATCCCGCGACCAAGCGCAGCGAGAAGATCACCGTCTATCTCAACAGCGAGAACAACTTTGCCCGCGAGGAGCAGCGCAAGGTGAAGGACGACCTGCGCAGCGGCAGCCTGGCTCCTGACGGCAGCCGCATCGTCATCAGTGCCCGCGGCGAGGTGTTTGACGTGCCCGCCAAGCACGGCGTGACGCGCAACATCACCCACACCCCCGGCGTGCACGAGCGCAACGCCCAGTGGAGCCCCGACGGCAAGAACATCGCCTACATCAGCGACCAGACCGGCGAGACCGAGTTGTGGATGCGCCCCGTGGGCAGTGACAAGGCCATCCAGCTCACCAAGGACAACGACACCTACATCCGCGACTTTGAATGGAGCCCCGACGGCAGCCAGATTGTCTATACCGACCGCAAGAACCGCATGACGCTGCTCAACGTCAAGACCATGGCCAAGCAGACCCTGCTCACCGACGAGATGGGCGAAATTCCCACCCCGAGTTTCTCGCCCGACGGCAAGTGGCTGACCTATTACCGCCAGGGAACCAACGAATACAGCGTGGTTTACCTCTACAATATCGCCGAGCGCAAGGAATACCCCGTGACCGACCGCTGGTATGACAGCAACTCGCCCGTTTTCTCGAGCGACGGCAAATACCTGATTTTTGCCTCGGCCCGCGACTTCAACCCCATCTACAGCAGCATCGAGTGGAACTTTGCCTACCGTGACATGGAGGGCATCTACCTCGTCATGCTGGCCAAGGACACCCCCTCGCCCTTCCTTCCCAAGGACGACCAGGTGAACGCCGGTGGCGACAAGCCTAAGGATGCCCCCAAAGAGGCCCCCAAGGACAAGAAGGGCGGCAAGGGTAAGGCCCAGGCCGATGCCGGTGCCATCCGCATCGACATCGACGGCATCCAGGACCGCATCGTGAAACTCCCCCTGGGCACCGGCAGCTATGGCGGCTTTGCCTGCGACGGCAGCCACCTGTGGTACAGCAGCGGCCGTGGCGGCGTGCGTGTTTTTGACTTTGCCGAGCAGAAGGACGAAGTCGTTGCCGAGCGTGCCTTCATGTTCCCCTCGCCCGACCTGAAGACGGCAGCGTTCATGAAGGGTGACAACCTCTACATCGCTCCACTGTTGCCCCGCAAGGCCGACCTGAGCGAGGCCGTGAACCTCGACGACATGATTGCCACGGTCAACTACGACCAGGAGTGGAACCAGATTTTCAACGAGGCCTGGCGCAACTATCGCGACGGCTTCTACCTCGAGAACATGCACGGCGTGGACTGGCAGGCGATGCACGACAAGTATGCCGCCCTGCTGCCCTACGTCAAGAACCGCCTGGACCTCACCTACGTCATCGGCGGCATGATTGGCGAGTTGGCCGTGGGACATGCCTACGTTGACGGTGGCGACCACATCAAGGCTGACCAGCACAACATCGGCATGCTGGGTGCTGAGCTGGAGCAGGTGGCCAACGGCTACAAGATCACCAAGATATTGCGCGGCGCTCCCGACCGCAACGAGTTGCGCTCGCCGCTGCTCGAGCCCGGCATGAACGTCAAGGAGGGTGATGTCATCACCGCCGTTGACGGTGTGAGTGCCCAGGGCGTGAACAACATCTACACCCTGCTGCGCGACAAGGCCGGCGTGATGACCGAGCTGACCCTCGAGGGCGGCCGCAAGGTGGTTGTCAAGCCCATCCAGGATGAATATCCCCTGTACCACCACGAGTGGGTACAGCACAACATCGACTATGTGAGCGAGAAGACCGGTGGCCGTGTGGGCTACGTCTATATCCCCGACATGGGTCCCGAGGGCCTGCGTGAGTTCTCGCGCTACTTCTTTGCCCAGACCGACAAGGAGGCCCTCATCGTCGATGACCGCGGCAACGGCGGCGGCAACATCTCGCCCATGGTCATCGAGCGCCTGCTGCGTCAGCCCTACCGCCTGACCATGTATCGCGGCAGCAACCACAACGGCACCACGCCCGAGCGCACGCTCGTCGGCCCCAAGGTGCTGCTGGTGAACAAGTACAGCGCCAGCGACGGCGACCTGTTCCCCTGGAGCTTCAAGGAGAACAAGATTGGTCCGGTTATCGGTACCCGTTCGTGGGGTGGCATCGTGGGCATCAGCGGCTCGCTGCCCTATATGGACGGCACCGACATACGCGTGCCCTTCTTCACCAACTACGACACCCACGGCAACTGGATTGTCGAGAACCACGGCGTGGACCCCGACATCCTTATCGACAATGACCCCGTGATGGAATTCAACGGCATTGACCAGCAGCTCGACAAAGCCATCGAGGTCATCCTCGACCTGCTCAAGGACCGCAAGCCCATGCCCAAGACTCCGGCACCCCGCACCCTGCACGACCTGGGCGTGGATTAAGCTCGCTGCGCGAGAGGTCTAGGGTCTAGAGTTTAGAGTCTAGAGCTTAGGGCTTAGAGACATTTTGATTTTAACGCGGATTACGCGAATTTAACGAAAGCATCCGCACTCCTGACAACTGAGGGAGTGCGGATGCAATCAGTTTAATCCGTTTAATTCGCCGACTTTAAAAAATCTTAGCGGCTTTGCGCCTTAGCGTGGGGCCAGAGAGCGCGGATGCCTCACTAATCACTAATCACTAATCTCTAATCACTAATCTCTAATCACTAATCAGCAATCTCTAATCGGCGAGCAACGCGAGCATTACCAGGCGCCGGAGAGCAGGTAGTCGATGAGTGAGGTCAAGTCGGAGACGTTCACGTTTCCATCGGGGTTGCAGTCGGCAGCGGGGTTGTCTTCGCCACCCATCAGCAACAGGTCGATGAGCGAGGCCACGTCGGCAATGTTCACGCTCTGGTCACCGCTTACGTCACCAGGCACATAGGTAGTCTTCTCGCTGAAGTAGCCCGGCCTGCTGGGGCCTTCGTCGATGCGGGCGTAGGCCTTGTTCGTGTGGCTGGGATCGAAGGTCGTGCCCATGCCGCCCACCAGGCTGGTGCAGTTCTTGAACATGTCACCACTTGTGGTGACGGTAGCCGTGCTCCATCCGCTGCCGGCATAGATGGTGGTCAGGTTAGAGCAATCGCTGAACATGCCCAACATATTGGTCACCTGGGACGTGTTGAAGCTGCTCAGGTCAAGGGTCGTCAGACTCGAACAAGAGGAGAACATGCCCCACATGGTCGTCACGTCCTCGGTGTTCATGCAGTCCATTCCGGTGATGGATTGCAGGTTAGTCATGCCCCAGAACCAGCTGCAGGTCGAAACGGGACGGGCGTCGGCAAACGACGGGTCAAACACTACATGGGTAACCGAAGTATAGCTCCTGTCGATAAACCAACCGGGGTCATCAAACTCCACATTCAAGTCGTAGGTCGTGCCCTCGCGGGTGCTGCGCTCGGTGTCGAAGTAGAACGTCAGCGTCGTATTGCCAGCAGTATATACCGCATAGGCCTCGGGCTCGGCGGGCGCATTGATGTCGGTGAAGTAACCCGGGTTGCTGGGACCGCCGTCGATGTGGGCGTAGTCAGCGTTCACATGGTTGGCATCGTAGGTCGTGCCCTTGCCGCCCACCAGGCTGGTGCAGCCATCAAACATGTTAAGGGAATTGGTGACACTTGCTGTGCTCCATCCCTCTCCCACATAGATGGTCGCCAAGTTGTCGCAATTCTGGAACATGCTATTTGTTATTGTTACCCTCGCAGTATTGAAATAACTCAAGTCAAGCTCAGTCAAGCCTATACCACTGAACATGCCCAGCATATATTTTGCCTTTGCGGTGTTGAAACCGCTCAGGTCAAGATTTGTCAATTGTTTGCAGTTCAAGAACATATAGGACATGTCAGTTACCCGTGATGTGTTGAGATACTGCGTCATGCCTGTAATTGACTGGAGGTATTCCATCCTGCCGAACCAACCGCAAGTCGAGGTGGGATTGGCATTAGCAAATGACGGGTCAAAAACAACGTATTTGACATATTCTTCAATGCTGGATGCTCCCAAAACCCAGGAGGGTAACATCCCCATCCCATCCCCGTCTAGGAAGATTTCAAAGATTGTGCCCGTGCGGGTGCTGCGCTGGTTGTCGTAGTAGAACGTCAGCGTCGTGTTCGACGGCGTGTAGCAGGCATAAGCCTCGGGCTCATGCCACGGTTCAGCGCCCTCGGCTGTGAAGTAGCCTGGGTTGTTGGAGCCGCCGTCAATGTGGGCATAGGTGGCATCTACATGGTTGGCATCGTAGGTCGTGCCCTGGCCGCCTACCAGGCTGGTACAGCCCAGGAACATATCTGAAGATCTCGTCACGGCCACTGTGCTCCACTCGTTGCCGACATAGATGGAGGTCAAACTGTAGCAGCCATAGAACATGTTGATCATCTTGGTCACATTAGCCGTGTTGAAGCTGCTCAGGTCAAGGCTCGTCAATGCAATGCATCCATTGAACATCCAGTTCATGTCTGTCACGTTGGTCGTGTTGAAGTTGCTCAAGTCAAGGCTCGTCAAACTGTTGCAATAATAGAACATGCTGTTCATGTTGGTCACGTTGGCCGTGTTGAAGTTGCTCAGGTCAAGGCTCGTCAATGCATTGCATACAGTGAACATGTAGCTCATGTCGGTCACGTTGGCCGTGTTGAAGCTGCTCAGGTCAAGGCTCGTCAATGCATTGCAGCCATAGAACATGCTACCCATATTTGTCACCTCATTGGTCTTGAGGTAGCTGATACCGGTAATGTTCGTCAAGTTTGCCATGTCATAGAACCAGCAGAAGGTAGATGTGGGACGGGCATCGGCAAACGTAGAGTTAAACACCACCTTGGTGACTGATGCATTGGTGCCGCCTGATACCCAATCAGGACACCTGACGTCCGTGTACAGGTCGTAGGTCGTGCCCTCGCGGGTGCTGCGCTGGTTGTCGTAGTAGAACGTCAGTGTCGTGTTCGACGGCGTGTAGCAGGCATAAGCCTCGGGCTCATGCCACGGTTCAGCGCCCTCGGCTGTGAAGTAGCCTGGGTTGTTGGGGCCGCCGTCGATGTGGGCGTAGGTCTTGTCCACATGGTTAGCATCATAGGTCGTGCCCATGCCGCCCACCAGGCTGGTACAGCCGGTGAACATATTAGTTGATGTGGTAACAGCATCTGTGCTCCAACCATCACCGACATAGATGGTGGTCAAAACTTCGCTTTGCCTAAACATGGTTGACATGTCTGTCACGTTAGACGTGTTGAAACTGCTTAGGTCAAGGCTCGTCAACTTGTGGCAGTATCCGAACATGTTTCTCATGTTTGTCACGTTCGACGTGTTGAAACTGCTAACGTTAACACTTGTCAAGTTAAGGCACTGGTTAAACATATCCGACATATTTGTCACGCTAGACGTGTTGAAACCGCTCAGGTCAAGGCTCGTCAAAGCGTAGCATCTAAAAAACATATTATACATCGAAGTCACTTTAGACGTGTTGAAACTGCTCAAGTCAAGGCTTGTCAAGTTCTCGCACTGGTTAAACATATTCGCCATGCTTGTCACGTTGGACGTGTTGAAACTGCTCAGGTTAAGGCTTGACAGACCGCTGCATCTGCTGAACATAAACTGCATTGAAGTCACATTCGACGTGTTGAAGTGGCTCACGTCTAGGCTCGTCAGACCAGTGCAGTTATAAAACATATAGTTCATGTTGGTCACGTTGGACGTGTTGAAGTGGCTCACGTCTAGGCTCGTCAGACCAGTGCAGTTATAGAACATATAGTACATATTGGTCACGTTGGACGTGTTGAAACTGCTCAGATCAAGGCTCGTCAAACCAGTGCAGTTATAGAACATATAGTTCATATTGGTCACGTTGGACGTGTTGAAACTGCTCAGATCAAGGCTCGTCAAACCAGTGCAGCCATAGAACATGCGACTCATGTCTTTCACATTCGACGTGTTGAAGCTGCTCAGGTTAAGGCTTGTCAAACCAGTGCAGCCGTTGAACATCTGATCCATATTTGTCACGTTAGACGTGTTGAAGTGGCTCAGGTCAACGCTTGTCAAACCGCTGCAGTAATAGAACAGGTGATTCATTCTTGTCACGTCTGATGTGTTGAGGTTTTCAATTCCAGTGATTGTCGTGAGGTTTGACATTTCACGGAACCAATAATAGGCTGTAGTGGGACGGGCACCGGCAAATGATGGGTCGAATACCACATCAGTCACAGAAGCGCGGATTGAATACCACTTGGGTTGGGTTGTGCCCGTGTTCAGGTCGTAGGTCGTGCCCTCGCGGGTGCTGCGCAGGTCGTCGTAGTAGAAGGTCAGCGTCGTGTTCGACGGCGTGTAGCAGGCGTAGCCTACGGGGCCTGTGTAAACCGTGACATGGGCAAAGTTCGACCAACCAAAGGCATCCTGGTAAGCGCTCACGCTGGCACTGGGCACATTGAGGGTGGCGTTGGCATAGGTGCCGAGGTCAAAGACAGCTTCATTAGCCAAATCGGGAGGGGTTTGGGCCAGACATGTCACGCTCATCAGAACACACCCTTGGAAGGCGTCGGCACCAATGGCGGTTAGCGATGAGGGTAGCTTCACGCTCGTCAGACCTGTGCACCCTTGGAAGGCCCTATCACCGATGCCAATTACCGAGGATGGGAACGTCACGCTTGTCAGACCTGTGCATTGCGCAAACGCAAACCGACCGATAGAGGTCACCGAGGAGGGTATCTCAATGCTCGTCAAACTGGGAAGAGAGTAAAATGCCCCAGTCTCAATGGCTGTTACATTATACGGGATGAGAGTGGTCTGGCAACCGTTGATCAGGGCATGATCAGATGTGCGAATAATGGCATTGCAGTTGTTGGGGGAGCTATAGACCGGGTTGCCGCTTGCCACCTTGAGGGTGGTCAATCCATCGCATCCAGCAAATGGGGCCGCCCCCATATCGGTCACCGAGGCGGGAACTGTCACACTCGTCAGACCTGTGCATAAACCGAAGGCTGATTCACCGAGGTAGGTCACCGAGGAGGGTATCGTCACGCTCGTCAGACCTGTGCAAGAAGAGAAGGCGTAGCTACCGATGGAGGTTACCGACGAGGGTATTGTCACGCTTGTCAAACCTGCACAGTTATAGAATGCCTCGTCACCGATGCGGGTCACTCTATAGGTGGAACCGCCATAAGTCACCGTTGAGGGAATCGTGACACTGCCGCTGTAACAGTTGCCATCTCCGTTCCTGTAGCACACCTCGACCTCACTGGGGCTGGTACTCGTGATCTTATAGAAGATGCCATTCACCACAAAGTTTGCGGCCAATTCATGCATATTGGTGAAGTTCGACCAAATGTTGGCCGACTGGTAAGCGCTCTTTTTGCCGACTGGCACATAGAGCTGTGCATTGCTGTAGTGGCTGCTTTCGAATGTGCTAATATAAATATATGGTGGCGTTGTTGCCCAGCAGGTGATTTCGGTCAAAGCATCGCAGCCAGTGAACACGTTAGGAAATATATGGGCCCCACTGAAGATGGTCACACGCTGTAGAGCAGAGCAGTTGCGAAATACAGAATAACTGATCTCGGTGACCCCGTTGCCAATGATCGCGTCAGTCAAACTAGTACAACCGTAGAATGAATAGCGTCCGATGGAAGTCACTGTATTGGGAATCTCGATGCTCGTCAAGCTCGTGCAATACATAAAAACATATTCATCGATGATCTCCAAATATGGAGGAAGATCCAGGCTCGTCAAGTTGGAACAACCTTGAAAAGCATAATCATCGATGGTGGTCACCGACGAGGGTATCGTCACGCTTGTCAAGCCCGTGCAGTCACGGAATGCACTCGTGCCGATGCGGGTCACGCTATAGGTCTTGTTATTGTATTCCACAGTCGAGGGAATGGTGACACTGCCACTGTAACTGTTGTAGCTATTATTCTTATAGGTTACCTCAACGGTTTTGTTTTCCTCACTAGTGATTAGATAGTAGATGCCGTTCCTCTCTATATCATAGGACGCGATATCGGTGAAGTTTGACCAGTATTCAGCAGACCGATATGTGTTCTCGAAGTTTCTGGGCACCTTGAGAGTGGCATTGCTGTAGTGGCTGCTGGTGAAAGTGCTGCTGTCGATGCTGGGCGGCGTATTGCCCTTACATTCTATGTATGTTATAGTAGTGTTATTTCCAAACACATTATATCCTATGGAGGTCACTCCGCTACCGATAACTACACTCGTCAATGAGTAGCATTGATTAAATGCCCCTTGGTCGATAGTGGTCACTGAGTTGGGGATTGTCACGCTCGTCAAGCTTGTACTAGCGAACGCATTAGCGGGGATGCTGGTTAGCGAGTTGGAGATGTCCACACTCGTCAAGTTATTGCAACTTAAAAATGCGTTAATGCCAATAGATGTTACTGAGTTGGGAATTGTCACCCTTGGCAAACTGGTGCATTTATAAAACGCCCCTTCGCCAATAGAGGTCACCGAGGATGGGATTGTCACGCCTGTCAAGTTAGTACACTCACGGAAAGCCATCGTGCCGATAGCGGTCACCCTGTAGGTCGTGCCGTTGTTGCTCACCGTCTGAGGGATGGACACACTGCCACTATAGGTGTTATAGCCTATCGTGTATGTCACCTCAACGGTTTTGTCCGTCGAGTTGGTAATGTTGTAGCATATGCCATTATACATAAAGCTGTAAGCGCTGGCCGTCAGAGCGGTCAGCAACACGGCAAACAGGAGTAAAAGAATTTTTCTCATATCTGTAAAGTTTTAAAAGATTAATAAATTCAGTTCTAATGTATTAGGGGTTGAATGAAGACATTATCCCGCCCCTGGAGTATTGCTCTTATGTACCATATCAATTCAAATTTAAAAGTTAATATTAGTTTCGAATGCTATTTGGCGCCAAATATAGTGTTTTCTTTCAATAATTTGCAAGAAAAAGTAAATTATTTTAGACACTTGTTGGCAATCACGCTCCGAGCCTCACGCCAAGACGCCAATTAGATTAATTAATTCGCAGGCTTTAAATAATCTTAGCGTCTTCGCGCCTTAGCGTGGGGCTAAAAGAGCGCGGATGCCAATTAGATTAATTCGATTAATTCGTAGACTTAAAAAATCTTCGCGGCTTTGCGCCTTAGCGTGGGGCCAAAAGAGCGCGGATGCCAAAAAAAAGAAAGTTGTTACGGTTGTTTAACCAGTCAGTTGTCCAAGTTGTTTGAAAAAAATTGCGCCGTGGCGTGGGGGTGAACGGTCGTGTATCTAGTGGAAAGGGTGGAAATAGTGAAAAAACGAAAACAATGGCCGTTAACTCTAAAAATATGTTTTCGGTCGCTTGTCATGAAGGAAAAATGCAGTACCTTCGCAGTTTGTAATAAATAGAACGCGTATGAGAGAGACCAGACGAAATATTGCAGTGCTGGGCAGCACGGGGTCCATCGGGCGTCAGACGCTCGATATCATTGCCGAGTACCCTGCCCTGTTCCATGCCTGGCTGCTGGTGGCCCGCAGCAGCGCCGACCTGCTCATCCAGCAGGCACGCCAGATGCGCCCCCACATGGTCATCATCGCCGACGAGCAGTACTATGAGTATGTGCGCGACGCACTCGAGGACACCGACATCGAGGTAGCCACCGGCAGCGCCGCCATCGCCCAGGCTGTCACCGCCCCCGAGATAGATACCGTGGTGACCGCCATGGTGGGCTACAGCGGGCTGGAATCGACGATTGCCGCCATCGGTGCAGGCAAGCGCATTGCCCTGGCCAACAAGGAGACCCTGGTAGTGGCCGGTGAACTCATCGACCGCCTGTTGAAGGACTCCAAGAGCGTGCTCTACCCTGTTGACAGCGAGCATGGCGCCTTCTATCAGTGCCTGGTGGGCGAGCGCATGCAGGACGTGGAAAAGCTGTGGCTCACGGCATCGGGCGGCCCCTTCCGCACACTGCCCAAGGAGCAGCTGACCACCGTCACCGCTGCCGACGCGCTCAAGCATCCCAACTGGTCGATGGGTGCCAAGATCACCATCGACTCGGCCACGATGATGAACAAGGGCTTTGAGATGATCGAGGCCCGCTGGCTGTTTGGCGTGATGCCCGACGATATCGAGATTGTGGTGCATCCCCAGAGCATCATCCACTCGATGGTAGCCTTCAAGGACGGCTCGGTAAAGGCGCAGCTGGGCTTGCCCGACATGCACCTGCCCATCCGCTACGCCCTGGGGCTGCCCGACGGCCGCCTGGCGAGCGACTGCCGCAAGATGACCATCGAGGACATGGCCAACCTGACGCTGGAGCGCCCCGACTTTGACAAGTTCCCGCTGCTGGGCACGGCCTATGCCGCGGCACGCACGGGCGGCACGGCCCCCTGTGTGATGAACGCTGCCAACGAGATTGCCGTGGCCGCCTTCCTGAAGGACGAAATCGGCTTCACCGACATCTACCGCATCATCGATACCACCATGGCCCAGGCGCACCTTGTCAAGCATCCCACCTATGACGACTATGTGGCCAGCAACGACGAGGCCCGCGCCATCGCCACCCAACTAACAACCAAGAACTAACAACTAAAAACTAGAAAGGTGGCGCAAGCCCACCTTGCACGAGCAAAGCGAGTGAACTAAGAACTAACAACTAAAAACTAAAAACTCAATTAATGAGCGCAACACTGATAAAGACCTTAGAATTTTTCCTCTCCCTGGGCCTGCTTGTGATGATCCATGAGTTTGGCCACTATTTCTTTGCCCGCGTGTTTGGCGTGTGGGTAGAGAAATTCTACATGTTTTTCAACCCCTGGCTGTCCATCGTCAAGTGGAAACCCGGCAAGTATGTCAAGTGGTTCTCGCACGGCAACGAGATGGGCGCCATGGAAACGCCTGTCGAGACGAAAGAAATCGCAGCGTCCAAGACGAAAGAGGTCGCAGCATCCAAGACGAAAGAGGTCGTTCCTGTCGATGAGGAGAACAAGCGGTCGTGGCGTGCCACCGAGTACGGCATCGGCTGGCTGCCCCTGGGCGGCTATTGCTCCATTGCCGGCATGATCGACGAGTCGATGAACACCGAGGCCATGAAGCAGCCCGCCAAGCCCTACGAGTTCCGCAGCAAGCCTGCCTGGCAGCGTCTGTTGATCATGCTGGGCGGCGTGCTGTTCAACTTCCTGCTGGCGATGGTCATCTACTCGGGCATCGTCTATGCCGTGGGTGAGCAATATATCAACTTTACCGACGCCACCGAGGGTATGGAATTCTGCGACAGCGCCCACAAGGCGGGCTTTAAGGATGGCGACATCCCCCTGACTGCCGACGGCAAGGCGCTGAGCTACTTCAACAGCGAGGACCTGAACGCCATGCTCATTGCCCGTGAGGTGACCGTGCTGCGCAACCACAAGGACACCATTACCATCGCGTTGCCCAAGGACTTCATCTTCCAAGCCAACCACGACGCCGAGGACGGCCAAGCCTTCATGGCCTATCGCCTGCCCGTAGTCGTGTCGCAGACGCAGCCCCGCATGGGTGCCGAGAAAGCCGCGCTGCAGACCGGTGACCACCTGCTGGCAGTGAACGGCGTGTCCACCCCCAGCTATACCGAGTTCACGGCCGAACTGCTCAAGAACAAGGGCAAGAACGTCACCCTGCTCTATGAACGCGACGGCAAGAGGCTGACCGCTACCGATGTCCCCATCGACAAGGACGGCAAGCTGGGCATCATGCTCACCGAGCCGACCAAGATTTACCACACCACCGTCAAGAGCTACAACATCCTGCAATCCATTCCCCGCGGCATCGAGATGGGCTGGGGCAAGCTGGTGACATATGTCAAGCAACTCAAACTCATCTTCACCCCG
Organism: uncultured Bacteroidales bacterium; assembly: GCA_902793405.1. Taxonomy (GTDB): domain Bacteria; phylum Bacteroidota; class Bacteroidia; order Bacteroidales; family Muribaculaceae; genus Sodaliphilus. The sequence goes on along the minus strand of CADBDH010000001.1, from coordinate 82,812 downwards.
CAAGGAGCGCAGAGCCTGGGTGGTTTCGGCACCATCGGCAGCATCTTCCCGCCCACGTGGAACTGGGTTGACTTCTGGAACATCACCGCCTTTATCTCGGTCATCCTGGCCGTGATGAACATCCTGCCCATTCCGGCACTGGACGGCGGTCACGTGCTGTTCCTGCTGGTTGAGATGATTACCCGCCGCCAGCCCAGCCTCAAGTTCCTGGAGCGGGCCCAGACGGTGGGCATGGCCCTGCTGATTGCCCTGCTGCTGTTTGCCAACGGCAACGACATCTACCGCTTTTTCTTTAAATAGGCGTTAGGCTTTAGGCATTAGGTGTCGCGAAGCAACTAAAAACTAGAAACTAAAAACTAAGGACTAAAAACTAAGGACTAGAAACTACAACATGACCTATAAAACTGTAACTCTCAAGCGCGGCAAGGAAGAGTCACTCAAGCGCTTCCATCCCTGGGTGTTCTCGGGGGCCATTGCGGCTGCCGACGACGACATCGTGGAGGGCGACCTGGTGACGGTCTATGCCCACGACGGGAAACTCATCGGCAACGGCCACAGCCAGATAGGCAGCATTGCCGTGAGGATGCTCACGTTTGACGACACGCCCATCGACGAGGCCTTCTATGAGCAAAGGCTCAACGATGCTTACCGCATGCGCCAGGCACTGGGGCTGCAGCGCGACGACAACAACGCCTACCGTCTGGTACACGGCGAGGGCGACTTCCTGCCCGGCCTGGTAGTCGACATCTATGGCCCCACGGCCGTGATGCAGGCCCACTCGCCCGGCATGCACTTTGCCCGCAACACCATTGCCCAGGCACTGGCCAAATTGCCGGGTGTGCACAACGTCTATTACAAGAGCGAGACTACCCTGCCCTATATGGCCCACCTCGACCCCGTGAACGATTACATCATCGGGCACATGGAGACCGACGAGGCCCTGGAGAACGGCCTGCGCTTCCACGTCGACTGGCTCAAGGGCCAAAAGACGGGCTTCTTTGTCGACCAGCGCGAGAACCGCAACCTGCTGGAGCATTACAGCCAGGGACGACGCGTGTTGAACATGTTCTGCTACACGGGCGGATTCTCGGTCTATGCCTTGCGAGGCGGTGCCCAGCTGGTTCACTCGGTGGACAGTTCGGCCAAGGCCGTACGCCTGACCGACGACAACGTGGCATTGAATTTTGCCCCCGAGGACGGCCGTCACCGCTCGTTTGCCGAGGACGCATTCAAGTTCCTGGACAACATGGAGAAGGACGCCTATGACCTGATTATCCTGGACCCGCCGGCATTTGCCAAGCACAAGAGCGCCCTGCACAACGCCCTGATTGGTTACCGCCGCTTGAATGCCAAGGCCCTGGAGAAAATCGCCCCGGGCAGCATCCTGTTCACGTTCTCCTGCTCACAGGCGGTGAACAAGGAGCAGTTCCGCCTGGCGGTGTTCAGTGCCGCCGCCCAAACGGGCCGCAAAGTGCGCATCCTGCACCAACTCACCCAACCAGCCGACCATCCCATCAACATCTACCACCCCGAGGGCGAGTACCTGAAGGGCCTGGTACTGTACGTGGAATGATTTGCTCGCTGCGCGAGGGGTCTAGGGTCTAGAGTTTAGGAAGCTCGCGGTGCGAGCGGCTTAGAGCTTAGAGTGGCATCCGCGTTTGTGATTGGGATGCTCGAGGGTTTATTAGAGAGAAGTTTATACATATCATTTAAATCATAAATAGAATCACTTAGAAATGAAGAAATTTTCTATTCTTATCGCAGCTGTGGCCATGATGGCCATGACTGCCTGCAACGGAAAAGTCGAGAAGAACGACAGTGACGCCAAGGCTCCTGCCACTGAGCAGGTTGACACCGCCCAGAAAGCGGCCACGGCTAAAGTGACTGTAGAGAAGGCTGCGCCCACCGAGGACGGCAAGGACCACATCGCTACCGAGTTTGCCAACGAGGACTATCAAGTGCGACTCGAGAATCTGGCCGACGGCACCTATCGCCTGAGCCTGTGGAAGGCCGGCCAGGACAAGAGCGGCAAGCCCGAGCAGGTCGTTGAGACCAAGCAGTGTGTGAAGGACAAAGAGAACTACCTGTTGAAGGGCAATGACGGCAAGAATTACGTCATCAGAGCCGCTGCCGGCAAAGAAGGCCTCATCATCATGGACAAGAACGGTGTCATTTACCCCAAGATGAAAGGTAAATAATCCCGACATAATTCAATATCTTTAAATAATCAACTTCATGAAAAAATCCATTCTTGCCGTCATCGCAACGGCGGCATTAGCTACTACCGCTATGGCACAGAACAGTGACTTCAACTACTCTGTTGACCGTTTTGCCGACATCGAGGTGCTGCGCTACCAGGTGCCCGGCTTTGAGGACCTGTCGCTCCAGCAGAAGGAGCTGGTCTATTACCTCACCGAGGCTGCCCTCAACGGCCGCGATATCCTGTTTGACCAGAACTGCAAATATAACCTCATGGTGCGCCAAACCCTTGAGGACATCTACCGCAACTACAAGGGCGACAAGAACGACAAGGATTACCAGGCCTTCTTGAAGTACTTGAAGCAAGTATGGTTTGGCAACGGTATTCACCATCACTATTCGATGGACAAATTCACCCCCGAATTTTCCAAGAACTTTTTTGACAAGCAATTTGCCGCCCTGCCCGGAGCCAAACAGCGCGACGGCGAGAAGAAGGTGCTGGACCGCGTCATCTTTGACCCCACTTTCATGGCCAAGCGCGTCAACCAAGCCGATGGCGAGGACCTGATTCTCACTTCGGCTTGCAACATGTATGAGGGCGTTACCCAAAAGGAGGTAGAAGACTACTACAACGCCATCAAGGACACCACCGACCTGACCCCGATTTCCTACGGTTTGAACTGCAAAGTCGTGAAACGCAACGGCAAGGTGGTTGAGGAGCCTTACAAGGTGGGCGGACTCTACAGCAAAGCCATCGAGAAAATCGTCTATTGGCTCCAGAAGGCTGCCACCGTGGCCGAGAGCCCCGCACAGAAGGCTTATATCGACGAACTGGTCAAGTTCTACCAGACCGGTTCGCTCAAGACCTTTGACGACTACAGCATCATGTGGGCCGAGGACACCCAGGACCAGGTGGATTTCATCAACGGCTTTATCGAGAGCTACGGCGATCCCCTGGGCATGACCGGCTCTTGGGAAGGCATGGTCAACTACCGCAACGAGGCCGCCTCACACCGCACCCAGGTCATCAGCCAGAATGCACAGTATTTCGAGAGCAATTCACCCGTTGACAACCGTTTCAAGAAGAAAGAGGTGAAGGGCGTGAGCGCCAAGGTCATCACCGCCGCTATCCTTGCCGGTGACAGCTACCCCTCGACACCCATCGGCATCAACCTGCCCAACAGCAACTGGATTCGTGCGGCCCACGGTTCCAAGTCGGTGACTATCGAAAACATCACCGATGCCTACAACCAGGTTGCCGCCGGCAATGGCTTCAACGATGAGTTTGCATGGAGCCAGACCGAGATTGATCTGATGAAAAACTACCTCGCCCTTGCCGATAACCTGCACACCGACCTCCATGAGTGCCTGGGACACGCCTCGGGACAACTGCTCCCCGGTGTTGACCCCGATGCCTTGAAGGCCTATGGCTCAAGCCTCGAGGAAGGCCGTGCCGACTTGTTCGCACTCTATTATCTTGCCGACCCCAAGCTTGTTGAATTAGGCATCATGCCCAATATGGACGCCTATAAGGCCGAATACTACAAGTACATCATGAACGGCCTGCTCACTCAGCTCACCCGCATTGAGCCGGGCAAGGACATCGAGGAGGCACACATGCGCAACCGCAAGTTCATCAGCGAGTGGTGCTACCAGCATGGCAAGAAGGACAACGTCATCGAGTATGTGAAGCGCGATGGCAAGACCTTTGTACGCGTCAACAACTACGAGAAACTGCGCGACCTGTTCGCACAACTGCTCGCCGAGGTGCAGCGCATCAAGAGCGAAGGCGACTACGAGGCAGGACGACTGCTGGTCGAGACCTACGGCGTGAAGGTTGACCCCGAGATTCACAAGGAGATTCTCGCCCGTTACGAGGGTCTTAACATCGCCCCCTACAAGGGCTTTGTCAACCCCATCTACACTCCCGTGTATGACAAGAACGGCAAGCTCATCGACGTCAAGGTTTCTTACACCGAGAATTACATCGATCAGATGTTGCGCTACGGCCAGGACTACTCTCCCCTGACCCACTAATCAACATCTCATCCACATTTCCATGGGGTGCCCGCCGCTTGACGGGCATCCCTTTTTTCATGTAACAATCCAGCGAAATACATCCTAAAAATGCCACACCGTGTGGCAAAAGAACGCGGATTCCAATTAGCTTAATTCGTTTAATTCGCCGACTTTAATATCTTCGCGCCTTAGCGCCTTAGCGTGGGGTGAAACGGCTGTATGGTTGTGGAAAAGGTGAAAAAGTGAAAACAATGGCCGTTAACTCTAAAAATATGACCTCGCTCGCTTGTCATGAAGGAAAAATGCAGTAATTTCGCAGTTTGGAATTAACTATCCGTCACATCGAGAAGTTGAGAATTAAAAAACTATACACGTTCATGCTGTCCAGGTTCCTGCCCCGGTTCCTGATGACCTTCTGTATCTGCCTGTTTATCGTGATGATGCAGTTCCTGTGGCGTTACATCGACGAGCTGGTGGGCAAGGGACTGAGCATTGACGTGGTGGCCGAGCTCTTCTTCTATGCCGCCCTGTCGATGGTGCCGCTGGCCTTGCCGTTGAGTATCCTGCTGGCAGCGCTGATGACCTTCGGCGACCTGGGCGAGCATATCGAGCTGACGGCTTTGAAATCGTCGGGCATCTCGCTGACGACCATCATGAAGCCGCTGGCCATCCTGATGGCCATTGTGGCCGTGGGGGCCTTCTTTTTCCAAAACAACGTCCTGCCCAAGTCACAGGTGAAGATGTGGACCCTGCTATTCTCGATGCGACAGACCTCGCCCACGCTGGACATCCCTGAGGGGACCGTCTATAGCCAAATACCGGGCTACAACATCTACGTCAAACGCAAGGACAAGGAGCGTGACATGCTCTATAACGTGCTCATCTATGACGTGTCACATGCCAGCATGTTCCCGCGCATCGTGGCGGCCGACTCGGGCCGGTTGAGCATGACCGAGGACAAGCGCAGCCTTTTCCTCAAGCTATACAAGGGAGCCTGGTATGAGCAGATGGGCTCGGGCGGAGGCGTGAACGGCATGAGCGGGGACCTGTATCGCCGCGAAACCTTCCACGACAAGGAAATCCTCATCCCCTACGACGCCAACTTCTCGCGCATGGACGACGAGACCATGAGGTCCCAATATGTGGGCAAGGATATCGCCGAACTGCGTCAGACCATCGACTCGGTGAGGCTCAAGGTGGACTCGGCAGCGATGCTGGTGGTGAACAAGCTGCGCAGCCAGTCGCTGTGTGGCGTTCCCTCTCAGCGAACCCTCTATAAGGACGGCAAACCCACTATCATCCCCGTCAACGAAGTCAAACTCGACAAACCTGTCGACATCAATAAGGCCATCAAGGAACTGCCGTCGCACGACCAGGAGCAAATCATCAACCAGGCGCTGATGCGGACCATGTCGGCGATACAGGACCTTCAATTCCAGGGATATACCATCAGTGATGACAATTTCATCATCAGGCGCCACCAGATCGAGCTGATGAAGAAATTCACCCTCTCGCTGGCCTGTCTCATTTTCTTCTTTATCGGAGCCCCCTTGGGTGCCATCATTCGCAAGGGAGGACTGGGCATGCCCATCGTCGTGTCGGTAATGCTCTTCATCGTCTATTATGTCATCGACAACACGGGCTATAAACTGGCGCGTGACGGCCGTTGGGAAGTGTGGCAGGGCATCTGGCTCAGTTCGGCGATTCTATTGCCGTTAGGCGTGTTCCTGACTCACAAGGCGGTCAACGATTCGGCCGTGTTCAACCCCGACGCCTGGGTCAACTTCCTGCGCCGCTTCACGGGTCTGCACCAGACCCGCAAGCTGGAGGCCAAGGAGGTCATCATCAACGAAGTCCAGCCCGACGAGGCCATCGCCCAGGTTCAGGCGCTCAAAGCCTCGTGCCAGCAATTCCTCGACACCTATCCCAGCAAACAGGGATACCTCGACTACTGGCAGCGCGGCTATGACAAGAATGCCATCAAGGCCCTGTCGCAACAAGTCGACAACGTGGTGGATTACCTGTCCAACTCCCGCGACCAGATGGTGCTCAACAAGGCGATGGACTATCCTGTCATTCGCCAGTTGCTCACCTATCAGCCCGCCAGCAACAAGACTGTCGGCACTGTCCTTGCAGCCCTGTTCCCCATCGGACTGCCCGCCTGGCTGGTGGGTATGCGGCACCAGAAGAATCTGAAACGTGACGTCCAGCTGACGATAAAGACCTGTGACCAGATGGTCGCCATCTTCAATGGCGAGTATAGCCGCGAGATGGAATACAGCGACACCACAAATAGCTAAAAACATCCAATTAAAAAATGACAGAAATCAAACTGAATACTATCGACGAGGCTGTGGAGCAACTCAGACGCGGCGAATTTGTCATCGTAGTCGATGACGAGGACCGCGAGAACGAGGGCGACTTTATCATTGCGGCCGAGAAAATCACCGAGGAAAAAGTCAACTTCATGCTGCGCGAGGGTCGCGGCGTGCTGTGCGCCCCCATCACAACCGAGCGTTGCCATGAACTGGACCTGAACATGCAGGTCGATGACAACACGTCGATGCTGGGCACCCCGTTCACCGTCACCATCGACTTGCTCGACGGCTGCACCACCGGCGTGTCGATGCACGACCGTGCCATGACCATCCGTGCCCTTGCCAATCCTGACAGCAAGCCGTCAGACTTTGGCCGTCCCGGCCACATCAACCCGCTGCGGGCCGTCGACAAGGGTGTGCTCAAGCGCGCGGGCCACACCGAGGCCTCCATCGACCTGATGCGCATCGCCGGCCTCTACCCTGCTGCCGCCCTCATTGAGATCATCAACCCCGACGGCACCATGGCACGACTGCCGCAACTGATGGAAGTGGCCAAGAAATTCGACATGCCCATCATCACCATCAAGGACCTGATCGCTTACCGCCTGCGCACCGAGAAAGTCGTCGAGGTGGGCGACGAGGTGGACCTGCCCACACAGTACGGGCACTTCAAGCTCATCCCCTTCAGGCAAATCAATAACGGCCTGGAGCACATCGCCCTCATCAAGGGTGAATGGCGTGCCGACGAGCCGATTCTGGTGCGTGTGCATTCGTCATGTGCCACGGGCGACATCTTCGGGTCGATGCGCTGCGAGTGCGGCGAACAGCTGCACATGGCCATGCAGATGATCGAGAAGGAAGGCAAAGGCGTGGTCGTTTACATGAACCAGGAGGGCCGCGGCATCGGGCTGATGAACAAAATCAAAGCCTACAAGCTGCAAGAGCATGGCTATGACACCGTCGATGCCAACGTGCATCTGGGCTTCAAGCCCGACGAGCGCGATTATGGCGTGGGCGCCAACATCCTGCGCATCCTGGGTGTCTCTAAGATGAGGCTGATGACCAACAACCCCGTCAAGCGCGTGGGACTGGAGAGCTATGGTCTGGAAGTGGTCGAGAACGTGCCCATCGAGATTGCACCCAACCGCTACAACGAGTTCTACATGCAGACCAAGAAAACCCGCATGGGACATGATTTGCACAAGGTCTAGGATTTAGGGTCTAGAGTCTAGAGTTTAGGGTTTAGAGTGAGGATATGAGGGATTTTGAAGAAATACGGGAATTTGTGGAGCGGGAGATTGTGCCCCGCTATGACGACTTTGACGCCGGGCATGGCCGCGACCATGTCGAGACGGTCATCTCCCAAGCATTGACCCTCGCCCAATACTACCCCGAGGTGGACAGGTGCCTGCTGCTCGTTGCTGCGGCCTATCACGACCTGGGGCTCGCCTACGGCCGCAAGGAACACCACATCCACAGTGCCCGCATCATCCGTCAAGACGAGCGGCTGCGCCAGTGGTTCGGCGAGGAGGAAATCGACACCATCGCCAATGCTGCCGAGGATCACCGCGCGTCGAGCGACCATGAGCCCCGCACCATCTACGGCCGCATAGTTGCCGAGGCCGACCGCATCATCGACGGTGAGACCATTGTGCGCCGCGCATTGCAATACGGGCTCAAACACGAGCCTGGCCTGGACCGTGAGGGACAATATCGCCGCCTGACGGAACACATGCGCGAGAAATATGACTACGGCGGCTACCTGCAGCTGTGGATTCCCGAGAGCGACAACGCCAAGCACCTCGAGGCTTTCAGGCAGACACTCGCCGACGAGGAAGCCTTCCGCCTCCTGTTCGACACCATTTACAATTCTATACACACCTAAAATATTAACCCAATGAGACAAATTACTTCAATACTATTGACTATGCTGGTGGGATTGACGGCTATGGCCGATATCCCCAGCGGCTTTTACACCAATGCCAACGGCAAGAGCGACGAGGCTTTGATGACGGCTCTGGAGGGCATCATTTACACTCACACCCAGCTGGGATACAACGAGTTGTGGGACTGCTACCCGACCACCGACATGGGTAATGACGGTTATTACATCGACATGTACTCCACCTGCAAGTACAACCACAGTTCCTATCATGTGGGTACGGCTTCCTATGTGGGCCAGGGACTCAACCGCGAGCACTCGTTCCCCAAGAGCTGGTTTGGCGGCGAGGTTTATCCCATGTACACCGACCTCATGATGATTATCCCCACCGACGGCTATGTCAATCAGCGCCGCAGCAACTACCCCTATGGCGTTTGCAACGGATCGGATGCCATCACCTATGTCAACGAGGAACTGGGCGTTACCATGTTGGGCAAACTGGGCAAGAGCACTTACAACGGCTATACGGACAAGGTCTTTGAGCCCGACGACGAGTATAAGGGCGACTTCGCACGCATCTATTTCTACATGGTGACCTGCTACAAGAGCGACGTTTCCAACTGGCCCGGCTGCGACCAGCTGGATTATCTGGACAACCAGTACAAGGCATTCTCTGACTGGTCCATGCAGATGCTGATGGAGTGGCACCGCGCCGACCCCGTCAGCCAGAAGGAGCTGATCCGCAACGAGGGCGTTTACGAGAAACAGGGCAACCGCAACCCCTTTGTGGACCACCCTGAACTGGCCGAACACATCTGGGGTACCAAGCAACACACCGCCTGGACCGACGGCGGCGACACGCCACAACCCATTGTCAAAGAGGTGCCTGTCATGCTCAGCGTTGACGAAACGGCTGTGGAAACCAACGCCTTCCGTGCCGACTGGACCAGCGGCGGCGATGTATCGAGCTATACCCTCAAGGTCAGCCGCCACCAGGAATCGGGTGCAACCTTGTTGATGAGTGAGAATTTCTCTAAGGTGAATGCCTATGCCGACGGCTACACTGACGTTGGCGAGTCGCTTGACGACTACACCGACAATCCCGGTTGGACCGGCTTCAAGGTATATCCCGCTGCGGGTAAGTCATTGAAGGTGGGCACATCAAGCGCCATCGGATACCTCATCAGCCCCGAGTTGCAACTCAGCAGCACGGTCACGGTGGTATTTAATGCCAAAAACTGGATTGCTTCCAATGGTACAAGCGACAAGAGCTCGATAATCGTGTCCTGCGGTGAAGCAAGCCAAACGGTGGCCCTGACCGACGAGCCCGAGGACTATACCGTGGTGCTCAACGGCTGCACGGCCCAAAATGTCAAATTGGCCATGAACGCCAACAAGAAGCGCTCTTACATCTATAGCGTGGACATCTATAACGGCGACCTGACGGCCAAAGCACCGCGCCGACAAGTGATTGAGGAAGGTGACTCCACCTGGCGCATGGTGAGCGGTATTGCCGACACCTGCTACACGGTGCGTGCCCTTGACGGCGGCATCTACGAGTACATGGTCAAGGCCATCTACACCGACGGCACCGAGAGCGTCTGGTCCAACATCCAACAGGTTACCCTTGTGGGTGGTGGCGATCTCCCGCTCATTGGTGACGTGAACGGCGACGGCGAGGTGAACATCGGTGACATCAGCGCCATCATCGACTACATCCTGGGCACAGCCACCGACTCCTTCAACACCGAGGCCGCCGACGTCAACCTTGACGGCGAAATCAACATCGCCGACGTCGCAGCCATCGTCGACATGTTGTTAAGTTAGAATATCACAGGGCTAATAGCCCCAAAAAGACGACACGCCACCCGCAGGATGTTTGCAGGTGGCATGTCGCCGTTTTGCAAGCCTCTGGCTTGTAAGTGATGCCAGTATTGATGGGCTGGCACGGTGTTTGCTGGTTAACGGGATGAGTTATAACAGCAAAAGAACAAGATAGCAATTATATCATAATGATCAACAACCAAAACAAACTCCAGGAAAACTACTGGAGACAGGATATTACGCTGCCCATGGCGGGTGCCGACTTCCCCGACGAAGAGGATGAGGAAGACGATGACTTGCCCGGTGGCGGCAACTTTGGTGGCGAGGGCGAGAGCGAGAATCCGTCCTTCCGCGAGACGCGACAGCGACGAAATGTCAGTCGAGGTGACAATTCGGCCACTCCCGTCATCGACAAGTATGGCAAGGACATCACGCGCGAGGCTGCCGAGGGGCGTCTCGACCCCGTGGTGGGCCGCGAGACCGAGATTGAGCGATTGGCACAGATCCTGAGCCGTCGCAAGAAGAACAACCCCGTGATGATTGGCGAGCCCGGTGTGGGCAAGAGCGCCATCATCGAGGGACTGGCCAAGCGCATCGTGGAGCGCAAGGTGGCCCGCACGCTGCTCGACAAGCGCATCGTCTCGCTCGACATGGCAGCTATTGTCGCCGGCACCAAGTACCGCGGCCAGTTCGAGGAACGCCTCAAGGCCGTCATCGACGAGGTGAGTGCCAATAAGAACGTCATCATGTTCATTGACGAAATCCACAACATCGTGGGCGCCGGCAATGCCAGCGGCTCGATGGATGCCGCCAACCTGCTGAAGCCGGCCCTGGCCCGTGGCGAATTCCAGTGTATCGGTGCCACCACACTCGATGAGTACCGCAAGAGCATCGAAAAGGACGGCGCCCTGGAACGCCGATTCCAGAAAGTCCTTGTCGAGCCCACCACGGCCGAGCAGACGCTGGAAATCCTGCATAACATCAAGGAGATGTACGAGAAGCACCACGGTGTCAACTACACCGACGAGGCGCTGAGGGCCTGCGTCACCCTGACCGACCGCTACATCAGCGACCGCTTCTTCCCCGACAAGGCCATCGACGCCATGGACGAGGCGGGCTCGCGTGTACACATCACCAAGGTCGATACCCCCAAGGAAATTGAAGAGCTGGAGCAACGCATTGCCGAGGCTCAGGAGAATAAATTCAAGGCCGTACAGGCCCAGAACTTTGAGAGCGCAGCCAACTACCGCGACCAGCAAGAGAAGCTCAAGGCCGAGCTGCAAGACGCCAAGGAGCGTTGGGAGGCCGAGTTGGACAGCCGTCGCGTGACCGTGGACGAGAGCCACATCGCCGAGGTCGTTGCCATGATGACCGGTGTGCCCGCCCAGCGCATTGCCCAGAGCGAAGGCATCCGCCTGCTGGGCATGACCGACGAGCTTAAGAAGCAGGTCATCGGCCAGGACGAGGCCATTGACAAGATTGCCCGCAGCATCCGCCGCAATCGCGCTGGACTGCGCGACCCCAAGCGTCCCATCGGCTCATTCATGTTCCTGGGTCCGACCGGAGTCGGTAAGACCTTGCTGGCCAAAAAACTGGCACAGTTCCTGTTCAACAGCGACGATGCCCTGATCCGCGTCGACATGAGCGAATACATGGAGAAGTTCAATGTCTCCAGACTCGTGGGTGCGCCTCCGGGCTATGTGGGCTATGAAGAGGGCGGCCAGCTGACCGAGAAGGTGCGCCGTCACCCCTACAGCGTGGTGCTGCTCGACGAAATCGAAAAAGCCCATCCCGACGTGTTCAACATGCTGCTGCAAGTGCTCGACGAGGGTAACCTGACCGATGGTCTGGGTCGCAAAGTGGATTTCAAGAACACGATTATCATCATGACCTCGAACATCGGCACCAGGGAGCTGAAAGACTTCGGCGCTGGCGTGGGCTTCAACACAGGCGAACTGACCAAGGAACGCAGCGACTCGGTTATCCGCAAGGCATTGAACCGCCAGTTCTCGCCCGAGTTCCTGAACCGCGTTGACGACATCGTGACCTTCGGTTCTCTCAACCACGACTGCATCCTCAAGATTGTGGACATCGAGCTGGCCTCGTTCTACAAGCGCGTCGAAGAGAACGGCCTGAAGCTGGACATCACCCCAGCCGCCAAGAACCTGGTCGCCGACCGCGGCTTCGACATCCAGTACGGTGCCCGCCCCTTGAAGCGCGCCATCCAGAGCGAAATCGAAGACCCGTTGAGCGAGATGCTGCTGCGTGAAGAGGCCAAACCCGGCGACACCATCGTCATCGACGCCAAGGACGGCAACATCGTCACCAGCATCAAGAAAGCCAAAACTTCTCACACAGACTAAACACGACATTTTTTTACTACGAATTACGCTAATTTTACGAATGAATACCCAAAAATTGGGATTCGTAAAATTAGCGTATTTTTTTTGATAACACTTGCAATTCTCTTGTATGAATAAGATTTTTATCCTATCTTTGCTGCAGTTACAATTAACATGATACTTAAACCTAAATGGCAATGAATAACGCGATAACTATGAAAAAGATTTTATTATTCATGATGGCAGTTCTGACGGCACTATCCTCTGCCGCTACTGACATCCCAGAGCGCACACTGTTCACAGTCCTTGATAACCAAGAGATTTCACATAGCAATGAAGTGAGCCAAGTCCAACCTATATTGAACGATTTATCTGGTGAAATTATATTTGAAGAGGGAGGTAATAAAACTTCTGCTTTGACTGGTGGGGGTGGATTCATTGATATGTATGAGTATCTATATATCAGTTACTCTGGAGTTGAAGACGTTGAATTCACTATTTTAGTCAATGATCGAAATCTATTAGAAGATGACGATCTATGTCAACGTGTGAGTTGGGATGAAGACAACAAACGTTATGTTGTCGCTCTTTACGGCCTAATCATTCCATTTGGAGATCAGTATTGCGCCTATCTCAATTTTGATGTAACAATTCGTGCGATGGGTTACAATGATTTATCTCAGAATCATACTTCCTTTGTCTCTTGGGTTGTAGATACATATGGTCTTCATATTGTAGAGAGTGGCTGTACAGACTTATCTTATCTGATTGAAGTAGATTATGATTATAGTGTTCACTATTGTAATCTTGACAATGTTTATCCAGATTACAATGAGGATTGGGATAAATCTTTATATGCCATGCCTCGGCTTGACCACGACTACAGCATAACAGTCATTGCTGGCCATAGAACACCGATGAGTACTGTCTTTGGCTATATTGAGAAGACTTTTTTGATTCCAGCAAGGGAAAGTAACATTGCTGTTTCTATATACGAGGGGATTGAATCTGGTTGGATGTATCCCATTCTTGAAAATGGGTCATTTTTTTATACTCAAGATGTAGAATTGGGAGGTTGCTTTGCTATCATTGAATCGAGTTTTGCAGAAAATTGGAATTTACAACTCTCAATTTCTATTGATGAACAACAAGTCTGGAATGATACTTATTATGAGAATAAAGCATCTGTCAATCTTCTGCCGTTTGGGGATATTTATGGCGGAGAGTGCCATCTTGATGCGACTGTTTCTGATGGATATAATTCCTTGTCAACTGATACTATACTGGAAATCCATCCCATTGAAACTCATCTCACCCATGATTCCTTGATGCTGGATATTGCTTCAAACATGAAAAATATCAGTCTCATTGTCGATGGAGAAGAAGTTGAATTATCAACAGATGGGCGACACTATGCATTACCGCGTTTAGACCATGACTATTTAATAACAGTTCAAGCGGAAGTAAACATAACAAATGAATGGGGTGAGAATTACTCCAGACGCAGTAAAGAAACTACTATTGTTATCCCATCTAAACCATCAGGAGACATAAATAATGATGGCCTTGTCAATATCAGTGATGCGACTGTTCTAATTGACTATCTGCTGAGTAAAGATGCCTCGGGCATTAACCTTGTTAATGCTGACGTTAACAACGATAACATTTTGAATATCAGTGATGTCACAGATTTGATAGATATGATATTATCGAAATAAATCTTAAAAGAGTAAGAAGAAAGGCAAAACTTCTCACACAGATTAAACACGACATCTTTTTTACTACAAATTACGCTAATTTTACAAATGAATACCCAAAAGTTGGGATTCGTAAAATTAGCGTAATTCGTAGTTTATTGGGAATTAGAAGGGGTAGCCGATGGCGAGGTGGAAGGCAACGCCGTCTTTGAAGAACCTGGGAATGTTGTAGTAGCCGCTCCTTGTGGTTTTATAGGGGGCATGGATGGCGATACCCAGGTCGGCTCGCACAACCAGCATCGACATGTCGAAACGCAGTCCCAAACCGGTACCCAGGGCCAGTTCATTAAAGAAGTTCTTCATCTTCAACTGGCCGCCAGGGCGCGAATCGTCATTTTCCAACAACCAAACGTTACCGGCATCCAGGAATACGGCACCCTTGAAGTAGCCCAGGATGGGGAAACGGTACTCGGCATTGGCCTCGAACCTGAAAGTACCTGTACGCTGATAGTAGGTGGAGCGGTCAGGATTAACGGGACGATAACTACCGGGACCAATAGAGCGGACAGCAAAGGCCCTGATGGAGTTGGAACCACCCACGTAGAACTGCTCCCTGTAGGGCAGTTCGTTGTTGCTGCTGTTGCCATAAGCATGAACCACACCCATGAACACACGGGTTGCCAGAACGCCCTCGACGGGCAACTTACGGTTCCATACAAACTGGGCTTGGGTTTTGACAAACTGCGAGAACGGCGTGCCAAAGAGTTCTTTGGTCCCCTTAGCCTTGAACATCGACCAGATGCCCGATAAGACGTTACCCGCCTCGGCTACACCGGCAGTCAACGTGATGTGGTCAACCGGCGTGATATCGCGGTCATAGGTAAAAACATATTCAATCTTAGGGATGAACACATCGATGAAGCTCTGAGCCAACGCGGGATTGGCCTCCATATCCGCCTTAAATTTATCTGAACTGCTGATGAGCTTGCTGTAGGTGAGCTTGAACGGCGTGAGCTCATGGCTGTTGAATCGGTTTCCATGCCATTCCCACGAGGCCGCGATTCCAAACTGAGCCATCTTGAAGAAGCCTGGACGGTTCATCAGGTCGGCACTCATCGACAGACGGGTCCAGTTAGTATAACGACGCGATGGATAGAGGAACTTGGGCGCTATCAAGCGCGGGAAGTCCAATTTGGCCTCGATACCGAACTCATAGGAGTCCAGATCCGAGCCATCATACTCACCGCCACTCGTCTGCCACTCGTAATCGCCATAGATATCCACCGAGAACTTCTCCCCTGCCCCAAAGGCATTCTTGTGGGTTGCTCCCACCTCGATACCGGGGCCGATAAAACTGTTACTCTTGGACGCGCCATGCATCTCAAAGGAGACCTCCCAGGGCTGGTCCAGCTGGCAGTAGATGGCCAAGTCGAGCAAGCCATCGCCCTCGGGGGTGATGCTGTCGAGCGGATTGACCTGAATGTCCACAATGCTGAAGATGCCCAACCGCGACAAGGCAGCCTGGGTGCGGTCGATACTGTTGACACGGAATACCCTACCCTTGCGGGCACGAATGCACGACGGAATCACATGGTCCTTGATATAGACCGGTTCGTAGCGGATGAGGGTGCAATTCCTCATCTCGAGCGTGTCGGCCTCGCCCACGGCATCGTCGTTGACTACCGAGGCCGTGATGCCATTGACCAGATAGCGTATCTTGGCATTATTGGGAATATCGGCCGATGGTATCACGCGCATATGTATCACGCCCTTGTCCTTGACGCTGTCGGCCAAATACTGGATATACTCGGGCTTGAAGAAATAATAGCCACGGTTGCGCACAAAGTTAGTGATATCGATGCGCACAGCAGCCAGTGAATCCAGACAGTAGCGGCTGCCAGTCTTCAAGTAACGATTGGCCCTGGCCAACGAGTCCACCATCTGCAACACAGGCTCGTTGCTGCCCATGTACTCCACGTTGCCGATAGTGTAAGGCGGGCGAATGTCCACATCGTAGGAGATCTTGGCCTTTTTGGGATTACTGGAAGGAAGGACCTGATAGCTGGCCTTGGACGTGAAATAGCCGTTGTTGCGCAGGATGGTGTTGATCATGTCCACGCGTGCCTGCGGATTGACGCGGCTGATGAGCACCGGCTTGGCTGCAAAGTGCTTGTAGAGCCATCCCTCGAAGCCTGTCGCATTCTCGTCGATATTGTTATAGATCATCAGGCCGATGGGGAACGGTGTGCGATAATAAGGCGAGTAAAGCGGATTGTTGGGACGCACATTAATGGCCGTGAAGATATCCTCCTTCATGCCAGGGTCGGCCTTGACGCTGTCCTCGTGGTACTTGAGATGCTTCACACCCGTGTAGAGCACATCGTTCTCGCCCAGCTTCTTGGTCGTTGAGCATGATGAGGTCAACACCAGGGCAGCCACCATTGCCAGTAAAAGACCCAGATATGTGTTATGGCTCGTTCTCATCATCTTTCTTGCGGTTTACGGTTGGTTTGTTGATGGCATCATTGTCGAGTGGCACAACATAGGTGTTTTCAACATTCTCACCCATGGCGTTGATGGCGTCTTCCTGCATCTTCAATTCTGCCTTGCGGGCTTTCTCGAGCGAATCCTTCAGGAGGTATTCGCGCGAGTGCTTGAACTTGAACAGGTTCTTGAGGTTGGTAAGCTTGCGCTTGAGCACATAGGCCACACCGGTCTCGGTCACCTGACCCTCGACCACGTTCTCGTAGCTGGCGTGGCGGAAGAGTTTCAGATACCTGCTGCCCACATCGTTGAGATAGTATTCCAGCGAAATGTCGTTGAACAGTTTGTTGGCAATATCCTCCTCGGCCGAAGCCTCGGTGCTGTATTCTCCGCCCACCACAATCTTGAAGCGGTCGTTGAACAGCGATTTAGCCAAGCGGTAGCTGTAGCTGGTCTCGGTGCCGTTGTGTTTGCCCTCATACTGATTGATGCCGAACGAGAGGTCAATGCCCGGCAAGGTCTGGGCAGCCCACGTGTTAAGGCGCGACTGCAGGAACGAGAACAGGGCCGACGAGGCCGTCAGGTTATTGATGTTGCCGGCGCTATTGGTGCCCGAGTAGGTGTTATAGAGCAAGAGGTTGATGGCAGCCTGTGAGCGCTGATTGTCGCTCATGGACTGCAGCTCGTTCTGGACCGTCATGTCGCTCTCACAGCTCAAGTCAAAGTCCAGGTCAATACTGTTGAGTGTACCGCCCACCTTAGCGTCGATGACGAACTCAACAAGATGCGAGCCCTTGTCCTCGGTCGTCACGCTCGTCTTGAGACGCTCCGTTCCCTTGAGGTTGAGCTGCGGATTGAGCATATCTCCGCTCCAGGTGATGGAACTGCCGCTGGTGATGTTGAAGTTCTTCTGCGAGATGAGCGGCGGCGTGTAACGCAAGTTGCCCTCTTGGATGATATAGGAACCAGTGAGGTTGTCACGTCCTGCGAAATCGAGCCAATACTTCAGTCGACCGCTGCCATCAACAGTGGCACGATTCTGGCCATCTTCCGACAGATAAGCGTTGATTTTTGCACCATTCTGCACCTCAAGGTTGACCAGGATGTTGTTGGAACTGCTGCTGCCGCGGCCCGTCACAAGAACTGTATGGTTGCCCGTACCTGTATTGTTGAAGTCGGTGAATGTCACCATATTCTCGTCAACAGTATTTGACAGTTGCGAGATGTCGTTTTTCATCACATAGGTGATATTGGAACCCGACAGCAACGTGGCGTCGGCACGCACAATCATGTTGCCGCCGCGGCTCTTGACCGAGGCATTGATATCGGCAAGCCCCTTGCCGAAGAGCTGCGTCAGGTCGTCCTGCTTGCTGTCCATGAACTGCACCTCGCGACCCGTTGCCGTGAGGTCAATGACCATGTTGTCCAGGTCACGCAGGTCCACTTGCCCGTTGATGATGACGGGGCTGCGGTTGGCACCTGTCAACTTGTAGTTATTGAACGTGATGACATTGTTCTCGACAGGAATGCGGTCGGTCGCCAATTTCAGCGAGCTGCCATATCGCGGCAGGTTAACCCTTGCCGAGTCGGCGGTGAGATAGCCGTTCACCTGGGGGTTATCGGCCGATCCTGTGACTGCCAGAACGCCCTCGGCATATCCGTCAAGCCAGATGTAGCTTCCAGGTATGAAAGCATTGGCACGCTCCAGCGGGAAGCGGTTGAAATGGGCTTCCATGTTGAACGGCGAGTCGGCCGTGGCATCGTTGAGCGAGCCTTGCAAAACCAGCGCCTGCTTACCGTCAAGTATCAGGTCGGCCGTCAATCGCGTGGTGGCGCTGGACGGGTCAAAGTCGAAGTCGGCATTGAGTTTCACGTCACCCTCGTGTTTGCCGTTATAGACGAAGTTCTTGATGTCGATGACCCCGTCACCATCAGCATTGACACCATCCCAATTGACGTCCATGCTGGCGTTGAGCGTGCCGCTGGTCTTGTCAAACATCGGGACGATGCGCGTCCATTCCTCCAGTCTCAGGTTATCGATATTGAGCTGGATATTCTCGGTACTGTCTCCGGGCAATCGGGTCGTGAGCAGCTCGACACTGCTGCTGTCACTCCTCAACTGCAGGTTGGCATCAATCATGCGCGTGCGGTAATCCACATTCACATAGTTGTCCTCGTTGAAAGTCCAGTGGCGGTAGCCGATGACGGGATCCTTACCGAAGAGTCGCATCCGCACCTCATCGTCGGTCAGACGGGCGTTGCAGCCCAGGCGGTAGCCTGTCTCGCGCTTGTTGTTCTGCTGGTGGAGCATGAAGTCCAGTGCCGGACCCTTCAAGCCGCCCTCGATATCCACTTGGGCGAACTCATCCCATGTGCCCGGTCGGTTACCCATGTGGGCATTGAATGCCAGATATTTGTTGTTCAACTCATTGGCATGGATGGTGAGGGTATCGATGTTGGTCTCGCCATAGCTGATGCCGTGGGCGCGGCCGTCGATATAGATGCTCGTGTCGCGGCTCACCTCGCAGCTGATGTCACGGAAGTCAATCTCACGCTGCTGCAGATAGCGCTGAACCAAACCGTCGGTACCCATGTGCATATCCAGATCGAAGCGGGGCATCGACTCCTTGAGGCGCTCCACATCCAGCGAACGCTCCTTGTATTGGCGCTGGAACTCGGTGGCGGCAGTACCGAAATCATCGACCAGCTGCATCATGCCGCTGGGAGCGTTCAGGTGAGCGTAGTTGTCCTCGTTCTCGACGGTGATGCAGGTTATCCACGGGGTGCTGTGCAGCACGGCATGGGCATCGTCGGCAATGAGCAGGGTACTGTCGAGTTGCCAGTCGATGTCACGCAGCGTGAGGTCGGCATCCCACTCCTGGGTGCGCAGGTTGATGTCGCCCTCGGCATGCAGTCGCGTCTTGCCGTTGCACACGCCGTCATACACGCCCAGACGGTTCAGATCCAGGTCACGCACATTGCCGTCGGCAGTGAAGACGTAGTGATCGTTGCAGATGGTGCCGTGGGCATTGGCATCAAAGTCGCATCCCTTGTTGGCGCTGGAGGCATACACGTCGGCATAGCCGCCGCGCAGCTTGCCACGGGCCCTGATGTTGCCATAGTGGGTGCCGTTGTAGCGCACACTGGCCAGATTGACGGTGGCGTCGGTCCAGGTGGAACCGCAGTCGGTGAAGTCAAAGCCATGGCCGCGGGCATTGATGCTGGCCGTGAGGTTGCGCACGTCATAGTCTGGCAGGAAAGACTTGACGGGGAAGTTGTTGAAGCTGGCATCCACGTCATAGTTCTCGTTGCAGATGTCATAATAACCGTCGCCACGCATCGTGCCGCCGCCTGTCGAGACGCGCAGGTTGCGTGCCACCCAGCGGCAGCCTTCCTTATTGATCTTGCCGCTCATCTTCATCGGCGGCAGTTTAACGTCCTTCAGACCCAGCATCTTGTTGAGAATGCTCGGGTCACGCAGGTCCACCTCGGTATCGAGGTCGGCCTTCATGCGGTCCATGTCGGTGGGATTGTAGATGGTACCCTTGCCCTTGACACGGCCAATGCCAGGCACGTCGGCATCGAGCGAATGGATGTCCAAGCGCTTCTCATTGCCACGGGCCTTAGCCTTGATTTTCACGGGTTTGTTGTGAGGTATGTCCTTCAAGGCCTTGCGGGCCTCGGGCACGAGTTTCTCCACCTCGTTGAGGTCGATTTTGCTGTCGGTGTCGATGGTGGCTTTGCCGTTAGGCTTGCCGTCGAGCATATCCTGGTCCACGTGGGCATCGAGCTTGATGTCGCTACCCTTGGTCTTGAGCTTCATGTTGTTGAGGTCCAGGCCGTTCTTGTTCTTATCGACGGTACCGCTGGCATCCTTGACCTGCAAGCCGCTGCGTTCCTTGCCCGAGAGGTGCTTGACGGGCACCTTCATGTTCTCGCCGTCATACTCAAAGTTCTCGACCTCGGCATTTACATCCTCGACCTCGATATTGTCCGGGTCAAGCGTGGTTCCGGGCTTGTTGGGCTTCTTGCCCGTCTGGGAGTACTTGCCCTTGCTGTCTTTCACCTTCACCTTGCCGGCCTTGACTTTCCAGGGCTTGTCATCGCCCTTGTCCTTTTTCTTGCCCGCATCCTTGGGCATCGGGTGATCCTTGGCGTATTGCTTGGCGTCCTTCTCGCTCGGATGCTCGTATTTCACATCAGCATTTTCGACATCCAGTTCATCCACGTCAACCGTCTGCTCGCCGGTATCGACCTTTACGTTCTTGGCCTCGGCGTGGCCCACCTTGGCATCCAGGTTATCGACGGTAGGCTTCATGTCCATCTTGAAGTCCACATCGTCGGCAGTAACTTTGTCGGCGTTGACCTTCCAAGGTTTGCCGGGTTCCTTGTCCTCGTGTTTTTTCTTCTCGGGCTTGTAACTCATCTTGGCCTTGCCGCCCTTGAGGGCCGCATTGCCCACGTCCACCTTGTTGTTGTTCAGGTCAACCCTGGCTTTGTCGACATTGGCGTCCTTCACGTCCACATCCAGGTCCATCGAGCCGTCATCGGTCTTGACTTGGCTTTTGGCACCCTTGAGCGAGACATTCTCTGCCTCTACTTTCTTGTCCAGCAGGGGTTTGGGCTTCACGTTGCCCTTTACCTCATCGGCCTTGAACAGGGTGTCGCCGTTCTGGTCAATGACCTGGATATCGGTAGCCGATACGTCGAGCGGGAATTTCACCCTCACGTCACCCACGCTGATGTCCATGCCGGTCTTCTCGCTGGCATACTCGGCAGCAGCGTCGGCCACCTTGTTTTGGACCCAAGGGATGTACATGGCAAACGGCAGCGCCGCCACCATGCCCAAGATGCCGCCACCCATCCAGGCCGCGAACTTGGAAAAGATATTTCCCTTTTTGCCAAACATGCGTTACACCTTAACGGTTATCGGTAAAAGCCTAATAAACCATATTAACTGGCAAAAATACAAAATTATCGGAAATCACAAGAAAAAAACACCGTTTTTCGACCTTACTTACCCATTTCAAGCAAAAAACCAGCCCAAGTCCATGAAGAACTCGGGCCGGTTGATGTTTTTGGAAGCTAACTCAAATTAGAACCACTTGAGGTAAGCGAAGTCCTGACGGTGCGGTAGCAGGTCGTTCCAGGGATAGGCACGATAAGCATAGCGGAAGATGCCGTTTTCATGGAAGGGAACCTTGCAGTTGTAGGTGAAGATGTCACCATCGCGTGCCACAACGTCGAACAAGGCCTTGCGGTAGAACGTGGTCTGACCGTCCTCCTCCTTGTACACCACGAGTTCGAGCTTGACGTCGTCGCCCAGGCCTGCAGTGTCGAGGCGCATGGTCACATCGATGTCGGCCGAGCCGCTGGCGATGGCCTCACGGTTGCCCATGATGTCGCCCACGAGTGCCACGTCATCCCAACGGGCAGCCACTTTCTCTTTCCACTTCACAATCTCACGGGCCATGGCGTAATCCTTAGCCATGAGCTGGCTGGCACGCTTAGCCTGGGGCCTGTAGAACTTGTCGAAGTAGTCGCGCATCATGCGTGACATGGTGTAGTTGGGGGCGATGTGCACCATCGAGTTCTTGATGTACTGTATCCACTCGGGCGAATAGCCCTTGCTGTTCTTGGCAAAGTAGAGGGGGATGATCTCGTTCTCGAGCATCGAGTAGATGGTGGCCGAGTCGAGCCTATCCTGCTGTGACTGATCGGTGTAGGTGCGCTTGCTGGTCAATGCCCAGCCGGCACCCTCGCGGTAACCCTCATACCACCAGCCGTCGAGCACCGAGAAGTTGAGCAGACCGTTCATCTCGGCCTTCTCGCCCGATGTACCCGAAGCCTCGAGAGGACGCGTCGGGGTGTTCAACCACACGTCAACACCGGTGATGAGTCGCTTGGACAGCGTCATGTCGTAGTTCTCGAGGAAGATGATCTTGCCCAGGAACTCGGGCATCTTGCTGATTTCGATGATGCGCTTGATCAGGCCCTGGCCGGCTCCGTCGGCGGGGTGAGCCTTACCGGCGAAGATGAACTGCACGGGATAGCGCTCGTCGTTGACAATCTTCTTCAGGCGGTCCAGATCGTTGAAGATGAGGTGGGCGCGCTTGTAGGTGGCAAAACGGCGGGCAAAACCGATGAGCAGTGCATCGGGATTGATCTTGTCGACGATGTTGGCGATGCGGGTGGGATCGCCCTGGTTCTTGAGCCAGTTCTCCTTGAAGTCGCGCTTAACGAAGCGGATAAACTTCTGCTTCAGCATCATGCGCATCTTCCAGATTTCCTCGTCAGGCACATTCATGAGGGGAGCCCATGACGATTCAAGCTCCTGATGCTCGAGGAAGTCCTCGCCCAGCACTTTCCTGTAGAAGACCTTCCACTCGCTGGCAGCCCAGGTGGGCATGTGTACGCCATTGGTGACGTAGCCAACGTGAGACTCCTCAGGAGCATAGCCCTTCCACAGGGGGGCAAACATCTTCTTGGACACCTCGCCGTGGAGCCAGCTCACGCCGTTGCTCTCCTGGGTGGTGTTCAAGGCGAAGGTGCTCATGCAGAAGCGCTCGTTGCTGCCGGGGTTCTCGCGGCCCATGTCCATGAGCTCCTGCCACGAGATGCCCAGGCGCTCGGGATAACCGCCCATGTACTTGCCGAACAGTTCCTCGTCGAAGTAGTCGTGACCGGCAGGCACGGGAGTGTGAACGGTATAGAGCGAAGTGGCGCGAACCACCTCAAGGGCCTCGTTAAAGTTCAGGCCGTCTTCCTGCACATAGTCCACCAGACGCTGCAGGTTGAGCAGTGCGGCATGACCCTCGTTGCAGTGGTAGATATCGGCCTTGATGCCCAGACGCTTGAGCAGCAGCACGCCGCCAATGCCCAGCAGGTATTCCTGCTTGATGCGGTTCTCCCAGTCGCCACCATAGAGCTTGTGGGTGATTTCGCGGTCATACTCGCTGTTGAGGTCGATGTCGGTGTCGAGCAGGAAGAGCTTGACACGACCCACGTTGGCCTGCCATACGTTGGCATAGATGGTGCGGCCGGGGTAAGGCACCTCGTGTACCAGCTGCTGGCCGTTCTTGTCGAGCACGGGCTCGATGGGCAGCTGGTCGAAGTTCTGTGCCTCGTAGTTGGCAATCTGCTGACCGTCCATCGAGAGGGTCTGGGTGAAATAGCCGTAGCGGTACAGGAAGCCCACAGCGGTCATGTTCACGCAGCGGTCGCTGGCCTCCTTGACATAGTCACCGGCCAGGATGCCCAAGCCACCCGAGTAGATCTTGATGGCGTTGCACAGGCCGTACTCCATGCTGAAGTAAGCAATCGAGGGGATGTCCTTGCGCAAGGGCTTCTTCATGTATTCCTTATAGAGCTCATAGGTGCTGTCGATGCGGGCCATCATAGCCGAATCGGCCTGGATAGCGGCGATCTTCTCGTTAGAGAGACGCTGGAGCGTCTTCACGGGGTTCTCGCTGGTGGCACGCCATGTGTCACGGTCGATGTCATGGAACAGGGTCTTGCCCTCGGTGTTCCATGCCCACCACAGGTTGCGTGACAGTTCGTTGAGTTTGTTGAGCTTGCCGGGAAGCTCCGATTTCACAGTGATGCTCCTCCACTGAGGGTCATTGCTGTTGCTTGCTTGAAATTTCATAATTAAATCTTTTAGTTATGATGTCTTGTTAGTTTTGTTACTGATTCTGTTATTCATGCGTTGGGCTGCCTTGTCCAGGGCATGACTGTAAGCCTCGTCATAGCAGGCGATGAAATTGTCCCACGAGGCGGCCTTGCTGGTTGTTCGGTTGGCATTGCGGATAGCGCGGTTGTCCTTGTCGCTCATCACATACAGGTTCATCATGCTCATCGCGATAGCCCTGAAGGTCTCATCGTAGTTGCTGTCGGTACGGTGAAGCACCTTCACGCCGTAGCGGTCGGAGTCATCACCAAAGCGGTCAAGCACCCACTGGCCAAAACCAGCCAGGTCGGTGGTAATGGTGGGAACGCCAAAGGCGGCACTCTCCAGCGGCGTGTAGCCCCAAGGCTCATAGTAGGAAGGGAATACCGCGGCATCCAGGCCAGCCAACAGGTCATAATAGGACATATTGAAGATGCCGTCGTTACCGTTCAAGTAGCAAGGCACGTCGATGACGGTGACCTTGTCCTGAGGATCGTTGTGGAAGCCCAGCGCATTGATGCGGTTATAGATGGGGTCGCTGTCCTGATTGTGGAGGTAATGGGTTATTACCGGGTCAAACAGGCGGCCAGGCTTGTTGGTACGGAGGTTCTCCATCAGGTCGGGACGAGGCGACTTCATCCAGGCGGGCACAAGTACCAGTGCTACCACCTTGCGATCCATGCTCGAAACGAATTTGAGTGAATTGCGCAACGACGAAACGGCATCCAGATAGACATCGATACCCTTGTTGCGCATCTCAAGGCGGCCCGAGGTAGCGACAATCAGCGTGTCGTCGGCATAATGCTGACCCGTGAGACAGGCTGCCACCTGCAACATGCGCTGGCGGGCAGCAGTCCGCGTGGCGTTAAACTTGGCACCCTTGGGCACATAGTTCTGCTCAAAGCCGTTTGGCGTCACCATGGGATAACGCTCCAGCAGCTGGCGGCACTCCCGTGCAGTGACATCGCTCACTGTGGTAAAGGCATCGGCAGCGTGTGCTGCGGCCTTTTCCAGCGAGTGTTTGGACTGCATGTTGAGTTCGGTTGCCATCTGGTCTCCGTTATAACCCTGCATATAGTCATACAGCGGCTTGCCGTTGCCGCAGATGCTGCGGCCGATGCTCGTGGCATGGGTGGTAAAGACCGTGGCCACCTGCGGCAGATGGGTCTTGACGTAGAGCAGTCCCATGCCCGTGGTCCACTCATCGAAATGGGCTACGACCTTCAATTCGGGATTGTTTTTCCACTTGACAATGCTCTCGATGACAATCGCAGCTGCATAGGCAAACATGCACGACTCGTCATAATCCCCATAGCCGTGAAGGGAATCCACACGGTAGCGGTTCCACATCTCGGCATACAGGGCATCCTTGTAGGTGTAGAGCGACCCGAAAGTCACAAGCACCGCAATGGGTTTGCCGGGAATATCCCAGCGCCCTACCCTCACCCGCATGCCTTCGGGCAGCTTCGCCTTGCGCAGCCATGCGGCAAGCGGGGTGCGTGTCTCGACAAAGGTCGGAGACGGGTTATCCTCGGTCCAGAGGTCTGGTCCGATGAAGATCAGGTTATCTTTATATCGGTGATGGAGGGTCTTGGCTTTGGTCGAAAGAACAGCATAGATGCCGCCGACCTTGTTACAGACCTCCCAACTGGTTTCAAACAGTAAGTCCAACATTACTTAGTAGTTAAACATTGACAATTAGGGCACAAAGGTACAAATAATTCCTCAAATTTCATTCAGTTTTCTTCAATATTCTTATGCAAACAATGCAATCGATTAATCTACCCCGCCTTTTGACAGGCAAATCACCAGCTAAATAGAGCAGCATTATAGTGCCGCAATGACAGATGGCGCGGAGCAATCTCTGCTCCACGCCATCTAGCAATTATTAACCCATATTAAATTACTTCACTTCTTCGTAGGTCGTGTCCTCGACGTTGTCGCCGCCCTGGCCCGGGTTGCCGCCCTGCTGGGGACCACCCTGGAAACCGCCCATGTTGTTGGGATCGAAGCCAGCGCCTTGAGGTCCGCCTTGTGCGCCACCGGCCTGCTGATACATCTTCTCGAACAGGGAGTTCAGTTCGGCAGTAGCCGTGTCGATGGCAGCGAGGTCCTGACTCTTGTGAGCCTCCTTGAGTTTGCCCAGGGCACCCTCGATCTGGCCCTTGATGTCGGCGGGCAGCTTGTCGCCACTGTCCTTGAGCACCTTCTCGGTTTGGAAGATGAGGGCGTCGGCGCCGTTGATCTTGTCGATGCGCTCCTTCTCGGCGGCATCGGCGGCAGCGTTGGCAGCAGCCTCATCCTTCATGCGCTGGATTTCGGCGTCGCTCAGGCCGCTCGAGGCCTCGATGCGGATGCTCTGCTCCTTGCCGGTAGCCTTATCCTTGGCGCTGACGTTCATGATACCGTTGGCATCCACCTCAAAGGTCACCTCGATCTGCGGGATACCGCGGGGAGCGGGAGCGATGCCATCCAAGTGGAAGCGGCCCAGCGTCTTGCAGTCTTTAGCCATGGGACGCTCGCCCTGCAGCACGTGGATCTCTACCTCGGGCTGATTGTCGGCAGCAGTCGAGAAGACTTGGCTGCGACGGGCGGGAATCGTGGTGTTGGCCTCGATGAGCTTGGTCATCACGCCACCCAGCGTCTCGATACCCACACTCAGGGGAACCACGTCGAGCAGCAGCACGTCCTTGACGTCGCCGGTGAGCACACCGCCCTGGATGGCGGCACCCACAGCCACAACCTCGTCGGGGTTAACACCCTTGGACGGAGCCTTGCCGAAGAACTTCTCCACTACCTGCTGAACGGCGGGGATACGGGTCGAACCGCCCACGAGGATGACCTCGTTGATGTCGCTGGTGTTCAGACCGGCATCGGCCAGAGCCTTGCGGCAGGGTTCGATGGTGCTTTGAATCAGGTCATCGCACAGCTGCTCAAACTTAGCACGCGACAGGGTCTTTACCAAGTGCTTGGGCATACCGTCGAGCTGGGTGATATAAGGCAGGTTGATCTCGGTGCTGGTCGAGCTTGAGAGCTCGATCTTGGCCTTCTCGGCAGCCTCTTTCAGGCGCTGCAGGGCCATGGGATCCTTGCGCAGGTCCATACCGTTCTCCTGCTGGAACTCCTCGGCAAGCCAGGTGATGATGCGCTGGTCGAAGTCGTCGCCGCCCAGGTGGGTGTCACCATTGGTGGCCTTAACCTCAAACACGCCGTCACCAAGTTCAAGGATAGAAATATCGAATGTACCGCCACCCAGGTCAAACACGGCAATGCGCTTGTCGCTGTTGTCCTTGTCCAGACCATAGGCCAATGCGGCTGCTGTGGGCTCGTTCACGATGCGCTGCACCTTCAGGCCGGCAACCTCACCGGCTTCCTTGGTGGCCTTGCGCTGAGCGTCGTTGAAGTAGGCAGGCACGGTGATGACAGCCTCGTCAACAGTAGTGCCCAGGTAATCCTCGGCAGTCTTCTTCATCTTCTGGAGAATCATAGCCGAAATCTCTTGCGGGGTGTACTGGCGGCCGTCAATCTCAACGCGAGGCTGGTTGCTGCCGTTGTTCACCACCTTGTAGGGCATGCGCTCCACATCCTTCAGGACATGGTCAAACTGCTCGCCCATGAAACGTTTGATAGAAAATACGGTACCCGTGGGGTTCATGATGGCCTGACGCTTAGCGGGGTCACCCACGATGCGCTCGCCACCATCCTTGAAAGCAACTACCGAAGGCGTCGTGTTGCGGCCTTCGCTGTTGGGAATCACAACAGGCTTGGAGCCTTCCAGAACCGAAACACACGAGTTAGTTGTTCCTAAATCGATACCAATAATCTTACCCATAATTAAATCTCTCTTTCTTTCTTTTATATGTTTTTAATGTTGTTAATTCAGTTTTAGTTTCTAGTTTCTAGTCCTTAGTTTTTAGTTGGCTTCCGCCATCACACACCTGCTAAGGCCTAAAATCTATCTCCTCATCTGCAAACGGTGTGCCAAAAGTGGCAGGCTGACACATTGTCAGCAAATCTGTCAGTATTATGCGAGTTGCACTCGCAGTTTAGAGTTTAGGGTTTAGTGTTTAGGGAGCTTGCGCATTGGTCAAGATTTTAACGCGGATTACGCGGATTAACGCTAAGCTAGTTAAAAATAATCTGTGATAATCAGCGGGCAGAAAAAAGAATGCGGATGCAATTAGTTTAATTCGTATAATTCGCCGACAGAAAAAAAATTCGCCGACAAAAAAAATTCGCAGGCAGTAATAATTGGCCGACAACTAAAAAATCATAGCGGCTTTGCGACTTAGCGTGAGGGTGAGTGACTGAAAAGTCACACGTGTTCTCGCGAAAAAAAAGAAAAAAAGCATTTTTTGTTTGCCACTGTGTCCGCCTTGTATTATCTTTGCCTGTTGGAATTGTGCCAAAGGGCACGATTGATTTTGAAGTATGACCTCTAAAACAAGTTAATGTTATGATTATCATCGGAATTGCCGGCGGAACCGGCTCAGGTAAAACCACTGTGGTGCGCAAAATCATGGAACGTCTTCCCGAGGGCGAGGTGGGCGTGATTTCTCAAGATTCCTATTACAAGGACTCGAGCCATGTGCCCCCCGAAGAGCGTCAGAACATCAACTTTGACGAGCCTGCCGCCTTTGACTGGAACCTGCTGCTGGAGCACGTGAAGATGCTCAAGCGCGGTGAGTCGATCGAGATGCCGACCTATAGCTACCTGACCTGCTCACGCCAGAAGGAGACTGTTCCCATGGGCCCGCACGACGTGGTGCTCATCGAGGGCATCATGGCGCTGAGCGACGCCCGCCTGAGGAAAATGATGGACATCAAGGTGTTTGTCGATGCCGACGGCGACGACCGTCTGATTCGCGTCATCTCGCGCGACTGCATTGAGCGTGGCCGCACTGCCCAGGCCGTGATCGACCGCTACCAGCGTGTCCTGAAGCCCATGCACCAGCTACACATCGAGCCGACGAAGAAATTTGCCAACATTATCATCCCCGAGGGCGGCAACAACGAGGTGGCTATCAACCTGATTACCGACTATATCAAGGGCCGCCTGACCACGAACAAGAAAAAATGAAACTGCCCTGGCAACACAACAAGCCGCTCCAGGACGAGGGCAAGACCGCTGTCAAGCCCAGTGACAAAGCTACCGTGGCCCGCCTAAAGGCGTCGGGCGACGAGGGCACGCTTGTGCTCAGCACCGACAACCTGGTGAAGAAATACCGCCAACGCACCGTGGTCAACCATGTGTCGATCAATGTGCATCAAGGCGAAATCGTGGGACTGCTGGGACCCAATGGTGCCGGCAAGACGACGACCTTCTATATGACCACTGGCCTTGTCACCCCCAACGAGGGACGCGTGTTCCTGAACGATGTGGACATCACTACCCTGCCGGTTTACCGTCGCGCCCAGCTGGGCGTGGGTTACCTGCCGCAGGAGGCATCGGTGTTCCGCACCCTGAGCGTTGAGGACAACATCCGCACCGTGCTCGAGATGACCGACCTCACTCCCGCCGAGCAGAAGGACCGGCTGGAGCAGCTCATCGGCGAGTTCCACCTGCAGAAGGTGCGCAAGAACCTGGGTAACCGACTGTCAGGTGGCGAGCGTCGCCGCACCGAGATTGCCCGCGGCCTGGCCATCAACCCGCACTTCATCATGCTGGATGAGCCCTTTGCCGGTGTGGACCCCATTGCCGTGGAGGACATCCAGAGCATCGTCTATAGCCTGAAGAGCAAGAACATCGGCATCCTGATTACCGACCACAATGCACCCGAGACGCTGAGCATCACCGACAGGGCCTACCTGCTGTTTGAGGGCAAGATCCTGTTCCAGGGCACCAGCGAAGAACTGGCCGTGAACCCGACCGTTCGCGACAAGTATCTGGGCCGCAACTTTGTCTTCCGCCGCAAGAAATTTGACTAAACAGGTTCTATCGAGATGAAAATCGGGATTTTTGGCGGGTCTTTTAATCCGATTCACAGTGGACATGCCATCATCGCTCACCACATCATCACGAGCGGTGCTGTGGACCGCCTGTGGCTGATGGTATCGCCTGTCAACCCGTTAAAGGTAGGTCATGAGCGGCAGGTGGCCGATACCGACCGCCTGCGCATGGTGGAGATGGTGTCCCACAACCTGGATAATGTCGAGACATCGGCGTTTGAGTTCACCATGCCCAAGCCGTCCTATACCATCGACACGCTGAACGCCCTGCAAGCCAAGTTCCCCGACGACGAGTTTTATCTGGTCACAGGAGCCGACAACTGGGTCATCTTTGACCGCTGGCGCAACAGCGAGGAAATCCTGGCCAAATACCACCTGCTGGTGTATCCCCGCCTGGGCTATGACGTCGTGATTCCCGAGGAGTTGCGCGACCATGTGACACTGGTCGATGCACCCATCATCGAATTGTCGTCGACCATGGTGCGCGAGCGGCTTGCCAAGGGGCTGAGCGCACGTTACTACGTGCCCGATGAGGTTTTAAGCTATATTGAACGAAAAGGACTTTATAGGTTTCAGATTAGTGATTAGTGATTAGCGATTAGAGGTTAGTGATTAGTGAGAATGGATAAACTGACACCGAATGAGCTGGCGTTTATCGCCCTTGCCAACGAATATTGCCACACGATGGAGCGCGCCGACGAAAGTGAGTCGCGTGACCAGTTTGTGGCCCAGATGCTGAAACTGCTGCCCCGCCTGTACATCACCGTCAACGACATCGAGGACGACAACTACAGCGAGGAATTCATCGACTCGGCACTGGACGAGGACGTGTATGACCTGGTGCGCGGCCGCGTGGCTCAGGTCATGGCCGAGGAAGACATCTACCTGGAGGTTTTCCTCGAGGACATGAAATACAGCGACACGCCCATCTCGGCATCGGTGTCGGAGAACCTTGCCGACCTGTACCAGGAGTTCTTCAACCTGATACACTCGATTCAAGATGCGCTCACCGAGACGCAGCACGAGATGCTGTGCCAGTGCAAAATCAACTTCATCAACTACTGGGGACAGACCTTGTGCAACGTCCTCAGGGCCCTGAATGCCATCTACTACGGAATATAACCAACAAACAATCAAAATATTATGAGCAAGACCAACAACTATGTGAGCTCCCTGCTGGAGTTCCTGGATAACAGTCCCTGCAACTTCCTGGCTGTGGACACCGTGAAAAAAATCCTGACTGCCAATGGCTTTAAGGAGAAGAAAATCGATGACAAAATGACTGCCAAGGCCGGCGAGAAGTTCTTCTTCACCAAGAACGACAGCGCCATCTTTGCCGTGCAGGTGGGTAAGAAAAAACCTGCCGACACAGGCTTTAAGATTATCGCTGCACACAGCGACTCGCCCTGCTTCCGCATCAAGCCGGCGAGCGAGATTCCCGGCGACGGCGGCATCCTGCGCCTGAACACCGAGGTCTATGGCGGCCCCATCCTTTATACATGGTTTGACCGTCCCCTGTCACTGGCAGGACGCGTGCTGCTCAAGGGCAAAGACGCGTTGCACCCCGTGACCAAGCTCATCAAGATTGACCGACCGCTCATGTGCATCTCGCACCTGGCCATCCACTTCAACCGCGCCGTCAACGAGGGCAACCACCTGTCGAAGCAGAAAGACATGCTGCCCATCCTGGCCAAAATCAACCAGGACATGGAATGGCGCAATACCCTGCTCAACCTCGTCGCCGACGAGCTGCAGGTCGAGGCCGCCGACATCCTGGACTTTGACCTGATGCTATATGACGTGAGCAAGGCCAGCCTGTTCGGTCTGAACAACGAGTTCATCTCGGCCGGCCGTCTCGATGACCTGAGCATGGTGCATGCCGCCATCACGGCCATCACCGAGGCCAAGGACAAAGACGCCACGCTGGTAGCAGCCATCTTTGACAACGAGGAGACCGGCAGCGGCACCAAGCAAGGCGCCCACTCGCCCGTGCTGGGCAACATGCTGCTCAGGCTCGTCATGGCGCTGGGAGGCGACTTTGAGGACTTCGGGCGCGCCATCCACCGTTCGTTCATGGTGTCGGCCGACAATGCCCATGCCTTCCATCCCAACTATGCCGAGAAATATGACCCGACCAACCATCCTGCCCTGGGCGGCGGCCCGTGCATCAAGGTGAACGCCAACTGCAAATACATGAGCGACGCCCACTCGGCAGCCATCTTCAAGAGCCTGTGCGAGAAAGCCGGTGCCCCGTTCCAGTACTTTGTGAACCACAGCGACGTGGCCGGCGGCTCGACGCTGGGCAACATCCTGACCGGCCAACTCGACATCGAGGGCGTTGACGTGGGCAATCCCGTGCTGGCGATGCACTCGGTGCGTGAGACTGGCTCGTGCGATGACCATGTGAACATGATCAAGGTGATGAAGTGCTTCTTTAGCTGATCATAATTGCCGCGGCAAAGCCACGGCACACAGAACATCAATACCCATGGTGAGTTACTTGCAAGTGGAGGGCTTGAGCAAGGCGTTTGGCGTCGATGTGCTCTTTGAGGATCTGACCTTCGGTGTGGCCGAGGGTGAGAAAATCGGCCTTATCGCCAAAAACGGCACGGGCAAGTCTACCCTACTCGACATCCTGGCCGGCATCGCCTCGCAGGACAGCGGCACGGTCATCTACCGCAACAACCTGCGGGTGGGCTACCTGCCGCAGCTGCCCGACCTGGGCGGCGCACACACCGTGCTCGACGCTTGCCTGCATGGCGACGACCCGCGCTCGGCAGCCATTCACGCCTATGAAGAGGCCCTGCGCACGGGCGACAGCGACGCCATGACGGCGGCCATCCAGGCGATGGACGCCAACACCGCCTGGGACTATGAGGAACGCTTCAAGCAGATTCTCACCCAACTTAAAATCACCGACTATAACCAACCTGTCAAGGAACTGAGCGGAGGCCAGGTCAAACGAGTGGCGCTGGCCCGCCTGCTCATTGACGAGCCGCAAATGCTCATCCTCGACGAGCCCACCAACCACCTCGACATCGACATGATCGAGTGGCTGGAGAACTACCTGCAGCGCAGTCGCGTCACCCTGCTGATGGTGACTCACGACCGCTACTTCCTGGACAACATCTGCAACCGCATCCTGGAGATGGACCAGCACAGCATCTTCTCCTATAGCGGCAACTACAACTACTATCTGGAAAAGCGCGCCGAGCGCATCGAGGCCCAGAATGCCCAGGTGGAACGGGCCCGCAACCTGCTGCGCACCGAGTTGGACTGGATGCGCCGCCAGCCTCAGGCCCGCGCCCACAAGGCGCAGTACCGCATCGACGCGTTCTACGACCTGCAGGAGCGTGCCCAGCAACGGCGCGACGACGGCGAGGTGGAGCTGAACGTGAAGAGTGCCTACATCGGCAAGAAAATCTTCACGGCCCACCATGTGAACAAGCGCTACGGCGACAAGGTGATTCTGGACGACTTCAACTACACGTTTGCCCGCTACGAGAAGCTGGGCATCGTGGGCGACAACGGCGTGGGCAAGACGACGTTCATCAAACTGCTGCTCGACATCGTCAAGCCCGACAGCGGCTACTTCGAGATTGGCGAGACGGTGAAATTTGCCCACTATAGCCAGGAGGGCATGCAGTTTGACGAGGGCAAGCGCGTGATAGATGCCGTGCGGGACGTGGCCGAGTACATCTACTTTGACGAGAAGCACCACTACACCGCTATGGCCTGGCTTAACCATTTCCTGTTCACGCCGCAAGACCAGCAGAAGTACATCGCCAAGCTGAGCGGTGGCGAGCGCCGCAGGCTCTATCTGGCCATGGTGCTGATGACCAAGCCCAACTTCCTTATCCTCGACGAGCCAACCAACGACCTGGACATCTCCACGCTGGAGATCCTGGAGGAGTACCTGTCGCAGTTCAACGGGTGTGTCATCATCGTGAGCCACGACCGTTTCTTTATGGACAGGACTGTGGACCACACGTTTGTGTTCACCGGCAACGGGCATGTCAGGGATTTCCCGGGCAATTACAGCGAATACCGCGCATGGAAACAGCGCCATGAGCAAGAAGCCGCCCAACTGGCCAAAGAACAGGAGGCCGCTAAACCTAAAGAGAACACATGGGCCAACCGCAGCGAGCAGAAACGCCTGAGCTACAAGGAGCAACGTGAGCTGGAGCAGCTCAATGCCGACCTCGAAGCCCTCAACAAGGAGAAAGCCGAACTCGATGCCCTGTTTGCCAGTGGTCAGACGATGGACGACGTCGCTACCAAAGCGGCCCGCTACCAAGAGGTCAAAGACCTGCTTGATGAAAAGGAAATGCGTTGGCTGGAGCTGATGAATTAGGCGTTAGGCTTTAGGTGTTAGGCATTAGGCTTTAGGCGTTAGGTGGTGGCGGATGCTTCTTTAAACTTTAAACTTTAAACTTTAAACTTTAAACTTTAAACTCTAAACTCTAAACTACGAGCGCAGCGAGTATGTACGGCCTGGTTGACTGCAATAACTTCTTTGTGTCCTGTGAGCGGGTGTTTGATCCCCGACTCAACGGGAAGACAGTTGTTGTGCTTTCCAACAACGACGGTTGCGTCATTGCCCGCAGCAACGAGGCCAAGGCCGCCGGCATCCCCATGGGCTGCCCCGCCTTTAAAATCAAGGAACATACCGACCCGCGCCAGGTCATCCAGCTGTCGGCACGCCACATCCTGTATCGTGACCTGTCAGACCGCGTGATGGAAATCATGGGAAAAGAGGTGGATAACCTGCAAATCTACTCGGTGGACGAAGCCTTCTTCAAGTTGCCGCACGAGGATGTGGAAACCAGCCATCGTGTAATGGCCGATGTCGTGAAACGAATCAAACAATATGTGGGTATTCCCGTGAGTGTGGGATTCGCACCGTCGCGCACCCTGGCCAAGATCGCCAACCACATCGCCAAGCGCGACCGCCGCATTACCGACGGCGTCTATTGGCTGGTGCGGCCCGAAGCCATCGACATCATTCTGCGCCGTACCCCCATCGAGGACGTGTGGGGCATTGGGCGACGCCTGGCGGCATCGCTGCAGGCCAAGGGCATCAAGACAGCCGCCGATTTCGTGAAAATGCCGCCGTCACTGGTGCGTTCGCAATACTCGGTGACGCTGGAGCGCACCCAACGCGAACTCATGGGCCATGACTGCCAGATTGCCAATCCCGTGACCATTGCCCACAAGACGATCATGACGTCGCGCACCTTTGGCAAAGTGCTGACCGACCGCGATGCGATTGCCGACGCCATCGTCAGCTTTGCCGAGCGGACGGCCCGCCAGCTGCGCGACGAGAGCAGTGTGGCCGGCAGCATCATGACCTACATCAGGGGTGACCACTTTCGCGAGGATTTGCCATTCTACTCCAACTCCTGCCAGCTGCAACTCGACACGCCAGCCAACGACACCATGACCATCGTGCGCCAGGCCCTTAATGCCTTCAACAAGATCTGGCGCGACGGCTTCGGGTACCGCAAAGCGGGTGTCATGGCACTTGACATCCAGCATGGCGGAGGCATCCAACTCAACGTATTCGACCCCGAAGACCACGGCAAACTGCGCCGTCTGATGACCAGCATCGACAGCATCAACAACATGTACGGATCACGTTCGGTGAAACTGGCTCCAGGCCTCCAGCGAGGCGAATGGGCTCCTAATCAGAACCATTTCAATAACCAGAGCCAAACCCTGCACTTCTTCACCGGCATGATACATTAGTGACCATGCCTCGCGTCATGATATAAAAAAGAATCAGGAATCAGCATTGGTTACTGACCCCCAATCATAATATAAAACCCAAAAGGATTGATTACTTGTCTGTGGCGTCGTTGGGATCGACACGGAAAGTGACGAAACGGTTGTAGGCGTAGTTGGCCAGGGTGTAAACGACCATCGCAAGAATCATGACGATGTTTTGGCCAGCCTTCGCCATGGGGAAGAACGGGATGACATCATCGGGCAGGTTCTTCCAACCGAGGCCTTCGAGCAAAATCCAGCTGACGCACAACTGCAATGCCAGACAGATGAGAAAACCGCAGACGAACAGGACGAGCTCGCGCTTGAAGTCCTTCTTGGTCTTGAAGACCCAATTACGGTTCCATAAGAAGCTGTTGATAACACCCAGAACGTAACCCGTGACGTTAGAGATACCGTAAGACAGGCCCAGTCTGGTGTTGAGCAGATAGAATGTGACGAGGGTGATAAGCGTGTTCAGGATGCCTATCACTCCATACTTGAGCAGTTGTATGCCCGTCTCGCGGGCCTCGGCCTTATCTATCTTCATTCTTCAATTATGGCTTTCGCGCAAAGGTTAAACAATGGTGCGAAGGCTCTGAAAGATTGTTTTGCGTGGCAAAATTAAGTGTTTTTAACGAACTGACCAAATTAGTTGCCAGTTTTTACGACTTTCATCATCGGCAGACCACTATAGCCCCCCATGAAACTAAAGGGGTTTGGTGATGATGCCCACATCGGCCAGGCCGCGCAAGGTGTCGCAACCGTTCATGGCCTGCCACACCACCACACTGCGGGCATCAACGGGCGAAACACCGAGTGCAACGGGCTCGGTGACCTGATACAAGGTGCCGAATCCCCCACCCGTCCAGTTGCCATAACCGTCGGCCAGGGCCATGTTCACCCTCTTGCGGCTAACGGTCGAGTCGGCGGCGATAACATCCACCACCAGCGACAGATTGCTGTAACGGTAGCTGTTGTCGTGACGAACGGTGAGCGTGACGTCGTAGCGTGCAGCCGAATCGTCATACGCGGGGCGAAACGACAGGGGCATCGTGCGCTGCCAGCCGCCGTTGGGCAGATGGATAAAAGCCGAATGGGCCATAACGGGTTTGCGATCGCATGAACCCATGACAAGCATGGCGGCGGCAATGACGATTGTCATTGCCACCGCTTGTGCCATCGCGTAACGGCCTTGGCGTCTATTCCTTATTTGGCTTTTGCTTGCCATTGCCGTTGTCGGGAGCTCCAGCATCCTTGGGTTTGCGGGGCCTGAAGGTTTTCTTCTCCATGCGCTGCGGCTTATCCTTGCGGGGCGGGCGCTCTCCCTCGGGTTGCTGTCCTTCCTGTTGGAATCGCTTGGGTTTGCCTTGACGGGGCGGGCGGCGATCGTTACCACCTCCGCCATTATTGTTACCACCGCCATTATTGCCGCCACCCTTGGCATTCACATTATCGTCAGCCGCGGGCTTCTCGGCCTTGGGGCCGGCAGGCTTATCACTCTTGGGCCCTGCAGGCTTCTCGCCGCTTTTCTTCTTCTTTTTCTTTTTCTTTTTGTCAAAGCGGTTGATGGCATCCTGGTTGAGCAGGTCGCCAAAGGGAGAAGCGCTCTTCTTGCCGTCATCCTCGGGTTTGAGGCTGTCGGGCTTGACGCCGTTCTTGTTCAATGCGATGATCTCGAAGGCCTGGGCCGCGGTAAGGGTCACCGTATTGACAGGCGCATTGCGCTCGGTCGAATAGATGATTTCACGCTTGAGGGCATCGGCCTTGAAGTAGTAGTAGGTAGCATCTTTGGTCTCGAGATGGACATCCTTGGCAGGGAGTTGACGGATGGCCTCGACATAGGTATTGACCTCGAAATTGATGCAGCACTTGAGCTTGGCGCATTGTCCGGCAAGATTCTGCGGATTCAACGAGATGTCCTGGAATCGGGCCGCACTAGTGGCAACCGACACAAAACTTGACATCCACGTCGCACAACAGAGCGGCCTTCCACAGGGACCGATGCCGCCAATGCGGCCAGCCTCCTGACGGGCGCCAATCTGTTTCATCTCGACACGAATCTTGAAGACGTCGGCCAGCACCTTGATGAGCTGGCGGAAGTCCACACGCTCGTCGGCAATGTAGTAGAAGATCGCCTTGTTACCGTCGCCCTGATACTCGACGTCGCCGATTTTCATTTTCAGACCCAGGTCAACAGCAATTTTGCGAGAGCGTATCATGGTGTCCTCCTCACGAGCCTTGGCTTGCTCGTAACGCTCCATGTCGGCAGGTTTGGCCTTGCGGAAGACGCGCAGGATCTCGGCATCCTTGCGCAGGTTCACACGCTTCATCTGGTTCTTGACCAGACGGCCTGTGAGGCCCACGCGGCCGATGTCATGACCGGGGTTGGCCTCGACAGCTACCCAGTCACCCTGCTTGAGCGGGATGTGGGCGCTGTTGCGGTAGAAGCCACGGCGCGTGTTCTTGAAGAGCACCTCGACAATGTCGAAATCATTGT
Source organism: uncultured Bacteroidales bacterium (assembly GCA_902793405.1). Taxonomy (GTDB): domain Bacteria; phylum Bacteroidota; class Bacteroidia; order Bacteroidales; family Muribaculaceae; genus Sodaliphilus. The sequence goes on along the minus strand of CADBDH010000001.1, from coordinate 44,166 downwards.
CGGGCACATCGTCAAGCCAGTTGGTGCTGGTGAGGTTGCAGCGCCCGATATCGGACGGGCAGCTGCAGGCACCACCGTCACACTTGGCACAAGCGTCGGTGCTTTCAGGCAGATTCACTTGAGTGTTCTTGTTCTCGTCCATTGTGGTACGCGCAATCGTTATTTAGCGTAGCTCACAGCGCGCGTCTCGCGAATGACGGTGATGCGCACCTGGCCGGGATAGGTCATCTCGTCCTGAATCTTTTGTGCGATTTCGTTAGAGAGTTTTTCGGTCTCTTCGTCCGAAATCTTATCGGCTCCCACAATCACACGCAGCTCGCGACCGGCCTGGATGGCGTAGGTCTTGACAACACCGGGATAGGACAATGCCAGGCGTTCCAGATCATTGAGGCGCTTGATGTAGGCCTCGACGATTTCGCGACGGGCACCGGGACGGGCGCCACTGATGGCATCACAAACCTGCACGATGGGTGCATAGAGGCTGGTGGCCTCCTCCTCGTCGTGGTGGGCACCGATGGCATTGCAGATGTCGGCCTTCTCCTTATATTTCTCGGCCAACTTCATACCCAGCTGTGCATGCGGCAGCTCGGGCTCATCGTCGGGCACCTTGCCGATGTCATGCAGCAGACCTGCACGGCGGGCCTTCTTGGGGTTCAGGCCCAGCTCACTTGCCATGATGGCACACAGGTTAGCGGTCTCACGCGAGTGCTGCAGCAGATTCTGACCATAGCTGGAACGGTATTTCATCTTGCCAATCAAGCGGATGAGCTCGGGATGCAGGCCATGGATACCCATATCGATAGCCGTGCGCTTACCGGTCTCGATCACTTCCTCCTCGACCTGGCGACGCACCTTGGCGACAACCTCCTCGATGCGGGCGGGATGGATACGGCCATCGCTCACCAACTGGTGCAGGGCCAGACGGGCAATCTCACGACGGACGGGGTCAAAGCCCGACAGCACGATGGCCTCGGGGGTATCATCGACAACGATTTCGACGCCAGTGGCAGCCTCGAGGGCACGGATGTTGCGTCCCTCACGGCCGATGATACGTCCCTTGATCTCGTCATTGTCGATATGGAAAACCGTTACCGCGTTCTCAACAGCGGTCTCGGTGGCTACTCGCTGGATGGTCTCTATGATGATGCGCTTGGCCTCCTTGTTGGCGGTCATCTTGGCATCGTCCATGATGTCGTTGATATAGCTTGCGGCATTGGTCTTGGCTTCGTCCTTGAGCGACTCGATGAGTTTCTCCTTAGCCTCCTCGGCCGACAGTCCGCTCACGTGCTCCAACGTGTCGCGCACGCTCTTTTCCATCTTGTCAACCTCCTTCTTGCGCTCCTCGAGCATGACAGCCTGGTTGTCCACATTCACCTTGATGGTGTCCAGCTCATTGCTGCGGCGCTTGAGCTCGCCCTGTTGCTGGTTGAGCGTCATCTCGCGCTGCTTGAGTTTTGCCTCGCTGGTCTGCACCTTGGTCAAGCGTGCATTAGCCTCTTTCTCGGCGTCACTCTTGATGGACATACCGATTTCCTTACCTTTCAGCACCTCCTTGTTCTTGAGCACCTCGGCTTCAAGACGGGCTTTCTCGATAATCTCGTTGGCTTGTGACTTAGCGTTCTTCTTGGACAAGTACAGCGCTAGAGCACAGCCAATTGCCATCGCCAGGATGGCTACAATCACAGTTACTATTATATTCATTATATAGTGATAAAATATTAAACAAAGCGCCACTCAAGTACACAATGCACAATCCGCTGGTTTACAGCGGTATTAGCGCATCATTCCTAAAGTGGTGCAGGAACCTAATTCTCTTTAAAACAGTCATTTATCGCGATACCGCTTGCGGGTCACCCCAGCGCACGGTTACGACGAGCCCCGATACCGGGGTCAGCGTCTCGCAATCGTCACTCCCCGCCCTGAATCAGAGCGGCGAGTTGTTTGTCCATATCAGTCAGGAAGTCATTGACCTGTCGGTTTTCACCGTATGCCTCAAGATAGAGGCGCGCAAACTGGAAAGCCACCCTGCCAAGCACGTCCTCTGAAGTGCCGTTGAAGCGGTTCATCCACTTCTTCCAGAGCGTGTTGACAAGTTCCTCGGCCTTACGGTAATTCTCCTCTTCTTCGGGATTGATACTCAAAGCAATCGGATTAGCCGCGTCGGCGAGTTGTATCCATATTTTCACTTTATTATTGTCGGCCATAACGGTAGAGAGTCTCGTGTCAAGCGTTCAATTGTTTGATGCACCGGTCAATGTCCCGCACCATCTTGGCAACCTGACCCTTGTAGCGGGCAATCACTTCGGGGTTGCTTGGAATCGAACGTGCCACACGCAGGAACTCATTGTCAATTTTCAGCTGGTTCAATTCCTTCTCCAGCTTGGCTATCTCGAGTTCCTGACGCTCTATCGTGCGTTCCTGTTCCTTCTTCTCCCTCTGGAGCGCAAGGTAACGCTGACGCAAGGTTTCCATCTTGCGAGCAATACTCTGTAACTTATCTTTTAACTCCATTGAGGGCATGGTTACCAATTTTCTGCAAAATTACAAACAATTTTCTAAAACCAAGCCCCGTAGCATAAAAAAAATGCACTATCCATAGCAAATTGCTGCCACCAAATGCATTTTTTACCCACTTTTCACCCATTCCAGCGCGGTTTTTCCATCAATTTTGATTTTTTTCTCCCAAAAATTTGCCAGTTCAAAAAATGGTATTAACTTTGCAACCGCAAATCGGGGCATTAGCTCATCTGGTAGAGCGCAACACTGGCAGTGTTGAGGTAAGCGGTTCGAGTCCGCTATGCTCCACGAATCTCGCTGAAGGCCAGACAGTTACGTCTAGCCTTCTTTTTGTTTACTGCAATCTGCTCATTTTAAGGAGATTACAGTCACTCCATAAGAGAGCATACCTTCCTAAAGAAACACAAATTGGTGATTACCGGGGTATTAACAATTTGATATTAAACCGGCCCAGGTTACCAATCTGGGTTACCAATCTAGGTTACCAAAATGGGTTACGACGCAACACCACTAAACCAGCAGTGTTTCTTCCAGACTGCGAGACGATACTTCTATCTGCGGTCAAGTAAGACCGAAAAGCCAACGCCATTGTACTTCAGGGTGGTGTTCTACGGGGTAAGGTACAATTATCCTACCGGTGTCCGAGTTATTCCTGCTCATTGGAACAGAACAATGCAGCGAGCGTTTGTCAGCGATATCCTGACGACCCAGGACAACCGGAATAACAGGATTGTCAACACGGTGATTAATGACGTCCTAGAGCGCTTTGACAAGTTTATCAACTATATCAGTGACAATCCAGATGAAGATTTTAAATATGTGTTACACTCATTTATTAATTTACAGAAAATGAAGAAGAAAAACACAAAAACATTAAGTATAACAGCAGAACTCTCAGCCTATCTAAGAGGCATGAACCATGACCGTGTAACAGATGCCACGAGAACGAACTACAACAGAAGCCTTAAAGTCTATCAACGGTACATCAAGGAAAACCCTGATAAGGCATTGAGCAGTGACTTGCATGAACTGTGCACGGACTATTTGACTGATTTCCGGGATTGGATGGTCGAAAATCACCGGAAGAAAAACGGGGAGAAAATGCAAGCAGGTCGCATTAATGACATCCTAAAGCATGTCAAGATTATTATTGGCGGGTACGCCAAGAATCACCATATCCTAACCAAAACACAGATAGCGGATATTGAGTGTGAATACCTTCGGGCCAATAAACCGGATGACAAGATAGCATTACACGATTTCGAAGTCACGAAACTCTATAACTACCATTGTGATAATGAAAGGGACGAAGCGATTAAAGACATTTTTATTCTGGAATGTGTTACGGGCCAACGAATCTCTGATACGGTCCGATTGGATGATAATCTTCAGTCCTTTCAGGGAGTTGAAAGAATTCAACTACTAACCAAGAAGACGAGAACAAAGGTTAACGTTAGTTTCGTCTTCACCCTAGCACAGGAGATACTTGTCAAGAAGTACAACTACCTTATACCATCAGTGGCAAAGAATGAGACGGCTACTAAGGACGTCATCAACAAGCGTATTAAGATAATAGCAAAAAACGCTGGAATTACGGGAGAAGAGATAACAGTATACCAGTCGGCCGGTGATAAACCACAAGAATCCAGAGTCCCGAGATGGAAAAAAATCAGCACTCATACAGCGCGACGTACGTTCATCACATTGCTCTATCTTCGGGGATGGACAAAGGAAAAAATAAAGATGTTCTCAGGACATAATAGTACTGACATCGTGGAATTGTACAACAAGGCAAAAGACTCGTATGCATTTGATGTGTATCGGAGAACTCCAGAGAATGAACGCTTGCAGTTTATGCCGTTACACGACGAACACGCCAATGACAAGGTAAGTAATTATCTCGTCAACCGAGTTGTAGCGCTTGAAGGAGAGAATAAAGAACTGAAGGAAACCGAGGAACAACAAAGGAATCTTATTGAAAAATACTCCAAATATGACGACATCATCGAAGAGGCCAAAGAAGAGGAAAGAGACGCGAATTGCTTACCTGACTCAATTCAGTGGATGCTCGACTGTCTTGAGCAGATGCGTATTGAGGGCACGGTGTCAGACGAGGAGTATACTCGGTCATGTAACGATTACGACTATTGCGGAAAAATCTTTTCTCTGCATGCAACCGACCACATGAAGCAAGTGAAACTGAGTTTCCTTGACATTTAGCCCGTATCCCCGTTTAAATGGGTAGACTATTGTTAATGAAAAAGACAGGGGCAGTCCATGAGGACCGCCCTTAGTCGTTGTTTATGCGCCGCAGCGCCGCTCAAAGATTTCCTGGCACAATTCAAGTGGGAAATCCTGACAGATGAATCTACGGCACCGTTTTGCAAAGTTCCTGAAAATCACGTAGCGTTCCCTCTTTGTCAGGTCGTCTGGGTTCTCAGGACTGTTGTCCTCCAATGACGTCTCAAGTATCATTGCTGCCTCAACTTCCATCCATGGTGAAATTTCAGTTTTTGTTTCGCAGGAAGCAGAAGATTCCTCTTCCGCATGCTTAGCATCTGGAACTAGGCCCAGGTCTGGAGTCCGGACGGTCTGAATCGCAGGTATCGCCGATGCCGAAACAACATTGGGAACCGGTAACGTGTGCTCAGCATCTACAGTAGCCAGGCGCTCATCAACCGCCGGTGTCGTATGCGCCTTCTTGTGCTTCTTGTTCTTAACGTAGCCGTGGTCCCTGCGGAACCGCTTCAACGTTGCTATGCTAATGTCGATACCGAGTTCATGTAATATAGCAAGGTTCTCCTTGTCCTTCAAGTCCGGGTTGAAGAACTCAGCAATGCGCTGATGATTTATCATCTTGACAGCCCTATTCCTTGCTACATAAACATTACAATGATGAGTAATGCAATAGGACTTGTTGACGATGAATTTCTTTGTCGTTTCGTAGCGGCTCAAAAGTGCCGGGTATATCTCTGCGTTATACGCAGAGCATGTCGTCTGCAACAGGTCCTGTCTCGTGATGACCGCTTCGGTGTTATCGATGTGATGGAACAGTTCGTATACCATGTTGTAAAGCAGGTGCTCGAATCGGACTTCAGGCAGCATGACGCGTCGCAGCAACGCACAGATGAATAATTTCTTCCTTCTGTTCTCGCCATATCGCACTCGGCGTATCATCTGATAGGTGGCAATTTGCTCGCCCTCATAGTTAAACACGGGCTCGTACCAGTAGCGCCTCTTAATCTCGACATAATTGTCTGGCAATAGGATGTAAGGCGTTTCATCATCGACTTCTGGTAGTGGTGTGTGGTCGAAGTAACAGTACTGTTCCCGGTATTTCATCAGCAGTCCTTCATAATCCATCTGCTCAAAATCGTTACGGAAATCCTCATCAGAAAAGTATCTTTCAGAATCTATATTATTTTTCCCCCCTCTCTCTGTTATATAATCTGAATGATACTTTTCGCCGTAGATGCCCACGTCCGATGTTGAGAACTCCGACACGTCATACAATTTCCCCGTACAAATCAATTCGCAGTCACTGCGGCTACCGAAAGCCGCCTGAACACAACACCTCCCACAATTATCCTTTAATTGAAAATTATTATCAAAACATATTCCGTCGTAAATTCGTCGGTACTCCTCGATACTGTGAATCCCGCCGTTAATGATGTACAACAGCCGATAGCGGTTACCGATGCCGGCTTGTTGATGTGAGAATGTCGAGTAGGCCAATGTCGGCGTAAGCGTCAGGCTGTCCACGACCTCCTCCAGGGTAGACGAAAAATCGCCGTCCATGTCGAATGCGACGAAGCAGGTACTCTCAAAATTGCTGTAGGTGCGCTGCTTCTGTCCAATCTCTGCGCCTCCATCCACAAAGTTGGCCGAAAGGGTATATCCCTTCCGTATGAGCGCCGCAATGTCATTTAATGTAAGTTGTTGCCTGCGGTACCGGGCAGTCTTTGCCTGCTGGTCCGTAGGCTTGTTCAGATACCTCCTTTTCGAGATAGTCAAAGTGAAATGCTCCACAATATTCAATGTGTTTGCATGGCCGGTGTGCCATTGATTATTAGGGCAAACCGACCTTATTGCACACCTATGGGCTGGCCGAGATGACTGAAGGTGTGCGCCGTTGTCGTTTATGGCAACTCATCCGGCAAAACACTCATGGACAAATATACATTTTTTTCCCAAATCGGAAGCCATCTCAGGTAGAAAAAATGACCTTTTTCATTTGATTTTGATGTTAGTCCTATATTTATTTATAAATAGAAATAACATCAAAAAAGTAATTAAGAAATATGGGAAAAAATAGTGGCAGCACGAGAACTCGTGACCATCGTGGAGAGAAGAATCCATTTTGGCAGCACCACCATACAGTTGAGTCAAAAGAGAAGATTTCTCGTAGTCAGCGGTGTCGACACTGCATTTTGAGGCAGATTGCCAAGGCAAATAAACTTCGTCTAGAGAACCTGCGTCGGGCGCAGGAAACTGACACGTTATGACGACACTTTTTGGTGCCCTAAAAATGTATTGTAACAGTTTATATTTCAGTTAAATACAACTACTCTTGCCATATATAATGGTGCTGAAAAATACTGTTTAGCGGTCGATGCGTCGGTCACAAGATGTAGCCATAAAAATAGGGTTACATCTTTATTTTCAAGGAGTTACCCCTGTCTAATTGGCATTTTTAGTCAACTCACTAACGTGGCATTGCCATTGGATGACAATGCGACCGCATGTGTATTCAGACTTGAACTGTATTCAAATAAATCACACCGAACCAATGAATACACCTCAAAATTGTATTCATAAAAACCTTTGATTTATTTGCATACATCAGGGAGATATTGTACCTTTGCAGTGCAAACCAATACAGATGAAGATATGACAGGAGTAATCTACGCACGAGTAAGCAGCACGTCAGACCGCCAGAGCACGGCCCGCCAGGTTTCGGACCTCAATGATTATGCCAATCGAAACGACATCAAGATTGTACGCATATTCGAGGAACACATCAGCGGAGCAAAGGCTAATGAGGAACGCCCAATTCTGTGCGAGTGTTTAGATTACGCTATCGCACACGGTGTCAGTATCGTGCTCATTAGTGAACTAAGCCGCCTAGGCCGTAATGTATTCGAGGTCCTGGAGAATGTTAAGCGCTGCAAGGATAACGGCCTCAATATTTTCTTTCAGAAGGAGAACCTGGCAATTTTCCTGCCGGACGGTAAGCCCAATCCACTCCTAGCCATCCTCATCAGCGTTTTAGGCACCTGTGCTCAACTGGAACGAGAGAACATTCAGTATCGATTGAACAGCGGTAGGGCCCGTTACATTGAGAACGGCGGAAAACTTGGTCGCAAGCCTGGTTCCGTCAAGAGCCGAGATGATAAGGCCGAAGAATATAAGAATGTAACTCGCGAGTTGCGTCGTGGGACGAGTATCAGACGTACCGCCAAACTGTGTGACGTATCAGTCAGCACAGTCCAGCGCGTCAAGGCCGAATTCGGCTTGTGAATCAAATGGCTGAAGAAAGGGAACTAAAACTCGAAGCCCATTCTTAGACCGAAGGCGCCTACTTCCCATTCATGTAAACCATCTTCATCATCGTACTCGCTGTCGCTCCATGCATCTCCATAAAGTACGGCTAGGCCCAGGTTAACTGCTAACCTATTTTTTATGTGGTACCTGACACCTATCTCCGCAGAGGTTATCATTCTGTCAAAGACATTTCCAGTTACTGAATATCCGACCTTGACACCTAAGAACGGTGTAAATTGCCTATTTTTACAGTCCACACGGAAGTCTGCGCAAATTGGCACTGCCCAGGTGTTACTTGAAAAGCCATTAGTCTCGATGTCATACATGTAACTTGCACTTCCGCCGACAAAGATATAGGGGTTGAATTGATAGCCAACCGTCCCTCCAAATTCGAGGGCGTGACCAAAAAAGTAGCCGAAGTTGCCCATCGTGCGTAGACCTGTTTTCAGACCATTCTCGTTAGCATTCCATGTTTGTGCATTCATGCAGAAGGCGAGGAGTAAACTCAGTAGAAGTAATGTTTTCTTTTTCATAATAGTTTTTAAGTTATACATCACTGCAAAGATAGAGAATATTATTGTCAATTCCAAAAGAATTCTGTGGAAAAAGACTGGAGGGAAACCATTGCCCCCCCGACTCTTTTTTAAGTTCTGAGATACCGAACAATTAATCAGTTCATCCCATAACAAATCATTAAAAAGAATAATTATGGATAATCAATCGTTTGATTCTTCCCACATGAAATAATCCAGCACAGCAAAGTCATCAATCCCTGCCTCTTGACACAGTTTTTTTAACTCTAGGCATAGCGACTCGTATTTCATCCCTTCGCTACTTCCGCGTTCGAACGAGACCTCAACATATTTAAGATACTCTTCTGACGGTGCATTCCAAAGGAAGTATTTACTTGAATCATGCGCGACGAGAATCTTGGTAACGATGTTTCGGCCGCATCCTTTTACTTTGTATTTATTCATGGCTGCATCGTATCTCTCACTGATGCTAAGTTTGTTGTCGCATAACATCCTGCACAATCGCGCAAATCGCCCGTTCTTAACAGCCTTGTTCAAGTCATCAACATACATGGGTATTATATGACCCAGTTCTTTGATGGCAAGAAACGCTTTCAAGTCTATCTTATTGAAACCATGCCTCATGTCAAGAGCCTTCCTTATCTCGGAGACAGTCCGTTTTCTCGATTCTAAGTGTTCGTTGTAATAAGGACTTTGTCGGAATGCTACAAGTTCATCTTTGAAACGCTTTTGGTCAAATACGAATGCCGCCCGACGCAATACATCTTTTGACCCCTTCTCGAATTTCCTTTTTTCTTTGATAAAATGTTCACTAGATATCTTATACTCTTCGAGAAGTCTATCAGTTATCTTAATTGAGTCTGAATAGATTTTCTCAAACCAATCCGATAACTGCCTGTATGTTTTGTCATCATTTAGGCACACTGACAGTTCAACATTGTTCTGAAGGCCACCGTCGGTAAAATTGCTAGACCCAACAAAACATTGATGAGAACCGTCGGCCATGGTAAAGAGATATACCTTTGGATGGAAAAAGGAATTCTTGAACACACGAGCGTTATCGCCAAATTTCGTCCTCAGTTGGCTAAGCACATTGTATGGTGTTGGCAGGTTAATGCCGGTAACAATTCTTATTCTCTTTTTATTAGCATATTTACGGAGGAGTTCATATCCTTTATCGCCCACCATTGCAACAGCCACAGAAACATCAATGGCGGATTCAAACGCAGCCGTGAGTCGTTCGCCTATGTTTTTATCAATTATTTCTGTTTTCATCATAGTTGCTCAATATGGTTTAAGGTACGAACTCGTCCATCCGGATGCTCGTTATCCAACCGTCATAAGTGTCGACTGTTAATATGGAGTGGACATTACCCTGGGTCAAGATGACTGCAAAATTACCCGTAGCAGAATTCTTACCTAATTGTATTCCGAGCCGGACATTGTTTCGGCGAAGAGTTACAAATTTTCCTCGCAGATAAAACATGTACTCGTATCTGCTTGCAATATCTTCAAACACCCAAGCACTGTTGTAGTGAAAACTGCTGATGAGATATGGCTCCAGTATATCCGCATTTAAGTTCATCCATGCGGTGGCGACTTTTTCGGCGAGTTCTTTTTGGCTCAGCACTGTTGTGTGTGGAGTATTGGGCTGATTTGGGATGATTGAATGAGAATAAAACTTAATGACATAATCTCCACCACATATTTCACCTATACCATTTGTATCTAGACACCAGACGTTGCCGACGATTATTTTGCTTATCACACCGGTATCCAGGAAATGTTGTTCCATTGCGGCAATGTCACAATCATTCTTCTCTTCTTCAGAACACAGCACAACATATTCGGTGCTAAAGGAATTCGGTCCCAGCGTGTCGTGCTTCATCATATCAGGGATGGGAGTATATGAAGATTTACTGGATTCTCGGTCCCACAATTCCACGTTGCTACCCGTCTCCTTAAAACACTCGAAAAGAACTCTCACAAGGAATTCCCTCAGTTCCTCTCTTGTCATTTGCCTTCCCCTGTCTTCCTCTTTACATTGATGAGTGAAGACCACAGGCTCGCCATTTCTTATTTTCGTGAACATACGATTGCTTAATTATTATTCCAATATCTTTGAATCAATTATTTAACAATTCCTATCTAGATTGAATTCAGTAATTGGCATGGCTGCCCATAACCAACAATGAATACAAGTTGACGGGCGCGGGTAATTGCCACATATAACAACGAACGGATGCTTGCTAAATACTCCTTCTGCTCAACTACATCCATATTGATGAATGGGTAGTCAGCGGTAGCCTTAGACGGCACGTTCCTCTCGTTTACCCCCATGAGGATAATCACTCTGAACTCCAGTCCCTTCAGCGAATGGAACGTACACAGTGATATGCCGTCCTTGTCGCCTTCTGCCTTACCGCTCGCCTTTATATTCTGGTATTTCATACCTTCACGGTGAAGAGTGCCTTGAAATGCTTTCATGAAGTTCATTGAACGGGCCGCTACACAGATTTCTTGTTCCTGTATTCCTCCTTCAAGACATTCGTTAATCCAGCCCACTACCCTATCCACCTCTTCGTTGCCGTTATTGACAAACTCATAGACTGGGCGATTGCCATGAATTAGTGATACGTATCCATTCAACTTTTCTTCTCCTCCGTCCATATCATCGTATTTGATTCCTTTGACAACAGCAACAGCGGCTTTCTTGATTTCTTCAGTCGTACGATAATTAACCTTTAGTTTTCTTGAACGATTTCCTCGAACGTTAATACCTACAGCACTGAATTTAATCTTTTGACCGGTATAGATTCTCTGGAATGGGTCGCCGGTTAAGAATAAGTCATTCTCTCCTTCTGCAACAAGAGCCCTCAAGAATCGCAACTCAGGATTGCTGAAATCTTGGAATTCATCTGCTATCACATTGGTATACGGGTGTTCCTCATGCTCTTTTAGGTAGTTCGCTGCGATATTGAATAACTCAAGCCTATCAACGACCTTCCTTTCTTGCTTCATAGCCTCGTATTTTTCAACCAGTTGCCACACTTGAAGCCTCTGCTTCCTGGAGATAGCCTTGGTGCGTCCTGTTCTGGCTTGCCGCATGTAAGCCTTCATATCATGTATATTATTATACACGATGACCTGAATGTATTCATCATAGAGGAACTTCTCGTCAAAATCAATGTTTTCTGCCTCAAGGAGTTCTCGCCATAATTGCTGAGATTTGTCGTTACCTTGATAGTCAAGGACCTCATAACCAAAAGGCATTAATCCATATCTTGTAACAATTTCAGAAAGGACCTTATCTATATTATTAAGTACATACCGCTCACGTGGTATCTCCAATTTATTGATAAGTGGCTCCAAGTGAACTCGCAGGGTATTAGTGTACGTTGTGAAAAGCACTTTGGTGTATGGCGTGTTACACAAATACTTCAAGCGGTGGATGGCTGCAATGGTTTTGCCAGTGCCGGCGCTGCCACTAACTTTTACGGTGCCTTTATAGCGAGCGTCTACCAATTTGCGCTGCGATGGATGCAAGAACAATTGCCAGGTTTCCATGTCCTTTTCTAGAATCTCTTGCAATGTCTCATCATCGGTCAACTCAATAAAATGACGTTGGTTATTATTGCTAAGCAATTCATCTTTACCTGCGCCTGCGAGGCCCTCTTCGATGGATGCTATAATCTCGTTAATATCGCCATCATCAAAGAGCGCGAACAAATTCTCGAATGCCTCCTGTGGGAGCAACTTTTCCACCTTATCAAGGTCATTTAAGTCTTTTAACGAGCGTACTTTACTTATCAGTTCTGCTGGTACTCCAATCTTAAGCAATTGTTCATTGCTAATATTAGAAAAGTACGACGTTTGTGTCGAAGACGGTTCAGGCTCTTGATGTTGTTGTTCTGCATCGGAAGAAGCACTCTCGATAACGGGAATCAACTGACACGTCTGAAGATGTTTGTTCCAAGCGAAACGACGTCTGCTAGCCCATTCGTAAGCGTCATCATGCTTGTCAACGTAAAGCAAGTTGTAGGTTTCCCCTTCAATGCGTCCTATAATAACACGATACGCCCCATCCACACGAGCGCTGAGCAAATTTGACGCATGCAAGGGCTCTAGATGAATACCAGATGATGTGGAGTCACTCCTGAATTTTCGATGAAAACTGAGCACTTTTTGCTGAGTGCCTTTTGGTAGTTGCAGCAATTTTGTGACAAATGTGTCGGATAAGAAAAGTCTCATAATGTCTATGTTTTTATTTAACTAGTTCAATATTAAAATCTTCTGGAGACACGATTGTATATCCAGCGCCAATGAATGCATTCCGACTATCGGTGTCGATGGGATTAATGACAATCTTTTTATCGGCGAATCCGAGGTCGGCCTCTGCTAGCATTACGCCATCTTCATCTTCCAAGCAGAACCCGCCGTCATGGTCGAAGTCAATTCCGTTGTCTAGCAGTTGTTTTACGATGTCTTCTAAGCCAGGGAAGAACATCATAATCTCGTCATAATTGATGGTCTCTTGTGTTTGTGAATCCGTATGGTTGAAGAACTGCAAGAGATTATACAAGCGCCAGAATTTCTCCCATTCTAGTTGGTCAACAGATTGAAGTCCTTGCTTCAATTTCAATATACACCTCATGCTTACGTCCAATGCAGAATTCAACACAGTATCATCCTGGTAAGATTCAGCAAAAAAATCTACTGCACACCACGATGAACTTCCCACCATTAGTGCAGTGATAATTGGAGGCAAATCAGTACGCGCGAAGAAATGACCTTGCGCTAAGTCATCTTGTGCGATTTGAGAGAATAGATTATCTGTCGCATTATTCTCCAATGCATCTTCAATATCATCATATGAACAAATGTAGCGGTGTTGTTGTGGGAATAAATGACACATCATGTAGTTGTAGATGTCATTCTTGACATTCGTCATCTTGGGATGCATCAACACGTATATGAAACGTTCAAGTGAGTTTCGGCATTTATGAATATCATTATTGTATAACTGTTCAAGTTCACCGATGCTTTGAAGGTATAACTCGTCAGTCCCAAGTTTTCCGTCAGAATCAGGTTCGGTCAAGGACAAATCTTTCCAGGTTAATGTCCAAGTGAACATTGGTGTACCCGTTTTGTGCCGGATTGCTTCCCGTTTCTTGAAATCGTCGTATAGCCGTATGTTCTCTCCAAACGCATGATAACGATAACCGTCAAGGTAAACCGCCCATTGTGGAACTGTTGATACATCTATTTCTGAATCACCAGTTCTAGCGTAGTTACAAATGAATTGGAAATCGGAAATGGTGTAAGCATTAATTCCATCTCGACTACCTAACCTGTACTGCGGACGAATGCTGTACTTGCATTCAAGGTTATCGTCTTTTATGAAAAGTTCATAGAAGTAATGGTCGACATCAATGACCTTCTCAAAATGCCACCCCTTCGTGGCTGCCATCTGTTTAATAATGCTAATGAATTTCAATTCGAGTTCTGAATCCTCAATTACACCGCTCTGCGTAATTGTTCCGATGCTACCCGGGATGGTCTCCCACTGGTCCAATCTTTCAACGATTTTCTCGAAGAGGAGTTCCGCTTTGCTTCTGCTAATTTGCTCCTTTCCCATTTGGTTACCGTAAGTTAGGATGCAATGATAACAGCCATCCTTACCTTCATTTTGGCATTTGCAGTCGCGAATGTGCTTGTATGCGAGTTTTATCAACTCAGAGAACTCTGACGTGTTATATAGTTTTGCCAAGTAACCGGTACCACCAGGGATAGAGTCATAGATAACGAGATAGTTATCAAAATTCTGTGTTGCCTCGTTGTACTCCTGGTAAGTATCGATTCTGATATGGTCGGGGCTACTTTTATAATAGTGACGCATTCCCAACTCAATCCCCGCCTTGAATAATTGCATGCTTGACTGCGTGTCAACAAACTGAACAGGGAGCAGCACCTTTATTGACTCAGTGTTCAGGCGGCGATAGAGGTATAGTTCCTCGAATATGTTCTTCTCATCGGGTCCAGGAGGATATGGAACATCTTTATGTTTGCAGTATTTGTAATGTAAATCTTCTTGTTTAACCGTATTGGGATTATCCAAAATAACCTTTCCGCATGACCGGCAGACTATAAAGCCGTTTGCAGGGATGTTAATGTCTCGATTTACTTGAGTACGTTGTTGATAGATATCCTGACGACCATAATTGACTTCGACTATCTCTACGTCTTTACAGAACTCAATACCAAAGCCCACATCTTTCAGACCATAAGACACAACATTTCCACTATTATGGAAATTAAAGTGTTTCATGACATGGAAGCGTTCCATTTCACGTTCATCGCTGTTATCCTCTAGTGCAGTTTCCTCTCGACTCGGATTGCTTCGAGACGAAAGAAACTTCATGTATTGGTGTTTATTGGCTCCCCAACTCATATCACCACACTTTGGACATACATTCTCATTGAACTCGGGCATTGTTTCGTCTGCTATGCAGTCGCAGTTAGAGCAATAACGAAACTTTTGCACAGAGTCGTTCCAGCCAAATGTGCTTATGCCAGATATTGGCAGGCGACTCTTATGAGTGTAGAAGAAGTTTCCTGGGGCCAATTCCCTGATTCCTTGAGATGCTGGTCTAACAATCTCAATGGCTTTAGGCTCGATACTGTTTTGAGCCAAATCACCACGGGCTTTTGGTGTATAAATGCTTGCTTCTAGTTTTACTCCAGTCTCAGGAAAAGCGTAATTAGGCAATAATCCAGCGTTCGTCATATACTCGATGACTAATTGCTTGAGCAAAAGACCTAGTTGCACATTGACTCCCTTAATTCGTTCTTTTATATCCTCAAGGGCAATGTCATTTGGTTGAAGCCTAGATTTTTGTTGTTCAAGTTCTGCCCTTTCATCACGAAGCATCTGAAGATGGTCAGCGAGTTTTTTGAATTCCTGCTCAATGGTCAGGAAGAAGTTACCGTTCTCTATAGTTTCGAATAACGCGTCAAGAACGGGTAAAGTTTTTGGTGGATACTTCTTTCTAAATCTCCCCATCAGCCATTCTTTGTTGTTCTTTATATAGGTAGCGATTCTATTGATGAAGAAATTCTCATCAACAAGGGAAGCCTCGGTGAGATTCAATGTCCGGATTTGGTCTGGCAATTTATGTGCGCTGTTAGCACTTGTCCATGAGTCAATACAGTAGGCATAGAAATGCCTGCGAAGGATATCTTTTGCCTCCAGAAAGCATCCCGGTGTTTGAACTTCGCCTTCCATCATTTCCAGTGGCTCATCGTAATAGAACATGTCATGGCGAGCATCACTATGGGCGTAGTTCAGAACTAGCGCGCTGCCACTCTTACGACCAGCACGGCCAACGCGTTGGAGAAAGTTGCTGGGCTTAGGAGGAATGCTCGTATTGCCCATCACATTAAGGTCACCAATGTCAATACCCATCTCAAGTGTTGATGTCGCGCTCAATGCATTGACAGAATTAAAGTTAGGATGTTCCTTGAAAGACCGTTCAACTTCTTCTCGTTCCTGGCGTTCAAGGAGACCATTGTGCTCACTAGCATAGATACGAGGTGATTTCTTTCGGTTATATACGGCTAGGTAGTAGTTGAACTCAGGTGTAACGATTTCACTGTACTTGCCATCAAGACACTTGTATTCAATACAGTGGGTCCCTGGTGTTAGTTGGTCGCTAGCCGCTACATACTGAATTGACTGGCAATGGTCGCACTTGATGTGTTTCACCTTAGGCTCAACCATAATTGCTTCAGGTCTTATGGCATAAGTCTCAACCCCAGTACGGGAACGTTTACAAGAAACAACGTTTGCCCTGTAGAGCACGTTGAACAATTCAATATAGAAATCGTTCACTACAAGTGGATATAAGTCTGTGTCTCCAATATTCCTAAGAGGCTCAAAGCACATTCTGCAGTAGGTGTAGAACCAGTTTGCATTACGCGCGACCTTAGTCACATCGACAATTTCAAGGCTGTTTTCCGCATTTGTGGCGACTAATTTGGGATAGCGCACAGAACTGTTAAACTTCTTATTTAAGAAGTGTTCATTGCTGAAGTTCCAATTCAACTCGTATGGTTTAAGTTTTTCCGCCCTAAATTTGTCTAGGTAAGGATGGTTGATGCCGCCACGGGTCCTCATACGATGCAATAGACCATTCAAGAAATGGCAAAATGCATCACTGGTAATAAACTCAAGATTATTGTTAATGAGCCAGTATTTCATGTTATCGAATATCCCCTCTAGCATCTCTCGAGAGAAGAACGTACCGGATGTACCAGTCTTTTCAAGGGTGCGTCCAATAAGAGCCCTAAGACCAAATTCTGAGCATATCTCCCAATCCATTCGAAGGTCGAATTCCTTCTTGAAACTATCTATGAAGGTGTGGCCTGAACTGTCACGATAGTTCTTGTCCAGGTCAATTCTTGCAGCAATATCTGATGGTAATAACTTATAGTAGTATTCATCATTGGGCAGTTGTTCTTTCCAGTACTTCTTAAAGCCGGCTTGAAGTTCTGCTAATGAAATCGGCTGAGATTGGGTCTTAAGATATTGTTGGATGGATTGGCGGAAAAGGAAGCGGAATGTTCTGGCCTCGTAGAATCCAGCCTGATGGGCAGCATCTTGGACGCTGTTGGTGAATGTCAGAATCTTTCGTTTGGAGTCATCACTACTATCAAAGTCGCTTGACATGACTTGGCTGATGGCGACCGATGACAATGTTGAGGTTCGCCCACCGACCATCGTCAGCGAATCTGAATTACATTCCGGGCAGTTGCTCATAAACTTCTGCTTTTGTCCTTGTTTGGGCTTTGTGAGTTTACGGCACATCCTAATTTTAAGCGCGTCGACATCATCATGGTTGGCATCGCTCAAGTCACGTGTATGGATGAACATGCTTGCGTTATCGTTATCAGTGCCAAGATATTCTTCAATTGGTTCGTGCCTCGGTGTATCTAAGTTAAGCAGGCATACATCTTTGTCATGTTCTTGGATGAATGCCACATTGATGTCGCTGATATTCGCGCTAAAATGATTGTCAGTTTGCAATCTTTTTGAAAGCCAGCCACTGGCACCACAGTCACGGCAAAAGTACATGGGTAATGCTACCCTACCATCGTTTGACAGTTTATCACGCCATGTGAATTCAGGTTTCTCTTGTACATATCGCAAGACACCGCTAAGTTCTCGTTGCCATAATTGTATTTGTAGATAGAGTACAGGGAATCCAAACTCATCTTTCGCTTGAGCGACAAGCGCTAATATGGACTCGATAGCAAGAACTCGAAGTTCAGGCGACAATTCCTTGAATGCTGCATTCTCTTTGGCCAACTCTCTACTTAGTCTGTCAACTGTGATGATATGTGGAGCGGTGACATGTAATAAATCGCGAGTAATAAGCAACTGATTAAGTCCAGATGCTATTTCTTGTGGCGAATCACCGAATTCTGGGAGCCATATCTCGCGAATTCGTTTCAGGTATGAGGCCACATTGTCATCGTCGCCAAATTCACACTTGGACAACTGCTCTCCACTTGGCAACTCGGGAGTTAAAGTTCCACTGAAAAGGTCATCCACTGCAACGCGATGCTCTTCTATGACATCATGCTCTTGGAAAAATTCCCCAAACACGTCACTGGCATATGCGCACAGGTCCTTTTTGCTGTCTACTCCATTACCAATAGTCGCACTAGTACCCACAGGGCATAAGCGGTTGGCAGGAAGGTCAAGTTTGAGTTTTAGACGTCTGATAAGGTTGGCTACATCTGTTCCCTGAGCGCCATCATAGGTGTGTAACTCATCAAGAATGATGAAACGCAATGCAGGGTCGTCACTGTTGATGTTACCGGTCCACAATGGCATATATTTTTGCTGCATGAGACCATAGTCAAGCATCTTGAAGTTCGTGAGCAAGATGTCTGGAGCAGTATCAACAATCGTGGCCCTATTCTCTATCACTTTATCCGGTCCCATTACTGTGGAGTAATTCTGGGGATTCTCCCCTTCTCCAATGAAGAGACCTGCTGTAACTTTACCCCGAAGTCGCGGGTCGTTCCAGATTGTCTCTGCAATACGTTTGGCTTGGTCGGTTGCCAGGGCGTTCATGGGATACATGATGAGCACTTTAACTCCCTTGCGTATCCCGTCCTTATTACATTGATAGCAGTAGTCAAGAACTGGATACAGAAAGCACTCAGTTTTACCTGAACCTGTACCAGTAGTGAGCAGTGTAGGTTCGGGATTATGATTGCCATGAGTCGTCAGTTTCTCGAACGCCTGTAACTGGTGTCGGTGCGGTGTGAATTTTGGCACGATGTCAAGAGGAATATGCTCCATCTCCTCCTTTGTTGCCTTGACAAAGGGTGTCTTGAGGGAAACATAGGGACCTTTAAAGAGTCCATTGTTCTTGTTCTCAATGAAACGATAGAACTCATCGTAGACGTCTTTGTCCTTGAACCGGAATGTTGCCTTGATGTACTCCAAGACTGATTCCTTTACCTCGTATGCTTGCTGTAGTGGTAACATAAACTTATTATGATTTCAACATTTTTATATCAAACTCTTCAGATGATACCGTCTTATAACCATACTTCATAAAGTTCCTTCTGGACGTTTCATCAACTGGATTAATCGCGAGTTTATATTCTTTGAGTAACAAGTCCGCAGTTGCAACTACAATACCCTGCTCATCTGTTATCTCAACTTCGCCGTCTTCACTGACAGGAATGCCATTTTGCAATAACTCTTCAACGATTTCCTCAACACCAGGGTACAAGAGCAGAATGTTTTGATGTTTCTGCATCTTCTGCATGTTGATGAAATCTTGCGACCCAATATAACTCTCATCATCTTGATTGACTTCCACTATGCCGTGTAAAAACATGGACACGGTGGGAGGTATAAATGGGATTCTCGTTATAGGCATATCAGATACAATAACTGTTGTGCTCATTGAGCGACTGGTTGCCACGTTGAAGCGTCTCTCGTCAAGAGCAAACCCAGGGAAACGACCCGGTATGTAGAAGATGGCATAGTCAACAGTCATACCCTGAATTCGGTCAACAGTCTCAACGGTAATGTCTTTAATCTTTGTATCGGGAAGAATGTGCTTCTGCAGTTGTTGAGCAGATTTAATGAATGGCGTAACTACCGCAACCGAATTATTGGGATAATTGTATTCAATTTGTCCCAGTATCTCATCAATAACGCGAAGAGCCGAATCTGTCAATATACCATTCCTTGTATCATGTGTATAATAATATAAGACACCGCCTTCTGCAGGAAAGAATTGGGAATAGCACTTCGAGAAATCAACTCTTTCTTTCTGGACCGACCTAAAGTTATTTCTATAAAAGGCACTTGTAAGTCGCGCACTTGCCGGGGTCAGGCGGAAAGTGGTCGTGATTTTAAAGGATTTAACGTCTGTTCCTAAAACGAATGACCTTAGTCCTTCAACTTGAGGTGTGATATTCCAACTTTTATAAATGCTCTTGGTCTCTTTTTTAACAATAGGTGATAACTGCATCGGGTCGCCAACAATCAAACAATGCTTGCCCAGTTGTTTAAATGCTAATATTGTAGCCAAGAATGCCTGAGAAGCCTCCTCTATTACCACCAAGTCAAATGACGGTAGCATGTCCTTAGTTACGTCTTTTGCGCTATAGGCAAACGAGAGGACATAATTTGTGCAACAGAGTAACTCGCCTTTAGGCACAGCAAACACATTATCAAACAATTTGACTCCCGGAACCGACTTTTCTTCATCGGCAGTTAAGTTTGATTTTGTGATTCTGCCTTGTTCTCGAAATGGCGTAAGGGGTTTTTGCTTTATCAATTCAATAATACCCTTGTTGGCCATGGTTGTTGCACAAACAGTTTTGCCTTCATTCAAATAAGTGCTAATGATTTGTGCAATTGTATAACTCTTACCAGAGCCCGGGGGACCTTGGACGACACAACAGTTTTCAGCATCTAAAAAACGCATTATCCGTTCTGCGATGGCGCCCTCGTTATTTGGGTTGTAGGACAGTTCTTCGGGGCGCCACTCATCGTAATCCATCTTAGGCTCTACTGTTTGTTCAGGTATACCACCGAAATTATCTAAGAAGTTAATGAGATTCCTCAAATAATCCAAAGGAGGCAGTGGTGAAAATACAAGCACGCGTAAGTGATGACCTTTTGCACATTGTTTTCTGAACAAGTTAAACAGATAAGAATTCAGTCTTGTGCAGCCAATATAATCATTGTATGGGTCATTTCTTTTTAGATAATACAATGGCAATAAGTCAGAATAATCAGAGTGAAAATCACCATGATTGAGGAAATCTATAAACGGACAAGTCCATTCGTCAATATTCTGTCCAAATGCATTAAATGCAGACGTCTTAACCGCTACGATTGACACGGGCACCTTTAATCTTGGTACTTGATTTTTGGGAAATCGAATTACCACATGGGCACGCTTGAGGTCAACGTGGTCAACATAACCCATATACACCGTCTCACTCTGAATGAGTTGGCGTATGGGGCTTTTCATCATCGCCTTAACCTCATCTTCAGACTCTTTGATTTGGTCCTTGAAGAAGTTCTGGAATTCTTGAATTCGATTACTCATAATCTTCTTCTTTTTCTTCTTTTGGTAAGTTAATAGGATTAAAGAGTGCGTCATACTTTCCGTTTCGAACTCTTATCAGCGTATATGCTGTGCCGGCAACGCCATCTAGGGCACCGGAATACAATTCTCTCACGACATCAACTTTTTCTTTACCAATCAATTTAATGATTATAGAATCTTCATCAATCCATTTGAGGATGTCTTCAGTACTTTCGAACTTCATGAAGTCATCTGATTTATTGTCTACATAA
This sequence comes from uncultured Bacteroidales bacterium, assembly GCA_902793405.1. GTDB lineage: Bacteria > Bacteroidota > Bacteroidia > Bacteroidales > Muribaculaceae > Sodaliphilus. Next base: position 22,671 of record CADBDH010000001.1, on the reverse strand, counting down.
GCATAAACAATAGTGTCGCCGCCTTCGACAAGATTCCAAATCTGAGGTGAAATATACATAATACCTCCAAGTGCACTGCATGGATAGATATATTTACCACTTAGAAGATGATAACGCGTCTTTTTATTAGTAATAAAGTCACGTTTATCGTCTTTCGTACCTTCAGTTATATATTGGTCATTAATAAGTCTTTGGTACAGACGCAATCTAATCAAGAAGTGCTGTGTTACAATCTCTTCAGGAGTTAATGGGTCCTCAAAAAGGTCGTTGATTTCAGCGATTTCGCCCTCATCGGGTTCTCTTGACACAAGAGTTCTTGTCGCACCCTTATATTGGTGCTTCTCAATGAAATCTTGCGCTGCCTCTTCGTCGAATTCAGGCTCACTGAAACCACCTCTACCTTTTCCAGGTGAGTATGTGCGACAGGGAGCACCACTAGACATCGGTCTTCTTGATGCAGGCGCATGAGTCGACCCATAGGCCTGTCGCGGCTGTTCATCTTCAGACAAATCTACGTCACCGACGGAATCATCTCCTGTCTCTTCCGGTTCAACTTGCTCCGGCAGATTCTCAGACTCAAACTCGTCCTCAGGTTCTTCTGTTAGTTGTGCATCGGAATCACCGAAAGGCTTAGTTGAGGCGGCCTGTGGCTGACGCTCGTCTGCAGACGTAGATATTATATCGTCATCAAACTTGGCGTCGTCTATATGACGGGAACCACCAGGTTCAATGTCAACATGTGAAGAAGGCGATTGCTGAGGCGAATCTCCACTCACTTTCACCGTCGAGTTTTCAGACTCAACATTTGGCTCTTGTCCTGCAGTTGATGTGACCTCTGCCTCTTGCTCTATTTCAGCATTCTGATTATCACTATCACTTGTGTCTATGGTAGTGAAAATTTGGCGATTGATGCCACCAGCCTCTTCTTCTTCAACCTTATTGCCGCGCAATTCACCAGCAGCCGCAGGATAAAGGCGAACCAGTTCTTCTTTAAATGCCTCATCAAGCATTAATTCATTACGTTCTTTTACATATTGATATGCCTTTCGGATGCTATCCATTATCTTGAATTTCATGATGTCCTCCATGGACGCTGGAATTCCAAGATATACCCTATAAGCGCTCACGAAATCTTGATAAACTAGTTTATCATCCAATGAATTCACAAAATAGAATTCATTTGAATCTTTAGGATGATAGAAATTGTCAAGCGTGGTGCTGATTTCTTTATCTTGAGTATACCTGATGAGTATTGACGCACATTTATAGAGTTTTAATTGCTCCAACTTCTTGCAATACTGTTTATATAGTTCCTGCCATTTCTGCACATCAGATACGCCGGCGATGACGAGTGCAAACAGACGCAAGTCGTTATTCCTCTCACTATAAAGAAGACTATTTTGTGCTTGAGTCGTCAAATCTTCATCGTTATCTCTGATTATAGTTATACCTAAAATCTGACAGGCCTGATTAAATTTATCCTGCGCAGTTGGCAACTGTTTCCAATTAATGATTCTAGGATTCGTGCCAAATAGCGCATCCAATGTAGCATTGCCGTTTTCTAGTGCGTACAGTTGCTTGATTTGGACATCTTTATTGTTGATATTGCGCCAACGTGTCGTCTCAGCATCTCGATACTCTTTGATTTTCGCGTCATATTCTGTTTTATACGAGGCTATCATCCACTGTAGCAAAGTACATCTGCGTTCATTGCCGATGTTGAGATTAGCAGTAGTGGCGTAAAGGGCATCCAGGAAATCCAATGTTGACTTGAACGGTAGTTTCTTAAAAATAGTGGTACCGTCGGACAATTTGATATCCGGAAGGCTCTTTAACGGGAACTTGTTCTCGGGTTCTTCAATGTTGTTTATGAACTTTTCAACTTCCTCTCCGTAATACAACTCGCTAGGCTTGCAAACTTTGTCTTTAGTGGGTATGCATGCGACATCATTAAGCAAACTTTCTTCTGCAGTTTGCCTAATTATTAAAGAGGCATTTTTACCAGGAAGGTATTCTTTCCAGAAGTAGAGTGCACACTCTCGGTGGGAGAGCAGACCAACATCTTCCTTTCGGAAATTATAATGGACATGAAAGTCGTAGAATAGCCTGTTTATCTTTTCTGAGCACTTTTCAACATAACTGTCGCTCACGTAGGCTAACGTGTTGATACCGCATTTCTCGAAGTCAAAGTAGGGCTGATAAGCGGAGCCACTTGTCAGCGTATTGCCCGCACAGAATTGACCATCCCTATTGAGAATTAAGATTTTTTCGATATTATTCAAATCACCATAGCCGCTATTCTCCTGGCCCTTCAAAGCAGCCAGTTCGTTTAGGAACTGATAATGAATGCCGCGTATGGATTCCACATTTGTGCTCTGCATGAACAAGTAATGGTCAATCTTCTTTTGACGCCATTGTTGCAACGTGGAAATGGGCGCAATTTTGCCGTCAGCGAGTATGTCTCTAAGAAGTCGTCCCACCTTAGTATTGCCATCAATCGTGATGATATTTGGAAGTTTGATTAACGAGAACGGCTCTTTATCCTCGCATGTGATATAAATGGTTTCAAGGATTGAGCGGAATTTCCCATCTGAGGTTTTAACCTTCAGACTTTTAAGTTTAGCGATTAGCGTAGTGTTTTGGCCTTTGTAATAGTCATCTAGACTATCTCTATTATCGGCTATTAGAGATGGTAGGCCTTCGTCATCTATAGTTCCAAGGATATCCATGACCGTCCTGACCAGGATATCAACCATTTCATATTTAATGCCTGCTGATATCCAAAATTCTTTCCAGATGTTTAAGTCATCGCCATCCTGAATGTACTCTGGGCTTATGAATAAGGAGTTCTGATTATAATTTATAATCAGTTTCTCAATCTTCGTATCTTGCAGGTAATCATCAGCCATATAAATCAAGTCTGACGTGGAGCCCATTTTGCCATTCTTCAGCAGCACAGTCAATCCACCCACGGTAGCCAATTGTTTATTGGTTTTATTCTCCATGGCCCAACGCCAGAACTGTAAATTCTTTTCTTTGTTTTGAATCGTTGTATTGAAGACTGTGATATGGTTCTTGAGCCAAGTGAAGAAATGTGACGCAGTAAATTTAGTGTTGTTGAGGTTCGTTTCCCAGTAGTCGGTATTATTACCAGTCAAATAATCTGGGTCAATAATATCCAAATTAGATGCACCAACAAGGCCGATTGCGAAGAGTTCGTTGGCTTTTTCACTAAGAATATTATGACCACTTGATTTTTCTGCAGGAATATTATGTCCGTATAAGTAGACTTTTGCACCCTGCATCATTTTCTTTTGGTCATCTGACAATTGATTCTTATAGCCAATAATAAAATTATGGAACGCTATACTCGTATTTTTGTCTTTGATATTCGCATTAATAGTTGCTAGATTCTTGATGATTACTTCATCGTAGAATGTACTAAACACATAGGTTTTAACACCTATTTTTTTGAGAGTCTTTGATTCGCCGTAGTCTGCTTTACAAATAGTTACAACATTCTTTGGGAACCATGATTTTTGGGTTATGGATAACAACTCGCTATCATAGCAATACAGATTATTACTATTTGCGGCGACACAGGCATTATCATTAGTCCTAACTAATAAGCCTTCAAACAGACTGCTGCTTTCTTTCTCAATTAACAGGAAGTTGGCGTCAAGATATTTTACAAAATCAATGTTTTTCTTACCATCGGCATCATTACTAGCATTAGTATTCACAAATATACCACCTAGATGCGCCTTAACGACCTCGGTAAAGAAAGACTGTTCTGTTATATCATGAATGCCAAATGACGCTCCAATAAAGTTCTTCAATTCAGTTGAGTTTTCTTGACCCTCTAAATACTTGGGGTCAAGTTCATACATCCAGTCATTACTGAGCCATGTCTTGATTGAGAGCGAGTCGTAAGTCTTTGAAGCGAAATAAATATGACTTAAACTGCCTAATTGCCAAGACGCCTCGGCATTGATATTATTGACATGAATGGCATAGTCCCATAGCGAGTTGTCCCCGTACAAACTCTTATTTTTATAACAATAAGCAATAAATGCTTTGCTCGTCTCAAGGTCTTCACCAATAGCCGTTGCGATGGTGTTATGATAGTCCTTTATCAGATTATGCAAAACAAAGTATGTGGCAACAAACTCATGAGAGAACGTCACAACGCCAAAGTTGTCTGTGAAATACTTTTGTGTGACCGGCAAGTAGTCTGATGATATGAACTCAGTTTTAATCCCGGTCATCCATTTGGCATCGCACACGGCATGGCCCTCCTGAGCGACAGAATCAAAGAACACCTTGTCATAAGCATTAAAACCATTTGACGCTTGTCCCTTATCATTAATGAATGGTAGTGACAAATATTGCTCTTTGAATGGGACATTCTCGGCGAGAAACTTGAAGAAGTGAATGGATGTGTCTTTATCTTTTAGCCTCTTTTTTGTATCAGCAATATTTTCTGCCGACAACATGAGATTATCGACAACATTAGCACAATTAAAGGCACAAAATTGGTTGGCTATTGCCTTGTCCCATTTCTCATTATCTTTAAAATGACGTCGTGTTGCCAGTGACAGGCATGGCAGATATTGGTTGAAGTTTTTGAGGTCATCACGATAGGCATCAACATCATAGTATATGTTCATTCCATAACGGAGTTCTGTTGACCCCTCTAAAATAAAGATTTCTTTCTGAGCGAAATCGGTCAATTTACCTTTCGTCAACAGGAAGTCAAGGAAGCGGTCGTTATTCTCCTGGACGCAGAGCCATTCCTTAAACTCTGCCTTAGTACATAACGTCTTAAGGTCATCAAATCCCCATACGTTACCATCGCACCTCAAGTCTTTTAAATATCGCTTCAGGAATGCTGTGAAGTCTTTATCTTCACGAAGCATTTTGACAGGTAAGGAGCAATTGGTGCCGGTTATCCTGATGAAGTCCTCGTCAGTCATGATACCAGAAGCAGTCAACCCGGTTTCATCCAAAATGATGTCTGCAACTTTAGCGTATTTGTTGGGTCCGATTGGGATGAGTTCATCTGTACGGATTTTAGCATCAAATCCTGCCTTAAAGCGCTCTATGAGTTCTTTATACTTGCCGTGCTCCTTTATGTTCGTTGCGAAATTAGGGATAAGGCTAAAGATTGATGTGTAGGTATACTTCTTCAACTCACACAGGGCCTTTATCCACTGGAAGAACTTGCGGCCGGCTATCTCCGATATCTCGGCGTTGAAATTTATCTGGTCTGTGAATTCAATTTCTATGTCATCTCGGGGGCCGGTTGGAATCATATCGGTGTTCATGAGGAACTTGAAACCCCACGTGGCCTTTGTTGGTAGATAGCAGTAAAGCAACGAGTCACTCACCTCTTTCAGTTCTGAACCCTCAACGGCACAGGCAAAAGACACTTTGGTCTGTTTGAAATCATAGTATTTTGTCGGAATCTTGAGTGCTCCTGTTTTTTCCTGATTATCAATGTCCTCATTGATAGTCTCGGTTATCTTTTCGTCTACAGGTTCTTGAAAATGATTTACTTGCCAATGCTCATTGTCAGTGCGACATTCAATAGGCTCAGCGTACGGTTCAAGATAAATCTTTACTGATGAGAGGTTTGGAATAAACAATATGACTCGTTCATTCTTAAACACCTCTTGGAACATCTTCCTATAACTCTGACCTGGACCTCGGAGTGTGTCCTTTGATTTTGGACGAAGAGAAAACTTTACCCTAAATTTATCATCAGCATTAGTAAATACGTACCTCTCTGCCGGGGTCAATTCTTTGAACTCAGTCCAGAACGGTGTTATCTGCCACATTGGATTGACCTTTCTTCTGGTCTTCTCTTCGTCAAACGAAAAGGAGTATTTTCCAGTTTGAAGATAGACAAAGTTATTAGATAGAAACACCGTCTTAAAGCCGATGCCTTTATAGCCGATAGTGTCTTTGTTGTCTGACTTCTCCTTATCATTGATGTTGCAGATGGCTGCCACATTGCGCTCATTGAACTCAGCACCTGAATGCATGAACAAGAGTGATTCGTTGGTGAGATGGAATTCAACATCAACCTTCTCGTTATTCTCATTGGCATCTTTTATCGGATAATCATTCGCATTCTGAAGGAGTTCGTATATGAAAATCTCTTTGCCACTTGCTGTTAACTGGTTCCTCAGTGTGTCCAGCATGCTGTCTATCTTTTGAGCAGAATCTGCATCGGCCTTGTTGTTATTCTTATTTAAGATATCTACCAGACTACGAGGCGTTAACCTTTCAAATGGTTTGCTGATATCGACAGCAAACAGGTAGGTGAAATTGTCTCTTACTTCTTTAAGAATCCATGAGAATTTGTAGTATACGCCATCTTCAAAAGATAGGGCCTTAGCATCAAATAACAGTGGAGGTAATTGCTTACCATTTTGGAGATTTAGTTTCGAAAAGTTTGAACGACGGATGTCTTTAATAGTATAACTGCCATTCTTGTTTTTGAAGAACTGCCCGATAAAGAATTTATCCTGCAGCCTCAGATTGTCCATTTCTTCAACCTCTTTTTTATCACTTACAGATTTCACATCTTTAATCTTGACGCTCATGATTCTGTAGACCATCAATCGGTATTGATGTAGTTCACCACGGAACCGATTCAAGTTCAATGAGCATTTAAACTCACACAAACCTACTGTTGCAAAAGCACTCAGACTTTTAGGAACATATAAGAAAGGTGGGCATAAGTTTGAGCCTTCCCCATTGATGGTTATGTTGGTCAGTTTTCCACAATAACTAACTTGATTTTCTTTAGGTATATCGGTATCAAAATAGCCGATACAGTGTGCATTCTGGAAGAAACTGGTGATTTCTTCATCGGTTGCGTTTCTTAGGTCTTGTTTAGTTTTAATTACAGCCATAGAGTTATATATTAATTTTCCTATTTTATTGGTTGTTGAAGATTTTGTCGAAGTGGGACCAGGCGCGGCGGTAGTCGGCGATTCGGTCGCAGCGGGTGTAGGGGGCGACGAAGGTTTGTTGCTGACCACCGTAGAGTTCGCTCTTGGCGGGGTCGATGGTGTGGACATGGGTGGGTGTGGTGCCCTTATAGCCCATAACCTTGCCGTCAACAACTATTTCCTCGCCACGGATGTCTTCCCAGCCAACAATGCCACGGCGGGCATTACCCTTGCGGTCAAGCCCTATACCGGTCAAGCCCTTGGAACAAGTAAAGACGATTTTGCCTTCGGCATCATACCATGTATCGTTCTCGTTTTGCTGTAGCACGGGGAAGTATATGTTATAGATGGTCTCAAGTTCATGTAGGTTCAAACCAAGAGCCATGGCTGATATTACATCGATTTCAATCAGTGCTTGACGCCTTTCAAAATGGTTGCGCAAAGGAGTTTCATGGTCCCAGTTTTGTGACAAGGTATCGAATGGATGTAACCTAGAATCAATTATGCTCCATTGCTCATGTCTATATGATTCGCTCCAAACTTCTTTCCATAATTCTGAATAGAAATTAGTGATACAATTCAGCATTAGAGTACGGGAACGTAATGCATTGTTATATTTCTCATCAACACCGAGAGGGAATCCTAACATTCTGATTGATGTCAGATTCTGTGACGCCATGATTTTCATGTATGCATCCATTGGCAATGATGCACAGAGAGCAGCCATATCCACGGTGTTATCTCCGCTGCGAAAAGTAGCGGAGATAACACCGTTGATATGCGCGGTCTTGCGGGGCAAGACCGCGCATATCAACGAACGTTCTCCGTTTATCGATAGCATTTTTCGAAATCCCACCTTATAGTAATCAATCCAGTTGTCATAAGCCTCATCCCCATTTTCGTCTTGATAGACGAAACCATTGATAAGAGAGACAAATTTATCTTTAGACATCAAGGGTCTGTAATTTGAACGAGCAATGAAATTGTCAGAAATAAGTTCCAAATTGATATTATCATAATCTGAATTCAACCTGCAGGTTTCACGCGGGGTCTTATAACTAGGATTTGCAACATATATCTGAGGGCCATTATAAACCATTTCATAATTTTCAATTGTGGGATAAAAGGTCTCTCTAGCGATAACACCAGAATTAACTGCTCCAGTCTCATCTAAATCTACTGTTATATTCGCTCCGAAGTCGCTAACATGATGAGGAAATCTGCTAAAAGTTTGCAAAACATCTATTATACTATTTGCGTGTATAGATGTTAATTTTACTGATTCCCAATCTGCTCCATCTTCAAAAGCATCAGAGAGTATCCTTAACTCCTTTTCTCTGAAGTTCACTATGCGGTCTCGATGAGCAACAGTGTTCCACTTGCCTTCTTCAGTTTTAATGCCTCCACAAGTACCATGGCCATCGTGCCCGAAACATATATCAATAGTGTTTGGATGATACAAGTTGTGAATGCTCTCAAAATCGATGACATTTTGTTCGCATCCAAAGATGTTTTCCCCAAATTTGTTGTTGTGGTGAACTTCAGAAAAAAGAGTTAATTCATTTTCATACTGGAAATGGTAACGAAGGCGTTTATAGATTTCTTTTCTGAGAGGTTGACCATTTGGGTCATCGTATATGGTTTCAGGTGTAAGTACTCCCATATAACCAATAGTGTTCATCATCCCCAAACCATTTTCTAAAATGCATTTATATAAGTTGGTCTGCTGTCCTTTAAGCAATGGATAGTTAGCAAAAGCGTTTAAGAACGCAACCGTACCTGCATTCTCCGTTTCCTCTTCTCTATAAGATTGCTCAAGAGCAGGAATTGCTTTGAATAAGCGGTCACGCACCTCTTTCACCTGTGGAGCGGCCATACGCCGAATTTCTACTTCTGGATATTTTTCTGCAATGATACCTTGACTTGCAAATTCAAGTTTAATCCAAGGTGGATTACCACAAATGATGTCAAAGCCATCGCGGAGCCAGAAAACTTCAAGAAACTCTAACATGGGATGGAAGAAGTGGTAACGGTCGGCATAGCGCTTGACATTCTTGAAGCGATAACTCTCGGAAAAGAGGTTGTGGTCGCCACGGACACCAAGCAGGATTTCTTCTTTACTCTTGAGGATGATATCACTCTCCTCTTCACTCTGCGTGTCGCTCTCAAAGAGTGAGGGAGTTTCAATTTTTGCTTTGCCAATGGCCTGGCGTGTACGACTGTCAAGTTGGTCATCACTCACGTTGAGCAAGGCCTCGATGTCGTCCCAATATTCATCGCGGGTGGGTAGGTCTGCTGCCTCATCATACTCCCAGAACCACAGTGAGCACCAATAGTCCATGACCAGTTTGAGCCTGTAATAAGCGTTATCGCGACGATAGCGGGTGTTGAATAGACGCTCCTTGTCGTCGTAGGTGTCAAACGCAATGCGGTTGTTGTCCTTGATGATGCCCCAAATCTGCTTGCGGTCATCGGTGAGTTCCTCCATGCTTTTCACGAAGGTAAAGTATTCCTTGAGCAGGACATCAATCATGCCACTTATACGTTGCAAGCGGATGAAATCATTGAAGTAAATGGGCTTGGTCCAATCCCTGATGAGGTCTCGCATCTTGTTGAATTCCAGGGGATGCTGCCGCTTTTGCTCAGTAATGGAGCGCACAGCAAGCATGTTAGCATCGGGCAACAGGAAATGATAGACCTCATTGACGCTACGTGCCACGCTGTTCTTGTTAAACGAAACCTTGTGCGGGGCCTTTTCCCACCACTTGTTGGGAATATCGCGCTTGCCATCCCTGATAACATAAACCTCATCCTTGCTGTACACCTTGAGCCAGGCTCCAATCACGGCATTACCCAGGGCAATGCGGTTAGAGAAGAAGGGAGTGTCCATGTCCTTGTGAATCACATTGAGCCACAGTGACAGTTTGCCCAGTTCAATAGCAGTGGGATTCAAGTCGACGCCATATACGTTATGGGTAGCGATAAAGGCTTTCACCTTTTGCAGTTCGCTGCGGTATTTGTCCGGTTGGATGCGCCAATCGTGTCCATTCTGTCGCAATTGCCTTTGTTGGTGTTCTAGATAAGCCTCTGCCAGTTGGTTGATGATTTCGTTCTGGAAGGCTGCAGCACCCATGGCAGGCTCTAAAATTTTGAGGTTGAGTAGTTCGGTGGCTTTGCGCTTGTCGGCTGCTACCTCGTCAAGGATGTTCTTGAGCGTGTATTTTACTGTGCTGCGAGTAAGTACCTCAGGCGTGTAGTAGGAAGCCGATTTCTGTCGGTCACGTCCATTCAGACGATAGACAAACGTGCCACGTTTCAGAATATGAACTGTGCCGTCATCGTTCTTTAGCACCTCAGTATCGAAATCAAAGTCGCCCATACGGCTATAGGGAACTAGATAAGTTCCATCCTCTGGTGCCCCGGCCTTATGTACCTCGATGTAATCCTCTTCAGTATAAAAACCACGGTAAGCCAGCAGGCTCTCATAGACACTACCCAATTGGTTCACGCCTAGGTTGGCATAGGAGATGCGGCCCACATTACTGCCACGGTGGCTAAGTGACAAAGCCTTGATGATTTCCTGCCACTTGATATTGCGGATTTTCACGTCGCCCAAGTGGTGCAGTTTCTTGTCGTTGAACAAGGGCGAGTCAATCTTGCGGACCTTGAAACGCTTGTCAAGGCCATCGTCACGGTTAGCATTAAAGCCATCGCTCAGCAGTCTGAAGAGTTGGCGGATGGAGTCGTCAATGAAATAGCCATTGCGAGTTTCCTCGCTGATGAGCCTGACCTGTTCCAGGTCACGCAGCATCTCCAGGGAATAGCCCTTGTTATAGATTTCGTCGTCGGTGGGCAGGATGTTGAGTTCCTGACGGCTCTCGGCGAAGAAGATAAAGAGCAAGCGGTAGACAATGGTGATGCAGTCGTCGCGAACTTCGGCCTCGAAGCCATCGTCAGTCTCATCATATTCGCCAGTCTCATCGTTCTTCTTGCCAAAAGGCTCATGCACCACATGGCGTTTGTAATAGAGCGCCTCATTGGCCAAAGTCTCAACTGCATTGACAACGCCTTCCTTGAGGTCTTTGGTGACCTCGTAGGCGTTCTTGTAACTCTCCTCGATGATGGTGTCCATGAGCACCGTCTCGCTGTCGCCGGCAAGCGTCTCCTTGCTCAGCAGCAGGTGGAACAGGGCGTAGTAGTTGCGGTTAGCAACGATGCTCGCCTGAGAGAACAACTCGTCAAGGGTGAAAAGCAAATAGCCTCCCCTAGCCCACTTCTCCTCATCGAACAAAAAGATGGCATTACCTGCCATAAGCAAGATGAAATGAGGACGGCGCTGCTCAGGCATGAGGAATATCTGAGTGATGGCCTTGTTGATGACTGCCGGTGATATCTTGTAGTGCTCGGGGTCAAATTGAAAGACCTTGTTCCACTGCGATACCGTGTAGCGCTGGTGCTTGACGATGCCGCCATCGTCATATTGCTGTTCAAACAGGCCTGCAGGCTCTGTTTCATCCACCTTGATAAGGTGCTGCATCTCCATGACAAGCATACGCACCTGGCCATTGTGGTAAAGCGTATGGCGCACTGGCACATAGTCGTAAGGGTCATGGTCATCATTGATGATATATGGAGTGCTATAAGGCTCGCGTGTATCGTAACCCCAAATTTCAAGCAGGCGGGTGTTGAAATCATGGGTAGCCTTGATAGCGTCCTGTACACGAGGATGAGCGTTAACGATAAAGTTCTTGTACTCGTCATATTCGCGACGCAGCGGTGTATATTTGGAAGACAGGGCCTTCATGCTATCAGCATCCAGGCCGGCACACTTCTGGACCTTCTCCAGGAAGTCCTCGCCAAAGTAACCAGCGGGGAAATATTCGCCCACATTTTGAATGAATCTATATTTTACGTTTTCTGCCATGACGATTGATATTAGAAGTTAAAGAACACGGTAAGCAGTTTCATATATGGGTCAGCCTTGTCCAGGGTATACATGTCCTGGCAGAACTGGCTGCTCTTGTTCTGGATGGTTTGGATTTCCTCAAGTTTCTTCTCCCTGTTGCGGCGAGTTATGGTCACCTGGGCGGCATCGCCCTCAAATGGGATAGTGAGGCTCTCTCTTGAAGTCTCAGCCCACTGCTGGAGATGCTCCTTGTACTTATCGAGTTGTTTTTCCATTTCGATACTCTTCTCGATTTGCTTTTCGTAAAGGTAAGTTTCACGTCCACTTTCAACAGCCATGGGAAGGTTTTCCCTCAAGATGGCAAGTTCCTCCTCTGTGACCTCTTCACGGTAGAAGGTTTCGTCAATCTTGAATTTCTGCATGAAATCAGATAATGATAAAGGAGTTTCATTCATGGCGCCTTCTTGATTGATGGGCACCACAAAGAATTTGCTAATTAGGCTTTGTCCAAGTCCATTACACTGGCTGCCATAGAACAGATAGTAAGACTGACCCTTGGGGAACATGCCATTCTTAACAACCGTCGCCTGGCTCTTGCCGAAACCAGAGGTGAACTTTGTGAACAGGTACTGGATGATAGGATGAAGGTCATATAGCGGTTGGAATTTGCTCCAACGGCTGTCCTGAGTCTTGCGAGACTCCGCGATGCTACGGTTCAACATAGCCTTGTCCTCACACAAATAGTAGGTTCCGTCAAGAGGTTGGGCCTCCCGAGGCATATCGTAGAGCACATCTTTCAGTTCAGGAGTGTTCTGGACTTCAACATAGGTGACATCACCCCTCTTGATGTCAACATCATGCACACCGATGCTGCCGGTTGACTTAAGATTAGAGAACAATTCATCATAGAAATCCATATTGTTATGATAAAGGGACAATTGAGGTTCGTAGATTTCCCTGTGCTCAACAGGTGTTGTCTCATCTAAATCGAAGTTGAACAGTGCCAAGCGTTGTTTCCTCAATACCTCAAAATAGCCCGGGTCACCTTTCTTCAAAACTTCCTGCACCGCATGTTCTTCTTTAGTTGCGCTGTAAAGTTTCATTACACTCATGGCATCACCTAAAGTGTCATGCACTTCTTTCTCCTTATCCATAAGTTTCTGAACGATGGTGAAATCGGTTCGGAGTTTTTCTTGCTTGGGGTCATTGCCAGTTTCTGCCAGCAAATAATAAATGATTGGTGGCTGCTTTTGCCCATATCGGTCTATACGGCCGTTGCGCTGTTGCAGAGTGATAATAGACCAGGGAATGTCATAGTTGAACATGATGTGGCAGAAGTAGTGCAGATTAACACCCTGACTGCCGCTATCGCTGCTGATGAAGACGCGAATCTTACTATCGGCTTTGCTGAAGTTCGTTACCATCTCTTCCTGCTCGGTGTCAGTCAATGAACCGTTAAATAGAACAACCTGCTCATCAGTCAACCCGAACTCTCTCATGATTCTTTCCTGCAAGTATTCCATCGTCTTTACACGCTCTGTGAAAATCACAATTCGTTCCCTACGGTTGTTGTCCCATATCTTTTTGAGTTTGGCTTTAAATGCAGCATAACGGCTATCGGCATCAACATTGATGATATTGGCGAGCATCTTCTGTAGTTCCATTAGTTCCTCAGTGTTCTGTTCGCTATTTTTTATGCGGTTGTTGACCGATTCAAGTGCAGCCTGAGGAGAAGAAAGAAATCCCTTGAATAGCGAAATGGAGAATAACAAGTCTTTTCGTTCCTTGTCATTCTTTTCATCAATAGAACGGAACTTTATGGCCTGCTGCTTTGCTAAAAATTCTTCTTCATAAGGGCTGAGTTTGAAGCGTATAGGCTCTACTTGTCTCTCCTGAAAGTTATTGCGAATTGTATCGTCTACAATGTCCTTCTTGAATCTACGCACGTAGTAAGGCTCGACATCTTTCTTGGAATATTGACCGTTGCGGGGAATAGCAGTCGGTTCCAGCATGTTGATAAGGTTAGCAAAGGACTCGGCTGTACCATTGTGAGGCGTTGCTGAGGTCAAAATCATGCTGTCGCACCGTCCTGCTAAGAACTGAGCCAGGTCACCACGTAGACTAGAGTCATTAGCGACGGTATGGCACTCATCAATGACAATGATATCCCAATAGGTCTTCTCCAGCCAACCACGGAACTTACCGTTATTCTTGAGCGTATCAACTGAAATGATGGTCTTGTCGTAATATTCAAACGGATTCTTGTTCATGGGGATTTCTGAACGAATCTTATCAACACCATAGGAATCCAAACGGACCAATGGAATGGAGAAGCGATTCCAAATTTCTTCCTGGAACTGGGCCAAAATAGATTTGAGGGCACATACCAAGATACGCTTGCCACGGCCACGGCGAATCATCTCGGACAGAAAGATACCGACTTCGATGGTCTTGCCAAGTCCTACGCCATCGGCAATGAGAAGACGAGGACGAGGTAACTCAAAGGCCTTCAGCGTCGGCTCCATCTGATACTGAGCAAGGTCATAGGCGCCATGCTGGGCCACGGTGATTTTGTTTGAGAAATAAGAATTGCTGCGAAGCGATGTTTCAATGAGTAATCGCGTGTTGCGGCATTGTGGGTCAGCGTCAACGACCAGTTCTGTATTGACAGGATTGACAATGTCAATGTTCTTGTCTATCGACGTGTCAAATACATAGTTGTGGTTGGCGACAAGTTCTGATAGCCCCTTAGCAAATAGAATATAGGAATTGCTGATGGCATTACGCTCAATTTTGGTGATGAGAAACTCCTCACCACGCACCGAGATGCGTTGCCCGGCAGAATAGTTAATACTCATGTCTTAGTTGATATTAAAAGTGAACAACAGGTGCAATTACACCTCCACGCGATTTGACACAAGCAAGGTCCTGACATCAACATTCAACACCTCGGCTATTTCATAGAGTTGCCCCACAGATGGCTGAACCTTGTTAGAGGCCCATCGTGACACTGTTGTCGGGGACTTTCCTAATTGTTGGGCAAGCCATTTACTGCTCTTTTGATTATCGGCGAGTGCACCTTTTATCCGGTTAAGCGTGCTGTTCTCCATAAACATGGTTTTAAAGTTTACATTTGATGCAACAAAGTTAGCAAATTTGTTACACAAATTGACATATAAAACAAAGTTTTTTTTGACAAATCAAAATAATCTACCTCAGTAATACCATTCTCTGTTATTCATGCTATTTATTAGAAAAAAGACATCAATGGCTGAAGAACAATGGACTACAATCAACGGATTCCAGTATTACATGGTATCAACCCTAGGAAACATCATGTCACTTGAGAGGACTATAAAGCAATCCAACGGACGCCTTTTACACATCAGGCAGCGTGTGATGAAGCCCGGGCGTAGCAAGAATGGGTACCTTCACGTCAATATCGTGGATGATGCCGGCAGGAGGCATACCTTTGCTGTGCACCGACTTGTGGCGACTGCGTTTGTACCCAACGAAAGTAATCGCCCTTGTGTTAACCATATCAACAATTGCAGGCAGGATAACCGAGCATGCAATCTTCAGTGGGTTACCCATCGGGAAAACAACAATTATGGAACTCGGAATGAGAAGATTAGTGAAGCGCTGAAAGGACGAAAGAAGAGTCCAGAGTACCTTAGGAAGCGCAGCAAGCCGGTCACAGCATTCAATCCAGTTACTGGGCAGATAGTCGGTGAATTCCCATCAGCAACCATCGCTGAAAGAGCCTATGGATTCAGCCAAAGACGCATATCCGAGTGCTGCACAGGCAAGCACTACACGCATAGAGGATTTGGTTGGCGCTTTAGGGATACTTTTTCAAGTACGTATAAACAAAAAACACAAAAATAGATTGAGTATGAATATATTACAACGCATAGTATGCTGGGTAATAAACGAGGCCGTTGAACAGATTCAGCGCGAGGACAAGGAACATGACCTAATTTATGAAATTGACAGTGTTCCTCTGGTCGCCTTGGCTAGATATATCCCTTTAAGTCAAGCAAAAGGGAATGATGAAACAAAGTATGGCGAGATACCCCGTGAAGTTTTGTGGGCCTTCAAAGATGGGGACGTAAGCGATGAGAATTATCAAAAAGTGTTCGATATCGTTGTCGATGCTTTCTGCACAATCATTACCGGAGAGTATGGTGACGAAGTGGACGATATTACATTGGTCTGCATCCCAGCGAGCAATCAGAAGTCAACGGCTAAAAGGTGGAAGAACTTTATGGCAGCACTCGCCGGCAAGACTGGGTGCAAAAATGGATTCAAGCATGTGAAAGCCGTTGGAGACAACGTGCCAAGGCATTTTGCAGGAAGAGGAAAAGCAAGGCCGATAAACATTGATAAAAAATTCTTCGCCGGTAAGAAAATTATCATAATCGACGACCTGGTAAATACAGGAAACACTATGCATCAAGCAATTAAGCATTTTAAGCAGGCTGGCGCGGAGGTAATGTGTAGCCTCGCCATAGCACACACCTAGACACCATCCCTAAGGAGGGGGGATGGAGGGGTTTTCTGTAACCCCAACCTCCTTCCCCCTATCACAAGCCCCATTATTGGACGAACTGTTATCCCAGAAAAATTTTTACCAAAAAATTGCCGATTCCGCATCCTTGACCTTTTTTTTGTCGAATGCGACTCTTTGTCTTTGCCTGGAATAAGTTGACTCATAAAAAGAGTCAAATCAATGGATAAGAAGTTAAGAGAAAGAAAGTACATTTTCAAGGAGGCAGAATTGCTCTCGGAGAATAGGGCATAATAAAGTGGGGTCATTTCCATACGGGCTCGTTCCACACAATAGGGACGAGCCCGTTCTCTTTACGCAAGACGATTCCGCCATAAGGATGAAAAAGCGAGGATTATTTTCAGCGATTTTCAAAAAAAAATGTACCTTTGTTACTGGTAATTACACTTTTTGCAGGTTACTTAGGTAGGTTACCAAAAGCATAACTGGCTGGTTATCAGTGGGGTTCTTAACACTGGCAGTGTTGAGGTAAGCGGTTCGAGTCCGCTATGCTCCACAACCTATATCTGCTTAATTGGCTACAACCAAAATCCAATCCGTTGTCATACTGTTGTCATAAAAACAAAACGATAAAAAGCAATGACAACAATGTCATGATAATGGAATGACAAAGTCTTCAGAGAGCAGTTCCACGACAGATGGCGCCGAGATACCAGAAAAGAATAACAAGCTCTGACGGACAAGAATTCAACCCTCCCCTTCTCTCTCTTTACCGTATAATTAAGGTGTAATTCTCGGGCCGTTCAAACGAAAACATTTACAAAATTACGCGAAATTACGATTTGTAAAGGATTGAAAAAATCAAATGCTTGATTATCAATTATTAAAGGGTTGAAAAGGGATTTTTTTCCCTTTGTTTCCCTCTCAGGATCCCCCTACCGCCCTGCGGAGCGCTTCTGAAAATCGCTTGATGTAAAGCGCTATATGCAGGGCGAATGTACGGTAATTAAGCTCACATGCGTGGACGAATCCGAACGACTGTCTGGTTTCGTCCACACCATCCCTGGAATTATGAGATGTGTTAAAGTAGTACAAACGAACAATGTTATCAATGCGACCGCTGCCGCTTCGGAGTGGCGGAGGTCGCGGCGTTATGTTTTGCAGGCGGCTGTTTCAACATCATAAATGCAAACTCTTAGAAAAGGTAGAGAGACCCAGCAAAGGCCGAGAAGTGCCCAAAAACGCCATTTTTATGGATGTCGTAAAAATACTTATATCAACGAGTTAACTTATAAAATTTCGGACGATTTTTTCTTTTTTTTTCGTGTTGTCCAGCATTCAAATAAAATTTGGGCTGATAATCAACAATTTACAGGGTTACGGGACGGTAGTCCCGGTCTCTCTCTTGGTACCCCCCATCTGCCCTACGGAGCGCTTCCGAAATCGTATCTTCATCAAAGCGCTATATGCATGGAGATGGGCGGTACTGAGGCCGACGTGCGTGAGCGAAATCGACACGAAGTATTGGTTTCGACTCATCCATAGAGGCTCCGCTATGGCTCTGAGATGCCTTTATTTGTTGGGCAAGATGTTGCAGAAAGGTGCAGAAATTTAGAGTCTTCAAAAACACCTATATCAGCAAGTTAGCAGACGGAATTATAGGCGAGTTTTTAGAAAAATCACCAAAATTCCTATTTTGAAATCTGCTAATAGCTGATATCCAGTCATCTAAAGGGTTTTAAAGGGATTTTTTCCCTTTCTATCCCTCTCGGGATCCCCCTACCGCCCTGCGGAGCGTGCCCAAAATCCATCGGCCACAAAAGCGCTATATGCAGAGCGATGTTCCAGCCATTGAGCGGTAAAATCGCTCATGTGTGACGATGAACCGACACGAAGTATCGGTTTCGATGGCACATATGCCCCTGTTACTAAGGAAAACCGCCATTTTGATATGCTGTGAGATTGAACTAACGATTGGTGATATCAAATGGTGGTCTGTTCTTCTGTCTGGTTTCTGATGCCAAGGCAAAACAGGTGACCTTTCGTGCTTCTCTGATAGCGTGTGAGAAAAATGAGCCGAAATTTTAACATTTGACTCATGATTTTTTGAGTGCCGTAAAAACACCTATATCAGCAAGTTAGTATATAGAATTTAGGACGAGCATTTCTTAAAAGTGAAAATTTTCCGCACCTCGAGAGGTGACTTTGGCTGATAATCAGCCAATTAAAGGGTTGAAAAAGGGAAAATTTTCCATTCTTTCCCTCTTGGGAGCCCCCGACTGCCCTGCGAAACGTGTTGCAAACTCACTTTCAAAAAAGCGCTATATGCAGGGCGATTTTGTCATTGTGCGGTGATGATGATGACGTGCGTGAGCGCATCCGACACGCAGTATCGGTTGCGCTTATGCTCGTCAATACCGATGCTTTATATGCGACAACATCGTGCCTTGAACTTGTTCCAGGCTTGATGTTGTGCTCAGGCGATGGCGACGGGCGGTGAAGCGCAGGCAAGGTAGCGCAGAATGGCGACAGAGGCTGGAGTGTGTCCAAGGCTCACAGCACCGATACCCCTGAGCGCAGCGAAAACAGCGGGGCGCGGAGGGAATGAAGTGGAGGCACAAGATGAGTGGAGTTATCGTGAGTGCCAGGCGGGATGCCGGCGTTGCGGGGCAATCTACGATTGAGCATCGGGCTTGCGTAACGTCAGGATCGGGTTGAGGACGAAGGACGAACCCGATACCAGTGCAGCGAGCCGGGTGCGCACCCGCACCCGCCGTCAGCAGACCGCCTTGAACCGCAGGTGATGCACTGTCGATGACGCAGCGAAGCGCAGTGCGGAACGTCAATGACCGCAGCAGCCGGCTGTGTGGGGTCTCGGCGCGGCCAGTGAGCTTGAACAGGCACTCTCCAGCCGATAAGTCAGTCATTCGGAGCGGACGCAGACGGAGCGGAACGGCCCATCGCCATCGCGGGTGGGCATTCGTCTCTGCCGTAATAAAATATATAAGATTGAAATGGCTAAATGATATTATAAATCACTTGTCGTAGAGACCATACACGGAAATCACCTGGACTTGAACAATCAATGACCTTATACTTGAAGCTGGATTATTGCTCGCTGACTTCAAGCATGCGATTGATGAACTGTTCCGTAGACTCTTCTTCTTTCATCTCATATACTTCGCCTGCCTGTACCTGCTTTAGAGCGCGGCCATCATTATACACAACGTCCTCATTGGTCACCGGAATAATACGGAATGACCCACGACGGGACTTGATAATGACATCCTCCCCTTGATTGGCGAAGTCAAAGTACTTAGCTTGATTTGCGCGAAACTCTCTACCTGTTACGATTATCATAGTTTCTTTGATTATTGGTTTCGCCTGCAAAGATAACCATTTTTTAAATGTGTGCAATTTTGGTACACATTTTTGATGTTTTTTTGCGAAACGTGATGCTTTTAAATGGCGACTGGGCAACGGGAACCGAGCGAAGCGAGTTTCCCATTGCCTGGTAATAACTCTAAAATATAGTATGAAGAGAACAATATGTTGAATAACATATTTAACTGATGGCCAATGGTATGGTTTTTGCAAGCTAAATTATTGAAGAAAGGAGGACAGAGAGATGTATTTGTATAATTGGCCACCTGAATTTGGAATCATCATGGCAATAGTAGCTGTGGTGGCTCTGCTGGTTTTCATCCTTAAACGCGCACATGTCCCACAAGTTCTGCTCATCGTTCTCGCTATAATTACCCTACCCATCTATCTGCTTCTTTCGATAATAGAGAAATGCAGAAAAGAAAACAGCAAGAAATAACCAGCTAGCTCAAACGACAGAAACGAAACTAAAGAATATAGCGGCGGCCGTCGTGAGGACGAAAGCCGCACCCGCTTCCCGCTATGTTGTATAACATGTTTTCAACAAGGCTAATGGCATGGTTTTTGCTGCCTAATTCAATGAAGAGAGGAGGACAGAGAGATGTATTTCTATTGGCCATTTGATGGTAACATCATTATCTTGCTGATTGTCATATTCGCGCTCCCATTTGTTTTTAAATGGGCCTGTGTTCTCTTTTTGGTGATTTTAAAGCTTGTTAGGAAAATATTTGACGAAATAATTCGCATGGTGTCTAATCCAATGAAAGATATATGCCAGCCATTAGGCGATTATTATTATGAACGGAAGGAAAGGAAAAGACGTAAAGAAGCAAAAAAAGTGAATAAAGGGAGAAAGTATTACGAAGACTATTCAAGATTCAGATAGGCGAGCTACAATTTTTCTGTCTTTTGCGCTTTGGTGGTGCTCTTTTATCTTTGTCACATAAATGTGACTAAGATATGAGCAATTACAACAGTACAGCGACGGCAACCATATACGTCAATGGCCAGCCGGCACAACAGACAATAGCCAAACTGAAGGATGATGTACTTGGGTACAGGAAGAGACTTCAGGAAATAGCCGCAGACAAATCTCTCGGCGTGATTCGTCCAAGACGGCGCAGGTGTCAAGAGCAGAAAAAAGAACATCTCCATAATCTCACGGTTTTAGTTTCCGCAAAATTATGGAGTCTGTTCTAATGTCTAAGAGAGCGTTTGTGAGTATTTCTAATTGGCTACATAGCCGCTGGCCTCAATGATTTTCTTGCCATCTGGCGTCGTTAGATAATCGAAAATCTTGCGGGCATAGCTGTCAGCTGGTGTGTCGCTGCGTATCACTGCCACAACAGCCGAGACATAGGGGTAGGTCTTGTTGCGGATATATTCACTGGCGGGTGGCACGCCATTGATGGAAATAGCCTTGACTTTTGAGGTTGAGTCTGACATATAAAGGTAGTAGTAATAGGGAGAATAGGCGATGCCGTAGGGGGCTGTTTCAAGGCTCAAATACGGAGACATCATTGAGCCGCCCCGCAATTCGGGCAAGTCAACCATAGGTGTGCCCTGCATGACGAGTTTCTCCATCTTCTCCTGACTTCCAGAATTGCGGTTACGGGTAAAGGCCTTGATGGGCTGGTCTTCCCCACCCACTTCTTTCCAATTGGTAATCTGTCCAGTATAGATGCCCACCACCTGTTCGTGTGTGAGGTTTTCAACACTGTTAGCCCGATTGAGCAGGAAAGCAAACGAGTCGTTGGCAATGGGTTTCTCGATGAGTGTCACACCTTTCTCAAGAGCATAATTCTGCTCGTCCTCAGAACTCTCGCGGGCACAGATAATCAAATCCACAGTACCATCAATTAGGTTGTTGTAAGATGGATGGGTGTTGTTCATCTTTAATTTAGAGCGTAGCAATATTTGCTCATCTTTATCAAGATGACTGTACATTACAAGCCTATTAGAACCATCACCAGGCCAATATCCCCAAATACAAGGGTAGCCACCCAAGAGTGTTGCTGCAAGTAATTCCCGAATGGGCTGGGTGGAATCTGAGCCATCAATAATGGGGAAGGTCTCTAAATTCAGCCCGCTTATCGGTGTCACATCAGGAGGTATTATCTTTTTGTCGGCCGGGATGCTGTCAAACCAGTTAATCTCTGGATTGTCAGGAGATGCGGGTTCATCGCCGCCACATGACATCAACATCGCACAAGAGACGGATAATAAAATGAATAGGTATTTCTTCATGACAACAAGTATTTTAGTTCAGTGCAAAGATACATCAAGTTTCAATATTGATGATGATAAAGCCTACAAAAATACAACTAAATCATTAACGCTGAAGTTGCAGTAGATTCGGGCAGTCTTGATTTGATGCGAGTCGAGTCGCAAGCTTTGAGCAACCCGCGATGGGTAGGCCCCGCCCGAGACGATCGACACGACGGCCTCGTTGTCGTCGCTCGTCGTGAGGTCGAGGTCGGGAAAACTTGAGCAAGTCGAACGCCATAGAGCTTGCTCTGATGGCGAAGGCGCCGCCAAGTAATATAATCTGCGAGGAAAACATCAGCTCCTCGAGTTGGGTATTCAATGTGACTGACATATTCTTTAATGCGCCTTTGGCTCAGATTAGTGATGAGTGGTTAGTGATTGGTGAATTTTCTATCGCAAAGGTAACGGATGGGGTCTCTACGGCAAAAGACAAAGGAAAGGCTATCAAAATCGCAAAATGGCAATGGCATAGTTTTTGCTGGTCTAGTATTATTGTGTAACTTTGCATGCATCGAAAGGAGAACAAAATGTTTAAGTATATCTATTATCGGAAATGTAAGAATTGGGAAAGTGGAAAACACTTTTTATGGGGCCCTCCTTATGGTTGGGCAAATGCATTTTTTGTTCTTCTACTTACGCCG